>CAVGED010000123.1:6838-109086 GCA_963628035.1 Paludibacteraceae bacterium
CCATAATAAAATAATCTCCCTGGCAGCGGTTTCGCAGCAACAAAGTACCTTTTATTTTATCATAATCAAACCATTTCGTATATCTTTTTTTGGGAATTTCTTGAAATTCCCCGTTTTTTTCCAGGATTCTGGCAGTAATATGCCACCCGTAAGCTGGAAGTTCCAAGGAAATCTGGGGCTTAAGTTCCTCGGATATTTTGCAGTGACTGCCGTTGGCTTCCGATGATTCTTCCAACACAGTGCTCTCTCTTCTGCCAGTCACTCCGGCTTCTTCTCTGCCAGGAGCGCCGATTTCCACGCCATCATACGTCCGTTCCGCCTGCAGACCATAGGGCAGGCTTATCCGTCTGCCTACCTGCTTTTCAAACAGTTCAAGCACCTTAAGGACATGTACCTCAGATATATCCTTTCTGCTTCCGGCCTGCTCACACAACACCTCCAGCACAAGTGTCTTTTGGATTAACGGTTGCTCTTTCAGCAGAGCTTCTCTCAGCAGCACATGCTCGGCACACCGCTCTTTTGGCAATGCACCATTCGGCTCCACGCACCGACTCCTGGCAGCCTCCGCCAGTGCCTCCACCAGCTCTGCCGCCTCCGCTGCATAGCGGGTACTGCGGTACAAATGCTCCACGGCTCCGTCATTGATCTCCTTAAGCACCGGAATCACCTGATGGCGGATCTTATTCCGGCTGTACTCCGTCTCCCGGTTCGTGGCATCGGTACAGAATGCCTGTCCTCTTTCCTGTAAAAAGGCTTCGATCTCCTCCCGCTCCACGCACAGCAGCGGCCGGATGATATTCCCGCGCATCGGCTCTATCCCGCGCATGCCCTTAAGACCACTTCCCCGGATCAGTTGGAACAACAGCGTCTCCCCACAGTCATTCTGATTGTGCGCCACCGCAATCTTGTCCGCCGAAAGCTGTTCTGACACCTCCCGGAAGCAATCATAACGAAGCGCCCTGGCGCCCTCTTCCAGCGACATGCCATGTTCCCTGGCAAAAGTCGGTGCATCGCAATGCTTCACCACACACGCCACGTCGTGCCTGGCACAAAGCTCCTGCACAAAGGCGGCATCGCGAAGGCTGTCCTCCCCGCGAATCCCATGCTCCACATGAACTGCGGTCAGCCTTAATCCATATTTTTTCCGAAGTTTCAACAGCACCAGCAGCAGGCAAACGGAATCTGCGCCGCCGGAAACACCTGCCACAACATGATCACCATGTTCCAGCATATGATATTCTTCTATAAAAAACAGTACCTTCTGAATCATTCCTTTCAGCCCTCTCTCATTGCTATCGTAACTTAAGACTACAGACACGTTTCCCTTCTCTTCCGAACCTTCTTATTTCAGCCAACGCTCACTTCTTATCGCTCCCAGATTCCGGCGGTCAGCACCGTCATGTCATCCGGGACCCTCCCCCCGGTAAAGAGCAGGATTCGCTCCAGAATATGCTTGGCCAGCTGCCCCGGATGATTGATCACACTCGTCTCCAGGATCTCCTTCATGGTCTCCTCCGGGTTTGGTACATGCAGATAATCCAACACTCCATCCGACAGAAGCACCACAAAGTCCCCGTCCTGAAGCTTCCGGCTGCTCTTCTCAATCTCAACCTTGCCGAATATTCCCACCGGAAGACTGGCGGAGGACACGCTCTCCACATCCTCCTCGTGCTTGATGAATGCCGCGGCTGCCCCGATCTTGTAGAACTCGCAGTTCCCGGTATACAGATCGACAGCTGCCATATCCACGGTGGAATACATGCCATCCTCCCCATGCATGACCATGGCGGAATTCATCATGCGGATGGCGGTCTCCTTCTGGAATCCTGTCTCCAGAAACTTCTCTATTAACTCTATCACCATTTCGCTCTCCTTACAAGCACGAATTCCAGAACCCATACCATCTGACAATGTCAGAACCGTCTGTCCACCCTCCATCTCCAGAAAGGAGAAGTTATCCCCGGAGACCTGCGCGCCATCCTTACACAGGCGTGCCACACCCTGAAGCGTGTGAAACATGGGTTCCTCCTCGAAGCAGAGCTGCGCCTCTTCCTTCCCCACCAGGGTTCGGCTGTTTTTTATCGGAACCATGGATCGGTGCATGCCTTCGGAGACGGCTTTGGCAATATCCCGGACGCCAACGCAGTTGCCCCACCGGGAAGTCAGACGCACCTGCAGGGAGAACCGCCCATTAAGCTTCTCATACAGATGTATCTCCGAGGCCAACACCCCCTGCTCCTTTAAGCGAAACTTTACCGCTGTCAGAAGTCGGCCCTCCCGGTGGCTCACATCGATATACTCCTTCGCACAGTCCTCCATGATATCCGCCATGGCATCCAGCTGCTGGGCGATCACCTCCCGGTTTTCCAGCAGGCGGTTGTACCAGGCCATGTTCAGCCGCGCCTTCTCAAACACCCCCACTGCCTCCTCGATAACTGCCTGTGAATAAGGACAGTACCCGGCCAGTTCCCGGTTTACCTCCTTGTCCGGCATTCCAAGCTTTTCCACCGAGTGGATCAGACGGTAGAAGAGCTCATACATAGGGCTGTTCTCACGTTCCCAGCAGATGGTACACTGATCGCAGGAAATACAGATCTTGCCCGTGATCTCCTGCTGCATCCGACCCATCTCTTCCCATTCAAAGCCACTCTTGGGGCGACTCATCTGAGAAAACATCCGTGACAGGCCGCTGAAGGATTCTGCATAGGAGTGAAGCCGTTCCCCGTTTTCCGGTAGCTTTACGCGCTTCTGCCTCTCCTTCTTTGTCAATTCCCGCCCTTCCAGAAACCCATGCAGAGGCGGTGCCATCACCAGAATAAAGGTGAACACAAAGACGCTTTCCAGCACCCCGATCCAGACGCTTCCCCGGCTGCGCACCTCCAGAAGCTCTCCTGAGACCGTCATTACCAGCGAGGCTGCTGCACAGATAATCGCTCCGACCCATGTACGACAGCGCTTACTGGCCCACTCCACCAGCCGTATTACTGCTGCGGCTGCCAGAACGATCATTCCGTACTTTGCCACAGCCTGCACCGGCAGGAACAGAACCATGCCAAAGAGCATAAAGATCAACAGAAGCGTTCGGTTCACACCTGTCAAAAGGAGCGTCCCGAACACTCCCGGAATCAGCAGGTAACAGCCCCCCACAGAGACCTTGGCCGTTCCCAGAGCCAGTACACACAGCAACACCTGTTTTAATTTTTGTTTATCCATTCCTTCTTATCCTCCCATTCCGCCGATTCCTTATCGGCCTGGCAGAGGCTATTATAGATAGAATCCGCTGAAATGTTTGTCAAACCGGGGGAGCGTTTTCAAAAACTTTTCGGCAAAAACTGTGCCGGATTGGGTATTCGAAGGATATCAAGGCAGGTGAAGTTCTTTAAGGTGTTAAAAAAAATGGCTGCCGCAGCAGCCACAATCTATTTCTCTTTAAATATAATCTCGTTGGGATAGATAAGACCAAGCTTCGTCTTGGCAATCTCCTCGATGTATTCCGGAGTAGTGACATACTCCTCATATGCCTGGATCGCCTCCCGGCGCTCCTGCTCACTCTCAAGCTGAGCTGAAAGCTCACGCTCCTGGGCTTTATACTCTTCATTCGTCTCGTGAAGCCGGAGGATCTGTACGGACATCGCTACCAGAAGGAACAGCACGATACCGGAAATGCACAGCATACCTGCCCGATTCTGTTTATAACGGCTTTTCTGTTTTCTTCTTCTCGCCCGTCGGCTTCTTGCATATTCCCGACGTTCTCTGCTATCTTCCATAATCCATCCCTCTGATTCACTTGGCTACTGTTTACATAACCCAATTTTAACCGCTTTCCACAATTTTATCAACCTTTTTCTGCAAAATTGCAAAAACTTTCTACAAAAACGGGGAAATATTCGAAAACGGCGTTTTATTGCTCCTGCCGGACGTCTTAGCAGGCGGAGCAGACACACAAAGGGACGCAGGAGCAGATAAAGGATCTTCTCCAGTACGAACACGGCCCCTCTCACCACATAACGGCTTAAGGTTAAGCCATAGAGTGCCATCCCCAGGACCACACCACCGATGGAGAAGGCGCGCAGATAGCCGTCATCTTCCCGGAACAGCATGGCAAATATGACTACCGCACTGGACATCCAGAAAAGAAGATCCTCCAGGGAGATGAAGAAAATGCCGTGCGGGATCAGCTTCCTTGCGATTCGCAGCAGATCATACACCAGCATAAGGGTCACGCCGGTCACAAAAGCCTTCAGTAATATATCCGCCTCCTTGAGGATCGTTTCGCTCACATTCATTATTTAAACAATCTTCCCAGGAAGGATTCTCCCTGCTTCTTGGCGCTGCCCACATCCGAATAAGCCAGACTGTCGATCCTGCCCTCCACATCGACCTCCCCTTTTTCCAGCGTCAGGCGGGTCACATGAAGATCGTTTCCTTTTATCATCAGCATTCCCTGCTCTGTCTCCAGAAGGATCTCACCCACGTCGAAGGACAGCACATCAATGACGCCGTTGAGCACACCGCCCCGGCGGTTTGTCAGTAAGACCTTGTGTACCTTCTGGACCGTCTTTTCCTCCATAAAACACCTCCTATATCTCGCGAAAGGACCAGAGTTCGTCCTTCCTTAAATATATTAAGAAGTGTCTGTACATATGACTGAATTGGCCAAAATATATTGGTAGCTATTCAGAGCCGCATGCGCAAAATCGCTGCTTTTGCTCTGAATGGTTATATATACCGGAACAGCTCCTTCGCCTCGTCCTTCCTGGTAGTCTCCTGAATATCAAGAACCTCCACTTTCACAGCTCTTGTGCCGAACATGATCTCAATGATATCGCCGACCTTCACATTAACGGAGGCCTTCGCCGGCTTGCCGTTGACCATGACTCTGCCTGCATCACAGGCTTCGTTTGCCACGGTTCTCCGCTTGATCAGCCGGGACACCTTCAGAAATTTATCTAATCTCATGATTTTCTCCTCTATAATACAAATAAGCAGACCACGGATTGCGGAGCAATCCGTGGTCTGCACATTTATGTCACTATTAAGCGTTTACCATATCCTTCAAGGCCTTGCCAGCTTTGAACTTCGGAGCCTTGGATGCCGGAATCTTCATTTCCTTACCGCTCTGGGGATTTCTTCCAACTCTTGCTGCTCTCTCGGAAACTTCAAAAGTACCGAAGCCTACCAGCTGGATCTTATCTCCCTTTTTCATTCCTTCTGCAACAACGTCTGTGAAAGCCTTCAGCGCCTTCTCCGCATCCTTCTTGGAAATCTCGGCCTTCTCAGCTACTGCTGCAACCAATTCTGCTTTGTTCATGACAAAATTCCTCCTCTGAGTTCTTTTTTTAATTTTCTTTTAAGATGATCCTTTTTTCAAGATTATCTACACTCATATTTATACTTGTTTTTTCTTGATTTGTCAAGGAATTTCTGCTATTTTGCGGCTTTTTTACTGTATTTCTTCAATCATAGCCCCCACAGCGGCCCCAAGTGCCTCGGATTTTGCCTCAGCATCCGCAAGAGATGATCCTTTTACACCATAATAGAGCTTCACCTTAGGCTCTGTCCCGGAAGGCCGCACGCACATCCATGCATCGTCCGTAAGATCGTAATACAGCACATTCGAGGAGGGCAGCCCGGTAGGCTTTACCGCACCGTCCTTCATGGAAACAATGGTATCCTTCTTATAATCTCTGGCGGCTACCACCGGATAATCTCCGATCTGACGGGGTGCTTCTGCACGGAGAGTCTCCATGATCCTCTGGATCTTCTCCTGCCCCTCGATCCCCTTTAACGTGATGGACTTCACGTCTTCCTTATAATAACCATACTTCTCATACATATCGATCATGGCATCCCACAAGGTCTTGCCCTGGGTCTTATAGTAGGCGGCCGCCTCACACAGCACCATGGTGGCAACCACGGCATCCTTGTCCCTGGCATAGGTTCCCGGCAGACAACCATAGCTCTCCTCCATGCCGAACAGATAGGTACCCTTCCCTTCCGTCTCAAACTGGAGAATCTTCTGGCCGATAAACTTAAAGCCGGTAAGCACCTCGATCAGTGCGATCCCATAATATTTTGCAATGGCATCTGCCATGTTGGTGGACACGATAGATTTGATCAGCGCGCCATCCTCCGGCAGGCCTTCCTTCGCCTTCCGCTGGCTGATGACATATTCGCCGATGAGGCAGCCGGACATATTGCCGGTGAGGGAATGGTATGCTCCGGTTTTCTGATCCTTCACATAGACGCCCAGACGATCCGCATCCGGATCCGTAGCCAGAACCAGATCCGCATCCACCTCCTTCGCAAGCTGAAGCCCCAGTGTAAAGGCCTCCGCCGCCTCCGGGTTGGGATAGCTCACCGTTGGGAAATCCCCGTCCGGCAGCTCTTGTTCCTTCACCACATATACATTCGTAAATCCCAGTTCGCGAAGCACGCGCCGAACCGGAAGATTGCCGGTGCCGTGAAGCGGTGTGTAGACAATCCGCAGATCCTTCTGCACAGCTTCGATCGCCTCAGGATGAAGCACCAGCTTCTTCAATTCCGCGATATATGCGTCATCTACCTCACTGCCGATCACCTGATAGAGACCTGCCGCCTTCGCTTCTGCCAGCGGCATGGTCTTGACCGCCGCAAAATCCGTAACCTTCTTCACCTCTGCCATGATCCCGGTGTCATGGGGTGGTGTGATCTGCGCGCCATCCTCCCAGTATACCTTATAGCCATTGTACTCCGGCGGATTATGGCTGGCCGTGATATTGATCCCGGCAGTGCAGCCCAGCTTGCGTACTGCATAGGACAGCTCCGGTGTCGGTCTTAAGGATTCAAATACATACGCCTTAATCCCATTCGCACACAGGCAGAGCGCCGCCTCGTCCGCAAACTCCGGCGACATTCTTCTGGAATCATAGGCTATGGCAACGCCTTTATTTTGATTCCCCACACTTACAATATAGTTGGCAAGTCCCTGGGTGGCCTTGCGCACCGTGTATATGTTCATGCGGTTGGTTCCGGCTCCGATCACGCCGCGAAGGCCGGCGGTACCAAACTCAAGCTCCGTATAGAAGCGTTCCTCAATCTCCTTCTCATCTCCGGCAATCCCGCGAAGCTCCGCCTTGGTGGCCTCATCAAAGCAGGGATTTTCAAGCCATTCCTGATATTTTTCGCGATAATTCTTGTTTTCCATATTCTTTCTCCTCGTTATGAACACTTCTTTCATTTTAATCAGACTCGTCTTCAGACCGGAACCATTTTAAGAGCTCCGGTTCCTCCGTCTCCTGCCGTTCCAGCATCACGGTCAGAATCTCCGATCCACGTCCCCGGATACAGATCGTGTCACCATCTACGTGCTCCAGCAGCACATTTAAGGGAATCACACCCTTATTGGAGAAAATCTTCATGTATTCGGCATAGCTGTAGCTGACACCGCCCACCGCAATGGTCGCTGTCTCCGGATCGATCTCGTATTCCGTGACATCCTTATATTCAAAGGTATCTTCTGATACTGCAACCTTCGTAAGCAGCTTCTCCTCTGTATAGATGATCTCAACCAGCTCCCCTACCGGGAGGCTGTCCACCGCTGCCTCATCACCATCCCGGTTTACAGCCTTCGTCTCTTGATCAAAGTTGAAGATCTCCTGCTTGCCTGTCTCCACGCTCTCCAGAAATAAGCGATTCGTGTCGGAATTACAGTTCAAAAGCATATAAAGCTGGTCATCCTCTACAAGCCTGGTCTCACCGTCATCCGGCTGATCATTGTTGTCCTTCCCGGAATTCCGGGTACACCCGGCCAGTGTCAAAACCAAGGCCAGCAGCATCCACAGAAATGCCCTCGGACCTTTGCGCTTTTCTAATATGTTAATAGTATCATCTTCTTTCTTTTGAATTTCTTATATGAGCAAGCTCCCAACGCAATTTTCGTTTTGGCACTGCTCGTTGCCTACGATGAGTATATCACATCTCTTTAAAAATTAAAACAAAATATTGTAACTCATCACTTTCAAAAATCGTTCTTTGGCTTCTTCCTGCTCTGTCACGCGCATCAGCTTCTCCAGATCCCGGACGCAGACCCAGGCCTTGCTGGTGTTGTAGTAATGGTTGGAGATCTTCCAGAACTTCTCCGGGAAGGCCAGCCGGAAGTAGAGCTGCCGCAGTTCAGCCGCCCCAAGAGAGCGCAGCCTGCTGTATGCATCCAGCATATCCATGCCAAGCCCCAGATTCCAGTTATGCTTCTCCATGATCTTGCGCATAAAATTCCCAAGATCTGCAGCCTGCACATCAAAGACAGCCTTCTCGTAATTCAGGACAGATATCCCTTCCTTGGAGAAGATCACATTATGATGGTTAAAATCGCCATGACACATTCCCCGGAGTTCTTCCGCACCACAATCTGTCTCAAGATCTGCCCGCTGTCCGGCAGTAACCCTGGCTGCCTGCTCCAGAAAATGATCACAATGCCTGGCATATTCCATCTCAAAATCATTTTTCTTTTTCTTGCTGCCGATATAATTCTTTACTTTTTTCAGCTCCCGGATATGCTTTTCGTACTCCATAAGAAGCTGATCCGGCGGCGCTGCCAGGAATTCCGGCGCTTCTTCCGGGAAGCTGCGGAACGTATTATGTATGTCTGCCAACTGGCGGACAGACTTCTGGATATCGTCACGGTTCTTGGTGTCACATTCCCGCCCCTCGTACCAGTCCCGCACCATATAGACTGTCTCGTCCGTATCGATGGCTATGGTGCGCTCTTCCTTCGTCTTTACAATACAGTCCACCCGCTTTTGCCCGTTTTCCGCAAGGAATGTCAATATTTTATACAAGAAATCTGCCCGGCCCTCTGAGCCATTGTATTCCTTTAATATCTTAAGCCCCTGGTCTGTCTCCAGGATCAGGGCTCCACGGCCTTTGTGTGTCTGCTCTACAACAAACGGATATTGTTCTAAAACCTGATTGACGCGATTATACACATAAACCCCTCCATACGACGATTCACAGACTCCCTGTGTCCTTCTATCATATGAAAGGGTGGGCACTTGTATGACCGTTCGAAGGATTTTCCGATAAAAATCCTTCTCCTCTGACCGAAGCGTCCCATTACTCCTGCCTGATTCTCCTTATTTTCATGCCGGCCGCTCCGACGCAAGCTTCAACAGTGTCTCACGGTTATTGTATTCCGGGTTTTCCAGCACCCGTCTCAGAAGATAATCCAATGTCTCTCCTATATTTTTCCCCGGCTTCATCCCCGCAGCGATCAGATCGCTGCCGTCAATTGCAAGCTCCTTTAGGGAGATACACTGTTCTTCCTCTATGATCTTCCGGTACTGCGCCTCATAATCATCGATGTAGGCAAGCATTTCCGCCTGCTGCGCAGGATTTTTTCCCATGGTATCCGCTCGCTTCACTGCAAAAAGATCCGGGTACTGGCGAAGCCCCACACGGTGGATCGCCCGGCGGATATTGGCCGGTGTTACCGGGGGATTGTCGTCATGCCACAGGATCAGAGCTTTCACCCGGGCTATGGTGTCATTGTCAAATTTCAGTTGACGCATAACCTCCCCTGCCATGCGCGCTCCCTCCTGCGGGTGTCCCTTAAAATGATAAATTCCTGCCTCGTCCACACTGAGGCACCGGGGCTTGGCCATATCATGGAGCAGCATCGTCAGCCGCAGCACCTTATCCGGTGGAATATTTTTTAACGTCACAAGGGTATGTTCTCCCACGGCATAACAATGATGGGGATTGTTCTGCGCGGTGTTCATCATCTCATCCAACCAGGGAAATATCTCCCGCGAGATTCCGGTCTCATAGAGTGTACGCACTTCTTCGGGGTGATCGGATACCAACAGCTTCACAAGCTCTGTCTGGATGCGCTCGGCGCTGATACGCTTCAAGGAAGGCGCAAGCTCTCCTATGGCTGCCCTGGTATGTTCCTCGATCGAAAATCCCAGTTGTGCGCCGAAGCGAACCGCCCGCAGCATCCGAAGCGCATCCTCCGTGAAGCGTTCCCTGGGATCGCCTACGCAGCGGATAACCCTGCGTTTCAAGTCTCCCGCACCGTCAAAGACGTCCACCAGGCCGTTGGTCTCATTGTAAGCCATGGCGTTGATGGTGAAGTCCCTGCGCTTTAAGTCCTCTGTGAGATTTCGGGTGAAGACGACCTCCTTCGGGTGCCTGGCGTCCTCGTATTCGCCGTCAATGCGATAGGTAGTCACCTCAAAGCCCTCCCGATCCATGAGCACAGTTACCGTACCGTGCTTGATTCCGGTATCAATGGTTTTCCGAAAGAGCGCCTTGACCTGCTCCGGGAAGGCCGAGGTAGTGATATCCCAATCCTGGGGAATACGCCCAAGAAGGCTGTCACGTATGCATCCACCCACCGCATAAGCTTCAAAGCCGGCGGCAGTCAGGGTATGAATGATCAATTTTACTTTTTCCGGCAATTCTATCTGCATAAAAACCTGCTTTCTTTTTGTGAATAGTAACCTCTTTTTCCTTTTGTTTTAGTATACCATATTTTTACCAGTTGTGATATACTAAATACCTAACATAACTTAACAGGAGATCATCATGAAGAAAAATACGATCATTTTCGACTTAGACGGAACTTTATTAAATACGCTTGACGATCTTGCCGACAGCGTCAACTATGTGATGAAGAAGTATCACCTTCCGCTTCACTCCACCGACAAAGTGCGGCAGATGGTGGGAAACGGAATCGCGGTGCTGATTGAGCGGGCCATCCCGGATGGCCGCTCCAACTCGCTTTTTGACACATGTCTCGCGGAATTTCAGGAGTATTACAAAGCGCATATGCAAGAGAAGACTGCCCCCTTCGCCGGGATCACAGAACTACTTACCACCCTGCGGGAACAAGGATACCAGCTTGCCGTGGTCTCCAACAAATTCGATGCAGCCGTCAAGGCGTTATGCCTGGATTACTTCGGCGATCTCATCGAGGTGGCCATCGGAGAGACTGCCACCGTTGCAAAAAAGCCTGCACCGGATACGGTGCTTAGCGCCATGCGGCAGCTGAATGTCTCCCCGGAAGACTGCATCTATGTCGGCGACTCCGATGTGGATATCGAGACTGCGAAGAATTCCGGGATTCCCTGCATCAGCGTGACCTGGGGCTTCCGTGACGAGGCATTTCTGCTGGCTCACGGCGCATCCTGTATCGTGAACGAACCGGAGCAAATCTTGAAGTATGTTTAGCGCAGAACTTCCCGAAAGTTACCCTTCTACCAATACGAAATTGTATTCCGCCACAAAGAAAATACATGTATTTAATACCCAGATAAATCCGTTTTTTGGATCCTTACTGGCGGCATTCTGCACACGCAGAATCTCCGTCAAATCCAATTTTTCAAAAACCTTTTTATATTCATGATCCGGTATCTGATACCACCCTCTCTGAACCCGATTTGCTTTGCCGATATTATGCCGTATTATCTGTTTGAAAACACTGCGCATATAGTTCCAGTAAGTCTGGCTGCTATGAGCATATCCTGTTTTTGAAACCAAATCCATAAATTGATGCGTTGCAGTCAATAGCCTGTCTCCTTTAAGTGCCTCCTGCAATATCCTCTGGATTCTGTTCTCCATATCTGTTTCATCCGAAATATTCAGGATTGCGCGAAAGCACTTTTCACAAAGCAACTCGTCAGAAATTTCAAAATGTTCCTCCAAAAGTTCTTTCACTTTACGCGGAAATGCAACTATCCTATCGATGGAAGTTTCCTTTCTGACAAGCGCTTTATATTCTTTTCCCGGCTGCAGCGACACCGGAATCCTCCGTTCCGCATAATCAGTATCCGGTAACGCTCTCAAATGTTGATACGATTCGATCATGGGGTAGTTGATATATAGCTTTCCCACATCTGCGGCATCCGCAAAGTACTTCTGCAGCTCCCATACCTTTGTTTCGGAAAAATTTGAATCATGCCGCTCATAATCAAATATCAGAATAATATTGGTGAAATCTTCTTTGTAACGAAGTACAGCTTGTTTTTGCTTCTTACTTATGACAAAAGGTAGATCAATATCATCCTTTGTCCATTCGGAACCATATTCCTTCACAATATCCTCATAGAGCATGTATATGTTTATCCCATAAATCCACACATTCTCAATATCGATGCTAATTTCGGGAAAGCAATGAAAAATGAGCCAAAACAATACATTTTTTTCGTGATTCCCCTCTACGATCAACAGGTTCTGCCGTCGCTTTCGCGCTTCACCTATATAATCATTCATAATGATCGAACTCCCCACTGATATACATTTTTTCAAGATTATGGCCTTCCCTTAATTCCCTGGGCGTTGCATTACAGAGAGATGTCAGCGTACCGCGCCGTGATAATATAAAGAGACAATCTGGTCGCATCAGCCTGTTTGTCATTAAATTGGTGTTATGAGAAGTCATTATGATCTGACATTTTGGATATTTTTTCTTAAAGAACCTGATTACATTCTCTGCCATTTCATAATGGTAAAATGCATCAAATTCATCTAAGTATACAAAAGAAGCATTCTTCATCACAAGTACAAATTTGCGATACAGATTAACCAGCGCCAGCGTACCACTTGAAGCATTTCCGTAAAATGGAACTAACCTTTCATGCGCAAAATATAATTCCTTTTGTCCATCCGGCAGTTCCTTCAATATCAACCTGCATTCAATCCCCATCGCATTTAGAAATTCCTCAAAGTCCCGTAACATTTCAGGTTTCTTCAAGGCTTCATAAAAAGCAGAATTCATTCTTTCTGGTCTAATCAGCATGATATTACTAACCGTTATCATAGCCATTCTCCTGACATAATCCGACAATTTCAGCAATAGAGAATCATTTCCAAATGCCACATTACTAATCAGCCATCTAAGAAACGATAATCCTTGCTCCCCAGATTCCTCCATCTCCTTCCGCTCCTTCAATGATTGCAGATATCGCTCTGTATTCGCAGTTTCCGCACCAACATATTCCAAATTGTCAAAATCATATGTCTTTGACCCAAAATTACATTTGAAAATACGTACTCCTTCAATGGACAATTCTTCATCTTTTAATTCCATCTCTGAAAAACGAGTATACTTGTACTCCAATTCTTGTCCATCGAATTGAAAAACGTATGAAAAGGACGCATGATCCTCTGATGAATCTGCATTTAGAAATATTCCCTTATTTATATAACCCATCCACCCAAACAAAGATGAATAAATATCCATAATGGCCTTTCCTAAATTTGTTTTTCCGGTTGCATTCCTTCCATAGATCAGCATCTTGCTAATCACACCGTCTGTGATACAGTCTGTGCTAAACTGATATCCTGCAACGTTGTCGAAATCTATATAAATATCATCTTTAAAATTCTTATAATTTCTAAGAACAAACTTTTTCAACATACTGTATCTCACACCTTCCTGCATAACCCTTTTAATCGAATTTTATATCTCTAACTACAGTATAACCAATCTTAGTGATTTTCGCAATAGTTTGCCGTAAAAATTTTCCGGTGATTTCTCAGTTCAGCCCCCGGAATCCCTTTCCTATGATCTCGCTGCTGTTGGTGATCATCAGGAACGCCCCCGGTTCATGCACTTTGATGAAGTTCCGAAGCTCCACCGCCTGCCCCCGCTTCAGCACCGTCAGGATGATAAAGCGTTTCTTGTGAGCATAGGCGCCCTCTCCCTCGAAGACAGTAGCGCTGCGCCCCAGCTCCTTATGTATGTAATCGCAGATCGGCTCCGGATGATTACAGATAATGGTGAAATACTTGCACAGATTGATGTTTTCAATCACCCCGTCGATCACCAGCGACTTAGCCAGAAGACCGGTAAAGGAAAACAGCCCTGTCTTCACGTCGAATACAAAGCAGGCCGCCACTGTAATAAGAAGATCCACAATAAATAGGAGCGTGCCAATATTGCTCATCTTGGTATACTTCTTCATGATCATGGCAATGATATCCGTGCCACCTCCGGAAGCTCCGATATTAAAAAGAATCGCCGCGCTGAAGGCCGGAAGTGTGATAGCGAAGATCAGCTCCAGCACCGGCTCATCCGTCAGGGGATGGCTCATGGGGAACGCCTTCTCCAGAAAGCTCAGCCCCACGGACATCAAAAGACTCACATATACCGTCTTGATTCCAAAGTCTCTGCCCAGGAAAATAAAGCCAACCACCAGCAGTGCCATATTGATGGCAAAGTTGATGGTTCCGGCTGTAAACGGTGTAACAGCACTCACCACGATGGCAATGCCGGTCACTCCTCCAAACGAGAAATTATTCGGAAATTTGAACACATACACGCCAAACACCATGATCAAAGTGGCTATCGTAAGGATCAGATATTCCAACGCCACATCGCGCACATGCTTATAGTTCAGACGTGTCACTAAATTTTCCCTGCTCATTTCATCCTCCTGCTATCCATTGTACTTTCATTTATGTCGTCTTCTGCGACCTTTCGCCCCCGGCAAAGGGTGCCAGTGTAAGCCGGATAAACCACCCCTGCTCATGTCCACAGACCGGACATTTTTCAGGTGCAGCCTTGTCCTCCAGCACGAATCCGCACTTTAAACACATCCACTTTGTCTCTACCTGAGAGATAAACAGCTCGTTCTCCTTAAGCAGACGGGCGAACTCCCCGAAGCGATCCCCATGAAGCTTCTCTATCTCAGCAATCATATGGAAGGATCCTGCCACCTTCTGGAAGCCCTCCTGCCTGGCAGCATCCCCGAAGTTCTTGTAGACATCGTCATGCTCCTCGTACTCATTATGCTGCGCCATCTCAAGCAGCTTTTCCACGTTCGGACTGATATCCACCGGATAACCGCCGTCGATGTGGATGGTCTCCCCGGACAACTCCTTTAAATGGTTGTAGAATACCTCCGCATGCTCCCGCTCCTGATCGGCGGTAAACCGAAAAACCTGCTCTATCACATACAGTCCCTGTTCATGGGCCTGATATGCTGCGAAGGTGTAGCGGTTCCTGGCCTGACTCTCACCAGCAAAGGCGCGCATCAGATTTTTAACGGTCTCACTTTGCTTAAATTCAACTGCCATGATAGTAACCTCTCTTTTTCTGGAATTTTCCATAATAGTATGTGTAAAAGAAAGGTTCCTATGCAGCGTTTATCAATGTCTGGCCTTCTGCTATCCATTCCGCCGCTCATAAGCATGCATCCAGTCGCCCTTCCAGAAGTAGATCAGGAAGATCACGGAACTTAAGCTCCAGGTCAGCGGATATGCCCAGAATATGGTGGTGATCTGCGGCACCAGACGCACCGCTATGGTAATGTAGGTGATACGGATGGCGCACCAGCAGAGCATCATCACCAGCATCGGCACGATAGATCGCCCCGCGCCCCGGAAAATTCCCGCCAGACAATGGGAAAAGGCCAGCAGGAAGTAGAAGATCGTCACCGTTCTGGCCTGGGTCACTCCAAACTGCACCACGGCAGGTTCATCGTTAAACAGTGCGATCAGTATCGGCGAGAGCGCATAAATGCAAATGCCGACGACCTCTGCCATGGTAATGGAACATACGATTCCGAAAGCAGCGCCCTTTTTCACACGGTCGTACTGCTTTGCCCCCAGGTTCTGGCTGATAAAGGTAGTCAGAGCCATGGAGAAACAGGTGATTGGCAGAAAGCCGAAGCCCTCGATCTTGGAATATGCGCCGCAGCCTGCCATGGCATCCGAGCCGAAAGCATTGATGTTGGACTGCACCACCAGATTAGCCAGCGCTATAATGGAATTCTGCACGCCGGACGGAAGACCGTTGGAGAGAATCTGCTTCATCATACTGCCATGGAACCGGATCTTCCCCGGTTCTACCCGGTACGGCCCCTTCTCCCGCAGGAGACGGCGCAGGCAGAGAAGCGCACTGGCAAACTGTGAGATAATGGTTGCCGCAGCGGCAGCCCCCACCCCCCATACCAAATCCTGCAATAAACAACAGGTCCAGCGTCACATTCAGTAGGGAAGAGAAGATCAGGCTCCCCGACGAGCTGACTGCCGCCAGGGCCTTGCTCCCTACAAAATTTCCAACAATCAGGGAATCCGCCGTATTATATAACTGCTGAAACAGATTTCCCTAAAAAATCGGTACAGCGAAAGCAATCATGCGTCTCCAGATGGATCCTTCCGTCAATACTACCGCTGACATATGTTTTTTCACGTTCTAACCTCTTCTCTCGTATCATTATCTTCCAAAGTAAGCATCAATGCCGTCCGCCATCCCTTTTGCCAGCTTGTTCTGGTAGCTCTCGGACGCCATATTCTCATCCTCTTGCGGATTCGTCATAAAGCCCATCTCCACGATAGTCACCGGTACCTGACACCAATTGATGCCGCTCATGGTATCAGTCTCCCAGACACTCTTCTTCTTTGCTCCTGTTGCGTTCACCATAGCGTCCAGCACACAGTCGGACAGGCTCCGGCACTTGGAGTAGAGATTGCCGTTATATGGATTACCGGAGGTCTGGCAGATAGTCAGAATTCCGTTCTGGCTATGGTCATCCGAGCCATTGGCATGAACCCGGATAAAAGCGTCCGCCCCTGCGTTATTGGCAATCTGGGCGCGCTCCGCATTGCTGATATTCACGTCATGACTCTCCCGGATCATCATCACCTGATATCCTCTGGCCTCCAGCTCATCCCTAAGCTTCAGCGACACATCCAGGGTCAGCTTATATTCCGGCAATCCTGTGGAAACGCCCCTTGTCCCGCTGGCAACCTTGGCCTTCATCTCGCTGGCGCCCGGCCCCACCGGTTCCTTCTCACTGTTGCCCTTGGCCTGATGTCCCGCGTCGATCACCACCAGGTAACCGTTGGAACCCTTGTTGGCAGGCCGCGTTGCCCCCGGCGTTGTCCCCGGTGTTGTTTCCGGCGGCATTTCCGAGGCCAGTCCCAGATACTTCGTTGAAATATAATATTCTTTTCCATCAATCTTCACTGCGCTCCAGATCCCATCATTGGCTGTCCTGGTGAACTTCTCCCGGCTCGATGCCACCCGGAATACCGCGCTGTCCGTGGATGGCTCCGTGCGGATGTTCACCCGCGTGGTAGCATATACCTCCTCCTGGGCATAAACCACCTTGGCCGGATCCAGCGTGGCCGATACATGCGAAGGCTGCTCGTTCCCAGGCTGATCGCCCGTTCCATTCTGCCCGTTTGGATCAGCGGTGTTCGCTCCATCCTGTCCATTTGGATCAGCGGTATTTGTTCCATCGTCGGGACCATCTACTACCGGCTTGTCCGTCAGCGGCTTATTGCTATCGTCCTCCTGCCAAATGTCAGAATTCTTCCCGTTTTCCCCGCTCTGAGGCTTCTGTCCACATCCAACCAACAATGCCAGAACCAATAAAATTGCAACCCATCCTGCTTTTTTCATCTGCACTTTTCCCCTTCTTTTCATAATCTTATATTAGAAAGCCCCCGCAATGTCCTTCATGGAGCCTGTGCCTTTATCGTAGGTACGACAGCATCGTAGATATTCCACTGATAAAATTCACCGCCCCGGCAACAGCCAGAACTCCCGCCAACTGCCATCCGCTGACTCTCTTAAGCAATTTTCCGCTGAGTCTTCCGATCACCAGCCACAGAAGGATCTGGGACATGAAGTAAACCCTGGCACCGGAAGCATACATTGTGGGAGAGAAGAACATAATGGCTTCACTGGCACAGGCTGCAAGCACCATCAGGCACATCACTGCCTTGTCCCGCAGCCGCTCCTCCAGTCTCCACAGAAGCACAATGGTAAAGACCACGGCCATAAGCCACCAGACAAGGGCCAGCCAGTTCTGACTGCTTAAAGACGCCGGAGTTGCCACCTGGCTGACACACTGGGTGATGTCCGTCACGCCCATCCCCATTTCGGAAAAAACATGGATTCCCACATACGGAAGCAGCGCAACCAGTGCAAATACCATTGATATTCCTATCAGCATTCCAGAGACTCTATTCCCTTTATTCTCCTTCCAAAGTATCCATGCGCCAAGCAGCCAGATCAGACAGAAAAGCATCTTTCCTTCATTGGCAAAGCTGCTCAATATCCATTGCACTGTGATAAAAATATGGTTTCCCAGGGACATGGTAGCATACTGGGGCATCCACTGCATGACCTCCGCCTGACTGCGCGCCCCGGTTCCCGGTGAAATAAAAAGCACAAACAGCGCCGTAATCATAATTATAATTTCCAGAAACGGCAACCATGCAATCCTGCGTTCCCGACAGAAATCATAAACAAGCGCCAGTATACCAAAAGCTATCACCACCGCCGCAATCTGCTCCTGTCCCATGGCAGCGATAAAACCACAAGGGATCGCATACAAAAACATCCTTGTCGGCACGGATCCTTTTTCGGGGTCAGTCTGCCCGGAAGCTGTCTTTCCCCGCTTCACAGGCATGCCATTCTTCTGTGCATCCCATCCAGACTTTCCATACACCAGTTCCACAAAGGGCATAGCTGCCCAGATCCCGGCCACAATGGACCACAGATAGAAGGTGGAACCGGTGATCCAGAAGGCACCATACCCGATCACCTCAATCCCCAGGGACAGTATCGTCAGGCAGACAGCCAACGACAGGCAGAAGCTCTCACGCTCTGTCAGTTCCCGCGCCATCTTTTTTAATATATGAACCAGTCCGGCCGGCAGAAGCGTCAGCATAGCCGCATTGGCAAACTGCCAGAAGGTCTTCCCGAAATAAAAAGCGATATAGGTCATGGCCTCCGAGGTCATTCTGCCTTCCCAGCCAATGTATCTCATCTTCAGATAAGGAAAGAACGGCATACTGTGCGCCATGCTGTAAAAATAGGCATCGTCTCCATCGGAATACGATATCTGCCCGCACAAAATAAGCGCTGCGAGAAAGAAGCACACAAAAAGGATCCTCTCGCCATACCGAAACATCTTCGTTTTCTCTATCGGTTGCAACTGATCACACCCCTCCGGCTGTCCATGTTCACATAAGCTCCGGACTTCAGGATCTCGGTGGCATTCTTTGCCCCAAGGATCACCGGAATATCCCTGCTCAGGCCGACGATGGCCGCATGGGTATCCAATCCTTCCTTCTCCACAACAAGCCCGGAAGCCGTGCGAATCTGCTCCATCATGCTGTTATCTGTCTCTCTGGCTACGATAATGTCGCCCTTCTGATAATTCTTCTTCAGATCCTCGGCATTTGTGCATACACACAAACTGGCGGACACCTTCCGATTGTTGATCCCGGTTCCCGTGATCAGGATATGTCCCACCACATGTACTTTTATCATATTGGTGGTGCCGGATACACCCAGAGGAATTCCTGCCGTAAGCACTGTGATATCGCCGGATTCCACCAGTCCTGCCTTCTCCGCCTCATCCACCGCATGTTCAAACAGCTCGTCGGCATTCTCCTTCCGCTCCAGCAGAAGCGGTGTCACGCCCCAGGACAGATTCAGCTGACGGCAGTTCTTCTCCGACATACTGCAGCCGATAATGGGGATTCCGGGACGGTACTTGGACACCATCCGAGCCGTTCTGCCGGATCTTGTCACTGTAATGATGGCCGCTGCATTCAGGTCACTGGCCGTGGTACAGGTAGCATGTGAGATTGCGTTGGTAATATCGGGATTGCTGACGCTCTCCCGCTGTTTGAATCTTCCCGTATAATCAATATCCTGCTCCGTGCGGAATGCGATCTTCACCATAGTCCGAACTGCCTCCACCGGATACAGACCTGCCGCTGTCTCACCGGACAGCATGATAGCGCTTGTCCCGTCGTAAATAGCGTTGGCAACGTCGGTGGCCTCCGCCCTGGTAGGCCTCGGATGCTTCATCATGGAATCCAGCATCTGCGTGGCCGTGATGACCTGCTTGCCCGCATTATAGACCTTATGGATGATCATCTTCTGGATCACCGGCACGTCCTCTAAGGGAATCTCTACACCCATATCGCCCCGCGCCACCATGATGCCGTCAGACACCCGTATGATCTCGTCAATGTTGTCCACACCCTGCATATTTTCAATCTTGGAGATGATGTTGATGTCATTGCAGCCCTTCTCCTCGAAGATCCGGCGGATCTGCAGCACATCTTCCGCGCTGCGCACAAAGGAAGCCGCGATGAAATCAAAGTCATTCTCGATACCGAAAACAATGTCGTCATAATCCTTCTGGCTGATATAGGGCATGGAAAGCTCCACATCCGGCACATTGACACCCTTCCGGTTGGAGATCTCGCCGCCGTTTAATACCACACAGGTGATCTCCAGATCCGTCACCTGCTCCACCCGCATTCCGATGAGTCCGTCATCGATCAGGATCCGGCAGCCCGGCCGAACATCCTTCACCAGGTTCTTATAGGAAATGGACACGCGGTGCTCATCTCCAAGCACATCCTCCGCTGTCAGGGTGAAGGTCTGTCCCTCCTTGAGCATTGCACGGCCATCCTTGATTTCTCCCAGCCGGATCTCCGGCCCCTTGGTATCTAATATGGTCGCCACCGGCTTCCCAAGCTCTTCCCGAAGCTGCCGCACCTGCGCCAGACGTCTCCCCTGTTCCTCATGGTCTCCGTGAGAAAAATTAAACCTGGCTGCATCCATTCCTTCCAGCATCAGCTGCTTCAATACGCCGTTCTTGTCCGTGGACGGGCCCAGTGTGCATATAATTTTGGTTTTTCTTTCATTCTTCATAGTGCATGGCCTTTCTTACTTATTATTACTGGTGATATGTACGATTCACCGCCCT
Organism: Paludibacteraceae bacterium; assembly: GCA_963628035.1. Taxonomy (GTDB): domain Bacteria; phylum Bacillota; class Clostridia; order Lachnospirales; family Lachnospiraceae; genus 14-2. Next base: position 27,568 of record CAVGED010000123.1, read on the forward strand.
CCCGCCTACATGGCATTGGCTGTGAATAGTAATCTCTAATAAGTTATTGTACCAAATCCTTTGCAAAAAAGAAAGAGGATGTTTTCACATCCTCAAATTCTTAGCACGATTTATCGTCCTTCTTCGTTCTGGCCAAACGGTTACTTCCGAATCACAGTTCCCGTCTTTTGGGATTGGCCTTCTCCGGTCTTATAAAGCTTCGTGATCAGGACGGTGCGGATCGCTGAATTGCCGATAAATTCAATGGCTGCTTCAATCTTAGGAAGCATGGTTCCCTCTGCGAACTGGCCTTCTTCGATGTAGCGCTGAGCCTCCGCCACAGTCATGGTATCTAAGGCCCGCTCCGTATCCTTTCCAAAGTCCAGACACACCTTCTCTACACCGGTAAGTATTACCAGGTTGTCCGCATCCAGAAGCTCTGCCAGCTTTCCTGCCGCTGTATCCTTCTCGATCACGGCACTGGCGCCCTTTAAGCGGTTATTCTGTACCAGGACGGGGATTCCTCCGCCACCGCAGGCAATCACGATCTGGTCTGCATCCAACAGGGCACGAACGGCATCGATCTCAATCACTTCCATGGGCTTGGGAGCCGCTATGATCCGGCGGTAGCCTTCACTGGTCTCCACCACGTGATTTCCCTTCTTCTCCTCCGCCTCGGCCTCTTCCTTCGTCATGGTTCTGCCGATGATCTTGGTCGGCTGGTAGAAGGCTTCATCATAGGGATCCACCGTCACCTGCGTCAGCAGTGTGGACACCGGCTTGTAGATACCGCGGTTTAAAAGCTCTGTACGGATAGCATTCTGTAAGTCATATCCGATATATCCCTGGCTCATGGCAGAGCACACGGACATGGGTGTCGCCGTATACTCCGGATAGAGTCTTGCGAACTCTGCCATGGCGGTGTGGATCATTCCAACCTGCGGGCCATTGCTGTGGGTGATCACCACCTGGCAATCGTCCTGGATAAAATCCGCAACCGCCTTGGCCGTTCTTTCGGTAGCCTCCTTCTGTTCAGGAAGGGTGGTACCCAGCGCGTCATGTCCCAACGCGATCACAATTCTTTTCTTTCTCATGAGGGTTCCTCCGTTACATGGATTTACTGTAGTAATCATAGCACATCCGGGCGGAATTGGAAATACCCTTCTTCATTCTTCTTACCTAGTCTTAATTTTTCTTACCTAAGGTTACGGAAATGGTGCTTTCCGCCCACTGTCCATTCTCAACACGCTGGATCGTGACATCAACGGTGGTGCCGGCCTTATAGTATTGCAGGCGCTCCGCCAGCGCTTCCATGGTATCTACCGTACGTCCATCAAAGCTTGTGATAATGTCGCCAAGCCGGATTCCTGCTGTCTCAGCCGCGCTTCCGGGCGTTACCTTCGCCACATAGACACCTACCGGCATGTTGTATGCCTTAGAAACACTCTCAGTCACATTCTGACCATATACACCGAGGAAAGCTGCCTCAGATTCTTTTACCTCTTCTCTGGTGATCAGATCGTTGATGATCGGTTCTGCGGTTGCCATAGGAATTGCGAATCCCATGCCTTCCACATCTGTATCGGAATACTTCACCTCATTGATACCGATAACTTCACCGTTGATGTTCAGCAAAGCACCGCCGCTGTTGCCCGGATTGATAGCCGCGCTTGTCTGGATCAGGCTGTTGGTGATGGAATTGTTGTTGGAATCCGTCACGGTCACTTCCCGGTTCAGAGCACTTATCACACCGGTAGTCACAGACTGACCATACCCAAGGGCATTGCCGATTGCAATGGCCGGTTCACCCATCTTAAGGTTATCTGAATTTCCCAGCGTTGCAACCTTGATCTTGCTCAATGTATCCGCCGAAATACTGCTGATGGGAATCTCAATTACAGCCAGATCGGTGCTGCTGTCCACGCCCTTGATCTCCGCAGCAACCGTCTGATCGTCCGCAAACGTAACGGACAGGGAGTTTGCTCCGTCTACCACATGATTGTTGGTTGCAATATACAGCATATCATCTGTCTGGGCTACAATGATACCCGAACCGGCGCTGGATCCTTCCTGGGTGTAGGTCTGGCCGAACCAGTTCTTATACTGCTGGACAGACAGATTGGTAATGGAGACAATCGCGGGCATTACCTCTTCCACTACGTCGGAGACATCGCTGACTACCGCTTTTGTCTCAGTGCTGGTGGATGTCACCTTATTCCCGCTGACCGTTGTGCTGTTGCCCTGCTGCGTAGTCTGAAGATTCTTGTTGCTGTTCTTTCCGGTAGCATAATCGAAGATCGTCCCGGTTCCATAGAATACGGTTCCGCTGATCAGTCCGAATACCAGGGCGATAGCTGCGCATTTCCCTAACATCTTTCCGAAACCGCCCTTCTTCTTTTCTCTGCGGACTTTCTTCTGAGGCGCATTATACGGGGTGTAGGCCTGCTGATATTGTGTACCGCCTGCCGCTGCGCTCTGATACGTGTTCTGGGCTGTGCCCTGATACGTGTTCTGGGCTGTGCCCTGATACGTGTTCTGGGCTGCACCCTGATATGCGTTCTGGGCTGTACCTTGATATGTGTTCTGCGCTGCACTCTGTTCCACATTCACTGCTGCGTTCTGCTCCACATTCGTTGCTACATTCTGCTCCGCGTTCTGCACCGGCTCCTCATTTTTTACATAGCTATATGAGTATAAAGAATCAGAGGGGCGCTCGTTTTCATTTCCATTTTCACCATTGGGATTAAAATTGTTGTCCATAACTAAAATCTCCTTTCGTTCCTTTTCGGTTTCTGATTATGAGTTTAGTAGGGAAATGTGTTAAAATTGTGACGAATGTTTCAAAAAAATGTGATTCTTGACAAAGTAAGCCATTTCAACTATAATATGCATATAAAAGGTGTCCCGACAATAGACGGCTAACCCTTGAAAATTTGGTTACAAAAAATAACCGCTAGTTTCTCAGGCTGGGCGGTTATTTTTTTGCATTAATAAGCTCGATAATCAGTTTAACGATAACGCCAAGCACAGACACTAATAAAGCCAGTGCCGCAAGGACTACCGAAACGATCTCAAAAGCCGTCATGCGCATCACCCTCCGATATATAAATTTCCGCCAAAGCAGAGTATCTATGTAAACAGAGGGCTTTTAATCTCCCTCTGTAAAGAGGGTTAGCCGCCTACCGTTATATCGTGACACCTTAGCTCACCGAAGTGAGCTATAACTATAATACTGCAAATTACGACAAGACGCAAGACAAAATACCATTTCAAATTTGAGTAATCGTTATTTCCTAATGTCCTTCTTTATCTAAAATACAATTCTCTGCTCAATGGTATCCGTTACTTCCTTCGGCAAATCATAATACTTTATAATAGGACGCAGTTTCCTTTCATGCTATCATTCCTTTTCTCTACTACCACAACGAAACCTCGCCTTTCTTCTTGCATATCATGTTGGTAATGACCAGCAAGATAATATTCACTGCCGAATTAAAGATTCCGATGGCCGTCGCATAACTGTATTGCGGAATACTGGATTTTAAAGATACCTTATACACATACGTTGTAATAATCCTGGACGCAGAAAGATTTCCTGCGGTCTGCATCAAATACACCTTTTCAAACCCAACGTTTAAAAGATTTCCCACATTCATGATCAACATAATCAGCATAATCGGTACAATGGTTGGCAAATTGATATGGATCACTCTCTGAAAACGACTTGCTCCGTCCAAAGCGGCAGCTTCATGAAGCGACTGATCCACATTCGCCAAGGTACCCACATAGATAATGGCCGCCCAGCCAAGTCCTTGCCAAACACCGGATGCGACGTACCGTCCGACAAACATGTCTGCTCTTTCCATAAACGCTATTGGCTGCACACCAACCATCTCCAACAGGTGGTTTATAATACCGGTTTCTGCATTCGTAAAGATAAATAGCATACTGACGACCACAACCGTTGATATAAAATATGGCGCATAGGATACCGTTTGTACGATTTTCTTAAACCGTCTGCCTGATATTTCATTCACTAACAAAGCAAACGCAGCCGGCGGTATGGTTCCGAAAAGCAATGAGATCAAACTCAGCTTCAACGTATTCCATATCAGCTTCCAAAAATCCGGCATAGTTAAAAAATTATAAAAATGAGCAAATCCATTCATTCCTGCCCACGGTGAATTCCAGATTCCCTGATATGAATTATAATCTTTAAACGCGGCCACCAACCCAAACATAGGTACATAATGGAATATAAATATGTACAGCAGTCCCGGTAGCATAAAACACCACATCACCAGCTGATTTACTTTTTTCTTTTTCTTAACGAGCTTCATAATGATATTTGGGGGGGAGAATATATCCATCCCCTCCTCCTTCCGCCTGTTATTCGACATTATCGTAATATACAAAGAATATATGAAAAAGTCCCCTCGTGTCTTATCAAATCAATCACCTCCTTGCTACTATTATTTTACCCCATACACGTTGTTTTTGTCTTTCCGTTTTTCGCTCATTGCAATATATAAATATCGTTTTTTGGACATCTTAATCTTCGTTCGGATTTTCTTGACAGCGGCATGAAAATATTGTAACCTTGACTTGCCAGCTAATGATTTTCCTTTGGAAAAAGATGGAAACCGTATATGGAGGGAAGCGGAATAATGGCAACGAAAATAGAAAATGTATATACAGAAAATCCACAGGGATATGTGATCAAGTTCCATGAATATGTAAATCATGTAGAATATGAAAGCAACTGGCATCACAAGCATAATTACTGGGAATTTTTTCTGGTCACGAAGGGAAAAACCTATCACTACTTCAACGATACCAGATCTATCATCCAAAAAGGCGATCTGATTCTTATAAAACCGGATGATTACCATCATATAGAATTCATTGAGCAGAAGCCGTATCAACACCTTGACCTCTACGCGGTTCCTCATATTTTTCAAGTCGTTTGTGATTTGATCGACCCCGGCCTATACTCTTTTTTGCTCAAACAGAACTTTTTTATGGTTCTGCATTTGTCTGAAAAAGACACCTTGCTCCTTGAGGAAATGATCAATGAAATATATGTATTTCAAAATTCCATGCAATCCAACTCACTGATCCATAGCTACTACTATCCCTGCCTTACCAAAATGGTGAGCCTGATCGCCCAACGCTTCTTTTTCAACAATGGCTCACAGGAAAACATGTTATTTTATTCATTTCTAGCCAAAATAAATACACCACAGTATATTGCCTGCAGTGTAGAGGAAATCGTTTCCTTAAGCAATTACAGCCAAAGAAACCTTTGCCGTCTTTTTAAGAAATATACAAATAAGACTATTAAAGAATATCTCACCATAGCAAAGATGAATTACTCTATAGAGTTACTCCGAAACAAAAAGTTATCCATTCTCACAATATCTGAGATGATAGGCTATAATAGTGTGAGCCACTATATTGTAACCTTCAAAAAGCATACCGGATTCACTCCTCAAAAATATCGTTCAGAACTAATCGATGGGAAATTATTCAAATAGGAAAATATAGTTTCAAAAACCGCCCTGCAAAATGCAGGGCGGTTGGTTCGTATTCACCTATTATTCAAATCCTTTTTCTCTTCCAGAAAAAGCTTCCTTGTCACAAAGTTCCATATCATCACCACACCGGTAGCCAGGATCTTGGAGATTCGGTAATCGATGCCAAGCTGCTCCACGATCAGCCACAGCACCAGCTGGTTGAGCCCCATACCCATCAGGCAGAGCACAGTAAAGATAAGAAATTCCTTCACCTTGCTCATTCCTTCCCTGCCATGGAACACATACTTCATGCTGGCCAGGTAATTAAATACCAGAGAAATCATATAGGAAAGGGTGGAGGACAGCAGGTAATAAATGCCGAAAACCTCCGTAAAAAGTATCATCAGTCCATAATCCAGCAGCGTGGAGATGACACCTACGATTCCGAATTTGATTAATTGTTTCAGTAAACCTATATATTTTCTCATCCGTCCTCCGTTAGTTATTCAGGAAAGCAGTTTTTACTCCACCGTCACTGATTTTGCCAGATTCCTGGGTTTATCCACATCACAACCTCTGCCCACAGCCACGTAGTAGCTGAACAACTGCAGCGGAATGATGGCCAGAGAGTTGGTAAAATACTGGTTGGTCTGCGGAATGTAGATGACATAATCCGCTGCCTTCTCGATCTCCGTGTTGCCCTCGTTGGTCACAGCCAGCACGAAGGCGCCTCTGGTACGAACCTCCACGATATTGCTGAGCGTCTTCTTAAACAGGCTGTTCTGGGTAGCCACGGCAGCCACCAGAGTCCCCTCCTCGATAAGTGAGATGGTTCCGTGCTTCAGCTCACCGGCTGCATAAGCCTCCGAATGCACATAGGAAATCTCCTTCAGCTTCAGGGATCCCTCCATGGAGATGGCATAATCGATGCCTCTTCCGATGAAAAACACATCTCTTGCTGCAATAAAGCGGTTGGCAAACTTCTGGATCTTCTCCTTGCTGGACAAAAGTCGCTCGATCTGCTCCGGGAGCTTCTTTAAGTCGCCAAGCATTCCGGCTACTTCCTGATCATTCACCGTCCCACGCACCTGGGCGAACTTGATCGCCAGAAGATACTGGGCGATAAGCTGGGCGCTGTAAGCCTTGGTGGTAGCCACGGCGATCTCCGGGCCGGCCCATGTATACATCACATTGTCTGCCTCCCTGGCGATAGAGCTCCCCACCACATTCACGATACCCAGAGTTCTGGCGCCTCTCGCCTTGGCTTCCCGCAGAGCTGCCAGTGAATCGGCTGTCTCGCCGGACTGGCTGATGATGATCACCAGGTCGCCTTCATCCAGAATGGGATCACGGTAACGGAATTCCGAAGCAAGATCCACCTCCACCGGAATACGAGCCATTCCCTCAAATACATACTTGGAGGTAAATCCGGTGTGATATGCCGAGCCACATGCCACAATGTGCAGCTTCTTCAGGCTGCGGATCTCGTCATCTGTCATCCCCAGCTCCTCAATCTCAACGGTTCCGTTCTTCAGACGCGGGCTTAAGGTATCACGCACCGTATTGGGCTGCTCATACATTTCCTTCAGCATAAAATGCTCGTAGCCGCCCTTTTCCGCTGCATTGATATCCCACTCGATGGTGGTGGATTCCTTCTGGATCTCCTCCTCATCCACGTTGTAGAAGGTGATACTGTCCCTGGTAAGCGCCGCAATCTCCTCATTCTGGATAAAATACACATCTCTGGTATATTTCAGGACTGCCGGAACGTCGGAGGCGATCAGATTACCGCCCTCACTCTTACCAATGATCAGTGGACTGTCCTTACGCACCGCATACAGGGTATCCGGGTGATCCTTGAAGATGATCCCCAGTGCATAGGAACCCTCCACCCGGTGCATAACCTTGGTGATAGCTGTCAGAGGATCGCCGTTATAATAATAGTCCAGAAGATGCGCCAACACCTCCGTGTCCGTCTCGGACAGGAACTCATAGCCCTTCTCCAGCAGCTTCTTTTTCAGCTTCAGATAATTCTCAATAATTCCGTTGTGAACCACCGCAATGGTTTCCAGCTTATTGTAATGAGGATGCGCATTCACATCAGATGGCGCTCCGTGCGTGGCCCAGCGGGTATGGCCGATTCCCACCGTTCCGGGCAGCATCGCCCCATCATGGGTCAGCTCGCTTAAGACCTTCAGACGGCCGGCAGCCTTCTTCATATGGATATTCTCACCGTCATACACTGCAATTCCCGCAGAATCATACCCTCTGTATTCCAGCTTCGACAGACCATCCAAGAGGATTGGCGCTGCCTGCTTCTCTCCGATATAACCTACGATTCCACACATATTTCTTCCTCCACTTCTATTTTTTACATTTCAGCCAGCCCCAATGGCACGAGCTGAACTGTTACTCACCTGAACTGTTACTTGTTTTCCCGTTCCCACAGCGCATGCCAATAGGCGGGACTCATGGTACGCTTTAATATCTGCTTTTTTCCCATGGACTCATAACGTATTCCGGCCCGGTAGCCCATATATTTCCAGGCGCTCTGCCATAATAAGTTTACTATAAGCCATGGCCGTTTGATTGTCAACAGATACCGGGCTGTTTTCTTCACCATCCGAATGCCTTCCGACTCGGAGCGCACCCCGGCAAAGACCTCCGGGTGCTGCTTCTGGGAAACTGCCAGATCGAAATTCCTGCGGTACTGCTGCTTACCTGTGTAATTGTGGGAATGCTGCACGATGGCCCCGGCAGCATAAGCAATCGCATAGCCTGCCATAACCGCATGTCCGGCATAGATCATATCCTCGTTGAATATCGTATGCTCCTCAAAGCCTCCCAGCTTATCATAGATATCTCTCCGGTATGCTGCGCAGACATTGGAGCAGAAAAAAGTCTTGATCCCAAGCCGCTCCAGATCCTTCTCAGACTTCACGCAGTCCTCCCCCGGATAATTAAAGCTGCGGGTATATGCTTCCAGCACACTGCAGTCCGGTCTCGCCGCCTGCCTGCCATAGACAGCAGCCACCGCATCACCTGCAAACGGTTCCATCAGCCGCTCCACCAGGTTCTGATCCATCGGCATAGCGTCCTGGGTCATGCAGATAAAATACGGTGTCCGGGATCTTGCCACGGCCAGCCGCCTGGTACCGCCGTGGTCGAAATCCTTCTTCGACACATGGAAGATCTCCAGCTCCAAGGACAAATGCTCCAGGAAATCCGTCATTTCCTGCTGCTCTATATATTCCTCCCACAGCTTCTGCTCTGTATTGGCAATGATCACTTTATGAATAACAAATGTCTGCTCCTGCAATCTCTGCAAGAGCAGACGAAGTGTTTCATCCGGTCTGTATACGGGGATAATGACATCCACCATTCGATTTTCCATTGGCAACCCTTTCCTTAAAATATCTCAGGATCCTGTTACAACATCTTTTTTATACTAGTTCGATCCGTTCCCCGTAGTCTCTTTCCTCTTTAGCCCGGTATCCTTCACGATCTGATCGCTGATCTGCTGCACCGTATAGGACACCTCATAGTCTTCGTTTTCAAAAAGGAATTTATGAAGCTCCTCCACATTGTAAGCAAGATCCACCGGAGCCACACAGTCCAGAGCATAACCCAGATTTACTCCCTGCTTTTCAAATGGGAAGCCTGTATTCTCACCCAGATGGTAGCTGAAGGCATCCTTTGCCAGCAGCAGAAGCTCCGCGCTGGTGAAGCTTGTCTTGATCTTGGGGAAGATCTCATCGATCAGGTTGTTGATGGTCATGATGTCTGACTGCAACGCCTTCTCCACCATCTTCTGAATCACGAGACGCTGACGCTCAGTACGCTTGTAATCGCTTCCTGCCGTCTGCCGCACACGGGCATAGGCCGTGGCCTGCACGCCGTCCAGAAGGTAGGTTCCGCCCTTGGAGAGATAATTCGCCTTCTTGCCGGAAAGCCGGGCTACTTCCTCTATAAATCCAGTCATGGCACTGGCTTCCTGATTGGTGATCTCGATCTCCACGCCGCCCAGGATGTCAACCGCCGATGCCACTGCATTGAAGTCAAAGCTCACATAATCCTTGATATCCAGATCCAGGTTGACGTTCAGCATGTTCACCGCCTGGGTATATCCTCCGTAGGCGTAGGCCGCATTGGCCTTCCGAAAGCCATGCTTGCTGTCTGTCATATCCAGATATGTATCACGGTATACCGAGACCAGCTTCACTTCCTTGGTCTTCTCGTTGATACTGCAGATGATGATCACATCGCTGTTTCCCTCCTCGAAATTACCGTTGGAGCGGTTGTCCAGGCCAAACAGCGCGATATTCCGATATTTCTCCAGCACATCCACCGTCTGATCCTTGATATCCTCGTTGACCTTTTGATCCTCCTCTTTAATCTTCTCGCCGCTGTCCAGCTTCGACATCTTAATGCTGACATACAACGCCGCCAGAACCACCAGCAGTACAATCAACTCCAGAATAAATACTATAACCTTCACTTTCCGCCTTTTTTTTGCGGAACTCTTCTTCTTTGCAGCCATATGTTTTTCCTCTCATGCTAATAAGCATTTTTATTAATAAAACCTCTGAAGACCGTGAGGAACAGGATCTTGATATCCAGCCCCACTGTCCAGTTCTCAATATAATACAGATCGTGTTCGATCCGCTTGCGGATGGAGGTGTCGCCCCGGTAGCCGTTGACCTGCGCCCAGCCGGTCATACCCGGCCGCACCTGATGCTTGATCATATACCTTGGGATCTCCTCCCGGAACTTCTCCACGAACTGTGGTCGCTCCGGCCTGGGTCCGATCAGACTCATATCCCCCTTCAGCACATTAAAAAGCTGCGGCAGTTCATCAATACTCGTCTTGCGGATGAACTTCCCGACCCCGGTGATCCGCGGATCATTCTGCACGGTCCAGCACTTCTTCTCCTGCTTCTCGTCCTGCACCCGCATAGAACGGAACTTGTACATCTTAAAAGGACGATTATGCCGTCCTACCCGCTCCTGCGAATAGATCAGCGGCCCCTTTGAAGTGCTCTTAACAGCAATAGCCGTCGCCAGCATCACCGGTGAAAACAACACAATGCACAAAAGCGAGCCAACCACGTCCATCACCCGCTTGATGAAGGCATTGAAGGTATTGCTCAAGGGCACATACCGGATATTGATCACCGGCAGTCCCAGCAGGTCCTCCGTGTAAGGCTTGGTGGGAATGATATTGTTGTAATCCGGAATGAACTTGGTGTGCACGCCGGACTTCTCGCAGAGCGCCACGATATGCTCCAGCTTGTAATACTCCTCCAGCCCCAGTGTAATGGCAATCTCGTCCAGATGATTTTCCGGCAGGATCACAAACAGGTTGTCGATCCGCCCGATCACCTTGATCCCCTTATACATGGTGCCGCGCTCAATATTGTCATCCAGGATACCCCGCACGTTGTAGCCCCACTGTGGATTCGCAATGATCCGGTCAATATACTCCTCCGCTGCCCTGGAATAACCTACAAGCAGGATATGCTTCAGGTTATAGCCTTTTTTACGGATCTTACGCAGCACATACCGGATCAGATTCCGAACCAGTATATCCAGAACCACGTTCAGCAGATAAAAGTAAATAAGCATCTCACGGGAGAAGTCTCCCGCTGCGTTAAAGGGTCTCCCGGAGCTGTGCTCCATCACAGCGCTGTCCAGCAAAAAAAGGATACTGAAAAGAATGACAATACCCACCGTGTTTGCTTTGAATACATTCCATCCTTCCAGCCGCCGTCCCTGCACCCGCTTAGGGGTATAGAGATTGAAGGCGTAGTACAGCATAATGTACACCGGAATGATGACGATCAAAGCTCCCATATATGCGCTGAGAGGAAGAACTCCTTCCTCCACTGAGAGAAAACCACTCTCAAACTTCAGCCACCAGGCGCCTGCATAAGCGCCCGCTGTCACCAGGGAATCGATCACCACATGGAGACGATTGAAGTTTTGCTGATTATCCTTAATCATCCTGATCACCTACTATATCTTACCGCAAGCACTTCAAGAAAACAATTCTATTTTTCTTAAAATTTCCTTAACCTGCGGACTGTATTTTTCCACAGCTCCGGTTGAAGCCTCCAGGAATTTCGAAGGCGTTCTCTGTCAAAATGTACCTTATTCTCCCTCCGGCAAAGGGCAAATCCCTGGGATATTCCCTGCCGATACTCCTTTCCCAATCCCTTGCGGGCAAAGAAAAGAAGCTTTACAAGAATCCCCAGCGCCAGCAGCGGGCTGTTGAGAATAAGCTGTGGTAATGGCATGTTCTTGTATGCCACATAGAGACTGTTTCTGGCGGAAAGACGCACCTTAAAGGCATTGTGCTTCGACCCTGTAGTAGCGCTTCCCCTGTGATACACCCGCGCCGCCGATGCAAAGCAGTTGATATAGCCGTACTGTCTCGCCCGGTATCCCAGATCGATATCCTCAAGGTAAGCAAAATGCTTCTCATCGAGCCAGCCGATCTCATCCAAAACAGCACGCCTGTAAATGGCTGCTCCGGCACAGGCTGCAAATATCTCCACATCGCGGTCGTACTTCTGCTCCGGCTGTCCCTTGCCTCTGGCAAAGCCCCAGCCCAGGGCACAGTAAAAATCTCCTGCATCGTCCATAATCCGGCGATTGGCAAAATCTATCATCTTGGCCTGGCAGGAAAAGATCCGGTCTGACCGCTGTATCGCTGCCAGCAACGCCTCCACAAACTCCGGTTCCGCCTCGGTATCGTTGTTTAAAAGGATCACATACGGCGTATCTGACGCCTTGATCCCACGGTTTACCGCCACACAGAAACCATAATTCTTATCCAGCGGAAGAACACGGACTTCGGGACAATTCTCCGCAAGCCACGTAAGGCTTCCGTCCGTGGAACCGTTGTCCACAATAAGAACTTCAAAATCCGCTGTGGTCTGCCGTTCAAGCGAGGACAGACAAGTCTTCAGGTAGGCCATTCCGTTATAATTGGGAATTACAACTGTCACTTCCGGCATGGTCACTCTCCTTTGGATGCTTCACTTTCGAATGTGCATTCCTGCGGATCCCTTTCCGGGGATTCTTCTCCACAAAAAACGCTCCTTATGATATACTGCGGCGTATTATTGAGGTTGATATTCATACGCCCGATATACTCACCCAGCAGTCCAAGCATCATCAGGATGAGTCCGCCCAGCAGCAGGATCGCTGTCATAATGGAGCTCCATCCCGCCACCGGTTCCCCGCAGATCATCTGCCGCAGCACCACATAGATGCCATACAGAAACCCAATGCAGGCGATCAGGGTTCCGATAATCGCCGAAAACCGCAGCGGCTTCACGGAGAAGGCAATAAAGCCGTTCATCCATACCTTCAGGCACTTCACCAATGTAAAATTGGACTTGCCCTCTTCCCTGGGCCGATGGTCGATATAGACGTTGGTGATCCGGTTGGTGGTCCGCAGGATCAAGCCCCAGATGTATGGGAAGGAATTGCGGTCCTTCTGCATCTCATCCACCACGAACCGATCCATGGCAAAATAGCTGCAAAGCCGCAGATCCTTCGGCTTGTCCAACAGGATCCGCGCCATCCAGTCATTGACCCTGCTTCCGAAGTTCTTGAACTTGCTGTGCTGCTTGTGGTGGTATTTGCCAAAGACCACATCCCAGCCCTCTTCCAGCTTGTCCAGCAGCTTGTAAGCCTCCGCCGCCGGATTCTGTCCGTCGTCATCCAGGGAAACAATATAGTCCCCCTTCGCCACGGAATACCCTGCCATCAGGGCACTGTCCTGGCCAAAATTCTTGGACAGGTTCACAGCTATTACCCGCGGATTCTCCCTGGCAAGGCGCTGGATCTCCCCCAGGGTATTGTCCTTGGGGGACGCATCGTTCACCAACACGATCTCGTATTCATATCGGTCATTTTTCAAAAAACAGCTGTCGATCTCTGCCACCACGTGAGCGATGGTATGCTCGGAATTGTAGCAGGGAATCACAAATGACAATTTCTTCATGGTTTTTCCTCTATCGATAGAACTCCTTTACTTTACTGCATACCCGGTATACATTCTCATCCGTGATACGATAATGCAAAGGCAGGCGCAGCAGCCGTTCACTCTCACGGGTGGTATAGCGATCCGTCCCGTGGAACACGCCATACTTCTTGCCGGCCGCCACTGTGTGAAGGGGTATGTAATGGAACACTGCACCGATCTCATTCTCCTTTAAGAAGGCAATGAGACGGCTGCGCTGCTCAATATCATCCGTCTTGATGTAAAACATATGCGCATTGTGCTGACAGCCCTCCGGAACATAAGGCAGCTCGATCTTCCCCTGCTCCGCCAGTTCTGAAAGCTCCCGGTAGTAAATATTCCACAGGTGCAGACGCTTATCGTTGATCTCGTCCGCCAGCTCCAGCTGCGCCCAAAGATAGGCAGCATTCATATCGCTGGGAAGGTAGGAAGAACCAAAGTCTACCCACGTGTACTTATCCACCTGTCCCCGCCAGAACCTGCTGCGGTCGGTTCCCTTCTCCCGGATGATCTCTGCCCGATCCCGGTTGGCGATATCACGGATCAGGATAGCCCCGCCCTCGCCCATGGAATAATTCTTCGTCTCATGGAAGGAGAAGCAGCCATAATCACCGATACTGCCAAGCGGCACGCCCTTATAGCTACTCATCACCGCCTGGGCCGCATCCTCCACCACACCCAGATGATGACGCCTTGCAATGTCCATAATGGTGTCCATCTCGCAGGCTACACCTGCATAATGCATGACCCAGATAGCCTTCGTCCGATCTGTGATGGCATCCTCGATCAGCTTCTCATCGATATTCATGGTATCCGGACGGATATCCACAAACACAGGCTTTCCTCCGCGCAGTACCACGGCATCCGCTGTGGAAGCGAAGGTATAGGATGGCATGATCACCTCATCGCCCGGAGCAATATCCTGTAAGATCGCCGCCATCTCCAGGGCATGGGTGCAGGAGGTGGTCAGCAGCACCTTGGGAGACTTCATGCGTTCCTCTAGCCATGCATGGCATTTCTTCGTGAAATATCCATCCCCACAGATGTGTGCATTTTCCACTGTCTGTCTCATGTATTCAAATTCTTTTCCCGTAAAGGGAGGCTCGTTAAAATGAATCATTTTATGTTCTTCTTTCCTGCCGCATGAATGTACAGCCAGCTCTTCGCGTAATCAATACGCTGTCCGTCGTCCATAGCGGCATATTTTTCAAAGGTGATCCTGGAACGCTCCATGGGAAGCTCTCCGCATCTGGAGCAGAATACCTCTTTCTTCCTGGAGGCCGCAGTCATACGGCCACAGCCCGGACATATGAATATTTTCATCATTGGGGTTCACATCCGCTTTCTGGTTGCTGGTTGCTGATTCCCCTATTTTAGCATTATCTGGAAGAAATAGCAACCACAGTCGCAGGATAATATATTGTTAAATAAATGAACACCGTCAGCGCGAGCCACACGATTCCCAGGCACGGAGCGATCCATCGCCTGTATTTTCTGTGTTTCCCCGTCGAAAAATCCACCTGTGCGGCAGCTGCCGGATCCCTGCCCGCCTCAGTCCCCTTGGCGATATATTGCCAGCCCAATGTCACAAAATACATAAGCGGCAGAAGCATCGGCATACTGTAGCGGCCCTGGGGCTGAAAGTCTACATAGTAGGAATGATACAGGTTCAGCAGATTGGGGATGATGCTCGTGATGAGCAGGGCAGCTATCCACACGCGGTTCTGCCACCCGGTACCGGGAAGGCCATCTTTCGCTTCCGCAATGCCTGCTTCTGCCTCCGCTGTGTCCGCTTTCGTCTCCATAGCGCCCGCTTTCTCCCGGAGCTGATTCCGCTTTCTTCTGATTTGTATGATCAGATGCCAGAGGGTCGCCCCGACTCCGATCACGATCACAGCTGCATAGATGACATACATCCAGATCTTCAGCGGAATACTCACATATCCGAAGCAGCCGATGAAGCTGATCCCTGCTACCTTGATCCACCCCCAGGAAAGCAGCATATCCCACAGGCTGGCACCCTCATGGTAAGGAAGGTATCGGTTGGATGGCTTCAAGTTATCCGCCGCAAACTGCTGGGAATACTCCTCGCTGGTGGCAAGTCCCAGGAAATCTCCCTGGTACAGGACTGCGTTGCGGATGAACCACCAGGCGATTCCCAGAAGTACCAGGCCTGCGATCAGAAGCACTTTTTTTATCAGTTCCAGGCGCTTCCGGCGATCCTTCCACTGCCGCAGCAGGCTGACACACACTACCAGGATACTCGCCAGGATCACACCGTAGGCATCGTAATAGCACATGGCGCACAGAATGATACCGATTGCCATGGTGATACAATTGCGGTAGGACCAGCCGGATTCCATCCCCAACAGCCAGGAATAAATGATTACGGACGTAGCCATTACCGCAAAGCTGTCGCTGTTGACATAGGAGCATAGGAAGACAAACTGCGGCAGCATGGTAACAAGAACCGTAAACAGCCACTTTAAGGCGGTTCTTCCCCAAAGCTTTTCCCCGATCCGCAGGGAAAACCAGGCTGTTACGACACCGCTTGCCACACTGACCATACGCGCTGCCATCAGCAGGACAAAGGCATCCTTCGAAAACCAGGACGCAACCGTCATAAAGAACGCCCCCACCGTCTGGGGCAGGATTGGGAAAAATGCGTAGGAATATCCCCATGCCGCATCCCGGATCGACGGATCGCCGCCGTGGGGCGGCAGCGTGTGGTTCTCATATAGATACTGGCAAATCCGATAGCGCATAGGCTCATCCGGAGATACATTGAAGGGCTGGATTACCGCCCACAAAAATAAAAACATTCCAAATAACAGCAGGAAAAGGAGTTCTCTTCCACGCTCCCGTCTGTCAGTCACGTACTGTCACCTCCGCCTGTGGTTCTACAATAATCCGATATCCGGCTGCTCTCATCCAGCTGCAGAATGCCTGCCATGACGGATCGGCCTGTACTGCCGGAGTTGCCTGCGATGACAGATCGATTTGTGCTGCCGGATCAGCCTGTACTGACTGCAGCGCAGTTCCACTGATCACAGTCAGGTCTGCGCTGACCATGTCTGCCTCGGCCGCCAGAAACGCCCGCCGGAAGTATCCCTTGAAATGCCTTGGGAGACCCGCAAACCGCGGCTTAAGGGAACCCTCCTTCTCCCAGTAGCCACACTGGATCACCTTCCCATGGGAATTTGACTTGCTGCCTGTCATCCCCACCCCCGGCCGGGCGCAGCTTCCCAGCAATGCCGCAATGCTTCCCTCTGCGATCTTCCTTACTGCCATATTAAGTACCAGCACGAAATCCGCCTCCTGTCCGGGCTGATAATCCCACAGGATCTTCGCCTGGCAAGATGACAGCTCCTGCTCTATATTCTTCCGCAATCCGGCGGGTATATTCACAGAATTTTCCTTTTCCGTCCCCGACCAGACACAGATACCTACCGTAATATCCTTCGGAACCTGATACCGGATCCGGTAGAAGCCCAGGTCGTTGTCCATCCTGACCGTCCCCTGAAAGCCTCTCCGCCTAAGGCTGGCCTCCACCGCCCGCTTTCCGGCTTCGTAGGCATAGAGCTTGCTGTCGGTATTCCCGGCTGTGGAACCGGAATGCACCCGCCAATGATAAAGGATTCTCGGAACATGTTCTATCCGCGCAGCCTGCTCACTTAAGCGCAGCACGAGATCGAAGTCCTGCGCGCCGTCGTATCGGCTGTCCAGACCTCCCACCCGATCCAGAAGCTCCTTTTTCACCATAAGGAAATGGCAGATATAATTATTTCCCAGCAGCAGTTCCCCGTTGAAGGCAAGCTTGAAGTGCGGCTCCATATACTGACTCAGATCCGCAGAAACCTTGTCCTCGTCCGAATATAAGAAATCGGCACCTGTCTCATTGATACAATGCACCATCTCATACAGCGCTGATGGCACCAGCAGATCGTCATGATCCAGCAAGGCGATATATTCTCCGCTTGCAAAGGCAAAGCCCTGATTGGTATTTGCCGATATTCCGCCGTTTTCGTCAAGCCTTCGGTAACGGATACGGCTCTCCTGACCGAACTGTTCTCGGATGACCTGCTCCACCCGGTCGCTGTCGCTGCCGTCAGCGATGCAAAGCTCCCAGTTGTGATAGGTCTGGGCTGTAACAGAATCGATCATCTGACACAGAAACTGCTCCGGTGTCTCATAGGTGGGTACAACAATGCTCACCAGCGGAGCATATGCAAGACTGGTGCCGCACTGACGCTTCAACTCCTCCGGCGTCGGCAGATAGGACGAGAGCTTATCGTCATAGTCCTGGTAGGGTGCAGACAGCTTCTCCCGCACCTTATAGTAGAGTTCCTTCGGCTGGTATCGGCGAGAGAGGCTTTTCAATTTTTTCAGGTTTGATCTTGTTATCCGTTGAGGCATGCCTGGTTATTACTCCTAAACTATTATGGCCTGGGCCACGATTTAGCGTCCTGTTTATTCTGACTGAACTGCTTCTTATTATAGTACAAATGTTCAAAAAGAAACATCGGTATTCTCTTAAATTATTTTTAATAATCTTTAAGAATCACCGATGTTTTCATTTCATACTTTAATTCATCACCAACTCGTCCCATTTATCCGCAGGGATCAGAGCAATATAGGTCTTGCCGGTGTTCAGCGTTATTGCATTCCCCGCTGCATCGTAGAAATGTGTGGGGGACGCCATTGCGTCCTTCTTCCAGGTAATGGGAACGGCCTTGCCGTTGGTAACGAAATATCCTTCCCCGCTGCCGATGCAGTCATAGGTCAGATAGCCATTTTCATCCAGCAGCTTGTAGCTGCATTTCTGGAGGATCAGATTCTTGAAGCAGAGCTGTGCATTATTGTTTCCGGGATCCACATGAGGCGCCTCGTACTCCGAATAGTAGTACAGTTGATCCGCACTGCGGTACTCCAGGCAGGACATGTTATGAGGAAACGGCAGTTCAATGGCATTGGCTGTCAAGGCCTCCGCCCCCGCAAGCTCCACAGGCTCCTTCTCCGTAGCAAACTGGAAATGGGTTCCTTCGTAATAATCATTGTAGGTTGCAGAGATCTTATGCTTCTCCAGAAGATCCTTCACCTCACCTGTGGAAATATATTCCGTGTACTCCCTGGACTTTCCGTTGGGAATACGACCAAATTCACCGCTTATATTGTCGGCGCACTTCTCCTTCAGGTAGGAATTGATATAATACGGTCCGCCGTCATGGCACAGCACTGCATTCCACTCAGAAGCCAGAATGACGTTGGTGGTGCGGGCGCTTCGGATATTCCCCAGCCGTTCAATGCTGTCCCAGTCCTTCACCAGCACCATGAAGCGGGTGATGCGGCCATTCATCTTGCTGTTCATGATCTCGTACACGATATCCGCCTTGGACAAGCCATAATGGGGCAACGCAATGGATTCATTATCTATCATGGCCGCAATCGGGCGCTGATCCTTCAGGGCTTCATCTATCCACTCGTTGGTGAGCTCGCTGCGGTACATCCCTTCGGGATCCTTCTCTTCCTCCGGCTCCGGTTCCGGCTCTGACTTCGGCTCTTCGATGGGTTTCGGATCCGGTTCGGGTTCCGGCTTCTGGCCGCAGGCCGGAAGAGACAGTGCCATTAAAAGGATGATACCTAACAATTTGATTCGTTGTTTCATTACTTATAGTTCCTTTCCTACTACTTTGTTCATTCTTGTATCACGACTCCAGCCCCTGTTGCTTTAAGAATTCTCTTGCCTTTCCGGGCAGTTCAATCTGCAGACTCTCGCAGATCTCCTCGATCAAGCCGTTTTTACACAAAATAGATCCTATCTTCTTAATCCGCTTCGCTATGGCCTGCTTCGTGACGCCAAAGTGCTTCGCGGCTTCCGAATGCTGAAAATGGTAGATACCGTCCTCATATCCCATCATATAGGTGAGTGTCTGATATTCCGTTTCCGCCAAAAGCACTTCCAGCACTTCCCGCAGTTCCTCCATACCAGCCTTCAGAAGAGCCTTCTCCGAAGTGGTCAGCCCCGGTTCCACCAGAGATTCCATCATATCGGCCGTCAACTCGCACGACAGCATCTTGACGCCGCTCTTCTCGATACAGGCGCTTACTTCCTTGCGTATATAGAAGGAAGCGTAGGTCTGATAAAGCGCACCTTTCTTCGGGTCATAATTCTCAATGGCCTCCAGCAGCGCCATGTTGCCCGACTGGATCCAGTCCGCAAAATCCCCGTTCTGTATCTTATCTGCACCTACGTTATATTTGTTGACAATAAAGTTGAAGACATACTGCAGGTTCGCCTCGATCACCCGCTTCTGGGCTTCCTTATCACCGGCTTGTCCTGTGGTGATCAATTCCGCCGTCTCCTGATTCGTCAGCATCGGGATACTCAACACCTGGCGCATGTACTCATAAAGCCCCGTATCATAATTGTACAGCATTTCCAGTATCTTATCCTTTTTCATGATTCCCCACCAAGCTTTCCAATAGGATCATTCTCATTTTTTCACAATCTTCTTATTAATATACCTCACTCATATGAATCTGGATTTTATGTAATCCTCTTAATCAAAGGATTTGGAGGAACTTCTTTTTGTATATACCTAACCATATTGCGAAACCTATAAGGACGCGAAGCCAGTCCTATATCTAGTTCTAAGGTATCTCTTCCTTTTACCTTTTTCAAAATGTTCAAATATGCCTCATAACTTCCATACTCCATAGCTTTTTTGTATGCGGTAGTAACCAAATACAATTTCATATCCCTGTATTTAAATTGATCTTTTTCAAAAATATCCGAAAAATCATTCTTCAAAAAACGGTTTATCGCTGTGTCGAACTTATCCCGAATCTCGCTGTTGATTATATTTCTCGGTTCATTAACATTTTTAAATTCTAAAATATACAGGACATATGAATTACACTCACAATCTACAGGCACAATATAATCCACCGACTTTGGCGTTTCTCCATCTAAGTGTTGATCGTTATAGTAATCATCAACTTTGATTCCAACATACTGCTCCGTACACAACTCCGGTGCAACCTTTACCTCTATTCCTGCATCCTCAATCGTATCTTTTATGTATTTATTCAGTTTTCCATTATTGCGTATCATTTTTATCATAAATATTACTGCGCTTCCCTCTTTCGAACCAATTCCAGAATCAAGTTCTCCCTTTCCTCATAAAGCGTCTCTGCCACATCTACAAAGTTATCATCCTGTGTTCCAAATTCATCTGTATGCATCGTATACGTACGGCTCTTTCCTTGCTCCATTTTCATTAAAATTGGACTGTAATCATCCGAAACAAGGTCTCCCGCCAGCACCCTGTTGTTTAATTCATTAAATACATAATTACTGTGAGACGCCATCATAAGCTTTACATTTTCTTTCGACAGCTTCACAAACTTTTTCATCAATATCACTTGATTTGAAGGATGTAAATGAGCCTCCGGCTCCTCAATAAAAATAAGAGAACAAGGTTTTCTTTCTTCCGTTTCCTGTGGTTTTCGCGAAATTCTTCGCTTACCATTCACCACAATATATTTCAAGTACGCTGTTATCGGCGCTATCTCAGAAACCATGGAAGATGCATCATTCATCTCAAGCACCTGCCCCAAGTCTTCCCGCTTGTAAATAATTGTTTTCTTCTTTGTATCAAAAAGCACTTCCCCTTTTAATATTGTCCTCTCTATTTCCCTTGCAATTTCTCTCAAATCACTCCTTCGTTCTGTCCTTATAGATGACAAAGCCAAATAATAATCTGACACCGGTTCGGAAATACTTGGAATCTGTATCGTCCCCCGAATCATAGCACGGTTTTGTGATAACTGTGCTAATACAGGTCCAAAAGATTGCATTCCTGTATATATACCTGATCGAGAAGCCGGCAAAAAATACACAGCATCAATTACCGAAACAACCGCTCTGTAAAATGTAGCCTTTAAATCTGTCAATCTCCTTTCCACCAATTCTATCGGCGTGCTGATATGATTTTCAAACACATAAATATCATATCGCTTTTTATTTTCTCTTGATTTGTGAAATTCCGATCCGCTTTTCTTTAAAAACACAGGTTTAACCTGCATGTTCAGCTTCATCTTCTTATGCTTCATATCTAATTTGCACAAAATACCGTGTTCCAAATCCAATATTATTTCCGGATTTTCCTGCAATATTTGATCATAAATGCCAAAGGTATTTTCAAACGACTTGGAAAGTTCTTCCATCAATTCTTCTTCTAATTGAATAGAAAGATAAGAAATCAGGTGTTCTGAAATATCTTTTATTTCTATTGTACCATCCATAACAAAATCCATAAGCAGCGATCTAATTTCCGGTTTTTCCCCCTGCCTTGGTACATAAAAATGCATATATGCATCACTATAATATAGTATGGCACTCTGTGACCGCAGAATCAAATGCTTTAACAACAAATACACCACCTGCATCGCATAAGATTTTCCAATATTGTTCTCCCCATATGTGACGATCATGGCTTTATCAAGATCATATTCACAATTAGCTATAGGCCCCCAGTTTTTTATTATTATTTTCATACCATTCTTCCTCACAAATCAAAAAATTCTACCGAAGGTTCTTTCACTTCACTCTTCCCAGTTTCTTTTGTATCGGTAACCCGTATAATTTCTTTACTCTCCAAACATCCAACCGGATACTCCCGCACGTCCATTTTGCCCACAATGCTATTTCCGCATTTTGGACATTCTGCATATAACTCCCCACTGTATTCACTTTCCTCGCCCATCGGCCGTTCACAAGAATTCACATATTCCAAATCCCACTCGCCATAGAACATAGTTCCGCAATAACCACAACTGCACTGTGATTCTCCTACTCTTACCATACGCCTCTGCCTCATTTTTATATCTGACTTTATTGTTCTGTAATATTTCTTTTCCCCATTTTATCAAAGTTCCAAACATATAGCAAGCAATATCACACTCCATTTTTATACGGATATGCTTTTCCATCTTTAATTTTGCAAAGAATACTGTTTATTATATAGCTTTCTGCGGTATTACCTTCCCTAAAATATCTTCCTCCAAAACACAACCTACTTCCTCATACCGACTGTCTTTGCTCTCCTTATAATTATCCCCCAACAGAAAATATTCATTCTCCCCAAGTGTCACCGTTTTTTCTGCGATCCCGGCATAGTCAAGGCTTCCCTTCACAAGTCCCTCCTCTGTCGGCACCCCGTTCCTGTAGAGGACGCCGTCCACGATCTGAACCGTATCCCCCGGCACCGCCACCACACGCTTAATAAGGACTGCCTTCAGCCCATCACACCGAAATGCCACCACATCCCCGCAGCCATACTGCTTCGTATGCTTATCCAGCAGTACAAACTGCCAACTGTGGTAAGACGGCTCCATGGAATCTCCCTGTATCAGCATTAGCTGGTACCAGAAGCGCGAGATATAGAAGCATAGGAAGAAAAGGGCAAGAATGCTGAGGGCTCGCTTCCAATGGCGGTGAAAATACTCTGTTATCTTTCTTAGTAAGGATTTTCTGTTTTTTGTCATATAATTCTACGTCTTTGTGAAATTTAGTGTTCTCTATATCATCATACAAGTCAACCACATCCTAACCACATTTTAACCATTTTGGTCAAGATGTGGTTAGGATATAATCTTTACGAAAAATATTTTTGGTTCTTACTGGTTGGTTTATCTGGCAAAGTCATTTTCAAAATACCACTCTCTAACATTGGATCTAAATAGCTAATCCTTCAAATAAGTCTCCACAGCCTTCATATTGATTTGAGAAGAACGCCTCTATCATACTCAGATTCAAGGTCTTACCAAAACGGCGTGGGCGGGTAATGAGTGTAACTGCATCCTTTCGCTCCCACCATTCTTTGATAAATTCGGTTTTATCAATATATAAATAGTTATTCTTTCTTAAAAACTCAAAATCCTGCGTCCCTATGGAAATTACCGGCTTCATACCCCGCCTCACCTTCCCTCGATTCTCGTGTTGACATCATGCATTTTCCCGGTTCTTATTGGTATTAGGCTACCATAAAAAGCGCAGTTTTTCAAGGGGTATCGGTAAATCCATAATCCTTGCGCTCCTTAAAAATAATCGTCTTCTGAATCCGGTAGTTTACCAGGAACAGGCAGGTATCCACCACTACTTTTACAAATACTTCATCCAGCGGAAGAAGTCTGGTAAATATATAGACCAGACCTGCGGAAGCCGCACACTGGACTACACACAATATCAAATAAGAAATTCCTGTTTTGGCATAGGATTTCCCGCTTTTAAAAACAACATTCCGATTCATAATAAAATTATATGTACCGGAGATCACCCTTGCCGCCACAGTAGAAACCGGAATACTCCACGGTTGTTCAAGAAACAGGAGCTTCGTTCCCAGTGCAAACAACAAAATATCCACAAGGAAAGAACTCAAGGATATCAGGAGATATCGGAAAAAAGTACCGAACAGCAGCCGATAAATCCGAAAAGAATCCTTTATGGGATGAAAATGTGTCCCTTGATTATCATCATAGTACACGGTATCAATCGTTATCTCCTCGAATCCTGCCTTCTTTCCGACCTCGATCAGCACAGCAGTCTCATATTCAAACCGGTCTCCCGGTATGGAAAGACTCAGATCAATAAGGGAATTGGGAATTCCCCGAAGTCCGGTCTGCGTGTCGGAAATTGACAGCCCCAGAAGTATCCGGAAGAAAAAACTGGTAAGCTTATTTCCGATACGGCTCTTCGTTGGTACACCCGCTTCATCAAAATCACGAACGCCCAGAATCAGTTTATCTGTTCCCATAGTCAGCCGGTCACTGATCTTCATCACGTCTTTACAAAGATGCTGTCCATCTGAATCTGCTGTAATTACTCCACAATACTCGTCAAAATTAAAATTCTTCTTATAATATTCCATTCCGGTACGCAACGCTTTGCCCTTGCCCATATTTTTCTCATGGGTCAGAACCGTCACCTGCGGATGAACTCCAATCTCATTAAATATATCTTTTGAAGCGCTGCCGTCATCCACCACAAGAATATCCGTAAATCCAGATGACAATAATTCTGTAATATAGTCCTTAAATTTTTCCGGCGGATCCAATGCCGGAATAAGAATTACACATTTATTCTTCATAGGTAAAAACTCCTTTTCGCTTATTTTCTGTATAACAAATATTGTTCACTTTCTTCCCGAATCTGCCATCCGTCCTGGCTAAGATAACCGCCCAAATTCTCATTGCCGCTTTGAATTATCACATAATCTACCTGATACTTTGCAAGCAGTTCTGATACCCCGGACAGATTCTGTTCCACCCCATTTACAATATTCATAAGATATATCCTGTCCGCAGCCTGCTCCTCCTCGCCTCGATACTGAAACAAGTCCAGGATATACTGATAGCGCGAAAAGATCAGTTCCATATCCGTATATTTTTGGCGCAGTGTAGTTGAAAAGGCATCACATCCCAGTACCTTTGCCCCCGGATTTTCGGATAAGATCAGCTTCCCAAAAGTGACCGCTTCATCCGGCATCTTCTCCACATTGTTGCTTACGATAAATCCGTTTTCCTCTGAAAACATCCAACGCCCCGGAACAGCGCAGAGCAGTAGCGCCGCCGCCAGATACAAATATCGTGCAAATTTTCTTTTCATAACTTTTTCATACAATATGATCAAGGCTATCGCGATCCCCTGTCCCACCGGAATCAACCAAAATACCCGCCAGTAGGATGGCGTCATGGTAATCTTTTCAGCTATCACCCTACCCATCCAGGGATTCCAGATCCCCAACAGTAAAGCCAATGGCGTATATATAATATAAATCTTTTCCAGCTTATTCCCCCAGGCAATAATCACGACAACTGCAACAGCGAAGAAAAGCAAATATAATTTACCACTTCCCCAGAACCTTAAAAATGTATCCTTCACAAAAGTTTCCGTGGTTACAGATGCCGCCTCCATCTGACCGCTAAATTTGCTGGTTCGAAGAAAGATCAAAACCGTAAATAATGCAACCTCCAAAACCGCCGGTATGCTGTGCAGCAGATATTTGGCCTCCCGCCGTACACAGGATATCGCTATCAGCATAAAGAAAAGCTGAAACCCCATCACGTACATGCTTGTCGGGTTTAATGCAATACCGGCTGACATACAGATCAACAGCTCCAACCAAAGGAAACGCCTTCGCTTTTCCGCATTCTCCAGAATCAAGGCTATCATGACAGGTAACGCAATATTCAAATATACCGCTTTTCCCTGCCACAAACGCGAGAGCAGAAAGCTTCCTTCCGAATACACGGCGTACCCGCCAAACAAATGAAAAACCGTCATCAGTACATAAAACAACGCTGCCTTCCCGGAATCTCCTTTCGTTACGACCCTGCCAAGCAGAAGATATGCAGAAGCCGATAATATGAGAAGTACAGGCAAACAGACTGTATGCATCATCGTTACCGCTTCCACACGAAATACACGGCACAGAACTGCCATGAATGCCTCCCATATCTGGAAATCATACATCGGAACCGTACCCAGCTCTTCTATCCCAAAGCTACTGTCATAAGGATTCAATCGGCCACTCTCTGCGAACAGCGCCACATTGCTGACATAAAAGGAATCATCTGCATCTGAACGATAAACAGCCATCGTTATCAAGATCAGAAATACTGTCACCACCAAAACCGGTATGATCCCCCGGTCAAACTTATACTTTGGTCGACAGCTTAATGTCTTCCTTCTAACTGCCAGAATCATAAAACACAAAGTAATTGCCAAAACAAGCACTGCAAACCAATTTCTCTTCCACTGAAAAGCAACAAAATACCAGCCCAAAAATTCTACCAGTCCGATCAGTGCAACAAAGCCCACAGCAAAATATTCATATGCGTTTAAATTCGATAACCCAAATGACTTTATTACGCTGCCAATGACAAATGTAACCGCCAATACGATTACAGTAAAAAATATCCAGCTTATTATAAGCCCCAGTGTCAAGCCTGCCATTTTTTATCTCCTTGTCTCTTTCACTTCTCCATACGCCTTCAGATATTTCACCAATTTGCCGTTCTCCTTCTTTCTGCGGACAGCCAGGCGGATATACTCCCTGCCGTTATGAATCTTCGGTGTAAGATCCTTAATAAAGATATCGTGCTGCAAGAGATAACAGGACAATCCACGGCTTGTTTTGCCGCCTGTCACCTCACACATAATATAATTTGCCTGGGATGGGATCGGTCGAAGGTACGGTATCCTTTCCAGTTGTTCCATCAACTCTGTCCGCCGACGCCTGATCTTTTCCAGACTTGTCACATAATCACTCTTATACTTCTCTGCGATCTGCATATAAAACTCACCAAAGGAGTTGATATTCCAGATGGCAGCCTTGGACTTGATATTCTGAATCATTCCGGTATCCCCGCTAACCAATACCCCCAATCTGGCACCCGGAATCCCAAAGGACTTTGAAATACTCTTGACAATGAACAGCCCTTCTGGGTACTCAGCTATCATCTCTCTTGAAATAGCCGTCAGATCCTCAAGTGACTCCCCTGTATCTGCAAAATCCACGAAGCTCTCGTCCAGAATCAGATTTATTTCCTGTTCCCGGCACCAATGGATCAACCGCAGGATTCCCTGTCGGCCGATATAATTTCCGCTGGGATTGTCTGGATTGATCAGCACCAGCATTGCAATTTCCTTGTCTTTAAAGAACTCGATAATGTCCGTTTCCGTGTAGGTGAAATCCTCATTATCAACCATCATATAAACGCTCTTATCCCTCTTATAACGGTTCGGGTATTCTTCAAAAGTCGGACGAATGAACCCCACCTTTCCATTTTCAAAGGACATCAGTATATTGATCAGTTCTGCTGCGCCGTTTCCAATGACAATATTTTCCTGCTTCACGCCAAAATACTTTCCCGCCAGCAGGCTGTTGACACGCATACCGGAAGGATACTGGGTCAGCAGCGTCTCAAAATCTGACTTCATCTCCCCGATCATCCGCTTGGATGGGTAATAGGGGTTCACCAGATAGCAGAAATCCAGCAGCTTCGGATACCGCCAGTACCCACCGTACCTAGAGGCGATCGCATCATACTTTTCCTCCGCACTGTCCGCAAACAATGATTCCGCGATATCCAAATCCTGGATATCATCAATCTCATACCACACCTGACCGTTCAGCCGCTTTGCGCGGATCTCCTTCGTTTCCAGCATTGCAATGAGCTTAATGACAGACTCATAGTATTCATTGTTCCCCATAGCCTTGGCATAAGCCTCCAGGAATGGAATGTAAGTGCTGGTGGAGAATTCCCGGCTAAACTTATAGATGTTGACCGTCTTATAATAGCTTGCCCGCCGATCATACTTTAAATGCTTGCCCGGTATAAAATCGACAATGCAATCCTCTTCATCCAACACCATGCAGGTTCCGTCCATCCAGCTCTCATACTTGTCCACCAACGCAAGATTCCTGCGGGGATCCTCCAGGAGAAGATCGATCAATGACTCCTCAAAGACAAGATCCGACTCCAGCAGGAGTGTATCCTCCTCCATCAGGCATTCCTTGGCCAATGCAAGGGAATAGATATTGTTCGTTTTATCATATATCGGATTATCAATGTACGTTATCGGTGTACTGATATGGAGAGAATCCACATAATCCATCAGCGCCTGTCCACGATAACCCACCACGATCACCACACGTGACAACCCCTTCCGATCCAGGATACGCAGTGTCCGCTCAATAATCGTCGTACCGTTTACCTTCACCATACACTTCGTATTTCCGGCCGTCAGTTCCTTCAGTCTCTTCCCCATTCCTGCTGCTAAAATAATTGCCTGCATACTTATTCTTCCCCTTTCCATTCCGGATCGTCCTTTACGAAAAACTCATCCGATTCCACTTCTTTGTTACGATTCTCATCGATTCCAAACCTGTCGCTAAGCTTCCTTTTCGCTCTCCGCCAATAGATTCCGGCCACAGCCCCGATCGCCACGGCGACACCAGCCACTGCCTGAATCACGTAGGTGAGCACCGAAGGATCAATATAAGCCTGCGCCGTAACGCCCCAAAACAGCATGAAGCATAAAACACCGTATGATATTCCAAGCATAGATGCCATACATTTTATTACAGGCTTCTTCCTTCCTGCAATCCTTCTTTTATCGTAAGTCCTCTGTATGCCCCTGAACTGTCGCATCTCTTCACTCCTCCGCATCTTTTCCGGCACATGCCTTCCGCTGGCGCACCTTTTCCTGCAACTGCGCAATAATATACCGTGCCCCGACACGCGCGCTGCCGCCAAGATTATATACATACTCGTCCACAAACGCTCCGATCTTAACTGCATATCTGTCCTTCTCTCCAAGAAGCGTGTCCACCGCCACTGCAAGCCGGTCCAGCTGATCCAGATTCAGAGAACATCCAATCTCATCACGCAGCAGAATATTTAACGGGACGGTATCGATCCGATCATACTCCGGATTCATGACCTTCATGGGAGTATTGATAAACAGCACCGGCTTCTTCGTAGTGTAGGCATACTCATACGCAATACCGGACCAGTCTGTGATCATCAGATCTGCCTCAAACACCGTACTGTTGGAGGAAAAATCGGTCTGAATCTCAATATCTGGATTCTCCGCGTAACGTTGCTTTAAGCTCTCCATCTTCTCCTTCTTATGACGCACATGCTGAGGATGCGGCCGCACCGTCACGTAATAGCCCTTTCCCGCAAGCGCATCCAGAATCTCCGTAAGGCAACTGTCCACGATGTTGTCCGGCTGCCAGGAGGGGGCGATCAATATGTGCTTTCTGTCATGTTCCTCCTTCGGCAGCTGTTCATAGTCTGCACGCATCTCGTCCAGAAGTGTATAGCCCCACTCCACCAGATTCTTTTTCGGACTCTGATACAATTCCTCTGTCTTGGCAATCTCTTCCTTCTGATGCTTTCCAACGCAGAATACCGTATCGTAATGATCCATGGAATGGATCCGCATGGTCAGATTCAGGCTGTCCATTCCGTGGGGAATGTAGATATACTCCATATCCTTTCGCACATAACTCCGCTTAATATGGTAATTCTCCAGGTCCGGCATAGTCATCACCACAATATCAGCTTCCAGCTTCATCATCAGAGTAATCAGGCGCTTTTCACCGATATAATAGGCTCGAATCGCAGGCTCTTTTTCACTCAGCGCAAAGATCGGATCCTTTGGATCGCTGGTGACATAATGAATCGTCAAGCTGGTATATTGAAGCAGATATTCAATGATTCCCTTATAATACTTGTAAAATCCGCCGCTCTCGGAATAGAACACCAGGTGTTTGTTGACAACATTGAAGAAACGCTTGTAATCCTCCCGCTCCCGCTTCGCATCGGGATCGCCAAAGCGTTTCCGCTTCTCTGTACCAATACTTCCAAGCTCCGCCAGTTCCTTCTTGCTGGCCTCCAGTCGTTCATAATCCACATACTTTTTTGGATTGATCACCCAGTTTAACAGATACAGCTGCACAATAGCCAGCAGGTTGCTTGCCACCCAGTAGAGTGCCACGCCAACGGATACAAACCACCCCAGATACAGCGAAAGTCCCACTGACAATAACAATGTTCCATACTTATTCCACTTGGACTGCTCCGACTGCAGCACATTGCTGGCATTCTGCGCCACACACATGAGCCAGGCGGACAGCGCCGCAACTATCGGTGAGAGGATCAACCAGCCACCATTCTCACTGGGTACAAGGCTTAAGTTCACGCCAAGGAAATCCATGCTGATCTTCGGATCATTCATTCCTGCCTTGATCACCGCGATCACCCCCATCAGCAGGAGTATCTGAATCACCAATGGGATCATGGAAGCAAGTGGATGATATTTTTTCTGCTTAAACAGCCTGGTCTGCCCCTCCGCAATAGCATCTTTGTCCCCGAAATACTTCACTTTCAGGAAATTGATGTCCGGTTGAAGTTCCACCATCTTAATAGAATTCTTCTGCACCCATATGGAAACCGGCAGCAGCACAAGTTTGCTGATTAGGGTAAACAGAATGATCGCAAGTCCATAATTGCGACAAAGCGCGTAACACCAGTTCATGATCCATTCCAGGGGTGCATAGAGCCAGGACAGTCCTGCCCCGGAGGACGCCTCTCCGGAAGAATCTTCTTTGACGGTGTTCTTCTGATCATATACGACCCCGGTGGGTTTCAGTGTAGTCAGATCCCATGCGTCTCCGATCTGGTAGTATTCCTCGATGTGGTCTTCCTTTAGCCATTCAAAATACAGATATCTACGTTTCCGCTGCTCTCCTTCCTTCGCATCAAAAATCGCATCACCGGAACATCCCGTCAGCAGCCGGTCAAAAGCTTCTTGCAGATCTGTAAAGCTCACCGGAGCATTGCTTACCTGCAGTTCATGTTTTTCATTGACACCCTTTACGAAAAAGATTGGATTCTGACGTTCCAGTGAAGCATTGGAGACAACGGTATCCGCATACCCATGATCCGCCATAACAATGATAACGGAATTATCATAGACATTTTCCTCTTTTAGCCGTTCCAGATAGTTTCTGGCGATGGTCATGCTGGCCTTCACATTATCGGTATAGGTCGCATTATCTATGAATTCCACATTTTCATCGTAGCGCAACGGCACATGTGCGCCCTCCACATGGATAAACTTAAAGATTTTTTGATCAGTGTGTGTTATCGGGGTTGCCAGCATATCCGGGTAGAAAGCATAATTGAGCCAATTATAAGTCTCATATCCCTCCGGTGCTTTCTGTAGCGCAGCGAAATAACTGGTGTCAAATATACAGAAGCGCTTCAGGTCAAACGGCGCATACTTTACTCCAACCAGCTTCAATTCTGCCTTCACAAATTCCCAATAAGAAACAATCTGTCCTTGCTTTGACAAAATATTGTCAAACCGATAGATACTTTCATCCTTAGCCGGCAGTTCCGCCTCATACATTCCCAACTTATAGCCAGACTGCTCCAGCGTATCAAAGATCCTTGCCGTCTTATAAACATTGGCATTATAATCTTCAAAGGGCTGTTCATGTTCAAACCATTCCCCTGAAAAAATATAAGGGATGGCCATCTGTGTTGAAGAATATGCCCCCATCATATTTGGATAATAATTAAAATCCGAAAACATCTCCCTGTATTCCGGATATTGTTCCAGCAATTCTGTCATATTCCTTGCATCCACAGCATCCAACAACAAAATAATAAAATTCTGATCGTCCGACATCTCATACAGATCGTGAGTCGTTACCTGCATCTGTTTCTTCTCTAAGCCATCATTGCGAATGCAAAGCGATACAAGTGTCACAGACAGCACCAGTACGATACAAGAGGACACGATTTTCACCAGATGATAAAACTTCTCCATATGTAAAAAATGTATCAGCAGGAGTACAACAGCCATCGCTGTCAAGCAGACAATCACACTCTTTATCCGTTCTCCTCCATACTGGCTCCAGTCAAACGCAGTCCCATCCAATGATGGAAGATTCTTTATGAGAAAATTTCCCTGTATGTAGACAGCAAGAAACACAACGAATCCTGCTGCAAGTCCCACCTGATACAATCTTTCATGAATAAGGCACAAAATAAAAAAAACAAAGCTTCCAGCTACAGCCATAACCAGAAATACCAACAACATGATCGATCCAAGCCTATAAAAGTCAAACCAGAATTCCTTCTTGTTGGCAAAATACAATTCCAGCGGTGCATACAAGAACAACATAAAGGAAATTGCAGCAGAAAGGATTACGCCAGCCAGCACTGGCTTTAATGTTCTTTTTCTCTGCCTAGAAACTTCTGTGTTTAACTGCGAGGATCCTTTTCCTTCTTTCACAAAGTTATGACATTTTCCCGTTCGTACACGTGATCTCATACAACAATCTCTCTTTCCGAAATACTTGCCATTCAAAGCCTTCACCGGCCAACTTCGATTATCTGTTTTTCCTACCACTCCACAGAATAATCTGCCTGATGCAAAGTCTGGTTTTTATTATAATAAGGATCCCCTGCCTCCAGTTGTGTCTTCCACTTTTCCTGAAAAAAAGCAATTTCACGATTAAACCGCTCTATTTTCTCTTGTGAATCCTCATAGCCTCTGGATTTTGATTCATAATGATACATCTTTGCATAGGGATTAAAAATGATCTTCTTTCCCAGCGCACGAATCTTCATACATAGATCAATATCATTCAAAGCTACCTGTAGCTTTTCCTCAAAACCTCCAACCTCCCGGAACACCTCGGCTGACACCAGCAGGCAAGCGCCGGTGCAAGCGCTGAATTCACGCATAGTCACAGAATAAGGATAATACCGCTCATCCTGATCACTCAGGCTCCAGAGGGCATGTGCTGCAAAACCACCGATTCCCATTACGACACCTGCATGCTGTATGGTATTATCTGGGTAATAAAGCATTGCACCGGCAGCTCCAATCCCTTCGCGATAACAGCATTGCACCAGTTCCTCCAGGCAGTCACGATTAATGATTTCGGTATCGTTATTCAAAAATAGCAGCAATTCACCCTTGGCGTTCTCTGCGGCAAAATTATTGATTGCAGAATAGTTAAATTCCTTTCGCCAGTATACAACCTGAATCCGGTCATGCTGCTCCACAATTTCTTCATAATACCGGAAAGTGGCTTCCTCCTGGCTGTTGTTCTCCGCAATAATAATTTCATAATTATCATAACTGTTATTGTTTAAAATTCCATTGATGCAGGTAGAAAGCTCGGTTACATGATCCTTATTGGGAATGATGATGCTCACCAGCGGCTTTCTCGCAAATGTATACTGCACATGATAGAATCCCGGAACCATTCCCTCGCACACCTTGGCCGCAATGCCCCTGCGTTTGAAGCTCTCTTCTATATACTTTTTCCCACTTCCTGTAGTATCCCGGTAAATGCCATTTTCCCACGTCTCACCCGTCCTGGCAAACAGTACCTCTGGAATATGAAGGATTCGGGCGCCTGATTCAAACAACCGCAAGACCAGGTCATACCAGTCATTGCCCCACAGCTCCACCTCCGCCTGCTGTTTCAACCATGCTGCCGACACTGCAATTGCTCCGCCCAGATATTGGAAATTCAGTAGCAGCTCTTCGTCTTTATCCGGCTTAAAGTAGGGACGGCAGAATTTGCCCTTCTGTAGACAATCTTCATCCACGTAAGCGCAATCAAATTCTTCCTCCCGGTTCCATGCCTTTACCACTTCGAACAGCATCTGCGGCCTCAGTACGACTTCTGCTGCAACAAACAGAAAAATCTCAGTCTCCTGCTGTGCATGACTCAGCAAAGAATGTACATCCATCTTTTCTGTATTCACCACAACCTGATAATTGTTGTAGGTCTGTTCGCGCACACTTTTTACCGCACGTGCTATCTGCATTTCTGGTTTCTTCACGCCATCGATTACCACACAAACATGCGGCATTTTTTTGAATGTCCGGTTTTTCTGCTGGCTCAATTCTTTTCTTGAAGGGCTGTTAGCATGTAGCCAGCTTCGGTATATGTCGTCCGCATTTTCCTTCACTCCCAGCTTTTTTGCCACCTTGCGCAGGAAAAATCCCATGCCATATTCCCGCAGGTAATAGACTGCTTTCTGCGCCTTATTCATCTGAGATAATTCAAACTCGTTTCTCATATTCTGACTCACGTCCTCCATTTACCGTCTCTGGACAGATTGGGATTATAGTAAGGATCCGGCTCGCTTACAAAATACGCGCACGCGCGCTTTTGTTCCGATGCTTCGATGCATTCTTTCTTCTCCTTCAGAAAAACATCATACGGATTCAGCACGATTGTCCTCCCCTGACTCCTAACCGCAGTACTGACAGCAAGTCCCTTATATCTGGCGCTGGTAAATTCCCGAACGCCAGACTGCTCCAGTACTTGGATGGATTCCCTTTTCATCATAGTTCCATACAGCGAACAGGCATTGACATTATGTGCATAATACATTCTCCCCATGTATCCCGGTTCTCGATAACCTTCTCCTTCACCAATGGGTATTACAAGCGTTTCTTCATCCAATCCGGTTACATATCCAGCCTCCAGCACCACTCCGTCCGGGGTCAGAATTCTCCCCGCTGCAAGGCCGACATCCT
Organism: Paludibacteraceae bacterium; assembly: GCA_963628035.1. GTDB lineage: Bacteria > Bacillota > Clostridia > Lachnospirales > Lachnospiraceae > 14-2. The sequence goes on from CAVGED010000123.1 coordinate 62,246, forward strand.
CCCTCTGCACGTACATCAAAAGCATCTGGATCCAGTCTTCCATAACGACATCCATATCCTCATGCAAAAATACGACATACATTCCATTTATTTGCTCAAGGGCTTCTGAAACATTACTGCTGACGATGATCTCGTAATTCTCATACGTCGTTTTTGTATAAATACAGCTGAGCAAACAGTCTATGTTATCCTTTCCGTCACCGATAATCACAATACTGACCAACGGCTTTCCCGGAATCTCATAGGTCAGGCGATAATGCGTAGCACAAATCTTGCTGCTCACGACCTCCGTCTTACGCCCCAGCCGCAATTCTTGATCCCGGACTGCATGCTGTCCCGCAGCAATGGCGTACTCTTTTGCTTCAATTCCCATAGAAACAGAACCGGGATGTACGCGCCAGAAATACAATAGCTTTGGAATATGCCACACACACTGTGCCGCCGAAGTCAGCTTTAAAATAATGTCATGATCCTGGCTGCCATTATAGGCGGCATCCAGTAACCCGGTTTTCTCCAGTAATGATTTTTTAAACACACTCAGGTGACAGATATAATTTACACCCCGCAGATTCTCCGGGGAAAAATCCGGCTTGTAATGCCTGGTCACAACATGATTAAGATTATCCCCTTTGAACGTCAGTTCATCCGTATACACAAATTCCGCCTGGTGTTCCCGGATTGCTTTCATACACTCATAAAGTGCACTGGGATGAAGCATGTCATCATGATCGAAAAACGCAAGATATGTCCCCTCTGCCATCTCAATACAAGCATTGGTATTTCCGGCAATCCCGGTATTTTCTTTCAGACGTTCATAGCAGATACGGGAATCCTGCTTCTGATACTCTCTGCATATCGTTTCCACATATCCGTGTTCTGCATCACTGCCATCTGCCAGGCATAGCTGCCAGTTTTGGTATGTCTGATCCTGCACGGATTCAATCATTGCCCGCAGATAACGCTCCGGTGTATGATACAGTGGAACGAGAACGCTGATGCAATCCTTCCACTGGCTGCTCTCCTGGCGCTGACGCACCCGCTCCGCATCATCCGACAGAATGGAAGCCAGCAGCTTCTTGCCCTGTGGAATCCGAAAGCAACTCAGACTCTGTATTTTATCTCCTACTGAGCGGAAAGTCTTCCTGATACCGAGCTGAAGCAGACTTTGGAGAAATCCCTTAATTCCCCGGTAAACGGGAAGAGATATTTTTAAAACAGACCACAAGAAGGATTCCTTGAGCTTTTGCTTCAAGGAACCCTTCTCCTGAGAATGCTCCTGTTCCCAAGTGTTTAACAGAAGCTTGTACTGATTATATGAATTTTTCGAAGCCGGAACATGCGCATTATTAAGATACGTTTCCAGTTCGGCCTTATTCTTTATCACTATCATTCCAACTATATCCTCTCAATGGTTCTTCGTCTATTATAATTCAGAATGAGAGGTGCGTCAAATAAAGATTGCAAATTAATAACTTAGTAGCTTCGCCAGGTAATCTTTTTTGATGCTATAGCCATATTCCGGATCCGTGGCCCAGCCAAAACCGCTGGGATTCTGTTCCTTTCCGAGCCATTCCACGTAGGGAGCACTCCCGACGATCGTATTCACCCACCAGTTTGTATATTTGTCCGGGTCAATGCATTCATAAGCAAAGGACTCCGGCGTTGTTCCCTTCGCTGCATAGGCTTTCAGGCGCTGGACATGGGCCCGAATCCCTGTCCGTACATCTGGATAGCTTCTTCCTACATCTACCGTTCCATCCTCATATATTGCCCCTGTCGTATCAAGCCCTGCGAAGTTATACTGTTCCGGCTTCACAACGCAGGAGACTCCCGGATACTGCAAGAAACCGGTCTCCTTCATGGACTGGCAGAACGCGACTTCCACCCGAACCCCTTCTGCATTGCATTCTTCCATGTAGATACGGCAGAAATCTTCAACTGTCGGTGCTTCCGTATTGGCGTAAAAAGCCGGGTATGTATACCTGTCCTTGTAATAGGCTGCCATCTTCTCTACCGTGGTACTGGAGGTGCCCATAATGGAATAGTAAAATTCCTTCGATGCATCGCGGCCTTCCCACTTTCCATTTTGAATATAGTGATAATAGTAGCTTACTAGATTATCTCCAAATGCCCTCTCCAAATCAGCATAATTGCTGCGATAATACCCTACATTAAATTCCTCTTTCGCCTGACGTCCTTCCCTCATACCAAAGATAATAAAATGGTTCAATGCTCCATATTCATCATCACCAAACACCTGTTTTATATCGCTATAGCGATGAATATAATAATTAAAATCATATATTGGAGAATAATCCACACCATTGTATGTCGTCACTGCATGCTGCAGCTCTTTAACTCCTGTTGTTATACGACCTTCTCGTTTTCCGTCTGTTATGTAATGAATATAATACTGCTTCCAATTCTTTCCAAACGCATGGCGCAGATCCTGATACGCATTCCGATATGATACCACATCAAATTTTTCGTTTGCCCAACGGCCTTCCTGCATACCAGAAATGACGAAATGACTTAATGCCCCATATTCATCATCACCATATAGCTTCCTTATGTCGCTGTATTGGTGAATATAATGGTTAAAATCATATACCGCGGAATAATCCACCCCGTCGTATACGGTTACTGCATTTTGTAATTCTGCGACCCCGGTGGTTACACGGCCCTCCCTTTTTCCATTAGTAATATAATGAAGATAATAGCTCTTCCAGTTCTTCCCAAATGCACGGCGCAGATCCTGATACGCATTCCGGTATGATACCACATCAAATTTCTCGTTTGCCCAACGGCCTTCCTGCATACCAGAAGTGACGAAATGACTTAATGCCCCATATTCATCATCACCATATAGCTTCCTTATGTCGCTGTATTGGTGAATATAATGGTTAAAATCATATACCGCGGAATAATCCACCCCGTTGTATACGGTTACTGCATTCTGTAATTCTGTAACTCCTGTTGCTATACGGCCTTCCCTTTTTCCGTCTGTTATGTAATGAATATAATAACTTCTCCAGTCCCTTCCAAATGCATGGCGCAGATCTTGATATGTATTCCGGTAAGACTGCACCTGAAATCCGGCACTGGCCTGACGGCCCTCTGACATACCTATAAACACAAAATGTTTTAAGGCTCCTTACGAATCATCCATATAAACTTGTTTCAGATCCGCATACCGCTCGATATAATACTCATAATCGTAAACGGCAGAGTAATCTATTCCATCGTAGACCGTTACAATCCCCTTTTTCAAATCATAATATTCGGCAATTGCAGTGGCATCCGCAACTCCAAGCTTCTGAAGCTTCGCATCTGAATTCAGGTAATTATTGTAATCACCTGAATTACTTAAAAATGCATGCTCTACGATAAGCCCCGGAATACCCTTTTTCTTACACTCTCGGATAACCGCATACTTATCTCCTCTGGTTCCATCCGGCAGGTTATATTTCGGATCATTATCACTGACATACTGATACTGGATACCTCTTTTGGTAATTCCAAGATTCCCAAGCTTCTCCAGAATGTTTTCCGCTAAACCCGCTCCTTCCTCGCTGATATCCGGGCGGTAATTTGGATTGGGATAATACACCTCCGCACCATATGCCTTTCCTGACCCGTCATCGGCATTCAGATGGATACTTACAAATACATCTGCCCCTTTTTCCTCCGCAAAATTTGCACGGTTGTTCAGACAGTCGGCAGTGGTCACATTGCCCCACGCACATTCTTCCGTTTCCCGCGTCAGATATACTTTAACATTTTTATAAGTCTCCAATTCCGCCTTACAATACTTCGCAATCTTCAACGTTAATTGCTGTTCATTCACACCAAAGTAATTTGCACCGCTGTGCGTTTTATCATGACCCGGATCGATCACCACCACTAATGGATCCTGCTCCGTCGCTTTCTCCCTATTCTCTCCATTAATACCTGCCGCATAGGGTGCTACAGCAGAAGCAGTCGTCTCTGCCCGATTCAACACTTCTCTAAATGCATCATTTGAGATCGTGTTTCCCTCTGCATCAGTAACCGTTATATCCAGGCCAACCGCTTCTCCACTGACAATGACTGCATTTGCCGCAGAAGTACCCGCTTCCATGTTTACACCATATCGTGTGTTCATTCCACACTCATCAAAGGTGATCATTCTTTCCCGGTCTTCCGCTTCAAATCGAATTTCAGTCAACGCATACACTGCTTTTTCTTCTTGTTCATGGTTTATTGTAAAAAGAACTGTATTCCCGTCTATCGTATCTGCCGCACAGTCAAACACTTCATTCGTTTCTTGATTCCGGTATACCAATACCGGATTCTGATAGACTGCTTCTTCTCCGCCGATACTCACCACAATATTCTGAACATCCGGCGTTTCTATGTATGGTTTTTCAATCACCAGATAATTTAGCAAATATGTTTCGCTGTTCTCCGCCGCAAGAACCTGCTGCATTGGCAAACCTGTGACTACAAGTGCCAAAGCTATCATTCCTGTCAGTAACCTTTTCCACAAACTCCTCATATCTCCTGCACTCCTTCAATTTTAAGGCCAGATTTATTTTCGTCTCGACCGTTTCATTGTAACACCATGGATGTTCGAATACAAATGGCAATTTCTTACATTAATATACCAAATGATATATCGATATACCGTCCTCCCCATATATTTTTTCAAACTTCACATATTGATTATCGACGTCAAAATTTTCCCCCATGGACATCAAGTACTCTGCTCCTGTTTTCTCAATATCTTTATAGGACAGTCTCACTATCATATAATCCGCCTGTATCAGTTCAAAAGAAGTCTCTTCCTCTGTAAATTCCAGTTTGATATGCGCAAAACGATTATATATCTCTTCGTACCTGGTATTTGGATCCAATTTTTTCCATAATTCCAAATTCGGATATGTGTTGACAGAATTCACTGTAGCTACACCACATGCAGCACTATATGCTGAAAGTTCAATTCCGCCTCCGGTTGTCAACCATTTTGCTTCCGGCTCCTGCTCACGTATTTCCTGTATTTTTCCCGCGACCGGTTTTGCGTATATCGCATCAAACCCTTTCATAACCGGTCGCACAGCTATTCCTGTAAAAATAGATACTACTATAAAGCCTCCTAATAATAATGTCTCCCACTTTTTTTTCAAAACTATCATTAATCCTGCGCTCATGCTCGCAATCACCAAAAACATGATCACTTTCTGATAAATACCCAAATAACCCGGAAAATTTTTATTTGAAACAAAAATATTCATTGCTGCGACCAGTATTCCCGTTGGAATTGCCGCATACACAGGCACCTTCTTTTCATTTTCATATGTGGACAATATGATCATGATAAAATATATTTGCATCAAGCCTATAATATCGTTCGTCCTGTATATCGTAGAATTTGAAAAAAGCAATAATTTCGCAACAATCTCTGGTAACCCAATCGTTACATAGATCAACATCGGAACCTGTGCTAATAACAAGCCACCGGTCAACCAGTCTTTCTTTTTTTTCTTTATCCAACAATATGCTGCCACGAGAGTCGGTATCGGAAATAGTCCAAAAAATGTCCCTGCTTCAGATGCATTTTCTATGTTGCTGTATGCATAAAATGGTGCTTGTGCGCAATAAAAGAGTTTTGACACATAAAACGAACCTGTATCTACTCGTTTTCCCGGATAAACTGTTTGAGCAGTAAGCTCTATATATTCTGAAATATTGAACAAATATGACGCAACCAGACTTACCATAAACAATAAAGTGCCGCCCAAGATCATCCAGTCACTTTTTTTCAATCCCTTAATCTTATCCCAATTATCATGCAAAAGCCACACTCCTATAGCCAAAAACATATATCCAAGCGGCACCTGCCATGCCGGATATAAGTTTGTCACAAACACGCTAAAACATATGGCAGTCGCCGCACCATATAAAACCTTTTTCCATATTTCTTTACTATGCAAAAAATAATAAATGCAAACTATCACACCAGGTGCTGAAGTGAAATAAAGAGAAAATCCCCACCACAGAAAGAACGAAGAAAAAATGAGCATAAATGCCCCTGTCACCGATAATAATCTTTTCTTGCCCGTAATAATATAAAAAATTTCAATTGACATCAAAAAGCCAAAAATTAATGGAAACCACCAACAGAAACTAAATGCATACTCTACAGGTAAAACTGCATATACCAACTCCTGTGGAGTATACCCCAGTGTAGCATATCCCAAGTATACTCCGTTTATAATATTCAGAGTATCAGTTCCGCGCATAATATGGTTATATTTACCATATGGTGATTCCCCATATGTTGCAGCCAAGATAGATGATGTTGTTACTATAAATTCATCTGAGCGAATGTTTCTTGTTTTTCCCAAAATAGGATGTGATGCTTCCGTGCTCGTCCCCGGCTGGATAACATTCGTATAGTACTCTATAGAGTCCCCATGATAACGATTAAGCGTTAAAAACAGCAGCAAAGCTATCCCTAATAGCCACCTCTTTGCAAATATCCAATCATACATCTGATTAACAGGAATAATAAAATGCAAACCGCCAAAGACCAAAATAAAAAACAATATATATGCTCTGTTAAGAGCTGTCCAAATCCGCAAATTCGCTAAATTATTTCTTATATTTGTAAAATCCCAGAAATGCCCTGTCAAAAAAAAAGCGACTCCGACAGATACTATCAAAGAACAAATACATAAAACAACTATTTTCTTTACTATGATTCCTGCTTTTTTCTTTTCTTTCATTGATAATGCGTCTCCCTATCCTTTAATCGTCCCTGTCGATATCTCTCACCTGTACACTACATTCAAGATTATACCACAAAGCAATTTACACATCTTCCTTATAAAAATCATCCGATACTTTCTCCAACGTCTGCAAACTCCAGTTCATGCGTCTGGTATTCAGCCACGGTATCTCTACCACTATGCCGATCTGATAACTTTCCTCGTTCAATCTCAGATCCTCATATGATATCCTGCATGCAAAACCAACATTATACGCCCCATTCCCCAAAGCCTCAGCAACATCTTTTCTCATCATTCTGTTTACATCAAAATAAAATACCTGCTGACGTTCATTTCTTAGTGCCAAATATACTTTTCCGAAATTCGTCAAGACTGCATTTTTCCAGTAAAACCAGCCATTTATAAAAATCGTTTCGTTCTCCTGAATACGGTCGATAGTGATAGCTATATCATGCGCTTCTTTTACCGGTTGCTCCCATCCCTCCTTTTTCCGGTTATTCCTGGGCGTCTCGGCAATATCTCTACAAGAAAAGTCTACTTTATTCGGAGCCAGATTTCTGTTATAAAACGGATCTTTTCCTTTAAATCGAGGATGTAACTTATATAGTTCCTCCCTCTCTCGTATCAACCGCTTCATCTTCTTTTCATCCTCGAAATCCAGACCGCGGCTTGCAGATTCATGATGATATAATACAACATCATTTCGAACTACATTATAATATCCGGCTTCATATAATTTAAATCCAAGTTCCACATCATTATATGCTACCGGAAGTCCTTCCTCAAAGCAATTCACTTCGTAAAATTTCTTCTTTTGAACCATAAGACACGCAGCTGTAACAGCCAAATAATTATACTCCAAGCGGTTTCGACAAAAATAGTATAACTCACTGTCATGAAAACCACACAAGCAATGGGACGGCCCGACCTCCAGATTTATGATTCCAATATGCTGGATCAGATCGGAATCCGGATACAACAATTTAGCTCCAACACCGCCCACATACGGAAGTGCTGCCTGTCCAAGCATTCTGGTAAGCCATCCTCTACTTGTAATCTCTATATCGTCATTCAAAAACAACAGATAATCGCCCTTCGCATTATCTGCTCCCATATTGCACATTCGCGAAAAATTAAAATCCATTTTCTCATAACAATATTTTATATTCTTTCCTGTTATGAATGCCTCTATTTTGTCGCGGTTTTCATCCGAGCTTCCATTATCCACAATAATAATTTCATAATTTTCATATTCTGTATAACGAATAATGGATGTTATGCACTGAAACAGTAAATCTGTATTGTCCTTTGACGGTATAATAATACTAACAACAGCCCCTTTCGGTGCTTCATATACGATGCGATATTGGTATACATCATCTACATATTCCACGCGTCCCTTACAGTTTCTCCGAAGCAGCACTTCTTCTTTTGCCCTTTTTGCTGCCTCTAAGGCATAGGGCTTTGCCTCCGGATTAGAGGCTGCCGATTCCCCCCGTTCTCTCCAATGATAGAGAATTTTATCGATATGTCCCACCCGGTTGTTATCCGTATGCTCCATAAAGCGCAATGTAAAATCATAATCCTGCGCGCCGTTCAGTTCTGGGCGCAGTCCTTCTATTGCTTCTGCAATGCTCTTCCGATACACACCAAGATGATTTGTATACATCAAGGACATAAATGTGTCCGGCGACCAATCTGGTTTGAAAAATGGAGTGTGTCTTCGCTTTCCATCCTCCGTCAGTTTATCCTCATCACTGTATATAAAGTCAAGATTCCGATTTTCATTCAACATCTTTGCAACTTCATACAATGCATTCGGTGCCAGCACATCATCGCAGTCTAAAAAAGCAATAAATTCTCCTGTCGCAATCTCTAACGCTGAATTCGTGCATCGGGAAATATGCCCGTTTTCCTTTCGGTATACCACTTTTATTTTTTCATTATGTTCATACTTTCGCAGCGTCTTCCTCACATTTTTCCAAGTAGAACAATCGTCTGCCATGCAGAGTTCCCAATTGTCGTATGTTTGATTCAATACGGATTCAATACATGGAATCAAATGCTTATCCAATACATTGTATACTGGAACAAGGATGGATATTTGGGGTTGATAGTCCAATTTCTCGCACGTATCGTTCTGCTCCTCTATGCTCTTAATCCATTTTTCATATTGATCTTGATTTTCTATCTGTTTGAGAAAATGTTTCTCCATCCAGCTATTTAATACTTTTTTCATCAATGTTCCCCTTTATTTTCTGGAAAATAAGCTCAACAGCTTCCATCTTTTCGAATTAAATATCTGCTCTAAAACCTTGTCTTTCTGCACACAAGCATTATAATAAGCCTCTTTTTCCTGTTTCATCGCCTCTATCTTCTTTTCGATGACCCGTGAATAATCCTCATTCTCACAATCAATAAATACTAATCTGTATTGCAGCGAAATCTTTCTAACGCTCTCTGAAAAGTGCATTATAATCTGCGGATCATTGTGAAGGAAAACCATCATTCCTCCCTCAAGATCCCAGCCATTCGTATCATAGTTCAAGTCATTGCCCAGCTCATCTTTGACTGTCTCTATGTGCAAAATACACATACTCGCCGCGGGATCCAGACGAACACTGACAGTCCCATCCGGCACATCTATTTCATAAGCATAGCTATTCTTCTCATTCGCATCCACGACAAACGTTCTTGAATTTTTTTCGTTAAACCCATTTCCACGGTCAAAAAACACCTGCTGTATGTGTTTACAACAATAGGAATGATACAGCCGGTTCACATTTACTACTTGCCCATGTATTCTGGTATACAGTTTCCAGATCCCCTCCTGCCCCCCTTCGATATATTTCTGAAAAGAATCCTCCATACTCCGGAATATCACCTTCTCTTCTTCTGTTATCCCAAATCCTTCATATATTCTACCCTGAAGCGCCCCGATCCGCTTTCCTGTTGTCATGAAATAATTTAAGATACGGTACACCATATATTTTACCGGAATTGCGAAATCAAACACCCATTCATAATCATACATATACCATGCACCGTCTTTATAGATAACATTCGACAGCAAACTGTCAACGTCAATTCCATAAACAGACTCCCATGTATGATTATATTTATTTTTCCCAAAAACATTGCAAAACGCTTCCGTTGCCTCGAATCCTTCTTTTGTTTCCCCGCAGACCAAGTCAATGAATTTTCGCAGTACAAGTATACACTCTTCCTTTTTTCCTTGCTCCAGCAGCTCATCGAGATATTGCTCGTAGCTTTTTCCGGATATATATTGCAGTTCTAATACTTCATTCTTCTGCAGTGTCACCTGGGCCAACTTCATGTCAGTGTGTGCATATTTCCGGCTTAAAAGTTCATAATTATGATAAATAGCACAGATATGTCCCTTTGCCGCATCACTTCCTGCAGTTTTATATACCCTATAATTTCCTGCCTCATCTGCCATTATTTTCGTAATAATGCGGTATTTCTTATCCCTGTCATTTGATATCTTTGAAAAAATAATTCTTTCCATGCTTTTTACCTTTCTGCAATAACCAAAAAAGAATTCGAAAAAAACGGAAACATATTGCTATCGATGAGACCATCATAAACCATACTCTCATCAAACAAATACATTCTGTCACCATCCATATTCCGCATATTGTTGTTCAGTGCCCCCGCACGCGGCAAATAATCATCCGAATATATCACCGTTGGGAATTTATAATCGGGATACGGGTAAAAAAACTGTGTATGTGCAAAACCGGTTTCCCCCAGAATCTGTTCCAATTTTGTTCTTGAAAAGGTTCTCACACGATTCGTATTCCGATAGCCTTCCAGGCCGCTGAATACCTCGCGTATATGATCCTCCTGACACCCAGCCCAGTATTTTAAGCCAAACTGATTCTCAATGGCAATGATCAATTTGCCATTCTCCTTCAGCAGTGTTTTGATCATATTCAGGAATTCATGGAACGGTTTTTCCGCCGCAATGTAGCACTGTGCATACTCGAAAACACCGATCAAAGTGATCACATCATATTTTTTTTCCAGCTTATCGTAAATCTTTTCAAAATTTCCGACTAAAATCTCAATGTTTTCTTTCTCTTTATTGCGATATGCATTGATTGAGCTTCTCTTATGAGACAGGTCAATGCACGTGACATCATGACATTTCTGCGCCAATATTCCTGTGATTGCTCCGCATCCTGACCCGATTTCCAAAACGCTTTCTGAACCGTCAAAATCGATCCAGTTCACGATGTTCTCTCTTATTTCAGACAAGTGATACAGGATGGACCAGTCCGCACGTTCCTCTATAACATAATGATAATCCTCTTTCGGGATGGTTTTTACAATCTCTAATATCTGATCTTCAACAATTCCATCCGTATAGGTATCACTGCCCTCATAATAATCCAGATTCAAATCTACACAGCCAATATACTCGTGCATACCCCTACCCCTTTCCATTAGACATCACGGTCACTTCTGAGTTCATATCGAAGAATCCGACCGTGTCCTTCTTGGCAATCGCAGTGAGGTTTAGTACATCGTACAATCGGTGATATACCACGAATTCTCCATTCCGATAGCCAGTACATCCAAGAGAGATCAAATACTCTCCATTGCGCAGGGACACCTTTTGCTTAAAAGATACCACCATCGTTTCACCGACCTCCGGAGTCTGTATATCTGTTCCTTCGTACATCGTATTTGTCCCTGTAATTTCTGTTCCCTGTACATTTTTTATGGTAAAAGCAAAAATAGGGTCTTTCACATTTTCATGAAAAACAATTTTGAATTTCAGTGTAAATTCTCTGTTGCTTTCAATCAGATTTGAAAACCTTCCCTGCTCGTCCACAATCGCATAGTCAACAATCTCTGCCTGCTTTTCCCCATACTCAATAAGCTTGGGATTAATTGCAAAGTTTGCTTTCCAGTATGCTGTCTGTTCTGGTACTGTCTGCTCTGATGCTGATACGCCTTCTGCTGCAGCGCTTTTCTCCTCCGCATCGTATTGATTCACCAGCACCTTTTTATAGAGATCCACAACTTTTCTGGATTCATCTATCGCCAGCACCTTTCCTTTATTCAGCAGAATCACTCTATCACAGTACTTCTGTATGCTCCCCATATCATGAGAAACAAGAAGAATCGTCTTTCCCTGTTCCTTAAATTCTTCAAACTTCTTAAAACACTTCGCCTGAAAGAACACATCTCCGACAGATAATGCTTCGTCTACGATCAATATCTCCGGTTCGATATTGATGGCAACAGCAAATGCCAGGCGTACAAACATTCCGCTGGAATACATTTTTACGGGCTGTTTCACAAAATCCCCGATATCCGCAAAATCCAGAATATCCTGCAACTTTGCATCTATTTCCTCTCTGGAAAAGCCCATCATCGTTCCATTTAAATATACATTTTCTATCCCGGTGTAATCCATATTAAAACCGGCTCCCAGCTCCAGCAATGCAGAAATCCGGCCATTGATAGAAAGGCTTCCCATTGTCGGATTCAGTACGCCGGTAATAATCTTCAATAATGTGGACTTTCCGGAGCCATTTGTACCAATAATGCCGATTGTTTCCCCTTTTTCCACACTGAAAGAAATATCCTGCAGAGCATAATGCTCTCTATATTTTCTTTTCCGTGACAATCCCAGAGACTCCTTCAGGCGATCTATCGGTTTATCATATAATTTATAAATCTTGCTGACTCCCTGCACGTTTATTGCAATTTCACTCATTTGCTCTGCCTTTCTACAATACATCTGCGAAGTGAACCTTCAGCCGCTTAAAAATAATAGAACCGAAACAAAACAACGCGACTGTCGCTACCCAAAAATATACCGTCAGCCCAGGATGTTCAAAAAACCATACCTTACTGATCAATGCCTCCCGATATCCGGCGACAATATAATACATGGGATTCAGCTTAAATATCCGAAGCAATATCGGCGGCAGTTCCATAGTGTCAATATTCCACATGATAGGGGTTACCCATACTCCGATCTGCAATGCGATATTGATAATCTGAGTCAGGTCGCGGAAGAAAACAACAATAGCGCAGGTCGCGTATGCCAACCCTAATACCATTAAAAACATGGCAAGGGAGTAATATAACACCTGTAGGGTATATAAATCCGGGAAATGTCCATAGGCTGCAAACAGCACTAATGTAAACGCAATAAAAAACAGGTGCACAAACAGTGCTGATACCATCTTTACGATTGGAAGGATACTTATCTTAAAGACCACCTTCTTCACCAGATATGCATATTCCAGCAATGCACTGGTTGCTCCATTCAGCGCGTCCGAAAAGTAAAACCACGGTACGATTCCGGCAACCAGCCACAATACAAAGGGCACATCTATCCCTGCTTTTGTATTCATGACTCCAGCCTTTAATCCCTTTTCAAACACAAGCCAATACACCAGCACAGTAACGATTGGTTGTACAAACGCCCAGAAAATACCCAGGTAAGAGCCTGCGTATCTTGTTTTAAAATCATTCTTTGCCAAGCTGAAAACCAGTTTCCGACTGTGATATATCTCGATCGGCAGGCTTAAAAACGCTTTTATTTTTGACATTTTCTTCTCTCAAACCTCACAATTTAAGCGTACAGACTTACTTGTTGCTTCTGTTCGCCGTATACTCCTTTATTCCGCCCCACTTCATATCCTTATCTGACAATGTCAGGTCTGCTTCTGTCATCCCTTCCGGCATGGGCCATTCCACGCCGATCTCCGGATCCTTCCATAGCAGGCCTCCCTCGTCATTGGGATGGTAAAAATCTGTCACCTTGTAGCAGAACTCTGCGTAATCGGACAGTACCACAAAGCCATGGGCAAATCCCTTCGGGATGAAAAATTGCTTCTTATTCTCAGCAGAAAGCACGACTCCAAACCATTTGCCAAAGGTCCCTGAACCCTCCCGCAGGTCTACCGCCACATCATACACTTCCCCATTTACTACCCGAACCAGCTTGTCCTGGGGATAATTGATCTGGAAATGCAGGCCACGAAGCACGCCCTTCTTAGATGCAGACTGATTATCCTGCACAAATTCACAGTCAATCCCTGCTGCCTTAAAGTCATTATAATTATAGGTTTCCATAAAATATCCGCGTTCATCGCCAAATACCGTTGGCTCGATCACCCGCAATCCTTTGATTCCATTGCAGTCTTCTGTCACTTTAATCTTTCCCATTTTCTATCTCCTGATCCTATTATAGTCGCACCATACTATAACACATATTACAGTCCGTTGGCAACATCCAGCAGATATTGTCCATACTCGGTCTTCAGCAACGGCTCCGCCAGCTTCCGCAGCTGTTCTGCGTCGATAAAGCCACGCTTGTATGCAATCTCCTCAATGCAGGAAATATAAAGGCCCTGACGTTTCTGGAATGCTGATACGAAGTCTGCCGCTGCCAGCAGCATATCATGATTTCCGGTATCCAGCCATGCAAATCCACGTCCCAAAGTCTCAACCTTCAGGCTCCCACGTCTCAGATACTCATTATTGACGCTGGTAATCTCTATCTCTCCGCGCGCAGAGGGCTTCACATTTTTGGCAATCTCCACTACGTCATTGTCATAGAAATACAGTCCCGGCACAGCATAGTTAGACTTGGGATGCTCCGGCTTCTCCTCGATAGAAATGGCCGTTCCCTCTTCATCAAACTCTACCACACCATATTCCCTGGGATCCTTCACATAATATCCAAAGATAGTTGCTCCCGGCTGACTCTCCGTCCGCTCCGCTGCACTCTTCAATACTCTGGAGAAGCTCTGTCCGTAGAATATATTGTCTCCCAGAACGAGCGCTACCGCATCCTTTCCGATAAACTGCTCGCCAACAAGGAATGCATCCGCCAATCCTCTCGGCTTCTCCTGAATAGCATACTCAAACTTCATTCCCAACTGACTGCCATCACCAAGCAATTCCTCAAATACCGGCAAATCTCTTGGTGTAGATATGATCAATATCTCCCGGATTCCGGCCAGCATCAACGTTGACAGCGGATAGTAGATCATCGGCTTATCATACACCGGCATGATCTGCTTGGAAATTGCTTTCGTCAATGGATATAATCTTGTGCCGGAGCCTCCGGCTAATATGATTCCTTTCATTAGGTGTGCCCTCCTGATTTTTATCTCATATTTATTTTCTTTGCAAATGGTTGGTTAATTATACCATTAATAACAAAATCATTCAAGTTTACAATGTTTAAGATTTGATGAAACCAAGATCAGTGTAATTATTGTCATGATAGCCATTACGGCTGCATAATATTCACACATACCTCTTACCCCTGCAAGCATTAACATTCTTTTGTTCCCTATCGCAAATGCAAGTGCGGATATAACCGATATATACAATAAGATTTTTTGTTTCCGCATGACCGTTGCAATAACAACTAAAAAATTAAACACTGCCAGCAGTCCCCCAGCAACCATCAAGAATACAAATTCCCACTCGTAACGTTTGAGAGCTACCTTATACAACAACTCTAATATCCGAATTCCAAGCAACCCTCCACCCACTATCACGATTGCTGAAAAGAGTATAATAATCATAATCTTTTGCAGCATCAACTGCCTTAACTCTTCCTTCTTTCCTTCCCTCCAGAAGTTCGCCATCCTGCTTACTAACGGATTATAAATATAGCTTCCCAACAAAGTTATAACAAATACCGGCATAAACACAATATTAAAGCAAGCCTGCTCCTCGCTCGTCAGCACAGCATCCACCGCATACTTTGGTGAATTGCTGATATATACCATGATAAAAGTGCTGACTGCAATAGGAAAACAGGCTTTCAATAACCTCACCACGTTTTTCTTCTGGCATGCCATCTTTCTTGGGAAAATATCCGAGACCAGATGATTCAAGAAAAAAAACAACAGAATGGAAATTAGCAGGCTACCAGTCAAAGCCACTAAAATATTCTTTGTCATCCAATACAAGGCAATAAAACTCACAATATAAGTCAGTGTACGGAGTGCCCATATTTTGGAAGCAATATCCAGTCTCTGATTCAACTGCAGATCTCCGTGAAAGACATCTTCCGCAGATTCCAGAAGGCGGTATCCGACCATAAGAAGCACACACGCCGTCTTATAGAGCGAATAATCCTTATATAGCCAACAATATGCGAGATAAACAATTGTCACCAAAAGCATTGCCAGTACCGTCTTTTTTCTCATGTACACATATTCACCATATGTATACTCACGTTCCACATCTGAAACCTGATAGTGACGGACAGAATACTTCCCTATATAAGAAAGCATACTTGCAACGGTAAATGCGATGGAGAAAATGGCTGCTCCTTCCAAGTCTCCTTGCCTTGTTATGAGCATCAATAATACCATGGACTGAAAGGAGTTGCTGGTATAGGCTATCATGTTCCAAAGAAACGAAGCTCTCTCTACATTTTTTGTTTCCACCAAAAATCTATATAACAGTTTCATCCAATCAGTCCTCTTCCACATCACTTACCGGTTCCGGTACATATCCTCATAGTACTTCTGATAGTCACCGCTTGTAACATTCTTCATCCAATCCTCATGCTCGAAGAACCATGCGATGGTCTTGCGGATTCCCTCTTTGAACATGGTCTCAGGCTCCCAGCCGATCTCTGCTTTGATCTTGTCCGGCGCGATGGCATAGCGTCTGTCATGCCCCTTGCGATCCTCCACATACGTGATAAGATCCGTGCTCACCAGAGCCTTTCTCGGATCGCCATCCGGCAGCATCTCCTGCAATGTCTCAATGATGATATTAATGATCTCAATATTCTGCTTCTCGTTGTGTCCGCCGATATTATAGGTCTGTCCCAGTCTGCCCTTCTCCTGTACCATATCGATTCCCTTGGCATGATCATCTACGTACAGCCAGTCACGGACATTCTTGCCGTCCCCGTATACCGGAAGCTTCTTGCCCTGCAGCGCATTGTTGATGATCAACGGAATCAGCTTCTCCGGGAACTGATAAGGTCCGTAATTGTTAGAGCAGTTCGTGATATTCGCCGGAAACTTGTAGGTGTCAATATAAGCCTTCACCAGGAAGTCCGAGCTGGCCTTGCTGGCGGAATACGGACTGTGCGGATCATAGGGGGACGTCTCATAGAAGAACGCATTCTCATCATCCGGCAGGGAGCCGTACACCTCATCCGTGGAAACGTGCAGGAACTTCTTTCCCTCCTTGAAGCTTCCGTCCGGCAGCTCCCAGGCTTCCTTGGCACAGTTCAGCATCACAGCTGTGCCCAGCACATTAGTCTGCACAAACACTTCCGGGTTCTTGATGCTGCGGTCTACATGGCTTTCTGCTGCAAAATGAACCACACGATCAATATCATTCTCTGCAAAAATCTTCCGGATCGCTTCCTTATCGCAGATATCCGCTTTTACAAAGGAATAATTGTCCCGATTCTCAATATCCTTTAAATTCTCCAGATTGCCCGCATACGTCAGCTTGTCTACGTTGATGATACGGATCTCGTTGTCGTACTTACGAAACATGTAATGAATATAATTGGAGCCGATGAATCCGGCGCCTCCGGTTACTAAATAGGTTCTCACGTCAGAGTACCTCCTTCAATAATTAATGTCTTTCGTTAGTATACCATTCTTTTCCAAACCATGCAAGCTTGCAGTGCAATCTTAAAAAATCTTAAGAAGCTCTTCCATTTATTGACAATTTTCGATATTTCTTTATAATAAGGTTATATTTATCTTTTTTGGAGGATTTATGCATGCGAACACAAGGGAAACTGAATAGGAAACAACTTGCCATTCTGATAGCGGTTCTGGCAGTTGCTCTGCTGGCAGTCATCTATGTGACTGTAAGCTTCTATTTCAACAAACGCTTTCCGTTCCGGACGACGATCAACGGCATTGACTGTTCCAGGAAAACAGTTGCAGAAGTGAAGCTTCTCATTTCTGAAACAATCGATCCGTATCAGCTGGAGTTAACCGATCGGAACGAGAAACATGAAACCATAAAAGGCTCCGAGATAGACCTGCAGCCCATATTCGATGGCAGCCTGGAGAAGGAACTGGCTTCCCGCAGCGGATTTAAATGGCCCGCTTCTCTGTTCCGCAAAACAACAATCGAGCTGGGAACCATGGTTTCTTACGATGAAGGAAAGCTTCAAAACATTGTAGGAAATCTGCAGTGTGTAAAGGAATCCGACAGCCACAAACCTGTAGATGCACACATATCCGACTATATAGACGGAAAGGGTTACTCGATCATACCGGAGGAAGCTGGTGCGCAGATTGATACATCTGCCTTGGCGGAAGCGCTTCATTCCAATATCATCAATCTGCAGGAAAAGCTGTCTTTGGATGAGGCAAATTGTTATGTACAGCCAAAAGTAACCTCTGAGGACGAAGCTCTTAAGACAGCTCTTGCACAGTTAAATACCGCTATTAAAACGGCTGTCACATATAAGATTGGAAACAATACAGAGACCTTAAACGGTACTGCCATCCACAGTTGGCTGAGCCTTACAGAGGATAACCAGTTCGTTGTGGATGAAGCACAGGCTGCCGCCTATATCAAAGGGCTTGCCGGCAAATACGATACCTACGGCAAGACAAGAAGCTTCACCACCACCTATGGTCCCACTGTACAGCTGAAAAACAACAAGTATGGCTGGCAGATAAATCAGTCAGAAGAGGTAACGGCTCTTATAGAGAACATCAAAAACGGTGCGGTAATCACCAGAGAGCCTTCCTACAGTAAGAAAGCCAAGAGCTTTGACGAGAAGGATTACGGTGATACATATGTCGAGATCAACCTGACTGCGCAGCACTTGTATTTCTATAAGGACGGAGCTATGATTCTGGAAAGCGATCTGATATCCGGTAACGTCGAAACCGGAAATATCACGCCCCCCGGAGCCTTTTCCATTACATATACGCAAAGAGGAGCTGTTCTGCGGGGTAGGGATTATGCATCTCCGGTAGATTTCTGGATGCCATTTAATGGTAATATCGGGATGCATGATGCCTCATGGAAAAGCGATTTTGGCGGAAACTATTATTTATATACCGGTTCTCATGGCTGTGTCAATCTGCCACGTAGTTCCGCAGAAACAATTTTCAATAATATCAAAACCGGTGACCCCGTTTTTGTTTATAAACTCGAGGGGACAGAAAGCGACAAGTATTGGAAGCAAACAGCCGCCGATGTTGTAACATACCAGATTCTGGATATTGGCAATGAAATAACCTTGGACAGCAAATCTCGCATTGATACTGCAAGAGCAGCATATAACGCTCTGTCCGATGAAGAAAAGCAATATGTCCGAACCTATGACTTCTTATTGAATGCGGAAGCAACATATGCCAAATTGCTGGAACAACAATAGAAACCACGCTTCGCGATCTTTCTATTGTCATGAATAAGACCTCCGGGGGATGGCACTGTAACAGTGCCATCCCCCGGAGGTCTTATTCACTATTCCTTTTACACTGTAGCAATACTTTACGACCATACCGACTTCAACACAAAAAACCATGTACACACTTGCAGACACATTGCAACAGTTACCAAGACTGACCGAATATCCCGTTTTGCCAGAATCGTCCGATTCTTAAACGCTAAGGGCAAAAGCAAAAGTCCCGGAAGGAAATATCGTCCTTGCACGCCAAGCACCAGTGGATAATCCACCGGTGTCCATGAAATATACATAACCGTCAAAACAAGTACCACCACGCTGCCAAAAACAACTATCATCCAGAGCTTCTGCTTAAAGGATAAAACCATACCATTTGGTTCAATTACTGAAAACAGCAACAGCGCAGAGAATCCGAAAAGAATCCACCACGGAACCTCTATATCCAGCCATCCAAGCGTACCGCCCAGCATACTCTGAAGATAAAAATCCCCATATTCTTTGGCTGTAGACAGCATCACCTTCATGTAATGCTTCGGATTGCTTATAATATCTGAAATGGAATAATGTTGTTCGTTGCCAGTAATAAATGCCTCTTTTGACGAATCCTCCTCCGCTTCCTGAATCTCCGCCTCCACAACATATGCGCTATCAGAGTTCTTTGTCATTACAGAACGCAGTATACTATAGTTTGGAACAAGAAATGATACAATAATCACAGCCAGAATAATTCCGGCAGACAGGAAATATCGCCTTTTGCTGGAAAACTTTTTCATCGGAATCATAAGAGCCAAACCACATATCGGCAGATATACACCGCCCTTTATCCCCGCCAGCACTGCAGCAAGAATCCCATACAACAGCAAATCTTTCCAGTGGATTTTATCTTCCTTAAAAACCATATACAGACACTGGGCAATCAAAAAAACTGCCACTCCATTTGTGATACAGTCATAGGACACGCTCATCGCCTGCTGCATTACCATTGGCAGCATAGAAAAAATAAGAACACAGTTTTTTCCAATGGGTATCTTCTTCAGGCTCCAATAAATCAAGAGTACAAAAACAATATAATTGCACCATCTGGCCAGCCAAAAAGTTAAAACCGCTCCTAACCGTAAAATTCTTCCTACTGTAAGTCCAATCCCTGGTACGATATAGCAGATACTATTACTGTCATCACTCTCACGTTTTACCTTTACAATCGTATCATCCTTACATAATCGAAATACGCTTTTGCCGATCGCCTGATAGGTTTCTGCCGTTGGATGGGTCCAAAATGGTGTATCAACATCACAAACTCTCATATAAACCTGCCCTGATTCCGCCTTTCCAGTGCCCAGAATAAAATTGGACACATCATAGCTTTCCTGAAAATGCGCAAGTTCATCTGGCACTACATACGGAGGCAACAACGCACAATATACGATTCCTAATACAACCGCAATGATTAGATATAATTTATGTATTTCGACCTTTTTTACTGCGAGTATATGTTTCCATTTTTCCATAGCTGGTCTCCATTTGAATTTTTACAAATCCTACCGTGAGATCAATCTCATCAGCATTTTCCCCAAACCGATCTTTTCTGCAAAAATAAACATTGCCGTTGCATACCTTTCTTTCTTTGGTCCTTCTTTTAGCTTTCGAACCCCAATAAATCTATTTTTCTTATAGTCTGGAAACATTTTCTGTAGCCGCTCCCGATAGTCCTGATACATACGGTAAGCAATATCTTTTCCATTATGCCGACTCTGCACCAACATACAACTCAGCATCGCTGATAACCAAGCATATTCCAGAATATCATGGTTCAATTGAAAAGTTGGGCTGTCGCAGTATTCCTCGTAGACTTCCTGACAATTGTCTGCAAATTGCTGATATTTTATCATACCATTCTTTGATTTAGTAATCGATGTTGGATTACACCCATAATAATATCCGCAGTAATCGATTATTGAGACCCTTGCTGCTTCCAACATACATCGATAATTAAAAAAATTATCTTCATATATCCGAAATCCCCTGAAACCCAGGCGGTGTTCTTTCAAAAAACTACTTCGATACAATCGCATCCATAATGCCGGATAAAGCCAAGGGGTATACGACGTATCCTTGACGGCAATTATAGTCTCTTTACACCCAACCGCCCTGACATACCCACCCAAAACAATATCTGCCCCGCTTCTTTCCGCCTCCTGCACGTATGTCTCCAAATAATCCGACTTCACATAATCATCGCTATCAAAAAAAGCAATATATTCTCCTTCTGCCGCTTGTATCCCTTTGTCCCTTGATGCACCAGGCCCCAAATTATCTTTGTTATCAATTTTCTTGATTTTATCATGATAATTCTTCACATACCTGTCAATTATTTCTGTACTGTTATCCGTTGCGCAATCATTAACACAGATAATTTCGAAATCCTGGCATGTTTGATTTACAATACTGTCCAGACAACGTTTCAGATACTTTTCCACATTGTAAACTGGAACAATCACTGATATCTTAACCATTACAATTTAACTCCATACATCATTCTCCAAAACATATCTCTTATTTCATTTTTTCTTAGATCAGTGAAATAATATACAATAGTAATTTGTCCAGATGTACTTTCTTTAACCCCATAATAATCCCAACACTCAATCTAATCTTAACTGTCTGCCCAGATGGTTTGCAAATTCCCACAAATGGGTTATTCCTGTAGTCTGGAAACTTATCCATCATATCCTTCATCCAAAAGCTATACTTTTCCCGCATTCGTCTCACACCGCCACCATGTCCATAAGTAATCAATGCATTAATCATATTAGCAATGTAAGTGTACTCTATTACCCTTCGCTTTTCTTCCGACAATTTTTGCAAATCATATTTTTGCATAAACTCACGAAAAACATCTGCCACAAATCTTTCATGTCCTTTTTCGTAATTCATAGAGCCTGTTATAGATTTTGGATTAAGATAATAGTAATATCCCGCATAATCCATTACTACATAACTGGTATTATGATAGTAAACGGACATGCTGAAATAAATATCTTCCACATAGCGAATATCGGACGTCTCCACATGGTTATCTATCAGAAAATCCTTTTTAAACATTTTAGCCCAGGCAGTTGGATAAGTAACTAAACTCCATACGCTTTCCGATACCTTATGCTCCTTCAATTTTCCATCTATATCACGAACATAGCCGCCTATTACAATGTCTACATCCGTCTTTTCCATACAGGCAAAATATGTTTCAAGATAATCCTCCTTGATATAGTCATCACTGTCAACGAACATGACATATCTTCCATGGGCTTGCAATAATCCCCGTTTTTTTGTTTTTCCTGGGCCAAGGTTTATTTCATTCACCAGCACTTTCACTTTATCTGGATAATTTTTTCCATAGCACTCTAAGATTTTTTGACTGGAATCCGAACTACAGTCATTAATACATATCAATTCAAAATCCTGAAAGCTTTGCCTCATTATACTTTCAAGGCATCGTTCTAGATACTTTTCTGCATTGTAGACAGGTACTACTACCGTTATTTTGGGCATATCTCTACCTCTTTCAATTCCTGCTATTGAACACAAACCGTCATTCTCTCAAATCATTCAACTTCTCTTCCAAAAGCGCCATCTCCTGTGTCAACCTTTTCACTTTTCCCGATAATCTTGACACAGAAACACTCAAAGAAAAAATGATCAGCAAAGAAAAGACGAATCCCATAAAAAATAGCATATTTACCGGGATGCCTACTCCAACCAGACCAGCCAACCAGTTCAACAGTTGCGGAAAAATGTCAAAGACCAGTGTTACACTCCCTACAAGAAACCACACCAATGCATACTTCAATTCCATCCTACGTTTTCGAACCATATTACCAATTACAATTAAAGAAATAACCAAAAAAAATCCCACTATAATCTGTAATCTTAAATTCACCGTCTTCCTCCTATCTGCGAATCGCTGCCATCAGCACCGCCAATGTAACTTTCACCATATAATAAACTGATTTCTTCATTGAGATAGAAGAAACTCCACTGCCCCTCTCATTCATAATCACCGGAATCTCCTCCACTTTCATCCCCCGTTTTAACAGAGTAGTCACGCTCTCCGGTTCTGGATAATCCTTGGGATACTCCTCTGCAAACATTGCAAGCGTTCTTTTATTTACCATGCGCATTCCAGAGGTTGGATCAGTGATCTTCTTTCCAGTTACCAGCTTTATCAAGAATGTAAAATAACGTATTCCCACTCTCCGAAGTCCGCTGGACTGAAATCCTTCCTTCGTGATATACCGGGATCCAATCACCATATCAAGATTGTCCTGCTCCAACTTTTCAGCCATTTCATTCAAGTAGCTTGCATTATGCTGCCCATCTCCATCAAACTGTACCGCGACATCATATCCATTCCTGAAAGCGTATAAATATCCTGTCTGAACGCCTCCTCCAATCCCCAGATTCACCGGAAGACTCACTACATGAAACCCTTTCTGCCTGCAAATGTCCAAGGTGTTATCCTTTGAGCAGTCATTGATAATAACATAATCAAATTCTATCGCGTGCTCCATGATATCCCGGACTGTCTTTTCAATATTTCCCGCCTCATTATAAGCCGGGATGATCACTAGTTTTCTCATTCCATTCTCCTATTTTGCAAAAATCTTTAAGTAAAAATAGATAATCACATTTCGCAGCTTACGTAGCAATACACTCAACCAGATTTCAAAACGGCTGATTTTTAAAATCCCTGCCGCTGCATGTTTCTCCACAAGCTTTCTATGCTCAGCTACGTAGACATCCTGTTTCTTTCCAATCATATTCCCGGTATTGGAATCATTCCTCACCCGGAAGCGGTTTAACAGCTCATGTATGATATACACATCCCCGGTGCAGGCGATGCGAACCCACATATCAAAATCCAGGATATAGGTAAAAGACGGATCAAAATATCCCGTTTTCTCCAACACAGATCGACGTATCATATTGTTGACAGGTGCACCAAAGAAATTATTTAACATTAGCGAGGTCTTAGCTACCTTTTTCCCGTCCACAACACCACTCTTGTGATAACGATTGAAGGCTCCCGTGGTTTTTCCATTGATATCTACTAACCTGGTATCACTTTCTGCTAAATTCACTGTTGGATGCTCCATCAGTGCTTTCACTTCTATTTCCAGTGCATTTGGCTCAAGTATGTCATCCGCGCAAATAAGCTTCACAAACTCTCCTCGGCACAGCTCCAGACACCTGTTCCAGTTTCCGGACATTCCCAGATTACTCTCGTTCTCAAATAGCTTGATCCTGTCATCCTCTTCCTGTAGGTGCTTCACAATACACACTGTATCATCTGAGGATCTGTCGTCCACTACGATCAATTCGATATTCTGATATTCCTGCGCCATAACAGAGCGTATCGTCTCCTCTATATAGGCACTGCTGTTGTAAGCAGGTATACATACGCTCACCAACGGTTCTGAACTCATCTTACGCCTCCCCCATATACTCCTTTATCGCTGCTTTCCAGTCCGCCATCCGGTAATCCGAAGTCAGCCGCAGCATATAGTTGTCCAGGACGGAATATGCCGGCCGCTTGGCGGAAGCCGGGTTGCGCCGCTGATACTCTTCGGTAGTGATATACTCCACCTCCGTGTTCTTTCCGGCCAGACGGAATACCTCGCTGGCGAAGTCCGCCCAGCTGCAGTAGCCTTCACAGGTTCCATGGAACAACCCGTAATTCTCGGTAGGCTCCAGAGAACGAATCATTCTGGCAAGCTCCATGGCGCTGGTGGGGCTGCCGATCTGGTCGCACACCACGCTGACCTTATCATGAGTTTCCGACAGACGCAGCATTGTCTTTGCAAAATTCTTTCCATCGCCGTACAGCCAGGCTGTGCGGACAATAAAATACCGATCTGCAAATTGCTGCACGAAGCGCTCTCCTTCCAGCTTCGTCTTTCCATAAGCACTGTTGGGGGCAACATCATCGAATTCCGTATAGGGTCTGTCACCATCCCCCGCGAACACATAGTCCGTGGACACATGAACCAGCTTAGCACCGACCTCTCTCGCCGCAATGCTAAGATTTCTGGGGCCGATCGCATTGATCTGATATGCCAGATCCCACTGTTCTTCACACTTGTCCACGTTCGTATGGGCCGCACAGTTGATGATAACATCCGGCTTCTCCCTGCGGACCAGTGCCATCACCGCTTCTACCTTGGTAATATCCAGGGCTACAACACCGTCCCCTTCCACGACATCCGTATTGACAAACGTTACTTCATCGTTCTGATATACCTTGTTGATCGCTCTTCCCAACTGTCCGTTACAGCCAGTCACTAATATCTTCTTCATAGCTTCCTCATTTCCGGGAATTGCACCCATATTCATATATTCCAGATTCCTGCCTTGCCGACAGTATCCTTACTCTTTCCCCAGTTCTCGCTCCGCACACAGCAATGCCTGCTCTACCACATCATCCATATCGTAATACTTATACTGTCCCAGACGGCCGCCAAATATCACATTGGCTTCCTGGTCCGCCAGCTTGCGATATTTCTGATACAGCTGATTATTTTTCTCATCATTCATCGGATAATAAGGCTCGTCCCCAGGCTTCCAGTTAACCGGATACTCCCAGGTTACCACCGTTTTCTCCTGTGTTCCGAACTCAAAGTGTTTATGCTCGATAACCCTGGTATAAGGTGTCTCCCGGTCTGTGTAATTCACCACCGCATTTCCCTGGTAGTTATCTGTATCCAGCACCTTTGTCTCAAAGCGGAGACTGCGGTATTCCAATTCTCCAAAGCAATGATCGAAATATGCATCCAGCATTCCGGTGTAGATCACCTTGTCTGCCAGTTGTAAGTATTCTTCCCTTTTTTGCAGAAAATCCTCTGACAATCGCACCTCGATCCCCTGAAGCATGGAGGCGATCATCCCGGTATACCCGCCAATGGGGATTCCCTGATAGAGATCATTAAAGTAATTGTTGTCATATGTGAAGCGCACCGGCAGCCGCTTGATGATAAAGGCCGGAAGCTCAGTGGCTGACTTGCCCCACTGCTTCTCCGTATAGCCCTTCACAAGCTTCTGATAGATATCCTTGCCAACCAGAGAGATCGCCTGTTCCTCCAGATTGCGCGGGTTGTCGATCTTGCTTGCAGCTACCTGCTTTTGAATCTCCTCTCTGGCCTCCTTGGGCGTCACAACGCCCCACATCCGATTGAACGTGTACATGTTAAAGGGCATGCTGTACAGTTCTCCCTTATAATTGGCTACCGGGCTGTTGGTATAGCGATTAAACCGCGCATGTTGGTTTACATAATTCCACACCTGATCATTGCTGGTATGAAAAATATGTGCTCCATACTTATGAACCTGAATCCCTTCCTGCTCATAGGTATAGATATTGCCGCCTATGTGATCCCGCTTATCGATCACAAGACATTTCTTTCCCTTTTTCGCTGCCTCACAGGAAAACACGGCGCCAAACAGCCCTGCGCCTACGATCAGATAATCATATTTCATCGTCTCTACTCCCCCAGCCCGCTCTCTATCGCTCCGACAATGGTGGCAAGCGCCAGCTCCTCGTCTTCGCCGTCACAGAAGAATTCTACCTCATCACCGGACTTGATGCATGCACCCAGCACACTCAAGACGCTTTTCGCGTTGGCGGTGGTGTCCCGGAACTTGAAGGTGATCAGTGACTTGAACTGCATGGCCTCCTTGCACAGGATTCCTGCCGGCCGCAGATGCAGACCGGTCGGATTCTTAATTACAACCTTTTGACTTACCATTCTATAAGCCTCCCATTCTCATATCTATTCTCACGGATTCGTCGTGCCTCCGGTCTCTGAGCCTCCGGTATGGCCCGGCGATTCCTGACTCTTTTCCGCAATGGTCACCTGCACGGTAATCTCTCCCAGCACCTCGCACTTTTCGTCCAGCTCAATCACTACGACTACGTTATAGGTTCCGGGCTGCAGATTTCGCAGATTGATCGTACCCTTCAAATGACTGGCCGTAAGGGAGGATATATCTCTGCTTCTTCCCCGGACGGTCACCGGTACAGCGGTGGCGCCATAGGTGACTTCGTAATTATCGGAAAGATTCTCAACCGTCAGGGCGCTGACCGGCAGCTCCAACTGTTTTGTCTCCAGCTTCTCGACAACGGCCTTTATGGCGATCCTGTTTTCCTCCGGCTTCACCAGAGAGACACCGGCATCCGCCAGGTACGGCGTGATATCGATACTGTTCTCCACATCAGCGGTAGCGCCTGCCAGATTGATGGTATCCGCCGGGATTGTGATCTTATCGATATTGTTGAGGACAAAGGGACTTCCCTTGATAACAACCTCTTTGGGTGCATACTCCAGTTCTACAAATACATAGCCTTCCGCCGGTGTTCCTGTGGTTCCACATTCTACCGGGACTGTCTTGGTCCCAAGGATCTGGACATTTACTGTCACCACATTGGGGGTCAGAGTGATCTTGGAGTCCTCGATCACATTGCCCGCAGCGTCATACATTACCAGAGAAGCATCCACGGAGCAGTCGGCTGTCAGATTATCCACATTGACAGGTGCAGCAATCTTATCGATCTGTGAAACAACGGACATCGGTCCTGACACTTTGATCAGGTTGGGGCTTACAAATATATCCCCGATGGCGTAGCCATCCGCCGGCGTTCCCGTGGTTTCACCCACCACATACGTCTGCTCGTCTGTTCTGGGCTCCAGGGTAACACGTAGCTGCTGCTCCTTTCCGCCCACCAGTTTGTTCAATTTGACTTCACATTTATCCTTATCTATCTTCTCCTGAACCGTTGTATTGCTTGCCTCGACTACGATATCCGTTGTCTGAACTCCGTCCTCGTAGCCGCTGAGCTGGCTCAGATCCGCAGTCGCCTTGAAATCAGACGTCTGAAAATCGTCCACCGTTTTCCGCGGCCCGGTCACGGAGATGATCGCCACACTGGTATCCGGGTCTATGGTATAGGCCTTGCCCATATTGATCAGCACCTGCTCCTCGGTCGTGGACACAGGAACACGGAAAGTCCGCGTGATATCCGGGTTGTCGTAATTATTTACCGCCAGCCACAAGATCACCGCAAACAGTACGGACAATATCTTAAGGCCAATATTACTATTCAGATGAGAGAGCCGCTTCTTAAACATCCTTCGACCTCCTTCTCCACAAACGGAACCGATCCGTGTCAATGGATTTATTCTGTACAAACCCCAGCTTCCGCTTCAGGTTCTCAGCGTCCAGATTGCGGAACAGCTTTCCGCCGATGGCAACGGACACAGCACCCGTCTCCTCGGACACCACCACCACCAGAGCATCCGATGCCTCACTCAAGCCGACGGCTGCCCGATGCCTGGTTCCTAATTCTTTGCTCAGTTCCATATTGTCCGACAGGGGCAGATAACAGGTAGCCGAAACAATCCTGTCCCCGCGCACAATAACAGCGCCGTCATGCAGCGGCGTGTTGTGTTCAAATATATTGATCAACAGTTGACTGGATAATACAGAGTCCAGCGTAATGCCTGTCCGCTCGTATTCCGTCAGCGGCATGTTCTGCTCCACCGCGATCAGCGCCCCGGTCTTCACCTTTCCCATCTCAAAGGAAGCCTTCACGATCTCCGCCAGTGTCCGGTCGCTGAATCGCTCCTGCTTCTTGGGAGAATCAAAATTGAAGATTCCTGACAGAAAATTCTTGCGCCCCAGGGACTCCAGTGCCCTTCGCAGCTCCGGCTGAAAGATCACAATAATGGCCATCATCGCCACATTGAACGCCTTCGCTATGATCCACAGGATCGTATTCATCTGAAAGAGCGCCGCCACCAGGCTAAACACAAGAATGACCGTGATCCCCTTAAGCAGCGACCACGCCCTGGTATTCTTGATAAAAACTAATATCTTATATAACAAAAAGGAAATGATTATGATTTCCACCACGTCAATCATATTCAGCTTTGGGAGATCCAGCTTCAGCCAATGCAGATATCTATTCGCGAATGTCTCCCATAATCCCTGAAGATTTTCCATCTTCTTGTCACTTCCCTTCTTTTAGCATTCTTATTTGTATTTGTTCCGTTCAGCTCACGCCATTCGCAAAGGAACCTTCGGTTCTTTCTCGCTGCCCTGCAGCTAACTTTGCTCATGATCGGGCGTTCCCTCAGACCGAATGCAGTCCGTTAAATTCATGCAAGCATGATTTAGCGTCCTGATATCGTTCTGGCTGAACTTGTTAGTCATCCAGCAGATCCTGGTCGATGTCGAATTCATCAGCCAGCTGCTTCTTGCTGATTCCCTGCTCTTTTCCGCCGCTGATCTGCTTCACCCGCTTCTCCTTGCCGGACAAGAATACCTTCGGCACAGCCTTCACGTAATAATAATACTCATCATCCTCAAACTGCACCTGCTCCACACGGGCATAATCCAGATGAAACAGGAAGAATTCCATGGCAAGCCCCACAAGCACCGCTGCCGCTGTTCCCAGGAATATCCATAAAATGCCTGCTGCATTCCTGGTCCAAAAGCATCCCACCAGAAGAATGAGGAAATTCGCGGCATTTCCGGCAACCACTGCAATGGTCCAGGAATGAGCTGCCGACTGCCGACGGATCAGATAAACAATAAGTGCTGCAGCGACAAATCCGATCACAGCCAGAATCAATTCCTTATTCTGTACGATCTGCTGCAAGGCTATCGTAAACTTGGAAACTCCTGCCTTATCATCCACTGCACCGAGTCTGCTCTCATTAAGCTTCACACCTTTTAGAAAATAGTAGATGATCAGGCCGCACACCATGGATAAGATGGAATACGGCTGCTTAGTCAGTCCCACAGCGGTAGGCATGATCTCTGATATGCCAAGCCTTCCCAGCACAGGCGTCAGCAACGCCACATAGCCATCCTTTGGCGCGAACTTAAAATACATAAAAAACATCACCAGAAACAACAGCAACGCAACGATGCACACCTCCAGTGACAATGCCGACAGATGCGCCAGCACAAGCAGCGCCGCCAGTACCACCGTTGCATTTATCGGCAGGAAGGTGCACAAAAGCGCCAGTCCAATGGCAACTACCGGGCTTTTCAGCCGCGCCATATAGCCAATATTTCCGTTGATCAGTAAAAATGTGACGATTGCCAGCACAAAGCGGGTGGCCGGCTTGATATAAAGTTCATACCTTCCGTAGAAATTCCGCAGCCCTTCTCTTATTTCCAACATTCTCGTCATATCTGCCCTCCTGCTCAATCCTCCCATTCATCGATGGGAAGCAGCTTTTCTTCTCTCTCATACAACTTCTCTACCTTCCGCAGCCTGCTTAGATACAGCTTCTGGTTCCGGTACCCCTTCTTGTAACGCGCATTGTATACAAACCAGGTAACCACCTCAAAAAACACCAGAAAGAGCAGATACTCTGCCACGATCCGTATGATATATTCCCGGTATTCCATCTGATACAGCGCACTGAACCACTCTTCCATATCATAAAGTATATTCATCAGAAACAGAAGTGCAAACGCTATGGTTGCATAGAAAAATGTACGGATCATCTTGAGCATCACATAATCCTTCCGCCGGTACTTGCCCATCGGCGCATCTTCTTTCCCCTGTCCCTGCTCATAGGCTGCCAGCTTAGCCATAAGCCGGATCCTGTCTTTGTTCAGCATAGATACCTCTTCCTTCTTTATTTCATTCTCGGGAAACCCGAACTCCGCTTCGCTCTGTTTGGGTAGCGGGAAGTGTTTCACACTTCCCTTGATTATACCATATAATCCCTGTTAAGGCAAATATTACTCAGTATCCCCGCCCAATACTGACACTGATGGCATAAATTTCCCGGATTCCGGCCTGCTTCAGCACCTTGGCGGCGCCGTCCATAGTGCTGCCGGTGGTATAGATATCATCCACCAAAAGTACCCGTTCCAGTCCCCGGATATCCCGGTTTAACTGAAATGCTTTCTTCAGGTTCGCCTTTCGTTCCCTGTCATCCAGCTCCTTCTGGGGCTTGGTATAGAGACAGCGTACAAGCAGATCCGGGCAAACCGGAAGTTCCAACAGACGCCCCAGTTCGCGGGCAATGATTTCCGCCTGATTATAGCCGCGCTGCCGCTGTCGCTTCCTGTGCAGCGGAATCGGGACGATGACCTGCACGTTCTTGCGCAGAATCCATCTGCCATACTGCCTTGCCAGTTCCTGGGCGTACGCCTTTCCATATTCTCTGCGGTTGCTGTACTTAAGGCGGTAGACAGACTCCTTCACACACCCCTTGTACACCCACAGCGCCTTTCCCTGGGTGAAGGAATGCGCGTGTCTGGTACAGTCCACGCAGTATTCTCCCCGCGGATCCGTCATAGGCTTCCCACATTTCTTGCACACAGGCTCTGCCACATACTCCACCCGGTCCCTGCATTCGTCGCAGACCGGATATTCCTCCGAAAGAAACGTGGTATAAAGAACCCGGTCACAGACGGGACACCGCTTGGGATACAGAATATGCAGCAATCCAAACATCCATCGAAGAATCTTGTTCATGAAATTCCCTTCCAAAACTCTTCTACACCACAAAAGCCGGCGGTGTGGTCAGTCTTACTCTCACATCAACCGGCTTATGCCATAATACCATGAATTCCACAGGAATTCCATAAAATTTTTCTTAAGATTTTATTTTGCGAATGGCGCTGTCTAAACTGTTACATGCCCACTTACCCAAGGATCATTCTGTCATTGGCAAATTCCCCGCCACTGGCCTCCTCGAACTTCGCCAACAGATCCGACACGTGAAGTCCCTTCTTCGTCTCACCGCTGACATCATAGATGATCTTTCCTTCATTCATCATAACCAGACGGTTGCCCAGACGGATCGCATCCTTCATGTTATGGGTGATCATCATCGTGGTGAGATGATTCTTCTCCACCAGTTCCTCTGTCAGCTGCAGCACCTTGGCCGCTGTCTTGGGATCCAGTGCCGCTGTGTGTTCATCTAAGAGAAGCACTTTCGGCTGCTGAATCGTAGCCATAAGAAGTGTCAGCGCCTGACGCTGTCCGCCGGACAGAAGACCGACCTTGGAGGTCATCCGGTTCTCCAGTCCAAGATCCAGCATTTTCAGGGCTTCATGGTAGAACTCCTTCTCGCTTCTGCCAACGCCCCAGCCCAGCCCACGCCGTTTTCCCCGGCGATAAGCCATGGCCAGATTTTCCTGTATCTCCATATCTGCGGCGGTTCCCATCATCGGATCCTGGAACACCCTGCCGAGATAAGCCGCACGCTTATGCTCTGCCTGCCGCGTCACATTTTTTCCATCGATGATGATGGCACCGGAATCAATGGGATAAACACCGGCGATCATATTGAGCATGGTAGACTTTCCGGCTCCGTTTCCGCCGATCACCGTAACGAAATCTCCCGGCTCCAGTTTCAGGTTCACACCTGTCAATGCTTTCTTCTCGTTGATGGTACCCCGGTTGAAGGTCTTTTTTACATTTTTCAGTTCCAACATATTGAAAGCCCTCCTATTCTTCCACCTGGGGCTTGTTCTTATAGCGGCTGATCAGCACCGGCACTGCCAGCGCGATAGCTACGATAAGCGCAGAAAAGCCCTTGGTATCCGTGGTTTCCACCAATCCGGTCTGCAGGATCAAGGCGATCACGACCTGGTAAATAATTGAACCGACAATTACGGACACCATCTTCATGGCAAAGGACTTGAAAAATCCCAACAGTACATTTCCAATGACAATGGCCGCCAGTCCCACCACGATCATGCCTCGTCCGGAATTGACATCCGCATAGCCCTGGTACTGGCAGATCATAGCTCCCGACAGTGCCACAAGGCCATTGCTGATAGCCAGACCCAGCACCTTCATCAGACGCGTATTGCCGCCCAAAGCCCGCACCATGGCCTCGTTATTTCCGGTAGCACGGATCTCACTGCCTACCTCTGTTCCGAAAAACCAGTACAGCACAACAATCACCAGAATCACGGCGATTCCGCCCACGATCAACGCGATATATGCGCTCTTTACCTTCGGCAGCAAACCGTTCACTTTATCCATAAGCGTCTTATACTTCAACAGCGGCGTGTTGGAACGCCCCATAATACGCAGATTGACGGAATACAGTGCATACTGCGTCAGAATTCCGGCCAGGATCGCCGGGATGTCAAACAGCGCGTGAAGCAGACCGGTGACTGTTCCGGCAACACAGCCTGTCAGAAGCGCCACCAGAATTGCCAGAAGCGGGTGCATGCCGCCGACAATACAGACGGCACACACGCTGCCGCCCAGCGCGAAGCTTCCATCCACCGTCAGATCCGCCACATCCAGAATCTTATATGTTATGTAGACACCTAACCCCATGATCCCATAGAGAATGCCCAGAGCAACCGCACCCGGAAGCGCTGATAGAATACCTTGTATCATTTTTTACTTTATCTCCATTCTTATTTGAATTTCGACGGATCGATGGTAATGCCAAGAGCCGCCGCCGTTTCCTCATTATAGGAGAACTCGCAATCCTCCAAGCCAATATAGCCGATAGGCATAGTAGCTGTCTCTGCTTCTCCGTTCAGGATAGACGCAGCCTGCTTGCCGGTCATGATGCCAAGCTTCAAATAACTCAGACCATAGGTAGCCAATCCGCCGTTGTCCACCATTCCGCTCTCACCGACGATTACGGGAAGACCTGCCTCTGTAGCCACCATGGATATGGTCGCCATTCCGTTTGCAGCTGTATTGTCGGTGGGCACATAGATGGCATCCACCTTGCCCTTCATGGAGCCTACCACTGTCTGAATCTCATCCAGGGTAGAAAAGGTATATTCTTCCCCTGTCATGCTAAGTGCTTTCAAGGCATCCAGTGCCAGATTCGCCTGGAACTTGGAATTATCCTCCGCAGAGCAGTAGAGGATGCCTACGTTCTTCGCATCCGGGATAATCTCATGCAGGAGATCGATCTGTTCCTTCACCGGTGTCAGATCGGATGTTCCGGACACGTTGCCGCCGGGCTTCTCGTTGCTGTCCACCAGTCCGGAGCTGGCCGGATCCGTAACTGCCGTCACCAGAATCGGGATCGTAGATGTCTTGCTGGCCATCGCCTGGGCCGCCGGCGTTGCAATCGCCAGGATCAGATCCACACCGTCATTTACAAACTTATCTG
Organism: Paludibacteraceae bacterium; assembly: GCA_963628035.1. Taxonomy (GTDB): domain Bacteria; phylum Bacillota; class Clostridia; order Lachnospirales; family Lachnospiraceae; genus 14-2. The sequence goes on from CAVGED010000123.1 coordinate 96,613, forward strand.
CGATGGTAAGACAGTTGGACTGCTCGCCCTGCGCGTTCTGATAATCTATCTTGATGTTCTTTCCTTCTTCATAACCAGCTTCCTTCAAGCCTTCCACAAAGCCTTCATAAGCTGCGTCAAGCGCCGGATGCTCCGTCAACTGGATCACACCGATCTTATACACCTTATCTCCCTTATCTCCCTGATCCCCGGAACCGCCTTCCTTGGAACCACATCCTGCCAAAAGTCCTGCTGCCAGCGACAGCGCCATGAACATTGCTGCTAATTTTCTCTTCATCAAAGTTCTCCTTTCCCCTTGATAGGTCACTGTTTTTCACTTTAACGCATAAATGCGTTAATACTATGGTATCATACCATCATACAGTGACATCGTCAAGTGTTTTTTATCTCCTCCAACCGCAGGCGCAGACCGGAATACCGCTTCTGCTCGTTTACATTGGCGATCATCTCCTGGAAGGTGGTGTCATTTCCCACCAGCGTCACGCACTTTCTGGCTCTGGTCACCGCCGTATACAGAAGATTCCGGTTCATCAGGAGCCTTGGCCCGGTGAGAAGCGGAATAACCACTGCCGGATACTCGCTCCCCTGGGATTTATGGATGGTGACAGCATAGGCTAGCTCCAGCTCGTCCAGCTGCTTGAAGCTATATTCCACCATTCTCCCTTCATCAAATTCTACTGTCATTGTCTCGGCAAAGCTCTGGATACTCCTCACAATCCCCATATCCCCATTAAAAACGCCCATTCCCTTGTCAACCGGAATGCCGTATTTACTGCGGATCTCCCACTCCATCTGGTAATTGTTGCGGATCTGCATGACCTTGTCGCCTTCCCGGAACAATCCCTGCCCGTGCTCCTTCTCCGCCTTGTCCGGCGACGGCGGATTCAGGTACTTCTGTAAAATGGTATTTAAGCGTTCCACCCCCAGAAGTCCCTTGCGCATAGGCGTCAGCACCTGGATATCATAAGGCCTGGCATCTACATATTTGGGAAGCTTCTGCTGGATCAACTGAATGACAATGCTGATGATCACATCCGCATCGTAGCGTTTCAGGAAGAAAAAGTCCCGGCTCTTATTATCCAACGTTACCGGTTCCCCACGATTGATCTTGTGGGCGTTGACGATGATATCGCTCTGGCTGGCCTGCCGGAAGATCTTAGTCAGACGCACCACATGAAACACCCCGGAATCGATGATATCCTTAAGCACCGCTCCCGGCCCGACACTGGGCAGCTGGTTCACATCCCCCACCAGGATCAGCCTGGTGCCTGCCACGATGGCTTTCAGCAATGCACACAGCAGTGTTATGTCAACCATAGACATCTCATCGATGATAATGACATCCGTCTCCAGCGGATTCTGCTCATTCCGCTCAAATCCAGCCGCGCCCCCTTCCATGCCGCCGGAAAGCTCCAGCATCCGGTGGATGGTCCTGGCTTCATAGCCGGTAGTCTCGCTCATGCGCTTGGCCGCCCGCCCGGTGGGCGCCGCCAGGAAGATATCCATGCCTTCCGATTCAAAATACTTGATAATGGAATTAATGGTGGTGGTTTTTCCGGTTCCCGGTCCGCCGGTGATAACCAGAAGACCGTTCTTTACCGCTTCCTTCACAGCCTCCGCCTGAAGCGGATCCAGCTCCACTCCGGTACTCTTCTCAATACTGCGGATGCGGTGTTCAATCTCTGTATCCGATACGTCATAAGCGATATCCAGGTTCTTCAGCATCGCCGCAGTGTTGACTTCCATATAATAATAAACAGAGGCATAGATGTAGACCTGTCCGTCATTTTCCTTCATCATCAGCTTCTTCTCAATGGTGAGGTCCATGTAATGCTTCTCGATAAAGTCACCTTCCACGCCCAGCAGCTCCTCCGCCCGCCGGGTCAGTTCTTCCTTCGGCAGGCAGGTATGTCCGTCCGCTGCCGCCTGTAAAAGGACATACAAAATACCGCTTCGGATGCGAAAATCCGAATCGGTATGTATTCCCACTCTGGCGGCGATCTCATCCGCGATCTTAAAGCCGATCCCCTGGATATCGTCCGCCAGACGATAGGGATTCTCCTTTAAGATACGGTACATCTCCTGGCCGTAGGTCTGATATATTTTCACTGCAAGATTCAGAGAGATCCCGTACTGCTGAAGGAAGATCATAGCCTCCCGCAGCTCACGCTTCTCCTCCACCTGCTCCGCGATCTCCATGGCTTTCCGCTGGCTGATCCCCTTGATCTCCGCCAGCCGCTCCGGCTCCTCCTCGATGATGCGGAAGGTATCCTTCTTAAACCTGCGTACAATTCGAGAGGCCAGGGCAACTCCGATTCCTTTGATTGCACCTGACCCCAGATAACGTTCAACAGACAGGATATCCTCCGGTGCCTTCACCGTATAACTCTCTACCTTGAACTGTTCCCCATAGGAGGGATGACTTGTGAGATTCCCAGTTACCTCGATGGTCTCTCCCTCACTGATAACATGAAAGATCCCCACACAGGTAATCTCTTCCTCCTCACAGACCAGATTCAACACGGTGTAGCCGTTGTCCTCATTCCGGTATATGATATGCTCCACATACCCAGTCCGTACTTCCACTGCGTCACTTCCTGTTCGCTGCTTATTGTATAATTTAAGCGTCAATAGGTATTATCCTTTAGTCTTCCATCGTTCCGCCTGCCAGGAATTCCACGTACTTACCCGTGCCGATTGCCACGCAGGTCATGGGTTCCTCCGCTGTCATGGTGTTGATCCCGGTCCGGTCTTCGATAAGCTCCTCCAGACCGCGCAGCAGTGCGCCGCCTCCGGTGAGCACGATTCCCCGATCTGACACATCCGCTGCCAGCTCAGGCGGAGTCTTCTCCAGAACACTGTGGACCGCCTCCACGATCTGCAGCGTAGACTCCCGCAGCGCTTCCTCCGTCTCCTCAGAGGAAACAGAAACGGTCTTGGGCAGACCGGTCACCAGATTCCTTCCGCGCACATCCATGGTCTCATTCTGAGCCAGCGGGAAACATGTCCCGATCTTGATCTTGATATCCTCTGCGGTACGTTCACCGATCAGAAGATTATGCTTCTTTCTCATATAACGGACGATTGCCTCGTCGAAATCGTCCCCGGCGATCTTGATGGAGGTGCTCACCACCGTTCCGCCCAGAGAGATCACTGCGATATCCGAGGTTCCGCCGCCGATATCCACGATCATATTGCCGCAGGGTCTTCCGATATCAATGCCGGCTCCGATCGCCGCAGCGATGGGCTCCTCAATAATAGATACTTCCCGCGCACCTGCCTGGTAGGTTGCATCCTCAACTGCCTTCTTCTCTACTTCAGTAGCGCCGCTGGGTACACAGACGCTGATCCTGGGCTTGCGGAAGCTCCTCTTCCCCAGTGCCTTCTGAATAAAATACTTGATCATCTTCTCTGTCACGGTATAATCTGAGATAACACCCTGGCGGAGCGGACGCACGGCCACAATATTTCCCGGAGTTCTTCCCAGCATAAGCCTTGCTTCTTCTCCGATCGCCTTGATCCTGTTGGTGTCGCGGTCAAAAGCCACCACGGATGGCTCCTTCAGCACCACGCCCTTTCCCTTAATATACACCAGGATACTGGCTGTTCCCAAATCAATTCCTATATCCGTTGAAATCATTTTGTTCCCCTTTCCTTATAAATTAGTACTGCAGCTTTTGTTCTTTTTATTTTTAGCCACATCATGCGAGTTTAAACATTACATCTGATACGTACTAACATTATATACAATAACTTCCATTTTTCAAAGTCTTTTTTTTGAAAAGATAAAATTTATCGTAATTATGCAGAGTAATGGCGCGGTTTGAACTGTTACTTTCCCAAAAACTTTTTCAAGTATTGCCCGGTATAGGATTCCGCCACATCCGCCACCTCTTCCGGCGTACCATGAGCGATAACGGTTCCTCCCTTATCGCCGCCCTCCGGCCCCATATCGATGATATAGTCCGCCGTCTTGATCACATCCAGATTGTGTTCGATAACCACCACCGTATTGCCTCCCTCTGCCAGACGTTGAAGGATCTCCGTCAGCTTGTGGACATCTGCAAAATGCAGACCCGTGGTGGGCTCGTCCAGGATGTAGATGGTCTTCCCTGTACCGCGCTTCGACAGCTCCGTAGCCAGCTTGATACGCTGGGCTTCGCCGCCGGAGAGTTCTGTGGAGGGCTGCCCCAGCTTGATATAGGAGAGTCCGACATCATAGAGCGTCTCTATCTTGCGGTGGATGGACGGCACGTTCTCGAAGAAGGTCATAGCCTCCTCCACCGTCATATCCAGCACGTCAAAAATACTTTTTCCTTTATATTTTACCTCAAGTGTCTCCCGGTTATACCGCTTTCCCTGGCAAACCTCACAGGGCACATACACATCCGGCAGGAAATGCATCTCGATCTTCAGGATACCGTCGCCCGCGCATGCCTCGCAGCGTCCGCCCTTGACATTGAAGCTGAATCGTCCCTTCTTGTACCCCTTCGCCTTGGCGTCCGGCGTAGCGGCGAACAGATCACGGATCTGGTCAAATACGCCGGTGTAGGTAGCCGGGTTGGAGCGGGGCGTCCTGCCGATGGGAGACTGATCGATATCGATAACCTTGTCCAGCTTGTCGATCCCCTCCATGGCACGATGCTTGCCGGGGATCACTCTGGCCCGGTTCAGATCCCTGGCCAGCCGCTTGTATAAGATCTCGTTGGTCAACGAGCTCTTCCCGGAGCCGGACACACCGGTGATACAGGTCATAACGCCCAGCGGTATCTGCACATCGATATTCTTCAGATTGTTCTCCTGTGCGCCGCGAATGGTAAGAAATCCTGTAGGCTTCCTTCTGGTCTTGGGCACCGGTATCCGAAGCCTTCCGCTCAAATATGCTCCGGTGATGGACTCCGGACAGTTCATGATATCCTGGGCTGTCCCCTGTGCCACCAGTTTTCCACCGTGGGAACCTGCGCCGGGACCAATATCCACAATGTGGTCCGCTGCCAGCATGGTATCCTCGTCATGCTCCACCACGATCAGCGTGTTGCCGAGATCCCGGAGATTCTTCAGCGTATTCAAAAGCTTGTCATTATCACGTTGATGAAGTCCGATGCTTGGCTCGTCCAGAATATACGCAACACCCACCAGCCCGGAGCCGATCTGGGTTGCCAGCCGGATCCGCTGGGCTTCGCCGCCGGACAGGCTGGCCGTGGCACGGGCCAGTGTCAGATACTCCAGCCCCACATCCATGAGAAATCCCACGCGGGCCCGGATCTCCTTTAAGACCTGTTGGCCGATCAGCTGCTGCTGTGCCGTCAGCTTCATATCCTGAAGAAAGTCATAAAGATTACGGATGGACATGGTAGTGACTTCATGAATATTCTTCCCGCTGACCGTGACTGCCAGTGCTTCCTTCTTCAACCGCTGTCCGCCGCAGTCCTTACAGGGCGTGATCTGCATGAAGGATTCATATTCCTGCTTCATGGTATCCGATCCGGTCTCCCGGTAACGGCGTTCCATATTCCGTATCAACCCTTCAAAAGCCACATCGTAGACGCCCTCGCCCCGCTGTCCCTTATAATGAACCTTGACATTCTTCCCCTTGGTTCCATGAATAATAACATCCTGGATCTCCTCCGGGTAGTCCTCAAAGGGTGTATCCAGATCAAAATGATATTCCTTCGCCAACGCCGTCAGAATCGCATAGGTGAAGCTCCCCGAATCTGTGCTGGACTGCCATCCCATAGCCTGGATGGCTCCCTGCGCAATGCTCAGCCGCTTATCCGGGATCATCAGATCCACATCGAACTCCATCTTATACCCCAGTCCGAAGCAGGTAGGGCATGCCCCGAATGGATTGTTGAAGGAGAAGCTGCGCGGCTCAATCTCATCAATGCTGATGCCGCAGTCCGGACAGGCAAAGCTCTGGGAGAAATGAACCGGCTCGCCGCCGATCACGTCCACATTCAGCAGTCCTTCCGCCAGCTCCAGACAAGTCTCAATAGAGTCCGTAAGACGCTTCTCAATTCCCGGCTTTACCACCAGACGATCCACCACGATCTCGATATTGTGCTTTTTATTCTTATCCAGAGGGATCTCCTCCGTCAGCTCGTACATGCTGCCGTCCACCTGCACCCGGACGTAGCCGCTGCGCTTGGCCTGCTCGAAGATCTTCTGATGCGTTCCCTTCCGGCCCCGCACCACCGGAGCCATAACCTGGATCTTCGTGCCTTCCGGCATAGCCATAATCTGATCCACCATCTGATCTACGCTCTGCTTCTTGATCTCCCTGCCGCAGTTGGGGCAATGGGGAATCCCGATACGCGCATACAACAGCCGGAAATAATCGTAGATCTCGGTGACGGTTCCCACCGTGGATCTGGGATTACGGTTGGTAGACTTCTGATCTATGGAGATAGCCGGTGACAGACCCTCGATCTTCTCCACGTTTGGCTTCTCCATCTGCCCTAAGAACTGCCTGGCGTAGGAGGACAGGGACTCCATATAACGCCGCTGTCCCTCCGCATAGATGGTATCGAAGGCCAGCGACGACTTGCCGGAACCGCTTAAACCGGTCAGGACGACCAGTTCATTCCGCGGGATGTCCACGTCCAGATTCTTCAGATTGTTCTCGTTGGCACCTCTTATTTTAATATACTTTCGTTCTTCCATTTACTGAAAATCTCCTGTTCTGCTATATACTACATAGTTCAGCCCACGCCCATTTCGTTGGCTATGGCTGAACTGTTACACTACATACTCTGCAGCATCTTCTTTAAGCTTATCATCTTATCACGCAGCTCAGCCGCTGCCTCGAAGTTCAGATCCGCCGCCGCCTGCTGCATCTTCTTCTGCACATCTGCTATCAGCTTCTCCAGTTCCTTACGGCTCATGGACTCCGGTTCCTTCTTGAACTCGTACTCCTCCCTGGCTACCTTCTTGGAGACAGCGATCAGATCCCGGACGGACTTTTCGATGGTCTTGGGCGTAATCCCATGCTCCTTGTTGTACGCCTCCTGCAGAGAACGACGTCGATTGGTCTCCCCGATTGCCATCTTCATGGAATCGGTCATGGTGTCCGCATACATGATAACATGTCCTTCCGAGTTCCGGGCCGCCCGCCCGATGGTCTGAATGAGGGATGTCTCGGAACGCAGGAAGCCTTCCTTATCCGCATCTAATATCGCCACCAGGGTGATCTCCGGGATGTCCAGGCCTTCCCGCAGCAGGTTGATTCCCACCAGCACATCAAACACATCCAAACGCAGATCCCGGATGATCTCTGCGCGTTCCAGGGTATCAATATCGGAGTGAAGATACTTCACGCGGATCCCGATCTCCCGCATGTAATCGGTCAGATCCTCCGCCATACGCTTCGTCAGTGTGGTGATCAGTATCTTGTGCTTCTTCGCGACTTCCTTGTTCACCTCGCCGATGAGGTCATCGATCTGTCCCTCCACCGGCCGCACATCCACCTCCGGATCCAGAAGTCCGGTGGGTCTTATGATCTGCTCCACCCGCAGCAATTCATGCTCCTTCTCATAGACATTGGGCGTAGCTGACACAAACATCATCTGATCGATCTTACTCTCAAATTCTTCAAAATTCAAGGGCCGGTTGTCCAGTGCAGAAGGCAGGCGGAACCCATAATCCACCAGCGTCCGTTTCCTGGACTGGTCTCCGGCATACATTCCCCGTATCTGGGGTATCGTTATATGAGACTCGTCCACAATAATCAGAAATTCCTCCGGGAAATAATCCAGCAGCGTATTGGGCGGCACTCCCGGTGCAAGCCCGGCCAGATGTCTGGAATAATTCTCAATGCCGCTGCAAAATCCTGTCTCCCGCAGCATCTCAATATCGAAGTTCGTGCGCTCTGCGATCCGCTGAGCCTCAAGCAGCTTGTCCTCTCCCTTAAAATACCGGACGCGCTCCTCCAACTCCTTCTCGATGGCCACTGCCGCCTGGTTGATCTTCTCCTGGGGCACCACATAATGAGAAGCCGGGAAGATACTGATGTGGGTAAGCCGGCTTCTGATCTCTCCGGTCAGCACGTCGATCTCAGTGATCCGGTCGATCTCATCCCCGAAAAATTCAACTCGGACCGCCGTCTCTCCCCGGTCCGCCGGAAAAATCTCCAGCACGTCCCCCCGCACCCGGAAGGTTCCCCGCTGAAAATCCATATCATTTCTATTATATTGTATATCGATCAGGCTGCGGATCACCTCATCCCGATCCTTCTCCATCCCCGGCCGCAGGGAGACCATCATCTTCTCGAAGTTCTCCGGTTCACCCAGACCGTAAATGCAGGATACACTGGAAACAATGATAACATCCTTCCGCTCAATCAGTGACGCCGTGGCAGACAGACGCAGCTTGTCGATCTCCTCATTGATGGATGAGTCCTTGGCAATGTAGGTGTCCGTGGAAGGCACATAGGCTTCCGGCTGATAGTAGTCATAGTAGGATACGAAATATTCTACCGCATTATGCGGAAAAAACTCTTTAAATTCTCCGTATAGCTGAGCTGCCAGTGTCTTGTTGTGGGCTATGATCAGCGTCGGCTTATTCAGAGCCTTAATCACATTGGCCATGGTAAATGTCTTGCCGGATCCGGTAACGCCCAATAACGTCTGGAACTGATTGCCTTCCCGAAATCCCTTCACCAGGGCATCAATGGCTTCCGGCTGGTCGCCGGTGGGCTCATATTTTGATACTAACTCAAAATGATCCATGAAAGTGTCCTCCTTTATGAATCCATCGCGTCTTACGGGATATTATAGCAGAAGAATTTAAGAATGTACAGATGTTTTTCGAACTTTTGTTCTGTTTCCTATGCGCATTTGTACAGATTCAGCAGGAGTCAGCATCAATCCTTTAAGCCCAACTCCTTCGCCAGACCTCCCAGAGAGGTCTCCTTATACGCACTGTTCAGATCTTTTCCCGTCTCCTTCATGACATTGACAATGGAATCAAAAGAAACCTTATTTTTTCTTAAATATCCAAGCTGTTTCGCATAGGTTGCCGCATCGATTGCACGTAACGCTCCAAATCCATTCCTCTCAATGCACGGGATCTGCACATATCCGCCTACCGGGTCACAGGTCAGCCCCAGATTATGTTCCAGTCCCATTTCCGCCGCATATTCGATCAGCGAATTATTCAATTCCAGAATCCAGCCATAAGCAGCCGCTGCCATTGCGCATGCGCTTCCCACCTCCGCCTGACAGCCTCCATCCGCCCCGGATATGGTGGCATTTTGCTTGATCACATTTCCGAAAAGCCCTGCTACGGCCAATGCCTTCACCAGCTCCTTGCGCGGTATTTCCAATTGTTTATAACAATAATATAAAACTGCCGGCAAAATGCCGCTGGCACCACACGTGGGTGCAGTCACAATCCGGTGGCCGCAGGCATTCTCCTCCGCAACTGCATAAGCATAGCTGGAAATCAGCAACCGTTCTCTCTCACTCTCTCTTCTTGTGTTGATCGCCTGCTGATACATGCTTTTTGCCACTCGTTTTAATTCCAGCTTTCCGGGCAGAACCCCTTCCTGGTGCAGACCACTCTGAACACATGCAAACATTCCATCTAAAACTTCATATAAATAAGCTTCAAAATGCTCATCCTCATAATTCAGAACATACTCATAGAAGGAAATTCCATTATCTTCTATATAATGAATGATTTCCTTTAAATTCTTGTGGGGATAAACCTGCTTTGCCTGTTGAAGATGACTTCCTTCATATTCAACACTCCCGCCGCCGACAGAATAGGCCGTGACCGTATCAAGCAGATCGGTATCCTGATATACATAAAACCGCATTCCGTTGGGATGATAAGGCAGACTGTCATTTTTAAAGCGGACAACCGTATCCTCACCCAGTGTTTTCCTAATAATATAATCGGTCAAATGCCCCTTGCCGGTCAATGCAAGGGAGCCATACAGCTCAACCTCAAAACGCGTTGCGCTTGGATATTTCTCCCGTATTTTCACAGCAGCTCTCTGCGGCCCCATAGTATGCGACGAGGATGGTCCAAAGCCTATTTTGAACAGTTCTCTTAAAGACTCCATATTTCCTTCTCCTTTACCCGATCATAAATTTCTTGCAGGCTGCATCAGCTTCTTCCTGCAATGGAAGAACGCAGGGATCAAAAAGCAGTCTGCGAAAAACCAGGCCAGCGGGCTGGCAAAGCATGCTGCGGTAAAACCGAAGATCGGTACAAATACCAGACCGATCAGTGTACGGGCGATCATCTCAAAGACTCCGGCAAATACCGCAAAGCCGGAAAATCCCATCCCCTGAATCAGGAACCGCACGATATTGACCAGCGACAGCAGCATGTAGAAGCAGGTGTTGGTGATCAGGAATTCCCTTGCCCGTGCCACAACCTGCGTGACATTTGCCGTATCGGTCGGATCGATAAACAGATAGATCAGTGGGCGTGCAAAGAGAATAATGACCACAAGGATCACTGCAGAATAAATCGCCGCAAGGATGATTGCGGAGTTCATCCCCTTCGCCAGACGGTCGTACTTTCCGGCGCCCACATTCTGTCCGCCGTAGGTTGCCATGGTAGAACCCAGGGCATCAAACGGGCACACCATAAACATGGAGATACGGCTTCCGGCCGTCATGGCTGCCACCGCACCGGAGCCAAGGGTGTTGACCGCCGCCTGCAGGACAACACTTCCGATGGCGGTGATGGAATACTGCAATCCCATGGGAAGTCCCATGACCAGCAGATTCCTCACATGGAAAGCATCCAGCCTCCAGTCGGAACGCCTAAGATGCAGGATGTCAAATTTCTTTATGATAGCAAACAGACATAGCACACCAGAGACCGCCTGGGACAGAACGGTGGCAAATGCCGCGCCAAACACACCCCAGTGCAGGTTGATGATAAAGAACAGATCCAGTACGATATTCAATACTGCTGCCAGGATCAGGAAGATGACCGGGGTGATGGAATCTCCCAGAGAACGCAGGTAGGCAGACAGTATATTATATAGAATAATTGCGGGAATTCCTGCAAAAATAACCACGATATACTCGTAGGACAGGTCGATGATGTCCGACGGTGTCTGCATCATCATCAGGATCTGGCGGCAAAAAATCACCGTCAACGCAGTGAGCACGCCGCCAATGAGGACGGACAATATGGCGGAATTGCCCACATATTTGCGGACACCGTCATAGTCCCGGGCGCCGAAGCGTTGGGCAACCGGCAGACTGAATCCATTACAGATTCCCTGGCAGAAACCAATAATAAGGAAGTTGATACTTCCCGTGGCCCCTACCGCGGCAAGTGCAGACACACCCAGGTAGCGCCCCACGATGATGGTATCCATAAGGCTGTAAAATTGCTGGAACAGCATACCGAACAAAAGCGGCACTGCAAAGCCGAGGATCAGCTTCATCGGTGAACCGTCTGTCAATTCTTTTGTCTTATTTCCCGCCATGATTTTCCCCTTTCACGCATATATTCGCATCATATCAAATTCCGGAGATATTATATCAATCGCGCAAGCGCGTCGACTCTCTTGCGCCCATTTTAGCACGATTGCAAAAAACTGCAAGCGGAAAAAAGAAAAAAATAAAATTTATCCGAGAATTTTACCGTCCCGCGAAATCGTCACTACCTGCCATGGAAGGAACTTACCACTATTACGTATCGCATTCTCTGCCGCTCTTTGCAGACCGCCGCAGCAGGGCACCTCCATCCGTACGATGGTAACGCTCTTAATATCGTTATCCCGAATGAGCTCTGTCAATTTGTCTGTGTAATCCACGTCATCCAGCTTGGGACAGCCGATCATGGTGATCTTTCCCTTCATGAACTCCTCATGCATATTTGCATAAGCATAAGCCGTACAATCAGCCGCGATCAAGAGCTTCGCCCCATCGAAGAAGGGCGCATTTGTCGGAAGAAGCTTGATCTGGCAAGGCCATTGGTTCAATCTCGATACCGGGCGATAGTTCTGCGCCATCTCCTGCTCCGGTTCATTCTTCGTCTCCTCTTTGCCAAGCTGCATAAACCTGGAACCGGGGCATCCGCCGCCCGCAGGATGCTGTGCTTTCTTTCTCTGGCTCTCCTTCACTGCCGCCTCATCATATGCCGGCGCTTCCCGCTCTTCAAACGTGATGGCTCCTGTCGGGCAGGTCGGAAGGCAGTCGCCCAAACCGTCACAGAAGCTTTCCCGGACCAGCTTTGCCTTGCCGTCCACGATATCGATCGCCCCTTCGTGACAGGCACTTGCGCATATTCCGCAGCCATTACACTTTTCTTCGTCTATGCGAATGATTTTTCTTACCATTTTTGATTCCTCCTCGTTCATTTCTGTACACAGTATAACACACTTCCTTTGCATTTTTCGTGGTTTTAACCACATATCTGAAACTTTTTTGTTTCTCCTATTTTACATGATAGACTCTCGGAATCTTTAGGCCTTTATTTATGCTGCCTCTGAGAGTCCTTTTT
>CAVGED010000124.1:0-6769 GCA_963628035.1 Paludibacteraceae bacterium
CGCCTTACAGCTATTATAACAAAGAAAACCGCCCTTTGTAAATAGATTTCTTAATTTTCGCATTCCAGGCTGTGGCGAGCATAAAAAAGTTGGCATCGCCGATCACTCGGAAATGCCAACTGCATCATATCAACGGAGAAAGAGGGATTTGAACCCTCGCGCCGGTCACCCGACCTACACCCTTAGCAGGGGCGCCTCTTCGGCCTCTTGAGTATTTCTCCGAACCGTCACATTGGTCTAATACCGTGACGCTTAGATTATTCTACAAGATAAACGAGGTTTTGTCAATACCCCAAATCACAGATTTTCACATTTGAGTAACAGTTCAGCCCGCGCCATACACGATGGCTGAACTGTTACATGAAATGCAATTGCAAAACAACCGGACACGTGCTATCATAAGACAGTGATCCAAGTTACTCTTTACAGGAGATGATGCATATGAATATGCAGGAAGAATACAGAAAACAATTGGATGTTTCCTGGTCCTACCGACTGGCGAAGAAAATGGAGCAGATCTGCTCTAATCCCAGGCTGGGTTATCGGACTGCAGGCTCTAAGGCGGAGCTTGCCACCGGGGATATGCTGGCGGAGGAAATGAAGCAGATTGGCTTCCCAAAGGTCTATAAGGATGCCATCCTGGTAGACTCCTGGGAATTTCAGAAGGCAGAGCTGACCTTTTCGGATTCTCATGGAAAGGAAAGAACCGTGCAGCTTGGTGCCTATCAGACGCAATTTGTGACAGACGGTTCAAAGCAATTCTCCCTTGTCTATCTGGGGAAAGGCACTAAATCCGATTATGAAGGTATCGATGTAACCGACAAGCTTGTGCTTGTGGACATCAATCAACGGGATGAATGGTGGATCAACTACCCGGTATTTCAGGCGTATTTAAAGGGCGCGGCAGCGGTAATTGCCGTGCAGGCCGGAGGCTATGGCGAGATAGACGATATGGCACTGAACGCGCAGGATATCGCCGGACCCTGCGAAGCTGCCGCCTTCTCCATATCGCGGAAGGATGCGGACGCTCTGAAAGAAACGCTGGATACGCATGGGGAAATCTCGGTCCTTCTGGATGCGGTTTCTCTGGTGAAAAGGGATCAGACTACCTACAATATCATCGGTGAGATTCCCGGTCGGCATCCGGAGCGCCGGATCATGCTTTCCGCCCATTATGATTCTTACTTTGACGGCTTTCAGGATGACAATACCGCCATTGCAATGATGCTGTGCATCGGTAAAACACTGCTTGAAATCGGCTATCAGCCTGAAAACACGCTGACCTTCTGTGCCATGGCGGCAGAGGAATGGGGCGTCATCGACTCGCAATTTGACTGGTCCACAGGTGCTTATGAGCAGGTATTTACCGTACATCCCACCTGGCGGGGCAGCGTGATCGCCGATCTGAACTTCGAGCTGCCCGCTCTGGCGCACGGAACCAGGGCCAGAATCCGAAGTACCTGGGAATACGTTCCCTTCCTTGAGACCTTCTTGGAAGAGCTCCCCGCTCTGACTCCTGCCTACCCGGAAGAAGCCCGGGTGACAGCGCCCATTGAGACCTGGTCGGACGACTTCTCCATTGCCATAGCAGGCATTCCCTCCATGGTAAACGATTTTACCGGCGGAAGCTTTATGGAGACGAATTATCATTCCCAGTTCGACAATGATGATTTCTATAATGAAGATGTCTATCGGATGCACCATGAACTGTTCGGACTGCTCTTAATGGCCATAGATCATACCGCCGTGGCGCCTCTGTCCTTCTTCGGTGTTCTGAAGAAAGCGGAGGAAATGTTGGAATTGTCCCAATGCAAAGCCTGCGGTGCTGACGGAGAAGGCCTTATTGCAAGCCTCACCGCTGCTGTCCGGGCCAGTGCAGCGGCATATGACAGAGTCCGGGAAGTCAATGAGGCTTATGCACAGGCGCAAAAAGAGGGACGGACGGACGAAGCGGAAGCACTCTTTGCCGGGAGCCGGAACATGGAGCATGCGCTGCTTGATGCCTTTTTAACGGAACAGGATACCTTCGTTCGCATCGACTGGCATGGCAATGTACTGTTTCCTCATGAGATTCTGCAGGATCATCTGCGGCTTCTTTCCGGCGCAGTAAAGAACCTGAAGGAAGGTCTCATATCGGCCGCTTTAAGAAAGCTCTACCATATAGACAACAATTCGTATGCCTTTTCCTTCGACGAGGAGGTTTATGCGCATTTTACAAAGAACAGTCTCCATCAGCCGAAGGATCGTCTGAAATGGGGCTATGGCCGGATTATCGGGCACGAGAATCTCTTCCGGGTAGTGACAAGCCTTTTGGAAAAAGAGAATGTGGGTGACACGGACTGCAGCGCCGAGATCGCTTTTCTGGAAAATGCCTGCAGCAGACAGGCTGCGCTGTATCGGGATGAGATTGAAAGAATGAAAGAAAATACAGAGGAGATAAAGCGGCTCTTAGAGAAGACCGCAAAGGACGATTATGGAAAGTGATAAATTATACAAAGTACAACACGAAGACCTGCCAAAATTGTGTGAGCTTCTGACTAAGTGTTTTGCTTATGATCCTTTATATAAGGAGCTGATTCCAGATGATACGGTGCGTAAACGCCTGATGCCGGAGTTGTTCGAATGCGACATGACGGAATTCTATGAGACGTGTGAGATCTTTGCAGACAGCGAGGATCTAAATGGCGTGCTGGTGGTCTCGGATGAAACCGAACCCTATCACCTGTTAAAACGGTATTTCTCGGAAGTGCAGGCTTCCCTTCGCACAGACGGCTATTTGATCAAAGAGGATCCTTCGCTGAAGACCTTTTTCAATTTTATTCTGGGTCGGAATTACCTGAATTCCAGTTGGACGGATCAACTGCATCAGAGACAGCGGCTGCACATCATCTACCTGGCAGTGGATCCTGATATGCAGCATCATGGCATCGCCGCCCTGCTGGTGAATGAAACTGCCCGGTATGCCGATCAGCACAAGCTGATGCTCTCCCTGGAGACACACAATCCGAAAAACGTAGACTTCTATCAGCAGTTCGGCTTCCAGGTGTACGGTGTGATGGAGAAGCATTTCAATCTAAAGCAGTATTGCCTGATAAGGGAAGTGCAATAGGCAGTTCGGCCCGCGCCATTCGTGATGGCACCGTTTCATATGTAACTGTTCAGCCCGCGCCATTACTCTCATACAGATTATTTCCATCCCGGTCGATGACTACGATCACCGGGAAATTCTCAACCTCAAGTTCTAATATCGCCTCTGCGCCCAGATCCTCATAGCAGATCAGCTCGGATCTTCGGATGCATTTGGACAGAAGGGCCCCGGCACCGCCCACCGCAGCAAAGTATACGCCTTTGTTGCGGATGATCGCGTCTACCACCTCTTTCGAGCGCTTTCCTTTTCCGATCATGGCCTTCTGCCCCAGATCCATCAACCGGGGGGCATACTTATCCATGCGGCTGGCTGTGGTCGGCCCCGCAGAGCCGATGGGACGTCCTTCTCTGGCCGGGGAAGGACCCATGTAATAAATCGTGGCATCCTTGATGGGAATCGGAAGCTCTTCGCCGCGGTCCAATGCTTCCATCATACGCTTATGCGCGGCATCCCGCGCCACATAGATCTTTCCTGTAATATAGACATAATCACCGGCATGAAGCTGTGCCGTCACCTCCTCGGTGACGGGAGTCTGAATATACTTATCCATAAATATCCTTCCTTTATCTTGTCCTGAATCGTACGGATCACAATTCCCGAACCACATGCCGGTTTACATGGCAACAGATATTTACAGCCACCGGCAGCCCGGCAATGTGCGTTGGATACGTATTAATGTTTACCGCCAGCGCTGTATTCGTTCCCCCAAGACCTCCGGGGCCGATGCCCAGGCTATTGATCCTCTCCATCATCTCTTCTTCCAGTTCCTTCACATAAGGAATCTTTGAATGAGATCCCACCTCCCTGGTCAATGCCTGCTTGGCAAGAATCGCACATTTTTCGAAGGTCCCGCCTATCCCAACGCCAACGACCATGGGCGGGCAGGCATTGGGGCCTGCGTCCCGAACCGCTGTAAGGATAGCCTCCTTCACGCCCTCAATACCATCTGCCGGCTTGAGCATGAAGATACGACTCATATTCTCACTGCCAAAGCCCTTGGGCGCTACCGTGATCCGCAGCTTATCACCGGGAACAATGGTAGCATGAATAACCGCAGGCGTGTTGTCCCTGGTATTTTCCCGTAAAATCGGATCTCCTACCACAGACTTGCGAAGATATCCCTCCTGATAGCCCTGGCGCACGCCCTCGTTCACTGCATCCTCGAGAAAGCCGCCCTCCACATGAACATCCTGACCGATTTCCAGAAAAACCACCGTCATTCCGGTATCCTGGCAGATTGGTATCATCTCTTCTCCGGCAATCCGCAGATTATCCTGAAGCTGCCCCAGTATCTTTCGGCCAATTTCGGACTTCTCCGTATCAACGGCCCGCTTTAGCGCCATATCCATGTCCTTCGTCAGAAAATGGTTGGCCTCGATGCACATTTCCTTTATATTCGCTGTAATATCGGCTGCATTTATGGTACGGATCATTGCCTCTTTCCCTTCTCACACTACTTTTCTTTTTGCTTCTTTTCCTGTTTTCTTCTTATATTAAAATGCTCCTTATACTTCTGGAGGGATTCATTCTGATCTCTGGAGACCATATCCGGGAACGCCTTCAGCAAACGCTTGAAGCCAAAGGTCTTCTTCTCCAGCAGCTCCTTGTATTTCTGGGTAAGCTCCTCATATTCACGCTGCTTTTCTTCCTTCTTTGCCACCAGAAAATCCTTCTTCTCATTGAGCTTGTCAAGTACTTCCTTGTGGTTCTCCTTAAATTCCTCTGATTTTTCCAGAGCGATGGTGACATTCTCATAGATATTTTCCCCGATCCCATCGGATATCGCATGCAGCTTCCCGGCTGCCTCCTCCAGCATCTTAAGACGTTTATTCAGCTTGAGAACCGTAGCCACCGTAACCCCAAGGTCACAGCAGAACGCAGCCATCAAAACAATCAGGATTATCAGGCCAACCATATGGGGCACGATCCGAATCAATTTATAGATCAGCGGATGCACGATATCCATAACGAATGTACAGGCAAGTCCCCACAGGATAGAGAACTTCAGGCATATATAACCGCACACATTAAAGGGCTGGTTGGAGTAATCCCACCAATGGTTGTGGAACAGCTTCTCCAGCAGAAAGCCTGTGACGAATTCAATTGCCGTTGTAAGTATCACAGATCCCACAAAAAGAATCAGCAGGTTCTCCTTCAGGGGCGTCAGCACCAAAACCACCAACAGCACACCGCAGCCATACACCGGACACACCGGACCGTTCAGGAATCCGCGATTGACAAATTTCCCGGTATTCAGAGCCGCATAGGAAACCTCCGTACACCAACCAAGAAACGCATAAATTAAAAATATCCAGACTACTTCATAAAATGAAACCGGCATCTTCTCTTGCTCCTTATCTATTCATTGTGGTGAATATATAATAACATGAAAAGCTGTCAGTTTCAATCAATATACGCCGATTCTTCTTGCAATTATCCTACTATGGAGATAAAATATGAAGCAACAAGACCGCTATGGTTTGCATAAGAAATACAGCGAAAAACAGATAAGAAAGAGGATTTCATCTATGAGATTGAGAAATATTCCCGGATCACGGGAGGTTATTGCGGAAAACGACTGGTGCATTCAGGAACCGGAAGCTCAGAAGGGAAACTGGCATTCCCTCTTCGGGAACGAACACCCCATTCACATCGAAATAGGCATGGGAAAGGGCCAGTTTCTGATGGCACTGGCCGAGCAGAACCCCGACATCAACTATGTCGGCATTGAGAAATATTCCAGCGTGCTGTTGCGTGCCCTGCAAAAATTGGAGGAAACACCACTTGATAACATCCGCCTTATCCGCATGGATGCCGAGGATATCACAGCGGTATTTGCCCCAGACGAGGTAGACCGGATCTATCTGAACTTCTCCGATCCCTGGCCCAAGGACCGGCATGCCAAACGGCGACTGACCTCCAAGGAGTTCTTTGCCCGATATGAGCAGATTCTAAAAAAAGACGGCCTTGTAGAATTCAAGACCGACAACGTACCCTTGTTTGATTTTTCTCTGGAGCAGGTAGACCTGGCGGGTTGGAAGCTCCTTGCCTGCACCCGGGATCTGCACCACGACCCGACCATGAATCAAGGAAATATCATGACGGAATATGAAGCGCGATTCTCAGCCATGGGGAATCCCATCCATAAATTGATTGCGGGACGTTAAAAAGACTCTTTACTAAAACCGGAGCTCCTTTTGCCTCAATAAAATTGACAAACCTTCCGAAAAATAGCACCACTAAAAAGGGCACCACTACTTATCCCCTTATAAGCAATGGTGCCCTTTCTGCTTTTCTAGTTCCTTTTCCATAATATCTCTAATTGCCGTAATATCTGTAAAAGTTAATTTAATCCCACGATTATACATTGCTAATACTTCATTTAGATTTTCCACAAGTATCCTATGTAATTTTTTATGTACGGTAACAGGCTGTTCCTGAATCGTATAGAAGTGAGGACGATAATTTCCCATTTCCTTATTGCTCATCAAATATTTATCCTGAACCAAATCAAAAAATTCATCCTTGATACCTAGATTCTCGGAAACGTGACGATGAGCTCTCGCCGCTATCCGTAAAAAATGTTGATTTTACAAGCTTTTTGCCATTTACTGATTGAAA
>CAVGED010000125.1:0-8040 GCA_963628035.1 Paludibacteraceae bacterium
CTGACGCGCCGCGGAAGAAACCTCTTTCAATCTGCTATCATTTTCATATCAGCAAAAGAAAGGATGTGAAAATATGGTACAGACAACGATACGAGTGCCGGTGAAGCTCTACCAGAAATTGAAGGAACATGCCCGTGATCGGGGAATATCGGTAAATGCATTGATAATGGGATTCTTGTGGAAAGCGATGGAAGCAGACGACACCCAGTGAGAAAGGAGAGTGAGAGAAGATGTTTAAAGAACCGAAGCAGGAAATAGACATACAAAAGCTTGCACAGCCGCTGGTCGAGTACATGCGTGATAACTACAATCCGCACGTGTCTATCGTTATAACAGGTGAACGGATTGCAGTTATCGAAGATGTACTTTCAATACCAAATAAGAGTATTGATTAGCGGATTCTGCGATACCTATGGATTTTATCCAAGCGTGATAGAGCAGAACCAAGGGAAGAGGAATTAAGGAATGCATTATATTCGGATTCGCTTACATCGTAATACTGATATACTGCACCATCTGGAAATCCTACTTCCATAGTATTATTCTCCCAACCGACCGAACTAATGCGGCTGGAAGATATGGGTTGTCTTAGCATAATGAACCCTCCCTTCTTCCGTACTTGGCTGTTGCAGCAGCCTGTACCAATATTATAAGAGGGAAGATATGGAAAATCAAGAAGGCGTTGTGGATTAACAGATAAAGGAGGTGAAAAACGTGGACAAACTCGCAAGATATATGACCAAGGCCAACCTGTCCCGGTGCTTCGGGGTATCGCTGCCGACAGTGAGCCGGAGGGTGAAAGGGATTGAGGAAGAGATCAAGCGGGGCAGGTACACCAGGTACGCCATAGCCGACAATCTGATATGTATTCCGGTATATCTGGATTACACGAAGTACCAGAAGCGGCTCAATGACAAGAACCTGCGCAGGACGGTACCGGACTTTGATGATTGCGCAGCAATGGAATATCTCGTGGAGGTGAGAGAATGAAGGGAACCAGAGTCAGCGCCATCCTTGGTGGCATTGGACTAATAATGATGATGTACGCCGGCTGTTATCTTAATAGCCCCGGAAGGTTGGCCTACATAGCAGCTGCCGGAGTCATGGCCGGAATGACACTCTTGTTTATCGGGGCATGGCTCCATGACAGAGCAGTGGCAGCGGAGCGGTTGAGAAGGAGGCGGGAGTATGCGAGGCGAAAGAGGGCGGCTGAAAGAGAAGCTCAAATGGAGGCTCAAAGAGGTGTGCTTTTCTTTCACTGGTGTAACGATTGTAGCTATCTTGATCTGGATAGCCCTGCTGGTGATATTGATCCTGGCTTTTGGGTAAGCGGGCGATAGGAAAGGAGATGAAGCCAATGGGCGAAAGAATATGTCCCTACTGCGGCGCACACCTGGATCCGCAGGAACGGTGTGAATGCCAGGAGGAAGAACAAAATAATAGCACCCAGAACTTTGACGAGGCTAGGTGCTATCAATAAGGGAGATACGTGAGTATCTTGCCTTCATTATAACAAAGAAGGAGGAAGTTGTAAATGGAAAAGAAAGAATATTCAATAATCGGAAAAGTAGAAATAGGTACAGATGAGTACAGAGATCTCATTGAAGGGCTGACATCGGCTCGAAAAGAAGCGGATGAGTACAGATCCAAATTTTGGGACGCCGGAAGCGCAAGAGATAAGGCCATTAAAGAACTTGAAGTCACGAAAAGGAAGCTTAGCTCTATCGCCGCTTTTTTGAATGAGGCACATCTAATGGATCAATTCAAGCTCTGGAAGATAAAAGATGAACAGGAGACCGAGGAATGATGGACAACACCCCGGATAACTATGACTTGTTTGAGCGACACGAGCAAGAATTAGAACGCTTGCACCGATTGCGGAAGCGTCGGGCAGAAGCATAT
Source organism: Paludibacteraceae bacterium (assembly GCA_963628035.1). Lineage (GTDB taxonomy): Bacteria > Bacillota > Clostridia > Lachnospirales > Lachnospiraceae > 14-2. The sequence goes on from CAVGED010000125.1 coordinate 1,903, forward strand.
GGACAAGAAGAAATGGAGGATTATGAAGATGAAACAGAAATGTATTGATCTCCTTATGAAAACAGGAAGAGAAGGTATGAGCGAGTTAATCGCATGGATGGAAGAAAACGGATTCTTTGAATCTCCGTGCAGTGGAGGATATCATCTTGCGAAGGAAGGTGGTTTGCTGGAACACAGTATGAACGTCTACAAAACAATGATGGATATGTCGATAGCAATCGAAGGTTCGGAAGACTTAGTAACGAAACATTGGGGTTCGATCGCCATTTGCGCTTTGCTTCACGACCTGGGGAAATGCGGAGACCACGGAAAGCCCGGATACGTCCCCAACATGGTGAAGGACGGAAGGCCTACCAAGGCAGAGCCGGAACAGAAGTATAAGCAGTCAGAAAGCAAGCCTTTTGAGGTCAACAAAGACTTGTATCCCATCGACCACGAGATACGGTCCGTGAAGATTGCTTCCAGATACATAGACCTGACAGAGGATGAAGAGCTGGCGATTCTCTGGCACAACGGCTTGTACGGGAACTTTAAGTATCAGATCCAGGGCAAAGAAACGCCACTCTACATGTTACTGCATTTTGCAGATATGTGGGCAAGCAGGGTAATAGAGATTGAGAAACAGCCAGAATGAATAGGAGGACTGCCGTTTTATACGGTCAGATAGGAGGAAAGACAAGTGGGAAATACAAGGATATGTTTACCTGTAAATGATAGGAAACTTAACAATCAGGGATGTGTCAAATTGGACAATGACGTTTTAGCAATTATATCAAACTATGCCGTCAAGACCGGATGGAGCAACAAAAAGGTTGCATCGATGATCATCCGGCAGGCAGAGGAAAATGGTTTGATCGCGATCGGAGGTGAGATGTAATGGCGATCCCGGTACTTATTATAGGAAAGTCCGGCAGCGGAAAAAGCACGGCGCTTCGCAATTGCGCCGGAAATGACAATTGGAATCTTATTCGTGTGCTGAATAAGCCGCTTCCCTTTAAAGGGAAGATAAACGGTTGGAACACGGACGACTACCAAACAGTAATGAAGTGCCTCATTCAGGCAAAAGCGAAGAACATCGTGATTGATGATGCCGGATATCTCATTACCAACATGTTTATGAGCCGGCACAGCTCCGCCGGAGCAGGAAACGGAGTGTTCACGCTCTACAACCAGATCGGAGATCACTTCTGGAACCTGATCCAGTTCATTGTTGAGAGTGTACCGGCAGATAAGATCGTATATGTCATCATGCACGAGGAATCGAATGACCTTGGAGAGATCAAGCCGAAAACAATCGGCAAACTGTTGGATGAAAAGGTGTGTATCGAAGGGATGTTTACCATCGTCCTGCGCTGTATCGTAGAATCCAACAAACATCTTTTTGTTACTCAATCAGCAGACGGAGCGGTGAGCAAGTCACCGATCGGCATGTTTGAGGATTTAACTATAGACAATGACCTTCTGCTGGTAGAAAAGGCAGTAAGGGAATATTACGAAATTTAAAGGAGGCTAATTATGCAGAAACCACAAAATTACGACGAAACACAGGCTATGGGGGATTTTACCCCAGTCGAACTTGGAGGCCACTATCTGACCATCAAGCAGGTGACCGAGGCAAAGTCAAAGACCGGGAAGGATATGATCGTTATCCTCTTTGACTTCGACCAGAAGGACAAGCAGCCCGGATACTTCACGGAACAGTTTAAGAACGATATCCGACCGGATAAGAAGTGGCCGAATCAGGCAACACAGAGGGTTCTGACAGAGGATGATATGGGGCGCACGAGCCGACAGTTTAAGACGTTCTGTTCCTGTGTTGAGCATTCCAATACGGGATTCAAGGTGCAATGGGGCGATAACTGGGGCGCACAATTCAAGGGCAAGAAAATAGGCGGTGTATTCGGGATCGTTGAAAACAAGTACGAAGATAAGGTGACAAAGAGAAGGGAACTTCGGTGGTTCATTTCGGCCGATAAGGTGGATGATGCCGCTATCCCGGAAGAAAAGCTTCTTCCGCAAGAGCTTCGTTCCTTCTCCGCATCCATTGGAACAGATTTCGTAAATGTCCCAGACGCGATCAATGAAGAGCTGCCATTCAATTAAAGGGGCGATTAAATGACCATACAGGTAGACACCCGGGAACACGCAAAAGAATGGGAGAGGATCCAGCGTCAGTTTGACGAAGCGGGCATAAAGTATTTTCGGTCAAAGCTGTATGTGGGAGATTACCAGTCGTTAGACAATCCGCGGCTGGTGATCGACCGAAAAAAAGACTTACAGGAACTGTGGGGAAATGTCACACAGCAGCATGAAAGATTCAAGGCGGAGCTGATCCGGGCGATGCGGGCAGGAATCCAGATGGTTATATTGGTGGAACATGGCATTGATATCAATTGCTTAGAAGATGTTTGGTTCTTTTTTCAGCCGGAAATGAAACGCTGGAGATGGAAAACTGTAAAAATGAATGACGAAAATAAAAAAGTCAGAGAGCCTTACATACAGAAACCCATCAATGGCAAGCAGCTTTACAAGAGTCTTTGCACGATCCGGGACAGATATAATGTTGATTTTGTGTTCTGCCAGGAGAGCGAGACCGGGCAGATGATAGCGGAGATTCTTAGCAATGACTGTTGACGAGATTAAAGAACGGTACTCCATGCAGGAGATTGCCGGAAGATATGGATTGCACCCGAACAGGGCGGGATTCGTTTCCTGCCCGTTCCACCAGGGGGATCACACGCCGTCCATGAAGATATACCCACATGACTATCACTGCCACGCCTGCGGAGCAAACGGAGATATATTTTCATTCATCCAGCAGATGGATCACTGTGATTTCAAGACGGCGTTTTACTCCCTTGGCGGAACATACGGGGAACCGACAGACAGTTCCAGACTGGCGCTATACCGACACAAAAAAGCAAAGGAAAGGCGCCTGCGTAAGGAAGCCGAATTACGGCAAAAAATAAAACATAACAACATGCTCTTGACGATGTATGCGGACTGGTTGAAGCGCCTGGAACCCCTATCGGATGCCTGGTGCGATTGTATGAATGAATACACGAAGTGCATCGGACGGGACGAATATCTACGAAACGAGATGGAAGGAGGTGAAGAGTAAGTAATGTTACCACTAAATGATTATGACAAAGACAGTATTCTATCAGAAGCGGTATTCGAAGAGATATTCGAGGAGGAAGATCTTATTAAGCGTTCTTATCTGATCGCAGATCTGTCCCTCAAGGCGAAGGATTTAAACGTCAAAGGGCAATTCGATTTGATTCTTAAGGCACACGAAAAGGCGCTTAAAGAAGAAAAGACAAGAACGGCCTTTTCGAATTCTGGTGGAAGAATGACAGAGTTCATTATCCCGGAAGAGAAAGACTATCAAAACATGTATTGCGGATCATGGTTCGCTACGGAAACCGGAATCGTCTCATACAATGTCATGGGCTTGGAACAGAGAGCAAGCAGGCAGCCGATTCTTCCGGTGGATCGCCTTGAAAATATTGAGACTGGGGAAGAGCAGATAGTTCTTGCATTTAAGCGGGATCATAGATGGAAAGAGGTATCAGTTGTAAAAGATGTGGTTGCTTCTGCCAATAAGATCGTTGCGCTATCGAAATATGGCCTGGCTGTCACCAGCGAAAATGCAAAGTATTTAGTTCGGTACTTGAACGACGTGGAAGCTTTAAACAACGACGATATCCCGCTCCGGCAATCCAGTTCAAAACTTGGGTGGCACGGAAATGATTTCCTGCCATATGAAGGATCCATTATCTTTGATGGAGACAGCCGGTTTAAGAGTATCTTTGAAGCCATACACGAGCATGGGTCAGAGGATGCTTGGCTGGAACATGTAAAGGCGATCCGAAAGACCGGAAGGATAGAAGCGAAATTTCTTCTGGCCGCATCATTTGCGAGCGTACTGGTTAAGCTTCTCGGCGCGCTACCGTTCTTTGTTGACCTTTGGGGCGAGACGGAAGGCGGTAAATCTGTAACGCTTATGCTGGCCTGCAGTGTCTGGGCGAACCCGGACGAATCGCAGTACATAGGAGATTTTAAGACCACGGATGTAGCGCTGGAAGCCAAGTCGGACATGCTCAACAATCTGCCAATGATGTTGGATGATACCAGCAAGACATCGGCCAGAATCCGGGATAACTTTGAAGGGATCGTGTATGACCTCTGCTCTGGCAAGGGTAAGAGCCGCTCCAACAAGGAGCTGGGTATCAACCGTGAGAACCGATGGAAAAACTGCATTCTGACAAACGGCGAGCGCCCGCTACAAAGCTACGTCAACCAGGGCGGGGCGATCAACAGAATCCTGGAAGTGGAATGCGGAGCCAACGTGTTTGAGGATCCCCAGAAGACAGCAAACGTCTTGAAGCGTAATTACGGGTTTGCCGGGAAAAGGTTTATCGAGATCATAAAAGCCCTTGGCGCGGACTCTATCAAAGAGATATACCAGGACTTCTGCGGGAAGCTGTTTGACGAGGATAAAATGCAGAAGCAATCCATATCACTTGCGGTTGTCCTCACGGCCGACAGGATAGCCACAGAACACATTTTTAAGGATGGGTGCTATATTTCCCTGGATGAAGCGAAAGAAACCCTTATTGACCGGAATACGCTGTCTGACAATGAACGCTGTTATCGGTATCTGCTGGACAAGATAGCCATGAATCAGCAGCGGTTTGACTCGGAAACGAAGATCGAGAAATGGGGGATCATAGAATCCGGGTATGCGATTATTTACAGCCAAGCATTCGAGGAATTATGTGCCGCCGGAGGATTCTCCAAGAAAGCATTTCTATCCTGGGCGAACAGGAAGGAACTGATACAGACGCAGGGAGACCAGCTTACGAAGGTAAAAAAAATAAACGGAAGAAGCAACAGATGTGTATTCCTCAAGTTGGATGACGGAATCGTTGTGGATAAAAACGGTTTTGTGACCGTGGACGAGACCACGCAGGAAGAGCTGCCATTCAAGTAAAGGTTACAAAGTTACACGGTTACACGCACTTTTCAATATATATAGAGAGAAGAAAAAAATAAAAAAGATATACTTTTTTCTACCACTCATGAAAAACAAAAACGTTTGTAACCTTGTAACCGCAAACGAAAACAGCCAGAAAACATAGTAAAATCAAGGCTTTTAGCGGTTACAGAATGCGTGTAACAATACAATAAAAAACGGTAACCTTTTGTTACCAAGAAGGGACGGAGGACATATGTCAGAAGTAAAAGACGTGATGAATGATCTGTATCTGGCCTATAAGAAGTATAAGGCAGACAGGGACATGAAAGCATACAACGACCGCATGGGCGATCTGACAAAGAAGTATGCCGGGGATAAGTTTTACACGGATGTAGCGTTTGCTTTTGCGAAGCGGATTAACGAGGAAAACGGATTATGAGAGTATAGCCGACAGGCGGAAGGAGGAAAAAGGAAATGGTAAAAGGTTACAAAGTATTTAATCCAGATTGGACGTGCAAGGATAAGCAGTACACCTGTCCGGGCAAATTCGAAGAAGAGGGAGAAATCGGTGTTTGCAGTCACGGTATGCACTTTTGCGAAAGCGCTGTAGGCTGCTTCGATTACTACTCTTTTAGCAGCAACAACAAGGTCGCGGAGGTTATTGCGTACGGCGAGGTAAAAACCGAAGGTAACAAGTCCTGCACCGATAAGCTGGAAATCGTGCGCGAGATTCCCTGGGAGGAAGTGTTGCGGATTGTCAATACCGGAAAGAACTGCACCGGGAACAGGAACACCGGGAACAGGAACACCGGGGACTGGAACACCGGGGACTGTAACACCGGGGACAGGAACACCGGGAACTGGAACACCGGGGACAGGAACACCGGGGACTGTAACACCGGGGACAGGAACACCGGGGACAGGAACACCGGGGACTATAACACCGGGAACAGGAACACCGGGAACAGGAACACCGGGAACTGGAACACCGGGAACAGGAACACCGGGAACTGTAACACCGGGGACTATAACACCGGGAACTGTAACACCGGGGACTATAACACCGGGGACAGGAACACCGGGGACTATAACACCGGGAACAGGAACACCGGGAACAGGAACACCGGGAACTGGAACACCGGGAACAGGAACACCGG
>CAVGED010000126.1:0-48753 GCA_963628035.1 Paludibacteraceae bacterium
CATGGTTGATTGTTTCTGGCAACTCAATTTTACCATGAATCGGTGAGGAGTTGTTCTATTTTGCAATCAAAAGAATGCCGTAATTATGCGGCTTCTGGCGTTTCACAAACGCCTATACTGATAAAGAAGAGAAGGGAGAAGAAATAGGATGAAAAACAAATGGAAGAAGCTGTTTGCATTATTGCTGGGGCTGTTTCAAAATGGGATGTAACAGTCACAAGCCGGGGAAAATCCATGCAGTGGGAACAGGTGGAAGCCAGCCCGGTGAGGGAACTTCTGGGCACAGAACTTCGGGAGATCACTGACCTGCGCCGCCGTCCGATCTTCGATCAGGCGCCGCTGGTTCCTTCCTGTTACCCGGCAGAGGCGGTATATACGAGTACCTTTGCGTGGAGAGAGCAGGAAGTTGTCGGAAGACATGGATATCTGGTGATGGAAGGAAGCACGTTGCGGGGGAACTGGGAAATGTATTTAAATGGAAATCCGGTTCCGAAGGAAAGCTTTAAGAAGCAACGTATCTATGATGTGACAAACCGGGTAGTGGATATCACCTCTCTTTTGTGTGATGGAGAGAATACGTTGCGGATTCATTTTGCGGAGGCAGCAGAAGAGGACGGAATATATAGTTCTATGTACCTATTTGAGGAAATGGATATGAACTATTAAAAAAGAGCTTGACGTGTCATAGCTGCTTGTGTATAATTGTATACAATTTTAGAAAACGTATAACTGTATACAATCATACAATGTTAGAAAGGCGGCGTACACAAATGAGAGAAGTCGTAATGAACCATCACACCAATCTGCTGCAGCTGGAGGAGCATTTCTACCAGCTGGTAGACGTCACGGAGCCTAACGTGTTCCGAAATCTTTTCCCATATGAAGAAATTCCCAAGATCGCTTTCAACGATCGTATCGTTCCCCACAATATGCCGGATCAGATCTGGATCACCGACACCACGTTCCGGGACGGCCAGCAGTCAAGATCCCCGTATACCACGGAGCAGATCGTGACGATATACGACTATCTTCACCGACTGGGCGGTCCAAACGGGCTGATCCGCCAGAGTGAGTTCTTCCTTTATAGCAAGAAGGACCGCGACGCCGTCTATAAGTGCATGGAGCGCGGCTACAAGTTCCCGGAGATCACAAGCTGGATCCGGGCCAGCAAGCAGGACTTCCAGCTGGTGAAGGACATCGGCATGAAGGAGACCGGAATTCTGGTGTCCTGCTCGGACTATCATATCTTCTATAAGATGAAAATGACACGGCGGGAGGTTATGAATCATTACCTCAGCGTGATCCGGGAATGCTTAGAGACCGGGATCAGTCCGAGATGTCATCTGGAGGATATCACCCGTTCTGATATCTATGGCTTCGTGATTCCCTTCTGCGTGGAGCTGATGAAGCTCAGCAAGGAGTATAATATTCCCATCAAGGTCCGGGCCTGCGATACCATGGGCTATGGCGTGAACTTCCCCGGAGCCGTGATCCCCAGAAGCGTGCCGGGCATCATCTACGGTCTTACGACCCATGCCGGGGTACCCTCGGAGTGGATCGAATGGCACGGCCATAACGATTTCTACAAGGCAGTGAACAATTCCACAGCGGCCTGGCTGTACGGAGCCTGCGGTGTCAACTGTTCCCTGTTCGGGATCGGAGAGCGCACCGGAAATACACCTCTGGAAGCCATGATCTTTGAGTATGCACAGCTGAGAGGCTCGCTGGACGGTATGGAGACCACTGTTATCACGGAGCTGGCGGATTACTATGAGAAGGAGCTCGGCTATGTGATTCCGCCCCAGACACCCTTCGCCGGAAAGAACTTCAATGTGACGAGAGCAGGTATCCATGCAGACGGACTTCTGAAAAATGAGGAGATTTATAACATCTTTGATACCGGAAAGTTCCTGAATCGGCCGCCGCTAGTTGCAGTTTCCAATACCTCCGGCCTGGCAGGAATTGCACACTGGATGAATACCTATTACCGTCTGACCGGAGACCGTATGGTGGACAAGAACTCCGAGCTGGTTCACGAGGTGAAGCAGTGGGTAGATCAGCAATACGATGAGGGCCGTGTGACTGTCATCACCGATAATGAATTGGTGGTAGTGATAACCGACTGTTGTAAAAAGCTCGGCATCGTGCTATGATAAAAGGAGGGGTTTTCGTGAACGAGGAGAAATATTCTCTGGGACAGCAGGTATTCCATACCATACGGGAAGGAATCCTGTCCGGAAAATACGATAGAAATGAAGAATTGAAGGAGAATGCCATCGGCGAGGAGCTTGGCGTTAGCCGGACTCCGGTGCGGGAGGCGCTGCGTCAGCTGGAGCTGGAAGGGCTGGTGGACATCGTTCCCAATAAGGGAGCCTTTGTGGTTGGCTTCTCGGCGGAGGATATCCACGATATCTACGAGATCCGTTCGGTTCTGGAAGGGTTGTGTGCCAGAAGGGCAGCTCTAAGAGCCACACCGGAGCAGCTTGAGGCACTGGAAGAGATCATGTGCTTGTCGGATTTTCAGGTGCAGCGGAAGCATTACGATCAGCTTGTGGAGCTGGACAATCGGTTTCATGAGCAGCTCTACCTGGCCTCCAGCAGTAAGATACTGGAGCATGTGCTCAGCGATTTCCATCATTACGTGGAACGGGTACGCCGGGTGACCTGGCGGGATCCTGAGCGCAGCGTGAAGTCCAATGAGGAGCACAGGCAGATCTTAAATGCCTTAAAGGAGAAGGACGCCGCCAAGGCGGAGCAGCTTGCAAACCATCATATGATGAATACCATTGAGAATATCGATCATCATGGGTGGGATGATATATTACAACAAAAGTGAATGGAGGACGAACATGGATAAGATTAAGATGACGACACCTTTGGTAGAGATGGACGGAGACGAGATGACAAGGATCCTTTGGAAGATGATCAAGGATGAACTGTTATTGCCATTTATCGATCTGAAGACAGAATATTATGACCTGGGTCTTGAACACCGCAATGAGACGGACGACCAGGTGACCTTTGACTCCGCAGAGGCAACGAAGAAGTATGGTGTGGCGGTTAAGTGCGCTACCATCACCCCCAACGCTGCCCGTATGACGGAATATCATTTGAAGGAGATGTGGAAAAGCCCCAACGGCACCATCCGGGCCATCCTGGACGGTACGGTTTTCCGTGCGCCCATCCAGGTAAAAGGCATTGAGCCATGCGTTCGGAACTGGAAGAAACCCATCACCATCGCCCGTCATGCCTACGGCGATGTGTACAAGGCCACAGAGATGAAGATTCCGGGACCGGGAAAGTGCGAGCTGGTCTATACGGCTGCAGACGGAACCGAGGTTCGTGAGCTGATCCATGAATTTGCCGGGCCGGGCGTTGTCCAGGGACAGCACAATCTGGATCAGTCCATCGAAAGCTTCGCCAGAAGCTGCTTTAATTATGCGCTTGACACGAAGCAGGATCTGTGGTTTGCCACCAAGGACACCATCTCCAAGAAGTATGATCATACCTTTAAGGATATCTTCCAGGAGATTTACGATGCGGAATATGACAGTAAGTTCAAGGAGGCCGGGATCGAATATTTCTACACGCTGATCGATGACGCGGTGGCCCGTGTCATGAAGGCAGAGGGCGGATTTATCTGGGCCTGCAAGAATTATGACGGCGACGTGATGAGCGACATGATCTCCAGCGCCTGCGGCTCCCTGGCGATGATGACCTCTGTGCTGGTATCCCCGGAGGGATATTATGAATACGAGGCCGCACACGGGACGGTGCAGCGCCATTATTATAAGCATTTAAAGGGCGAGGAGACCTCTACGAACTCCGTAGCGACGATCTTTGCCTGGACCGGAGCCTTGCGTAAGCGCGGGGAACTGGACGGCAACGCTGCATTAAGTGATTTTGCGGACAAGCTGGAGCAGGCGTGTCTTGCTACCATTGAGAGCGGGAAGATGACCAAGGATCTGGCATTGATCACTACCATGGAGAACCCGACGGTACTGAACAGCCAGGATTTCATCCGGGCGATCCGCGCAACACTCACAGACATGCTGTAGGAGCAGGAGGATATCATGGTTTTCGCATGCCAAAACATAAGTAAATCCTTTGGCACGGATGAGATCATAAAAAACGCCAGCTTCCATATCGAGGCGGGCGAGAAGGCTGCCATTGTAGGGATCAATGGCGCGGGAAAGACGACGCTTCTGCGCATCATCATGCAGGAGCTTTCCGCGGACACCGGGGAGGTTGTGATCGCCAGAGGAAAGACCATCGGCTATCTGCCCCAGAACCCGGATATCACAGGGAATCATACCATTTACGAAGAGGTATTGTCGGCGAAGGCGTATGTGATCTCCCTGGAAGAACGTCTGCGGAAGATGGAAGAGGAACTGAAAAGTGTTCCACCGGAACAGTTGGAGGGATTCATGGACAGCTACAACAAGCTACATCATGAGTTCGAACAACTGGACGGTTATACCTATAAGAGTGAGATCGCCGGGGTCCTTAAGGGCCTCGGCTTCTCGGAAGAGGAGTTCACAAAGAGGATGCAGGAGCTGTCCGGCGGCCAGCGGACCAGAGTCTGTCTGGGTAAGCTTCTGGTGATGCGGCCGGACATCATTCTTCTGGATGAGCCCACCAACCATCTGGATATCGGAGCCATCTCCTGGCTGGAGGGCTTCCTTCTGGCTTACCGAGGGGCGGTGGTGATCGTATCCCATGACCGATATTTTCTGGACAAGGTGGTATCGAAGGTCATCGAACTGGATCAGGGTCATGTCAGCGTATATCCGGGAAATTATTCGGCATATGCCGGGCGGCGGGCCCAGGTGCGGGAGGCTCTTTTAAAGCAATATTACAACCAGCAGCGGGAGATCCGTCATCAGGAGGAGGTCATCGCCAAGCTGAAGTCCTTTAACCGGGAGAAGTCCATCAAGCGTGCCGAGTCCAGAGAAAAAATGCTGAATAAGATCGAACGCCTGGATCGGCCGACGGAGGAGAATACCGACATCAAGCTGAAGCTGGAGCCCAGGATCACAAGCGGTAATGATGTGTTGAGCTGCGAGCATCTGTCCAAGGCGTATCCCGGCCAGCAGCTTTTTTGTGATCTGAACTTTGAGATCAAGCGGGGCGAGCGTGTGGCGCTGATCGGGGACAACGGAACCGGGAAGACCACGATCCTTAAGATCATCAATGAAATGGTTCCTGCCGATCATGGAACGGTGACGCTGGGAGCCAATGTGCATATCGGCTACTACGATCAGGAGCACCAGGTGCTGCACATGGAGAAGAACCTGATGGAAGAGATCTCCGACGCATATCCGGGGCTTACCAACACGGAGATAAGGAATGTGCTGGCAGCCTTTCTTTTCACCGGAGATGATGTATTTAAGCGGGTAGGAGACTTAAGCGGCGGCGAGCGGGGGCGCGTGTCCCTGGCGAAGCTCATGCTGTCCGAGGCCAACCTGCTGATCCTGGATGAGCCCACCAACCATCTGGATATCACCTCGAAGGAGATTCTGGAACAGGCGCTGAACCGTTATACGGGGACGGTGCTGTTTGTCTCCCATGATCGGTATTTTATCAATCAGGTGGCTACCCGGATCCTGAATCTGACCAACGAGGTGCTGGTGAATTATCTGGGTAATTATGATTATTATATGGAAAAATCCAGGGAGCTGACGGAGATCTATGCCACTCCGAAGGGGGATATCTCATCGGCCAAAGCCCCTGCTTCGAGCGAGAGCGATGTCAAGCTGGACTGGAAGCAGCAGAAGGAAGAGCAGGCCAGAAAGCGGAAGCTTGAGAACGAATTGAAGCGGACGGAAGCTGAGATCGAGACCGTGGAAGGGCGGATCGCTGAACTGGAGGAGCTGTTTGCCGAACCGGAGATCGCTACAGACGCGGTACGGCTTGGCGAACTGCAGCGAGAGTATGAGGAAGCGAAGTCGCGGGCAGAGGAGCTGTACGAGATCTGGGAAGAGCTGGCGGAGAAGTGAGTAGCTGCGAGAGCAGGAAGGTTTGAAATAACAGGTTTGGAAATGAAAGATTCGGAATGACAGGCGTTACGCCCGTTCATTCCGAATCTTTTCTGCATGTAGCTGCTTGTATTCGTTAGGTGAGATCCCAAATCTCGCCTTAAAGGTTGCAAGGAAGTTGGAGAGTGATCCAAAGCCTGAGGAAAAGCAGGCGTTGCTCACAGCGAAGCCATTGCGCAGAAGCACGCAGGCGTAATCAATACGGAGCTGGTTCAGCTTTTCAATATACGTTTTTCCTGTGACCTTTCGGAAGAGTTCACTGAAATAATTGGGATGCAGTCCTGCCTGCTGCGCCAGAGCGGGCAGGGTGATTTTCTCCCGGAAGTGTACCTCCATGTAGAGAATGGCTTTCTGAATCCCGGAAAGCTGCTCACTGTGGCCTTTGCCGGAATCCCGGTTGGTATTGCTTCGGAAAAAGTATTCCAGGATATATTCAAAAAGCTGCTTCTGACAATTTCCGTCGGTGTGCCATTCGTGAAGAAGAAGCGTCACAGCCATCAGCAGCCGCTCCAGCTCCTCCTTCTCAAAACAAAAGGCATGCTTCATGCTGGGGCTTGCGACCAGCGACAGATATCGGTCAGACAGCATGGTCTCGTCAAAGGAGATGTTGATGATCTCGGTAGGCGCTTCAAAGGAAAGCTGATGAAAGTCAACCGGGGTCAGAAAAAAGGCGTTATAGCGTTCAAGCTCATACTTGGTTTCATTTAACATATAGTGACATTCATTGGAACCATTCAGGATAATCTCAATCTCATAATATTCATGCCAATGAGTCGCCCAGGTTCCCTGCTTATTGTTTTTGATATGTAAATGGCTGTCGGAGCCGAGATATTCTTTGGCATCCAACCGCTCCAACTGCTTCACCGGAGATATTTTTGAAAAATCGATTGTCATACGCTTACCCTCCTAAATCTTATCACAATTTCCATTATATACCTGTTTTTTATGCTTTTCAATCAAAAATCCGAAAAAACTGTGCAAATAAATGAATATACAAGTTGAAAGAAAGATTTTAGGGATGGTATACTGGAAACCAGGATGGAAGAATCCAAAATGACGAAGGAGGGTTTCTTATGAAGAAAAGAAAAGTGGTTCCGCTGCTGTTGATTACAGCCATGCTGGTGTCTTTGCTTGGCGGCTTTTCACCGGTTGCGAAGGCGGAAAGTACAATGACCGCAGTAGATGCATCGGCGTCGAACTGGAGAGTCGACAATCTGACTGCGGCAGATGTGGCGGGAGGCGCGTCTTTTACCGGGGCAGCAGGAACGTACAAAACCGGAGCAGTGTTGAAGACGGCGCTTGACATCAATGAGGCAGTGGAATTTGAACTGAGATTCACCAAGGAGGAAATGGCAGTAGACAGTCTGTTTGCAGTTACTTTGGGTGTGGATACAGATTCCTTTAATGATGCGTCCAAAGGAATTACCTATATTATGTACAAGAAAGCAGACAATGTCATTGAATGCGATAAAAAGCCGACGGGAAGCGGTTGGAAGGAATATACCTATGCAAGCGTGAATACGTTTCGCTTCGTGAAGGAAGCGGACGGTTGGAGCTTATACTTAAAAGCCGGGGCAGGCGGTAATGATTACCTTCTGGGAAAAGTCGGTTTCGATCAGTTCGCAGCGAACAGATTCACAGACGGAAAAGCAACGCTTGGAGTCTATGTATATGATCCAACCAATACAACGAATGAAGTTGCATTTGAGGTGACCAACGTTAAGCATGTGGTAACGGGACAGGAGAGCGGCGAATTTGAGCCGGTTCTGGATGCCTATGATCTGGCAACATATACATATCCCTATTGGAGCGGGGATACGGTTTACAATGAATCCGCAATGATCGTGAAGAATAAGGACGGTTCGATTCCGGCGATATCCTTATTATATCCAGCGACAGAAATCATTTCTGTGCGGAGCAGCGATCTGAAAAAAGTTTATGAAAAAGGCGTTGACTGGAATCTTGAGAATGGAAGTCTTGTTATTTTGGATGGCTCATCGATTCCATTCATGACTTATGAAGAATATTATCCGAACAGCTCGGATATGACGACTGTGGATGGAAGGTATATATTCTTTACAGAAGGTAATTACTTCCATAACCAGCAGATTGCAGTTACATATAAGCACAGCGCCACATGGAATTGGAGCATTCCGGGCTATAAAGGAGACAAGCTGCCGAAGACCGTTGAAAAGCTGAAAAACAATAAGGCGCTAAATATTGTCTTTTATGGTGACAGTATCACAACAGGTGCAAATTCAAGCAGTGTTGTAGGCGCAGCGCCCTATGCGGCGACATGGATGACTATGTTTGCCGAGAGTTTGAAGGCAAAGTATAAAAATACGAATATTACCACTGTGAATACCGCGGTGGGCGGAACAGCCTCGGCGTGGGGCGTGCAGAATGTGCAGGAACGTGTGGTAAGCAAGAATCCCGATCTTCTGGTTCTTGGATTTGGTATGAATGATGGAAATGGCGGTTATGTTTCAGCACAGGAATTCAAGGCGAATATAAACAGCATTATCCAGGCGACAAAAGCCGGAAACCCGGATGTTGAGATATTGCTTGTTTCGCCGATGCTTCCGAATCCGGAAGTAAGGATGACACAGGGAAATCAGGCGTTTTACGAAGAGCAGCTTCTTTCTCTTGAGACAGAAGGAATAGCTGTGGCACCGGTAACTAAGATGTATACCTATCTCATGCAAAATAAGAGATATTATGACATGACCGGAAATAATGTCAATCACCCAAATGATTTTGTCGCCAGATTGTATGCACAGACATTAAATGCTGTCCTGATCGAATCGGAACAGACAGAAACAGTGCCGTATGCAGAATACACATATGAGCTGCTCCGAAATGATGATTACTGGATGTGCGTCAACAATTCCAGCGTGTCGGGTGGAGTGGTGACCCTGGGCGAATCTGCGATTGCCAATTATGTGGAAAGCAAATTGAATAATAAGCTTGCAAAATTTGACATGGAAGCGAATATTCCGGTCGGCAAATGGATCGGAATCATGCTGAGACAGTCTGAACCGGGTTCTTCGCCATGGGATCAGGAATGCTATCTGATTCTTGTTATGGATACCGGAAGTGTCCAGCTTCTGAAATATAAGGGCGGTGATGTCTCTGTATTGGTAAATACCCAGACGGATGTATTGCAGAACGGTACATTGGCGAAAACAGCAGTCAGAGTCGGTGTGCTCACAGAGGGAGAGAACGCCAGGATTGTCTTTGATATTGCCGGAAAGAATGTACTGGATTGTCTGGATTCAGAGGATCCGATCAAAACGAGCGGAGATACCGGCTTTATCACTCTGGAAACAGCAACAGCCAAAATATATGCAACCGGAAAGTATAATGAGAGCGGAAGCAGTGGCGGAGAGGAAGAGGACAAAGGAGACGGCTCCGGTTATGCCGGAGGCTCCATCAATCCAGATTATGTCACAGATTGGCCGCAGATCGGGGATTATGTGTATAGAGGAAAAAATGATCCCGAATATGTCCATCCAAACGAAATCGTCGGCAGCATCGATGTGGCGGATGCGGTGGCGAAGATCAAAGCGCCGGGCACGGTAGATGTGGTGGTGGCATTGAGCAGTCCGCAGATCATCGACAAGTCGATTTTTGAGAATCTGGCAGGAAGAGCAAAACAGTTTATTGCGAAGGTCGTAGATTCAGCAGGAAATGTTGTATCTGTATTCCGCTTCAACGGAGCAGACATGGAAGTGGGAGCCACGTATACGGACTTCGATATGGCACGGACAGGCGGAGATACGGATACCGGGAACGGCGGAAAGAACGATACGGCGGGTGGAAATACCAATACGGCAGGCGGAAATACCAATACAGCCGGTGGAAATACCGGGACATCTGTGAATGAACCGGGGACAGGCATCGATGAGTCGGGTACACAAAAGCCGGGAACGGACGATCAGAAACCGGGAACAGACGACGGAAAACCGGGAGCCGATGATAAGAATTCGGGAAAGGATAACGACAAGTCAGGTACCGATAAGAAGAAGGAAGGCACCTGGAAGGTATTCGATATTATATTGATCGTGGCAATCTTGCTTGTGTTTATCGTTGGTATACTGTTACTGCTCTATGCGAGAAGACAGAAATGGGATATGAAGGATGAAAATGCGAAGAGAGAATAGGAGGGATGATATGAGAAAGGTATTATCTGTTTTCATAATATTGTTGATGCTGACAGCCGGAGGAATGACTGCTTTTGCAGCGGCTTCCGCCTCGGATTACACCGCTATGCAATATGGAAAGGTCACAGATGCAGGCGGGAATACGGTTGTCATATCAGGAAAAGGGATGATGGGGACGAGCGTGAAGCAGGGCGTTTCCAGTGCATCGGCAGCAATTTACAATAATCCGGTGGATGCAAAGAATGTCAGCTTCGACCTGGAGTTTGTTAAGGATTATGGAAAAGGCGAAGGCAGGCAGTCCGGCTGGTATGCATTCAATCTTTCCAAGACGCCGGCATGGTTTTCCTCTGTAAAAAATGTAATCAAGGCTGAGAATATCCAAGGAGTAGTTGCTATTTTTAAATTGGATACGGCGAACAAGAAAAAGGCAGCTCTGGAAGTTTGTCGATATTCGCCGGGAGCAGGTTTTAGCTCCGTCCTCGGGGCCACCATCGAGGCAGATCTGAATGCGGACTGGAAGTGTCATGTAGAATTACGGAATGGGATACTGTACATTGACGGCAAAGAAATCATGAATTTAAACGATGCCCTGGATGTGTCCTTGGGCGCAGGCAGCAAGGGATATCTTGGCTTTGGAGGGTTTTCGGAGAACTACTATGATATCGAGATGAAAGTAACCTTTGCGGGAACAGCCAAGAGCGAGCCGGAAAATCCGGAAACCACGGAACCGGGAAATACAGATCCGGGGAATACAGATCCGGGAAACACGAATCCAGGAACTACGAATCCGGGAACTACCAATCCCGGAACCACGGAGCCCGGGACGACGGAACCGGGAGCTACGAATCCGGGAACCACAGAGCCGGGAACCACGGAACCGGGAAGTGCGGAACCGGGAACCACAGAACCTGGGACAGTAGATGTTGACCAAAAGGATCCCGACACAACGGATGACAAATCAAAGGATACGGGAAAGAAGAATCCCGAAGAGCCAGCGGAAGAGGAAGCAACAGATACCGGAGTCTCGCCGCTTACCATTGTGCTTGCAGTTGTTCTCGGAGTGGCAGTTCTGGCTTGTGCCGCCATCGGAATTGTAGTTCTTAAAAGAAACAAGACCTACAGGGAGGAGAGATAGGATGGAAAAGAAACGGGTTTTAAAAACAGTGATTTCATCGGTGCTTGCGCTTACGCTGTTGTTGGGGTCTGTTCGTGTCATGGCCGGTGCCCTGCGAGAGGAAAGCCAGAAGACCAAGGCCGCCAAAAGCGCTGCGGAGACCATCGTGCAGTTGGACGATTCCAGCGCATGGGAAGGCACTGCGGGAAAGATGGAAACGGTTGGTATGGAAACCACGCTTACCGGGGAGGCGTATGCCGCTTATTCAGGGCTGAATATCTCTAACGAGCTGGTAGAGTTCAAGATATCCCTTGCAACAGCTTCGGACGGATGGTTTGGTCTCCGTTTCCGCTCCAATGAGCCATCGAAAGCGCCATGGGACAACAGCATCGGATATTTTATGCTGATAAAGCAGAGCGGGGAAGTGCAGCTTATGCGGCAGAACGGTCTCAAGCTGCTGAAGGCAGGAAATGCGGCAACGGCGGGAATTACACTTGATATGACCGGAAAAACGGAATATAAGATTACGGCGGGAGCGATTACCGCAGCGGATAACGGCAGTGTACGTGTTATACTCAGGATCGATGACAAGACGATCATCGATTATACCGATACGGATGCCGAGAATATGACACTTGGTTCGGGAATATTTTCTGTTTATCAGTACGGCGCAAAGAGCAGTGCAAAGTTGTCTGTATATCCGAACGAGGAAAGTGCGGTGGGCGGATTGGTTGACCGGCAGGCTCCCGCAACAAATACACAGATTCCATTGGATGACAAGTGGTTTGTGAATAATATCACCGGTATGGCAGTAAATGGCGGTACGATAGCTGACATGGCAATTTCGGACAGCGGGTTGACCGTGACAGGCAAGGGCGGCGTAACCAACAATTATTCTGTTACAGCAGATACCTATAGCTTTGATTTTTCCATGAGCATGCTGGAGGATGAAGTGAGCAGTAACGGAATCGGTAGCTCGATGGTATTGTTCTGTAAGCAAAACCGGGATGAACTGAATGGCCGGAATGCCACGGGTATTCGTTTTACCGAGGACGGCAAAATCAGCCTTGTGATTTATTCCGGCGGTTCGGAGAAGATATATCCCTCCTATCAGACCGGACTTGATTTTAACGAGATGCATCATGTTATTGTGGAAGTGAAGGGCAATCTGGAAGGGGAAGAATGGTTCGCGGATGTCTATATTTACATCGATAGCACTACCAGAGCATACAAGTACCACAACAATCGGTATGGTCCGAGCCTTGAGCCGCCGGGATGCTTTGGCGTAGTGAATAGCGAATATAATGTGGTTTCCAGAATATCCAATATCAGGCATAACGGTACAATGGAGGCCTATGCAGAGGAGACAGAATCAAGGTCGGTTTATTTTGCGGATGTCATTAAGGAAGGAGAGAAAGAATTCCTGCATTGGGAGTGGCGTGCAGATTCGCCGAATTCCTCCTATGTGCTGATCACCACCAGAAATGGAAAAAATATCGGAAAGGTTGCTTATCCGGGAAAGACATTTTCCATTGAAAGCTTAAACGGAGAGTATGATTGCCTGTATCTGTATACCGTCAATGTGGAAGGTGCGTTCTCGGAGCCGATCATGGTAGACCTGACGAAGAAAGCTTCGGATCTCTATGCGGACAGCCTTGAACGGATCGTGGTCGATAAGAATACGGGAGGAAAGGCAGGTTTTAAGCTTGCAGAAAGCGGTAAGACCTTTATCCCAAACGGTGTAAACTATGTCGGAATCCGTTATGGCGATCATTCTACCTTTGAGCCCGCCTATGGCCTTGTGCCGGCAGATTATGACCCCTATACCGCAGAGATTCTGATGCGTACGCTGAAGGAAAACGGCTATAACTTCATCCGTGTATTCATTATTCCCGGTGGACGCAGAGAAGGGAATGCCGGACTGGGAGGCAATTATAATGAGACGAAGGGAATCTATATTCCCTATATGGAGTGCTTCACTGATTTCCTGACCCGTGCCAATAAATACGGAATCTACGTAATGCCGACCATGGGTGAAAACGAAATGGTAAATAATTCGTATTTCAGAAGCAAGTCCGGCGGCGCAAACGGACAAGCGATACTTTTCAGCAAGGCGGGAATCCAGGCAAAGGCAACCTTTGTTCAATATTTCCTGGAATATCTTAAGGAGAAGGATCCGAAGCTGTTGAATGGATTGTTTGGGGTGGAGATGCAGAATGAATTTGTGTTCTACGCAAACCAGGCTCCGTTTACGCAGACCTCCGGTGAATATACCTTCCTGGACGGCAGCAAGTATGATATGTCAAATGACGATGATCGGCGTGCGCTGGCGAATGCGGCATTGAAGAATTATTATGCGGAAATGAAAAAGGCCATTACAGAGATTGATAAAGACCTGTTGCTCTGCGAGGGAAGCTACGGTATGATCGCAGTCGGTAAGAATATGGATGATTGTTATGGAATGCGTATGACAGCAGGAAAAACAAATCCTGCGATCCCCATGACAGCGGAAGAGTTCCTGGATACGGATATCGACTTCTTTGACCTGCATATCTATCGGTACGGACTGTCGGGAAGTGCAGAGGATATCTGGAAGGTCTATAAGGAGAATATGCGGCTTAATACCGCTAAGACCCAGGAAACATGGAAGTCAAAGCCGATCATTATGGGAGAATATGCTGCTTTTAGCTCGGATGCCACGGAACAGACGCTGGAAGCCGGAATGGCTTTTGCACAGTCACTTCGAGACGCTGTGCTAAAAGATGGCTTTGCAGGTGCGGCATATTGGACGATTGACACCTTTGAACAGGAAACGATCTGGAACCTGATGTGGGAGAATGGAAAATATTTGCCCTATATGTCTTTGCTAAATAAGGACGGATCACTTCGAAAGGAGACTGTTGAATGAGAAGAACGGTTTGTTTGTTACTAAGCGCAGCGTTGACCCTGTCACTGGCAGGGTGCGGCGCTGCCAGCGTTGATACAGAGAACAAAAGCGAGGTCACGTTGATGGCAGAGCAGATTGCTGAGAAATATAAAAAGATGGATCTGGAACCCATTAACAATGGAGAGGATGTTACCATTACCGTACATCTTGGGGATTTGATTCCGACTTTGAGCGAGACGCCTACCGAAGAACAGCCGGAGGTGTTCAATTCCACCAGGATCCTGGCGGAGGCTTTTCAGATGATCTATCCGAATGTCACTGTTGAGTGGGCAAGAACAGTAGATACTTCCAGCACAGACGGCTTTCTGCAGTATATTACATCACGGATCAGCTCCGGCACGGCGCCGGATATTGTATCCGCATGGGGGTCCACCTTTGCATCAAGAGGTTGGTTTTATGATTTTAATGAAGTAATGGAAGAGCCTAATCGTTTTGTGGAGGGCAATGAGCGATGGCGTGATCAGATTCCGGAGTATCTCTTTACTTCATGGCAGGTTTCCGACGGTTTGGACAGGACTGTGGCAATACCGCTTTCTCTGGCGGCCGGAACCTCTACGGCAATTTATTACAACAAGGATCTGTTGACAAGCCTGGGACTGGAGGCACCTTCCAAATGGAGTGACCTCTTCCCGGTAACAAAAGCATTAAGCGAAGCAGGCTATGTTCCCTATTCACCATGGGGCGGCAACCGAAAAGTAACTACAACCTTATGGGACGTACAGTACAGCCTTGGACCGTATTATTCGGCCAAACTGGGCGATAAGGTAGACTATAACGGAGACGGTATGCAGTCCATGTCAGAAGTATTCCGTGCTTCTTATGAAGGTTACTATTTTGTGTCGGACAATGATTACGTAAAGGATCTGTGGAATCAGGTAAAAGCCAAGTATACACAGTGCTTGGAAGTCGGGTATGAGAATTCCGATTATGAGACCAAGTGGCTGCTGGGTAAGGTGGGGCTTCTTGAGGACGGACTGTGGCGTCTGCCCTCCGAACTGAGCAATACGGAACGCCAGTTTGAATTCGAAATGGTACCTCCGGTGGCGATCGATAGTGATTCATCTCCTTATGTGGACGAGCTGACCTATACGGAAAGCGGACCATATCATCCAGAACCACGGTCTACCTTTAATATTCTGATGCCATCGGTAAATGCGCATGGCGGAGACGGGTGTCTGGATGCCTGTATTGCGTTCCTGCAGTTCTTGATGGTGCCGGAAAATAATGAGATGATCATTAACGAGGTGGGAGGAAAGGCCATTGGATTCCTGGAAGGATCCATGGTTCCCCAGCAGCTTGTGGAGTATTTCAGTCAGCCGTTCCCGAAGACGCCAACCTTTAGCTGGCCGAGTGGATTTACCAGTGAAGGTTCTGCAAGAATGTCCGCCGTTTTGGAATTGTGGGTTAAGGGACAGCTTAGCGATGAAGAATTTTATCAGCAGTTTGATGCGGAATTTAAGAAGGATATTGAAGATTATGCAAAGCAGATGGAAATCGATACCAGTGGCTATAGTAAGGGATTTTAGGAGCGTGTGTCTATGAAGAAGAAATGGAAATGGATCATCATCGTGCTGGCAGTGCTCGCACTTCTGACCGGATATGACTGGTGGCGTTCCAATCAGGTGATCCTTACTGCACAAGGGCCGTCCTCCGGGACAATCGATACTTCCCTTGCTGAGGCAACGGAAATCGTCGTGAATGTAAGGAACCGGAAGGGAGAACCGGTGACAGACCATAATATTTATGCACTGGCAGTCGGCGGGGGCTCGTTCAAGTCCTTTTACGAGAAGACGGATGACAGCGGAAGGGTCACCTTTGTGTATTATCCACCGAAGATGGCGGGGTATCAGACCGAGAAGTCTGTTACCCTGAAGTTCCGGGATGAATCCAACTCGGTGTTTATCGAGATATATCCCAGCACGGAATATACCATTGAGTTGACCAGGCAGGAGGAGTCCGGGGGAATGCCGGTAGGTGATTTCTTGAATTGAGGTAGAGAGAATGGAAAAGAAAATAACTCTTGGAAATAAATTGAAGAAAAGTATTCCGGCTTACCTGTTTCTGTTACCTTTATTTACGGGAATTCTGATATTTTCCTATTATCCGGCTTTCAGTGGCATTTATCATTCCTTTTTTGACTGGAACGGGATAGGAGAGAAGACGTTTCGCGGCTTGGCTAATTATAAAAATCTGTTTCATGATTCCATATTTTTAAATTCGATTCCGGTTATGCTCAAGCTGATGATACCGAAGCTGATCATTTCCATTGTGGTGCCGTTTATTATGGCGGAGCTGATATTCGCAATTCGATCCAACAAAATGCAGGAGCGCTACCGTATGCTGTGCCTTCTGCCGATGGTAGCGCCCGGCGTGGTTGGAACCTTATTGTGGAAATTTATTTATGATCCAAGCTCAGGTCTGGCGGTGGAGCTTTGCAGATTGTTCGGAATTGTGGGACAGACACAGAATATCGACTGGCTGGGAAATCCGGCCCTGACGATTGGAAGTATTATTTTTATGGGATTTCCATGGATCGGTGGAACCTCTGTACTGATCTACATGTCGGGACTCATGAATATCAGCGGTGAGGTCATGGAAGCTTCCCAGCTTGACGGCTGCAGTACGTTTGGAAGGATCTTTCGCATAGATATTCCGCTGATGATGGGGCAGATCCGGTACTTTGTTATTATAGGCATTATCAGCGCACTTCAGGATTACAGTGTGCAGATCATCCTGACGGGAGGCGGTCCGGGCTATACCACATATGTGCCGGGGTACTACCTGTTCAAACAGGCCTTTTCTTACGGAAATATGGGATATGCTTGTGCTATAGGAACGCTGATGTTTAGCGTTATCTTCCTGTTGACGTTGTTGTCAATGCGTTTGATGAAATCTAAGGATTAAAGGAGAGCAGACATGAAAAAATTTCGATTATCCCAGTTGATACTTCATATTATCATTATTATTTTGCTGTTTGTGATGATGTATCCCCTGGCCATGGCTGTGTTTGGAGCCTTTAAGAACAGTTATACCTATGAGCTGACGAAGTGGTATCCAACGTTGCCGCTCCGGGTCACCAATATTGCCAGTGCCTTTTCCAGTGTTTGGCGCTACATAGCTAATACGGTTCTGGTTGCGGCAGTTGCGGTGTCTGGCAGCGTTATCATCTCATCGCTGGCCTCTTATGCTTTTGCAAAGATGTATTGCTTTGGGAAAAATGTCCTGTATATGATGGTGATCTCCCTTATGATGATTCCGGGTGTTCTGACATTGGTGCCTTCGTATATGCTGTATAAGTCGATCTTTGGTCTGGACAATTATCTGATCCTGATCATGCCTACACTGGTGGGCGGGCCTGTCTTCGGTGTGTTTCTGCTGCGCAGCTTCTACGAAGGGATACCGGATGCATTGTTTGAGGCGGCGCGTATTGAGGGCGCCGGGGAATTGACGATATTTTCACGCATTTGTCTGCCTATGTCCTCCTCTATCACGGGAACCCTTGCGATCATGCAGCTTTTGAACGTGTGGAATGAATATATGTGGCCCATCATTACGATCCAGAGAGATGAGATGCTGACGATTTCCGCCGGATTGGTTCTGCGATTTTCCGGTACGGAGGGTGCGGTCAATTATCCAATTACCTATGCGGCGTATTTATTGACTTCTGTACCGCTGATCATCCTGTTTATCACGGCAAATAAGACCTATGTGGCAGGACTTACTTCCGGTGCGATCAAGATGTAAAAGGGGCATATATGCGAAAGAATCAAAAAATGAGGACTGACTATGAAGCAAAACGAGGAATTTATTTTTGGAGTACAGTATTACCGCGCACCCACACCGTCACGGGATTGTTGGGAAAGTGATTTAAAAAATATAAAAGAAAACGGCTTTAACAGCGTGAAATTCTGGGTTCAGTGGAGATGGAGCCACCGGGCAGAGGACAGGTTTTTCTTTGAGGATATTGACCGTCTGATGGATCTGGCGTATGAGAATGGCCTGAAGGTGACATTGAATGTTATTTTTGATGTGGTGCCGCAGTGGGTGCTGGAAAAATATCCGGATTCCAGGATGGTGACAGCAGACGGAAGAACGATGGAGCCTTCTGCGGTGGGGCACAGACAGATCGGAGGATTTCCCGGAACCTGCTATAATCATGACGGAGCTTTTCAGGCAAGAATGGATTTCCTGCGTGAAACCGTAGAACGCTATAAAGATCATCCGGCGCTTCATATGTGGGATATCTGGAACGAGCCGGAACAATGCGGGCCGAATCGTTATCCGAAGACAGAAACTCTTACCTGCTTTTGCGAAAGCTGCAGAAATAAATTCATAAGCTATCTGCAAAGCAAGTATAAAAAAATCGATGTCATGAACGAGGTGTGGGGAAGATGCTATGAGAGCTTCGAGGAGATAGAGCTTCCGACGCAGGACTTTACATTTGGAGACTTTCTGGATTTTCGGGAATTCCATCTGGATACCATGACCGGGGAAGCCAACAGCAGGATACGCATGGTTAAGAAAATTGATAAAAACCATCTGGTATACCTTCATGTGGTGCCAAATACTTCGTCTATTTTTAATTCTGTTACGGGGGTGGATGATTTTGCCATGGCGAAGGAGTGCGATGTCTTTGGCTCCACGAATTTTGCCAGGCCTATATGGAGTATTATGACGACCTCGGCAGGCAGGGGAAAGACCTGCTATAACGTGGAATGTCATATTGGTGTAGGCTCAATAAAAATGCATCAGAAGATGATTACCCTCAAGGATATGGTAAATGAATTGGCACCTCAGATCGGGATGGGAATCCGTGGATTTATGTTCTGGCAGTACAGACCGGAAACGCTGGGGCATGAGGCACCGGCCTGGGGCGTCACCAAATTGGACGGAACCACAGGAAGTGTGGGGATGGCCGCAAAGCAGTTTATTGATGCAATCCTGCCGATTGTACCGGAAATTATGAGGGCAGATACGCCCAGGGCGGAAATCGCCATATGGAAGGGGAGAAAGAATGAGCTCCTTTCTTTCTGCACCCATAACAGTCTCAACAGTTTTGCAAAATCTGTGGAGGCATATGTGAATGCGGCATATTATAATAATTATAATTGCTGTGTTGTGGATGACGGTCTGGTACAGGAAGGAATGGAAGGAATCCGGCTGCTGATCATGCCAACCTGCTATGAAGCGGATCAAAAACTGGCAGACGCAGTTGATGACTTCATCTTGGGTGGCGGAACCGTTCTTTGCGAAGCACATCTGGGGGGCTATGATGCAGATAGAGGGCGTCATTCTTACCATATGCCGGGCTTAGGACTGGATCAGCGCTGGGGAATCCGGGAGGAATATACGACCAGTTCCTATTATTTGAGCAGTGCAGTTTCGGAAAGCCAGTTTGATACGACGGATTTTAATGATGATGTAAAAAAAGCGATTGACGCATACGGACTCTCCGGGGGAAAGAATTTTCGAATCGAAACGGAATATGGTTTCGATATCTATGGCGCAGAGCGTTTTGCGTGTCTTGGAGGAGAAGACATTGAGATTCTGGGAAGGGTCGGCGATATTCCCTGCATCGTCATGAAGCGGCGGGGCAAGGGAAGAATCCTCTATTGCGGAACAAATCTCGGAGAAGCCGCGGAATATGACGAGGAGGCGTTTGAACGCTTTCTGATGAAGGTCTTTGAAATTTCCGGGGCTGAGAGAAATTCCGTTTCCGTTCCCCGGGGCGTTCACACGGATGTTATCGGCAGGAATATAATCGTTGCGAACAACAGTCTGGAATCGGACGTGGAATTGGAATTGGGAGGAGCGTACAGAGGGATTTTCTTCGGAAAGACCACAGTTAGAGGAAAGGTTTTGATGAATGGGAACAGCGCGGAGATATTTGTTCGCATGTAATATGTGAAACAAAGAGCATGTCCGTTATCTGCAAATATAGTCTTGGCAAGTTCTTATAGCTGTTATTTTTTTCATATTCTCATAGCTGTTAATTTTTTCACACATTGACAGAAACGGGTGGATTCTATATAATAAGAAGGCATGGCGGTGGTCGGACAACTTCCACCGTTATGCCTATGTTTTATTTAGGAGGCTCTAACTAAATGGAAAAGGACATTTCGCAGGCTGTTGTGCGCCGTATGCCGCGTTATTACAGATACCTGGGAGAACTTCTGGACGAGGGCGTGGAACGGATATCCTCCAACGACCTGAGTGCCAGAATGCGGGTCACTGCTTCGCAGATCCGCCAGGATCTTAATAATTTCGGTGGGTTTGGACAGCAGGGCTATGGATATAATGTAAAGTATCTCTATGATGAGATCGGCAAGATCCTGGGCTTGGATCATCAGCACAATATTATTGTGATCGGAGCCGGAAACCTGGGGCAGGCGCTGGCGAATTATGTGAAGTTTGAGAAGAGAGGCTTCATTATTACCGGATTGTTTGATGTGAATCCCGCGCTGGCTGGTCAGGTGGTTCGTGGGATCAAGATCCGCATGATGGATGAGCTGGAGGATTTTGTCCGCAGCCATAAGGTGGATATTGCTGCACTGACCATGCCGAAGGATAATGCGGGAATGGTGGCACAGAAGCTGGTGGAGCTTGGAATCTATGCGATCTGGAACTTTGCGCATCTGGATCTGGAGCTGCCGGATCACGTGGTTGTGGAAAATGTGCATTTGTCGGACAGCCTTATGCAGTTGTCCTATAATATAGTCAAGAGGGAAGCGGAAAAGAGATAGTCATGCGTATTCTTGTAAACAGTCAGGAAATGAAGCAATGTGATACGAATACCATTGAACGGCGAAAGGTACCTTCTCTGGTGCTGATGGAGCGGGCAGCGCTTGGCGTGGTGGAGGAGATCAGCAGCCGGAGCATCGACAGCAGCCGTTGCCTGGTGGTCTGCGGCCTGGGAAATAACGGCGGCGACGGCATGGCAGTGGCGCGTCTGCTGCACCAGAGAGGCAGCGATGTGACGGTAGTCTGCGACTGGAAACCGGAGAAGGCTACGGAACAGACACGAGCACAGTATGAGATGCTTAAGGCGTATGAGATACCGATAGTGCCGCGGGTGGATGTAGCGCTGGGGGATAGACAGTATCCGCTCATCATAGATGCCATCTTCGGCATCGGCCTTTCACGGGAGATCGAGGGTCATTGGTGTGAGGAGATCAGGGCTCTCAACGCTATGGAGGGCTATAAAGTGGCGGTGGACATCCCTTCCGGGATTCATGGTGATGACGGAAGAAGGATGGGTTGTGCGTTCCGTGCAGATCTGACAGTGACCTTCGCCTATGAGAAGACCGGGCTTTTGCTGTATCCGGGCTGCGAATATGCAGGCGAGGTAGCCGTGCGGGATATCGGGATCGACCGCGATAGCTGGTTCGATGCAAAGCCCACGGCGTATGCCTATGAGGATTCCGATATCAGCCGTATGCCGACGAGAAAGGAACACTCCAACAAGGGAACCTATGGAAGAGTTCTTGTAATTGCCGGAAAACACAATATGGCAGGAGCCGCTTACTTCAGCGGGAAGGCGGCGGCTATGACCGGGTGCGGACTTGTGAAGATCTTCACGGCGGAGGACAACCGCACGATCATCCAGCAGCTTCTGCCGGAGGCGATTCTGGAGACCTGGACAGCGGATGAGACGGAGCAATGTGATCCTGATTGGAATGAAAAGATAGAAAACTGTGTTTCCTGGGCGGACGTTATCGTGCTTGGCCCCGGCCTTGGTACGGACAGCGTTGCCGAAGCCATCGTAACGGAGGTGTTGCAGCGGGCAGCTTGTCCGGTTATCGCAGATGCGGATGCATTGAATCTTTTGGCAAAGAACCCGCAGCCGCTGCGGATTCGCCAGGGCAGGACGATTCTCACCCCGCATATGGGAGAGATGGCAAGACTGACCGGAAAGAGCATCGAGGAACTGTCGGCTTCTATGGTGAACTCGGCAGCGGCCGTAGCGAAGGAATATCGGGCGGTCTGTGTATTAAAGGATGCAAGGACTGTCACTGCGCTGCCGGACGGAACATATTATGTCAACACCAGCGGCAACAATGGCATGTCTACCGCAGGGGCGGGAGATGTGCTGACCGGGATTATTGCAGGACTTATTGCGCAGGGAATGTCAGTGGAGGAAGCGGCGCCTTTGGGTGTATATCTTCACGGAAGAGCCGGGGATGCTATAGCAGGGGAAACAGGCTGTTACAGCATGATGGCAAGTGATATTTTGGAAGGAATCTGTCAGATTACAAAGAAAATAATGTAGTTGCATAAGAATAGATATCCGTTGTATCATAAATGCAATCACACGGAAGGAAGCGTAGATATGAATAGTTATAGCAGGGCGTATGCAGCCATCGACTTGAACGCTATACTGCATAATGTACAGGAAATGAAGAAGATCATAGACAAGGACACCCGGATCATGGCCGTTATCAAGACAGACGGCTACGGTCACGGCGCTGTTCCCATTGGACGGGAGCTGGAACAGCTTCCTTTTGTATGGGGGTATGCGGTGGCAACGGTGGAAGAGGGCGTGATCTTAAGACGGAATGGCTTAAATAAGCCCATTCTGGTGTTGGGAGCCAGCTTCCCGGAGCAGTATGAGACCATGGCAAGACTTGATATCCGGCCCAATGTCTTTTCCCTTCGGATGGCAAAGCAGATGTCAAAGACCATGGACGCACTTGGCCTTGCGTTGAAAATTCATGTGAAGATAGACACGGGTTTAAGCCGTCTTGGCTTTCAGGTAACGGAAGAAGCTGCGGATGAGATTGCACAGATTGCAGGGCTTTCGCATATCGTATTGGAAGGGATTTTTACCCATTATGCCAAGTCGGATGCAGCAGACAAGACCATGGCAATGGAACAACTTGCTTCTTTTGAGAGAATGAAGGAACTTCTGCGTGCGCGGAATGTTGTCCCCAAGCTGTGCCATAGCTGCAATAGCGGTGGGATCATCGATCTTCCCCAGGCCAGTATGGATCTGGTGCGGGCCGGAATCAGCCTCTATGGCATGTGGCCCTCCGATGAGGTACACAAGCAGCGGCTCACCCTAAAACCGGTCATGTCCTTAAAGAGCCGGATCGTATTCCTAAAGGAGCTTTCCCAGGGAAGAACCATCAGCTATGGGGCAACCTACACGGTAAAGGAGCCCATGAAGGTTGCCACGATCCCGGTTGGGTACGGAGACGGCTATCCCCGGAGCCTGTCCAACAAGGGCTATGTGCTGATCCGCGGTGAGAAAGCGCCTATTTGCGGGCGGATCTGCATGGATCAGTTCATGGTGGATGTGACGCACATCGCTGGTGTAGCGGAGGGCGATGAGGTGGTGCTGGTGGGGAACAGCGGCAGTGAGACCATCACCATGGAGGAACTTGGGGAACTGTCCGGGCGCTTCAACTATGAATTTGCCTGCGATCTGGGAAAGCGGATCCCCAGGGTATATTATAAGGATGGAGAGATCGTGGAGACCAGGGATTATTTCGGAGAGTGACAGGAATACACACGAGAAAATTGGGAATAATAGGATTGAAAGCCTATCTCACCAGTCATAAGCTCGGTGAGCATTAATTTTTGGAGTGTGATTTCAATGATCATCCGCAGAGGAGATATTTTTTATGCCGACTTACGACCGGTGGTCGGGTCGGAGCAGGGCGGGATCCGTCCGGTGCTGATCATACAGAACGATATCGGAAACCGACACAGCCCGACGGTGATCTGTGCTGCTGTCACGTCGAAGATGAACAAGGCGAAGCTGCCTACCCATGTGGAGCTGAACGCCCAGAAATATGCGTTGGTGAAGGATTCCGTAGTTCTTCTGGAACAGCTGCGCACCATCGACAAGGTGCGTCTGAAGGATAAGGTATGCCATTTGGACATGGAGATATTAAAAAAAGTGGATAAAGCTCTGGAGATAAGTCTGGAATTATATACATAAGCTTGACGAAGCTTCGGAAGCTGTGGTATATTGATTTAAATTGCTAAGGAAAAGGAGTTGTAAAAATGGACGATGGCGGTAGTCCGCTCATAGGACTGGTCGTATTTTTGATCCTGTTGCTGCTGGATGCAGTATTCTATGGATTCCAAGTCGCGGTTGACAACTTGAATGACAGTCAGGTTGATAAGAAGGTGGAGGAAGGAAACAAGAAGGCAGTTTGGCTGCAGCGGATCATGGATGATCCGTTTCCGGTACATCATATCCTGCAGATCCTGATGACCTTTGTGAGTCTGATCATGGGCGTGTATCAGGGGAGAGTGTTCGGAAGAATGCTGGTTGAGAATCTTCTTGGCCCGGATCACCCGGCTGTACTGACATTTCTCTGTTATGTGCTGGCTGTTGTGGTAAGTGTATTTCTTCTGGTGTCCTTAGGGATCATCGCGCCGCAGAAGCTTGCCATCCGCAAGGCGGAGAAGTGGGCGTTTGGACTGTCGGGACTGGTGCATGTACTGGTGGTTATATTTACACCGTTCGGTTTTCTTGCAGAGAAGCTTTCCAATCTGGTGGTGCGGATCTTCGGGATGGATCCCAATGAAAATGTGGACGATGTCACTGAGGAGGAGATCATCTCCATGGTAAATGAAGGCCATGAGCAGGGCGTTCTGGAAGCCAGCGAGGCGGAGATGATCCATAATATCTTCGAGTTTGACGACAAGGAAGCCAGGGATATCATGACCCACCGGAAGCATGTGGTGGCGGTGGACGGCGATATGACGCTGGCGGAGGCTCTTGACTTTATGCTGGAGAAGAGCAATTCCAGATTTCCGGTCTACCGGGAGGATATCGATAATATCATTGGTATCATACATATCAGGGATGCCATGCTAAGGAGTCGGGAGGAAGCCTTGCAGAAGGTTCCCATTTCCCAGATACCGGGACTGGTCCGGGAGGCCAAGTTCATACCGGAGACCCGGAATATCAACAGTCTGTTCCGGTCTATGCAGTCCCAGAAGAACCATATGGTGATCGTGGTGGACGAATATGGCCAGACGGCGGGCCTGGTGGCCATGGAAGATATTCTGGAAGAGATCGTCGGCAACATTCTGGACGAGTACGATGTGGAGGACAACATGATCGTGAAGCAGACGGATGGCAGTTTTCTGATGAAGGGCATGGCACCTCTTGCGGATGTCTGCGAGGCGCTTGAGCTTTCCGATGAGGAGCTGGCCGATTACGACACCTTAAACGGATATCTGATCTCATTGATCGATAAGATTCCAGAGGATCACGAGCAGTTTAAGATCAAGGATCGGGGCTGGCTGTTTGAGGTATTGTCCGTGGAGAATAAGATGATCCAGAACGTGCGCGTTACACCCCTTGCGGAGGAAGCGCCGGAAGAAGGGGACGCTGCACCGGAAGACGAGACGGCTTGCCAGGAGTAAAAAACAGTAGTATAATATAACAGTTCAGCCAGACCGAAGAAGGACGATAAACTGTGCTTGCACAAGTTTAGCGGACTGAACTGTTACAAGTTATCAATATCGAAAGAAAAGAGGAAAAAGTATGTCAGGACATTCTAAATTTGCCAACATCAAGCACAAGAAGGAGCGCAACGATGCGGCAAAAGGAAAAATATTTACGATCATCGGCAGGGAGCTTGCTGTAGCGGTTAAGGAGGGCGGACCGGATCCGGCCAACAACAGCAAGCTTCGTGATGTTATTGCCAAGGCTAAGGCCAACAATATGCCTAACGATACCATTGACCGTGGTATCAAGAAGGCAGCCGGAGATGCGAACTCCGTGAATTATGAGTTCATTACCTACGAGGGCTACGGTCCCAGCGGCATTGCCATCATTGTAGATACGCTGACGGACAATAAGAACCGTACCGCCGCCAACGTGCGGAGCGCCTTCACCAAGGGCAAAGGGAATGTAGGTACGCCGGGCTGTGTATCCTATATGTTTGACAAGAAGGGACAGATCGTTATTGATAAGGAAGAATGCGATATGGACCCTGACGATCTGATGATGCTGGCGTTGGACGCCGGGGCAGAGGATTTCTCCGATGAGGAGGACAGCTTTGAGATCATCACCGATCCGGATTCCTTCAGCGATGTGCGCCAGAAGCTGGAAGAGGAGGGCATTTCCATGGCTTCTGCCGAGGTTACGATGATCCCCCAGAACTGGGTGGAGCTTACCGATGAGGAAGCGGTGAAGAATCTTCAGAGGACACTGGATATGCTGGATGAGGATGACGACGTGCAGGCAGTGTACCATAACTGGGACGAGTAATTTTATCCGGGAGGAATGCGATCATGAATCATGAAATGAGACCGGAAACCATCTGCATACAGGCCGGATGGCATCCGACGAACGGAGAACCGCGGGTTCTCCCTATTTATCAGAGTACGACCTTCAAATACGATTCCAGTGATCAGATGGGACGGCTTTTTGACCTTGAGGAAGAGGGCTACTTCTATACCCGTCTCCAGAACCCTACCAACGATGCGGTGGCGGCGAAGATCACAGCACTGGAGGGCGGCGTTGCCGGAATGCTTACCTCGTCCGGGCAGGCAGCCAATTATTACGCTGTTTTCAATATCTGCGAGGCGGGCGACCATTTCGTGGCTACCTCAGCACTGTACGGCGGAACCTTCAATCTGTTCGCCGTTACCATGAAGAAAATGGGGATCGACTGTACCTTTGTGGATCCTGATGCTTTGGAGGAAGAGATTAACGCGGCATTTTTGCCGAATACAAAGGCATTTTTCACGGAAAGCATTTCCAATCCGTCGCTGGTAGTGGCAGATCTGGAGAAGTTTGCCCGTATCGCCCATGCTCACGGGGTACCGCTCATCGTGGACAATACATTCCCCACACCCATCAATTGTCGTCCTTTTGAATGGGGCGCGGATATTGTGACCCATTCCACCACAAAATATATGGACGGCCATGCCATGTGCGTGGGCGGCTGTATCGTGGACAGCGGGAATTTTGATTGGGACAAATACCCGGAACGTTTCCCGGGACTTACCAGCCCGGATGAATCCTATCATGGAATCGTCTATACGAAGAAGTTTGGAAAGAAAGCCTACATCACCAAGGCAACCGCCCAGGTAATGCGGGATCTTGGCTCCATCCAGTCCCCACAGAATGCATTTCTTCTGAATGTCGGACTGGAGACGCTGCATCTGCGTATGCCGCGGCATTGCGAGAATGCGCTTAAGGTGGCCGAATATCTGAATCAGCACGAGAAGGTGGCCTGGGTCAATTACGCCGGACTTCCAGACAACAAATACCATGCGTTGGCACAGAAGTATATGCCAAACGGAACCTGCGGCGTGATCTCCTTCGGCTTGAAGGGCGGGAGAGATGTCTCGGTTGGATTTATGGATAAATTACAGATGATCGCCATCGTGACCCATGTGGCGGACGCCAGAACCTGCGTCCTGCATCCTGCCAGCCATACACACCGCCAGATGAACGATGAGCAGCTTCGGGAAGCCGGTGTGCAGCCGGATCTGATCCGCTTGTCTGTAGGCATTGAAAATGTGGAGGATATTATTGAGGATCTGAAGCAGGCGCTTGAGCAGGTTAAGTAGAACAGTTCAACCAGACCGAGGAATGGGCGTGAGTGGAACTGTTACAATCTAGTAAAGAGGGAGATGCACTTGTGAAAAATGTTTTGTTTGTAGCATCAGAATGCGTACCTTTTATCAAGACCGGAGGGCTGGCGGATGTCTGCGGCGCGCTGCCGAAGGAATTCGACAAGGAGAATTGGGACGTTCGCGTTGTGATTCCCAATTACACCTGCATCCCGGAAAAATGGCAAAGCCAGTTTGAGTATGTGACCCATTTCTATATGGGAGCGGGGCCGTATATTCCGGAGAAATATGTGGGTGTGCTTCAGTATCGATATCAGGGGATTACCTATTATTTTATCGATAATCATGACTATTTTAATGTGTCCTATCCGTACAGCAGTACACGGGAGGACATTGAGAAATTCATTTTCTTTGATAAGGCTGTGCTCTCCATGCTGCCCCTGATCGGTTTCCGGCCGGATCTGATCCATTGCCATGACTGGCAGACAGGGCTGATCCCGGTGTATTTAAAGACGGAGTTTGCAGGCTCTGAGTTCTTCCGTGGAATCAAGTCTGTCATGACCATCCACAATCTGAAGTTCCAGGGCGTCTGGGATATTGATACCATCCAGGGTCTAAGCGGGTTGCCTTTTGATCTGTTTACGCCGGATAAGCTGGAATTCCAGAAGGGCGGCAATCTTTTGAAGGGTGGACTGGTCTATGCCGATTATATTACCACGGTCAGCAATACCTATGCCAACGAGATCCAGTCGGATTACTACGGCGAGGGCTTGAACGGCCTCATGTACGCAAGACGTCTGGATATGCAGGGGATCGTCAATGGTATTGATTACACGGAGTATGACCCGGCCAGCGATCCGAGAATCTATACAACCTACGATGCCGCCACCTTCCGCAATAAGAAGTGGAAGAACAAGCTGGCACTGCAGCAGGAGCTGGGGCTTGAGGTTGACAAGAAGAAGTATATGATCGGCCTGATCTCGCGTCTTACCGACCAGAAGGGCCTGGATCTGATCGAGTGTGTTATGGAACAGATGCTGGATGAATTCACCCAGTTTGTGGTGATCGGCACCGGAGAGAGCAGATACGAGAACATGTTCCGCCACTATGCCTGGAAGTATCCGGGACGCGTGTCGGCGAATATCTGCTATTCAGAGGAACTGGCGCACAAGCTCTATGCGGCGGCGGATGCTTTCCTGATGCCATCCCGGTTTGAACCCTGCGGCCTGACCCAGATGATCTCCTTCCGCTACGGTACCGTACCTATTGTCCGGGAGACCGGAGGTCTTAAGGATACCGTGCATCCCTACAACCAGTATGAGAATACCGGCGATGGATTTTCCTTTGCTAACTATAATGCACATGAGATGCTGGATGTAATCAATTATTCCAAGAAGATCTACTTTGAGAAGAAGCGCAACTGGAATCAGATCGTGGAACGCGGAATGGCGAATGATTATTCCTGGCACGTGTCCACCGGAAAGTATGAGGCGGTGTACCGATATTTATTACAGGAGGCTTGAAATACGTATGCGAAATTTTAAAACTGTTGACTTAGTTACGATTGCTCTGGTTGCAGCGATCCTCTGCATCCTGGCACCGGTTTCCTTCAGTGTTCCCTTCACGATCATTCCCATCACCCTGGGTCTTTTTACCATCGTGATGGCAGGTATTATTTTGGGAAAGACCAAAGGTACAATCTGTGTTATGATCTATATTTTACTGGGTGCTGTGGGACTTCCGGTATTTTCCGGTTATATCGGAGGCGTTCAGAAGATCGCAGGCCCCACAGGCGGATATATCTGGGGCTATCTTTTCCTGGCGTGGATCACCGGATTCTTTGTGGAGAGATTTGCCGGAAAATGGTACATGTGTTTTCTGGGAGCAGTGCTGGGAACTGCTGTCTGCTATGCGTTTGGCACGGTCTGGCTGGCGGTACAGATGAAGATGGGGCCGATGGAAGCCCTCTGGGCCGGAGTGATCCCGTTCATTCCGTTTGATCTCATCAAGATCGTGATCGCGGTGGCGGCCTGCTGCCCGGTGCGAAGCATTCTGGTTAAGCAGAATCTGATCCGCACAGCGGCGTAATTGATAGAATAAAATCATTATTTTTCTGCATACTAAGAAAGATATAGGCTATGACACAAGAGAGGTCATAGCCTTTTTGCTGTAAAAATCATGAGAATGCGGGAGAAAATGAGAATGAATGAGAATCAAGGGATGGAGAATGAGAATCAAGGGATGAATACAGAGCAGGAAACCAACGAAAAACCGGAAGCCGTTGGAAATCAGGAGCTTGACAAGAAGGAGGCACAGCAGAAGGACAGCGAGGAGATCCGCGAGATGGGGCAACTGACCCTGGATCACAGCAGACAGCATCACAGGATCCATCTGTTGTCCGTGATCGGGGAGATCGAGGGCCATGAATGCCTGGCAAACAATGTGAAATCCACCAAGTACGAGCATATCCTGCCGAAGCTTGCGGCCATCGAGGATGACGGGCAGGTGGACGGAGTGCTTGTGCTGATCAATACGGTGGGCGGTGACGTGGAATCCGGGCTTGCCATTGCCGAGATGATCGCCTCCCTAAGTAAGCCGACGGTCTCCCTGGTTCTTGGCGGCAGCCATTCAATCGGCGTTCCGCTGGCAGTTTCCACGGGTTATTCCTATATCGTTTCCACCGGAACCATGGTGATCCATCCGGTACGGCTGACCGGACTTGTGATCGGGGCGCCCCAGACCTACGATTACTTCCAGCAGATGCAGGATCGCATCGTGGGCTTCATCAGCAGTCATTGCTTTGCAAAGAAGGAACGTCTGGAGGAAATGATGCTGAACACCGGGATGCTCACCAAGGATCTCGGAACCATCCTTGTAGGCAGCCAGGCGGTAACAGAGGGAATCATCAACGAAGTCGGCGGGATCGCAGAGGCTATGACGAAGCTGCATCAGATGATTGATGAGAAAAATGAAATGCGATAATGACATATGGGAAAAAATGTGGTAAGATAGAAGGAAAGCACACCAAAAGATAACCTTCAAGGAGGGTACTATGTCATTATTACAAGCTATTTTTATGGGAATCTTACAAGGATTGACAGAATTTCTCCCTGTGAGCAGTTCTGGACATCTGGCAATCTTTAAGAATCTGTTTCATATAAAAACAGACACGGGGATCCTGTTTGATGTGTTGCTGCATGTTGGCACACTGGCGGCAGTATTTATCGTATATCGCAAGGACATCGGGAGGATGATCCTGGAGGGCTTCGGACTTCTGGGAGATGCCTGCTGCAATGTGGGGATTTTCTTTCAGAATAAATTCGGAAAGAAGGATCTTGCGTACCGCAAAGTCATCAAGAATGCGTACCGGAAGTTTGACCTGCTGGTGATCGTATCCACCATTCCAACGGGAATCATCGGATTTGTGGCGAAGGATCTGGTGGAGGCTGCTTCCGAGATCCTGCTGATACCGGGGATCTGCCTGATCGTGACGGCGGTTCTCCTGGTGATCTCGGATCGTCTGCCGGAGGGAAAGAAGACACCGAAGAATGTGACCTACACCAATGCTTTCGGCATAGGAATCTGTCAGGGGATTGCCACGCTGCCCGGTCTGTCCCGGTCAGGAACCACCATCACAGCCTGCGTTGCCAGCGGTTTTGACCGCAGCTTTGCTGTGAAGTATTCCTTTATCATGTCCATTCCGGCTATCTTAGGAGCGGCAGTGCTGGAGCTTAAGGACATCGGATCCGTTAAGGTGACAGCCCCGGAGGTAGTCAGCTATATCGTCGGCATGCTTGTCGCAGCTATCGTGGGATACATCTGTATCAAGACATTGCTGGTGATCGTGCGGAAGAAGAAGTTTACATATTTTGCAATTTATTGCCTGGCGATGGGGATTTTATCCATTGTCGGATATTTTGTGCTAGTTTAGGAGGTTGGCAGTATGGCAGCCAGACAACAGAAACGTAATTCGGGAAACGGGGCAAGGAGCGGAAGCAGGGGCGGCAATAACAGCCGCAGGAAGTCGGCACCGGAAGCCTCCTTTGCAAGCGAGGTGGCACTGCTGGTCATCCTGGCCGTATGCATCCTGCTTTTTATAAGCTGCTTTGGTATCGGAGGCGTTGTAGGAGCGGGCGTCAGCAGATTTCTTTTCGGCATATTCGGACTTATGGCATACATAGTTCCAATCATTATTTTCGTTGGAGCTGCATTTTACATTTCCAATAAAGAGAATCGTGTTGCGGCTGTAAAGCTGGCAGCATTCATTTTGTTTGTGTTTTTTCTCTGCCTGTTTATTGAGCTTGTGGTTGTGGGAAAGACAGAGACGAAGGTTATGGATGCCTATCGGTACGGCGCTTCCAACAAGAATGGCGGCGGTCTGATCGGCGGTCTTCTGGCTGGCTTTCTGTGCAAAGCCTTCGGCCTGGTGGGCGCTTATGTCATAGACATCATCGTACTCATCATTTCGCTTGTCCTGATTACGGAGCGCTCCTTTTTAGGCGGGGTGAAGAAGGGCAGCAAGAAGGTGTATGAGACAGCCAGGGAGGATGCGGCCCGCTATCGGGAGCATGCGGAGCAGAAGAAGGAAGAGCGCGCCAAGCTGCGTGTGGAGAAGAAGGTGGAGGGCGTTGCAATCGATACGAAACTGGTGCCGCCTTCCGTGGAAGCTTCCGACAATCTCAGCGAATTAAAGCCGGTGAAGGAGACGCCCCGGTTTACAGGAAAGGCCATGGAGAAGCTGTTTACACCACAGGAGCAGCCAGAGCCCGAACGACAGCAACCGGAGCCGGAGCCTGAGCTTCAGCCGGAGCCGGTTGTTGTGGAGCGTGTGAAGAAGAAGCCAAGGCAGTCGGAGACGCAGATCGCCCAGGATGTAAGCAACATTGAGAACGAGATACATAGCTGTCAGGAGGTTCCTGCCAAGAAATATATATTTCCGCCTGCGTCGCTGTTGAAGAGAGGCACCAATGCCAAGGGGGACAGCCAGCGCCATCTGCAGGAAACAGCCATGAAGCTTCAGCAGACGCTGAAGAACTTCGGTGTCAACGTGACGATAACGGATGTTAGCTGCGGACCTTCTGTGACCCGCTATGAGCTTCAGCCGGAGCAGGGCGTGAAGGTCAGCCGGATCGTGAACCTGTCGGACGATATCAAGCTGAATCTTGCTGCGCCGGATATCCGTATTGAAGCGCCAATCCCCGGCAAGGCGGCTGTGGGTATTGAGGTTCCCAACAAGGAAAATGTCATGGTGCGGTTTCGTGATATGGTGGAATCGCCGGAATTCCAGAATCATAAGTCCAATATCTGCTTTACGGCAGGAAAGGATATCGGCGGGCAGGTGATCGTGGCGGATATTGCCAAGATGCCCCATCTGCTTATTGCCGGAGCAACCGGTTCCGGTAAATCCGTGTGTATCAATACCATCATCATGAGTATCTTATATAAGGCGAACCCGGAGGATGTGAAGCTGATCCTCATCGACCCCAAGGTGGTGGAGCTGAGTGTATATAACGGCATTCCCCATCTGTTTATCCCTGTGGTAACAGATCCGAAGAAAGCGGCGGGGGCATTGCATTGGGCTGTCTCAGAGATGACAGAGCGCTATCAGAAGTTCGCAGAATATCAGGTGCGGGATCTGAAGGGCTATAATCAGAAGGTGGAGGCTATCGAGGATATCGATGATGAGACCAAGCCGAAGAAGCTGCCCCAGATCGTCATTGTCGTGGACGAGCTGGCAGATCTGATGATGGTGGCTCCGGGTGATGTGGAGGACGCGATCTGTCGTCTGGCACAGCTTGCCAGAGCCTGCGGAATCCATCTGATCATCGCCACCCAGCGGCCTTCCGTGGACGTTATCACCGGACTTATCAAAGCAAATATGCCATCCCGGATCGCATTTTCCGTTTCCTCCGGTGTGGATTCCAGGACCATATTAGATATGAATGGTGCAGAGAAGCTTCTTGGAAACGGCGATATGCTGTTCTATCCCCAGGGCTATCAGAAGCCGTTGCGGGTACAGGGCCCCTTTGTTTCCGATACGGAGGTGGAGGCTGTTGTAGATTTCTTAAAGAAGCAAAGCACGGTGGTTTATAATCCCGATATCGAGGAGAAAATGAATGCAGTCTCCGGTCAATCGGCAGGAGGTGCAGCCGGAGGCGACAGTGAGCGCGATCCCTACTTTGTGGATGCCGGAAAGCTCCTGATAGACAAGGAAAAAGGTTCCATCGGCATGCTGCAGCGATGGTTTAAGATTGGCTTCAACCGTGCAGCCCGGATCATGGATCAGTTGGAAGAGGCCGGAGTTGTAGGGCCGGAGGAGGGGACAAAGCCCCGGCAGATCCTCATGTCAATGGAGGAATTTGAAGCCTATATAGAGGAATATGTTTAAGGAGGAATAGAAACTTGAAGACGGACATTCAGATTGCGCAGGAAGCAGAAATGCTTCACATCCGGGATGTGGCGGCACAGCTTGCTATCTCTGAGGATGAGCTGGAGCTGTATGGAAAGTACAAGGCAAAATTATCGGACGAATTATGGGAGCGTGTGAAGGATAACCGGGATGGCAAGCTGATCCTGGTAACTGCCATCAATCCGACCCCGGCCGGGGA
This sequence comes from Paludibacteraceae bacterium, assembly GCA_963628035.1. Lineage (GTDB taxonomy): Bacteria > Bacillota > Clostridia > Lachnospirales > Lachnospiraceae > 14-2. The sequence continues at coordinate 34,419 of CAVGED010000126.1, forward strand.
GGGCAAGACAACCACCAGTGTTGGTCTGGGAGAAGCCTTTGGCAGATTGGGGAAGAAGGCAGTGCTTGCGCTGCGGGAACCGTCTCTTGGTCCCTGCTTCGGCATCAAGGGCGGAGCAGCCGGGGGCGGATATGCCCAGGTAGTTCCCATGGAGGATCTGAATCTGCATTTTACCGGGGATTTTCATGCAATCACCGCTGCCAACAACCTGCTGGCAGCGCTTCTGGACAATCACATCCAGCAGGGCAATCAGCTTCGCATCGACCCGCGGCAGGTGGTCTGGAAGCGTTGTCTTGACATGAATGATCGTGTCCTTCGGAATGTTGTTGTGGGACTTGGCGATAAGATGGACGGCATGGTGCGGGAGGATCACTTTGTGATCACCGTTGCTTCTGAGATCATGGCAGTGCTGTGCCTGGCAGATGATATGGCGGATCTGAAAAAGCGTCTTGGACGTATGATCGTCGCCTATGATTTTGGCGGAAAGCCGATAACGGCGGAGGATCTTCATGCCACAGGCGCTATGGCGGCGCTCCTTAAGGATGCGCTAAAGCCGAATCTGATCCAGACACTGGAGCATACACCTGCCATCGTTCACGGCGGCCCCTTTGCCAACATCGCACATGGCTGCAACAGTGTCCGTGCCACAAGGACAGCCTTGAAGCTGGCCGATTACGTAATCACGGAGGCGGGCTTCGGTGCGGATCTTGGCGCGGAGAAATTCTTCGACATCAAGTGCCGGATGGCAGGCTTAAAGCCGGACGCGGTAGTGCTGGTTGCTACGGTGCGTGCGCTTAAGTATAACGGTGGCGTACCCAAGGCAGAGCTTGGAGCGGAGAATCTGGAGGCGCTGAAGAAGGGAATCGTTAATCTGGAGAAGCATATTGAAAACCTCCAGAAATATGGTGTGCCTGTGGTGGTGACACTAAACTCCTTCCTGACCGATACCAAGGCGGAGACCGATTATATCGAGGAGTTCTGCCGTGCGCGCGGATGTGAGTTTGCCCTGTCCGAGGTGTGGGCGAAGGGCGGTGAGGGCGGAATCGCTCTTGCCGGGAAGGTACTTGCCACCCTGGAAGAGAAGGAAAGCCACTTTGCGCCTCTCTATGCGGACAGCTTAAGTCTGAAGGAGAAGATCGAGACGGTGGCGAGGGAGATCTATGGGGCGGACGGCGTTACGTATTCTCCGGCTGCCACAAAGGAGCTTGCACGCATCGAGAATCTCGGCATGAAGGATTTTCCTGTCTGTATGGCAAAAACCCAGTATTCGCTGTCGGATGACCAGACGAAGCTTGGACGGCCAAACGGCTTTAAGGTCAATGTCCGGGAGGTTTACGTATCCGCAGGAGCGGGCTTTGTGGTGGTTGTCACCGGTGCGATCATGACCATGCCGGGACTTCCGAAGGTTCCGGCGGCCAACAACATTGATGTGGATGAGAACGGAACGATCACAGGCTTATTTTAGGAGGCAGATATGGCATATCGTATAGATGGAAAGAGAATTTCGCAGGAAATTAAGGATGAACTGAAGGAAAAGGTCGCTGCGCTGAAGGAACAGGGCAAGACAGGAGCACTGGCTGTAATCCAGGTTGGAAACGATCCGGCCTCCAGTGTCTATGTGAACAATAAGAAAAAAGCCTGTGCATATATCGGGATCGATTCGGTGTCCTATGAGTACCCGGAATCTATCACACAGGAGGAGCTGCTTGACAGGATCGAGCAGTTGAACCGCGACGCACATGTGCGTGGAATCCTGGTTCAGCTCCCGCTCCCGGCACACATTGATGAATCCGCCGTGATCCGCGCCATTGCACCGACGAAGGATGTGGACGGCTTTCATCCGCAGAATGTAGGAGCACTTACCATTGGACAGAAGGGATTTGTGTCCTGTACTCCTGCGGGGATCATTGAGCTGCTTGTGCGATCGGGAATTGAGATAGAAGGAAAGCACTGCGTGGTCGTCGGACGGAGCAATATCGTAGGCAAGCCCATGGCGCTTCTGATGCTGCGCAAGAATGCGACTGTCACCATCGCTCATTCCAGAACCCGTGATCTGAAGGAATTATGCCGGACAGCGGATATCCTCATTGTGGCGATTGGAAAGCCGCAGTTTATCACAGCGGATTATGTGAAAGATGGAGCCGTTGTCATCGATGTTGGTATCCATAGGAATGCGGATAATAAGCTTTGCGGCGATGTGAAGTTCGATGAGGTGGAGCCCATCGCCTCTGCGATTACACCGGTGCCGGGAGGCGTTGGACCTATGACCATTGCCATGCTGATGCATAATTGCGTGGAGAGTATCGCTGAAATGGAGGAGTTCGTATGAAGTGTGCATATTGCGGCGCGGAGATAAAGGTTGGCTGTCTGTATTGTTCTGTTTGCGGACATGAGGCACAGGTGGTATCTGATTCCGGTTTGCTGGAGGACGAACTGCTGCGGCAGCTTCTGCAGAGCGAGGATATGCCGGAGAAAAAGGATATTCCGAAGAAAACGGAGATGCCGGAGGAGAGAAAGAATGCTCCTAAGAAGAGCCAAAAGAACAAAAAGAAGAATTACACACCCCTGATCGTCACACTGTGTCTTTTGGGCGTGCTGCTTCTGGCAACGATAACCCTGGTTGTGGTTCGCAACAATCAGCACCGTGGCTCCTATGAATATCAGATCCAGAAGGCGGAAGCCTACACGGCGGAAAAGAATTATGCGAAAGCCTTAAGTTATTATAAGAAGGCCATTGAATTGAAGCAGGATGATATCGATTCCAGAATAGAGATGGCGAAGCTTTACCGTCTGATGGAGGATGAGATATCGGCGGTCAATATGCTCAAGGAGATCATCAGTATGGACGAAAAAAACGCCACCGCTTACCAACTGCTGATCGAGGGATATGCGAAAAAGAACGATTATGAATCTATTCTGAAGCTGAAGGATACGGTAACGGATAAGAAGCTGCTGGAGTTGTTTGACGAGTATGGCGTGGTTGCACCGAAGCTGAGCATTAAGCCGGGAACCTACGCAAAATACATTACCATTGAGCTTTCTGCCGAATCAGGAAACCGGATCTATTATACGCTGGACGGCTCCGATCCGACCACGAAGGGGGAGCTATACGATGACGATGACCCCATAACCATGGAGGAACAGGGAACGCTGGAGCTGAAGGCAGTTTGCTGTAACGAATATGGCATTTACAGTGAGGTGGTCGGCGGGACATACATTGTGGAGTTACAGAAGCCCAAGACGGTACGGGCCTTCCCGGAGAACGGAACCTTCTATGTAGAGACCACCATTATGCTGACAGGAAGCGAGGATTGCCGGATCTATTACACCTGGGACGGAACTGATCCGACCACGGAATCCCCGGAGTATACGGAACCGATCACGGTGCCGGAAGGAAATAATATCCTTTCCGTGATCCAGGTGGATGAGTATGGGATGGTCAGTGATGTGTTGAAGTGCAATTATGTCTATAGGCCGTAGGATATAAGAGGCTGCGGAGAGAATAGCTAAAAATGACGCCGATAAAAAAGGAGATATCCCACGTAAAACGAACGACGTTTTACTTAGGGAAACCTCCTTTTTTATCGACTGTTTTTTGGCAAGCCATAATTCCGCAGCCTCTTATACATAGGATGTTTGGAAAAAGAGCAGCCGAGAGTGCCTGCTGTTGAGCGTAGGTGCGACTTTCGCGAGCCTTACAGGAACTTGGCCTTTGGGGAACGGAAAATAGCAGCAAAATTTCCGCATTCCGGGCGGAAATTTTAGACAGGTAATTGTTTGAGGAAAATAGGCATCAAGCCTATTTTCCGAGTTGCCTGCGGCTGATATTTTCTGTTTTCGAAAGCCTTAGTTCCTGTTGGCGCAGCATCTGGAGCACCTGCGCTTAACGGCAGGCACTCTCGGCGTCTTTTTTAATTTAAAAGCCCATAACTTCAACTACACAATGATATCATCACTTTTACTGGCTTCCGCGGCCGCCTGAATCTCAGGATCAAAGGAATACATGGGTTTTATGTCCTTGCCCTTGAGCTTGCGGTCAATATAATTGCGTGTGATCTTATGTACCAGCGGGCAGAGCAGAACGACTGCGATCAGGTTGGGGATCATCATCAGACCGTTGAAGGTATCTGAGATATCCCAGGCGAGCGAAGAGGTAATGACTGCACCGGAGACGATCATCAGAACGAAGATGACTTTATAGACCTTCACGGCTTTTGTGCCAAAGAGGTATTCCACTGCCTTGGAGCCGTATTGTGACCAGCCAAGCACTGTTGTAAATGCGAAGAGCAGCATGGCGATGGCGACAAACCATTTTCCGGGCTGACCAAAGATATTGCCGAAAGCATCGCTGATCAGCGTGGCATCGCTGACACCTTCATTTATAATTCCGGTCTTAAGGTCGATCATGCCGGAGGTCAGTGCGATCAGTGCGGTCATGGTGCAGACGATCATGGTGTCAAAGAATACTTCGAAGATGCCCCACATTCCCTGCTTCACCGGCTCCTTTACATTTGAAGAGGAATGAACCATAACAGAAGAGCCAAGGCCGGCTTCGTTTGAGAATACGCCGCGCTTACAGCCCTGGACAATGGTGAGCTTAAGCGCCGCTCCGGCAGCGCCGCCTGCCAATGCCTTTATGCCAAGCGCATGCGTGAAGATAGATTCTATAGCAGGAAGGATCAGCTTATAGTTTATGCCTACTGCGATCAGACCAAACAGTACATAAGCGATCGCCATAAAGGGAACAACTCTTTCCGCAACGGCAGCGATCCGCTGCAGGCCGCCGAGAATGATGAGCGCTCCGATCACCATCAGCACGAGACCAATGATGAGGTTGATCATATTAAAGCCGCCAATGCTCCATTCGATATTGGAGAAGAAGGCGGATTCCATATTCAGTGTGATCTTATTGACCTGTCCCATGTTGCCGATGCCAAAGGATGCCAGGATTGCGAAAATGGCAAAGAGGACAGCAAGGACAGCAGCAGGCCACTTCATACCTTTCATCCTGCCTACGCCGTCTTTTAAGTAATACATTGCTCCGCCGGACCATTCGCCGTCCTTGTTCCTGCGGCGGAAGAAGATGCCAAGTACATTTTCGGAATAGTTGGTCATCATGCCTAAAAAGGCAGCGATCCACATCCAGAGTACAGCACCGGGGCCTCCGATACAGATGGCTGCGGCAACGCCGGCGATATTGCCGGTACCTACTGTGGCCGCCAGAGCGGTACAGAGAGCCTGGAACTGGGAGATGGATTTCTTGTCTGTCTTCTTGGTGGAGGTGTTGTCCTTCTTAAATACCGTAACAATGGTATTCTGCCACCAATGGCGCAGGTGGGAGATCTGAAACACACCGGTTACCGCAGTCATGATCACACCGGCTATCAGCAGCAGATACAGCCCGAAATCAGTCCATATCCAGGTGTTTACAACGTCATTGATCTTTGTTACTTTCTCAAAAAATGCTTCCAAAATAATTTCCTCCTTTGAAAATTTTTCTATAAAATAGAAACTTGCTTTACAAGAAAAAACAGACCGCACGCAAAAGCGAACGATCTGTATGATTCAAAAGATGAAAAAGTATACCTCTTTGTCCTTTTGCCTGAGAGTTTCGCATAATGCTTGCACCTTCGGCACCCAATTGAATGGGATTCTCCAAAGCTCTATCCCCTTGCAGTCATCCTGCAAGGATCTTCTAGATATTCTGTTTTTTGATTTTCCTATTATTGCAAAAGATGTGACAAATTGCAAGAGTTTTTTGAAAAAAAATTTTCTGATGGATTTTTCATGTGAAATCATATATAGTAGAAGAGTAAGATTGCGCGGCCAGTAAATGGCAGTTCATAATCGTGTTAAGAGTTTCAGAATAGTATTAAGAAAAGGAAGGGAATATGCAGAAAATGGATTATAATAATCTGATCAGATCGGCCATAAAGGCGAAGGAACTTGCGTATGTGCCATATTCGGGATTCCGGGTGGGTGCGGCGCTGCTTGCAAAGGACGGGCGGATTTTTACCGGATGCAACATTGAGAATGCGGCCTACAGTCCTACCATATGTGCGGAGCGGACTGCGGTAGCCAAGGCAGTGTCCGAAGGGTGCAGAGACTTTACAGCCATCGTGGTTACCGGGGATGCCGGGGATTACCTGACGCCCTGCGGTGTCTGCCGCCAGGTGCTGGCGGAGTTCTGCGATCCGGAAAGCTTCAAGGTGATCCTTGCAAACAGCGAGGAGGATTACAAAGAAATGCGTCTGGGAGAGCTTCTGCCCGGAGCATTTGGAAGAGAAAATATGGGTTTATAAATTCCTTTATAAATTTTTGCTAAAATCTCGCAAAAAAAGATTGACAAAAAAATCACAAGAAGATATGCTATTAGGGTACGTAAAAATGTTTTTCAGCAAACACACATTATGAGAAAAGAGGTCAATGCAAATGTCAGAGATTAATTTAACAAAGTACGGTATCGTCGGAACGACAGAGATTGTGCACAATCCTTCTTATGAGATGTTATTTGAGGAGGAGACGAAGGCGGAGCTTACCGGCTATGAGAAGGGTCAGGAGACAGAACTGGGTGCAGTGAATGTAATGACCGGTATCTATACAGGACGTTCACCGAAAGATAAGTTTATCGTTATGGATGAGAATTCCAAGGACACAGTATGGTGGACTTCCGATGAATACAAGAACGATAACCATCCGGCTTCCCAGGAAGCGTGGAAGGTACTGAAGGAGATCGCTGTAAAGGAGCTTTCCGATAAGCGGCTCTTCGTGGTGGATGCATTCTGCGGAGCCAATAAGGATACGCGCATGGCGATCCGTTTCATCGTGGAAGTGGCATGGCAGGCACACTTCATTAAGAATATGTTCATTCAGCCTACCGAGGAAGAGCTTAAGAACTTTGAGCCTGACTTCGTTGTTTACAATGCATCCAAGGCTAAGGTTGAGAATTACAAGGAGCTTGGCCTGAATTCCGAGACGGCCGTGGTGTTCAACATCACCAGCCGCGAGCAGGTCATCATCAATACTTGGTATGGCGGAGAGATGAAGAAGGGTATGTTCTCCATGATGAACTACTATCTGCCACTGAAGGGCATTGCTTCCATGCACTGCTCAGCCAATACCGATATGAACGGCGAGAATACCGCTATCTTCTTCGGCCTTTCCGGAACTGGTAAGACCACCCTTTCCACCGATCCCAAGCGTCTGCTTATCGGTGATGACGAGCACGGCTGGGATGACAACGGTGTGTTCAACTTCGAGGGCGGCTGCTATGCCAAGGTTATCAACCTGGATAAGGAGTCAGAGCCGGATATCTACAATGCCATCAAGCGCAACGCGCTTCTGGAGAACGTAACGGTTGACGCGGAAGGCAAGATTGATTTTGACGATAAGAGCGTAACGGAGAATACCCGTGTGTCTTATCCGATCAACCATATTGAAAAAATCGTACGTCCTGTTTCTTCTGCACCGGCAGCTAAGAATGTGATCTTCCTGTCTGCAGATGCGTTCGGCGTACTTCCTCCGGTATCGGTACTGACACCGGAGCAGACCAAGTATTACTTCCTGTCCGGCTTCACAGCTAAGCTTGCAGGAACGGAGCGTGGAATCACCGAGCCGACCCCGACCTTCTCAGCATGCTTCGGCCAGGCGTTCCTGGAGCTTCATCCCACCAAGTACGCCGCCGAGCTGGTGAAGCGTATGGAGGAGAGCGGAGCGAAGGCGTATCTGGTGAACACAGGCTGGAACGGAACCGGCAAGCGTATCTCCATTCGTGATACCCGTGGTATCATCGATGCGATCCTGAATGGAGATATTCTGAATGCGCCTACCAAGAAGATCCCGTACTTCAACTTCGAGGTTCCCACAGAGCTTCCGGGCGTAGACAGCGGCATCCTGGATCCGCGTGATACATATGCAGATGCTTCTGAATGGGAGGCAAAGGCCAAGGATCTGGCACAGCGCTTTATTAAGAACTTCGCAAAATACGAGACAAACGAAGCTGGAAAGGCTCTTGTTCCGGCTGGCCCACAGCTGTAAGTAAGCAGAAAGCTATCTATTCAGGCTGAGTTACATTTTTTGGAAACTCAGCCTGAATTTAACGGTAATTTCCTGTTGCGAAATGGGTTATAATAAGTTATAATCAATTTAAATTCAACGAGAGCACATTCCTGGGGTGTGCGATACCCTGCTATTTTGAACCTACATTTTCTTTTACGGGACTCCTATATCCCTGCTGTGATGTCAGGCCGTGATCGTATCAGCGGAAGGCAGAGGAGCAGGTGCGGACACCCACCTAGCTTTGCTAGGAGTCAAAATCGCAGGAAACGGCATTTTGGGAATACGCAAAAGACAATTTTACAAAAGAACCTTACGTAAGCTGATACGAAAGAGATTTGTAAAGTGCAAAAGACAGAATATACCAAAGACGGAAGCTGCTTAAGTTATTAAGCAGCTTCTTCTGGCATATAGCCAGAAGACTCTCCGAGGGATGCGCAGCTCGCGGTAAGGAATATATTGCTGACGCAATCCGCTCGCGCGCGACGAATGTGCAGTGGCACATTCGATTGATATATAAGAAATAAGTAACTATTCAGGTAGGAAGGTATCCATGAGAAAGAAGATTATCATTCCGGCGGCAGCAGGGGCTTTGCTATTGCTCCTTATTGCGGCAGTTTTGTTCTTAAGAGGAAGAGAGCGGCAGGTTCCTTTTTCCGAGGAGTATGTGATGGCGGAGGAGTTGCCTGCGCTTTTGAGCTTTACTTACCATGACCAGGAGGATTGGCAAACCGTGGTCAGCAGGATCGTCCGGGGAAAGATGAATTATCGGGAGCTTTCGGAGCTTTTAGAGCAGCTTGGCGTGAAGGAGTATGTTACCTATGAGGACGGGCGCAGGTTCTCTGCGGTACCGCGGGCAGTCTTCTTTCAGGTGTATGCGCAACTGTTGGATCTTCTGGATGTGGATGGCAGGGTAAGCACGGCGGATCTTGTTTTCGTGGGAAAAGCTCCGAAGGAAGAACAAGGAATATCTTCTGTGAACACCGGAACCGGGCAGGAATCGGATGCTTCGGCAGGACAGACTGCGGCATGGCAATCCGGGGCGCAGAAGCAGGTACTTTGGCTGACACAGCAGGGATATATGGATGTCAAAGGCGGGGCAGGGTATATTGCGCGTTACGACATGTATCAGGCTTATACCATGGACGGCGCAGTGATCGGGCTTAAGAGCCGACTCACCACACCGGTGACATGGGAAAATGTATTTGTACATACAGCAGGAGAGGGGAAGGCGGAGCTTCTGTTTGAGAAGGAGCGGGTCTCCATAGAGATTCCTGCGTTGAAGGAAACCATTACAGATACCATCTGTGATCTTGAGTGGAAGAACAGCGCGGTTTCGGCCATCTATAAGAAGGAAGAAATGATACAGGGCACGGTGTTGTCCTACAATGAGGAACAGATTGAGATTGCCGGGTACGGGGCTTTAAAGCACAGCGGTCCTTTAAAAATATACAAGACCTATGGCACTGTGGAACAGTTGGAGGAATCCAAGCTGATGATTGGGAATCTTGTGGCTGATTTTGTGGTGGCGAAGGGGCTGGTCTGCGGCATTATCCTGAAGGAGCCGGCGGAGATCAAGGATATCCGGGTTCTTCTGTTAAACGGAAGCGAACCTTATTACCCAGAACTCTATGTGATATCCGATGAAGAGACCACGGTTACCTTCGGTAACAGCGTACAGCAGTTGAATGCGAATACATTGATCACTGCCTCCGGCTTTTTCGCAGACAGTCAGGAGGGATATGTGAGTATCGATACGGCCACGGAGCAGGGGAACCTCTACCTGAGTAACGAAAAGGGAGAGCGGGTCTCTCTGGGGTATCCGGGGAATTTCAAGCTGCGTCGGTATCCGGAGGGGTACTGTGTTGTCAATGAGCTTTCCTTGGAGACCTATCTTGCCGGTGTGGTACCCAGCGAGATGCCAGCCGCCTATGAGATGGAGGCGCTGCGTGTTCAGGCGGTATGTGCCAGAAGCTATGCATGTATCCAGCTTACCAATGACGCATATGCAGCTTTTGGTGCAAATGTTGATGACAGCACCAGCTATCAGGTATATAATAAGCAGGTGAGAGACGAACGACCCACGCTGGCGGTGAAGGATACCATCGGTGAGGTCATAAAGTATAACGGAGATATCGCAGAGGCCTACTATTATTCTACCTCCTGCGGGCTTTCACAGGATATGAGTGTCTGGAATGCAGCGGATGACAGCAACGGGTATCTGGCCAGTATATCCCTTCTGACGGATGGGGAGCGGCCGGACTTCTCCGATGAGGCTGTGTTTGCACAGTTTATCCAGGATAAGACGCGAACTGCTTACGACAGCGACGGTGTGTATTTTCGCTGGCAGGCCAATGTGGATCTGAATGCTGCCGCAGACAAGGTGAACAAGGCGCTAGCGGAACGCCAGGCGGTGAATCCTGCCAACGTGCAGGTCTTTGACACGTCAGGAAATGCTTCGACCCTGACACCGACCCAGCTTGGTGCCGTCACCGGGATAGCGCCGGAGGAGCGGAGCGCGGGCGGAGTTCTTAAGAAACTGCGTATTCAATATGAAAAAGGCACAATTCTTTTGACAACGGAATACAATATCCGTAAAATATTAGGAGTGGCTGCTGTCTCTATGCGGGATAAGAACGACAAGGAGATCACGGTCATGACACTTCTGCCCAGCGCAGCCTTCACGGTGACTGCGGCAAAGCAGGGGTATCTGCTCTATGGCGGCGGATACGGGCATGGCATAGGCATGAGCCAGAACGGTGCCAATGGTATGGCGAAGGCGGGGCTCACCTATGTGGAGATCCTGCAGAAATTTTATCAGAATATTACGATAGAAAACATCTATAATGAATGATGAAAGCCCAGTCTCAATGAGCATGGAACAATCCGTAGGCTTTCATATATTGAAGAAATGAAAGGAAAGAAAGTGTATGTTTTGGAAGGTGGTCGCAGGGATCAGAATGTTTGTAAAAAAATGCAGTGCTGATAATATCAGTGCTTTTGCTGCGCAGTCTGCATTTTTTATCATATTATCGTTGATTCCGTTTCTCATGCTGTTTATCTCGCTGGTGCAGTATACGCCTGTGTCAGAGAGCATGGTGATGGAGGTGGTGAATCGGACGATGCCCGGATATGTGGCGCCGCTTCTGATCTCTGTGATCCACGAGATCTACAGCAGGAGCATTGGAGTGATCTCTGTGACGGCAATTGTCGCCATCTGGGCAGCTGCCAAGGGAATCCAGTATCTGTCCGGAGGACTGAATTCCGTCTACGATATCGAGGAGACCAGAAATTATTTCTATCTGCGCCTTCGCGCCATGCTGTATACGCTGGTGCTGGTGGTAGCCATCATCCTGTCGCTGATGCTGTTGATCTTCGGCAATTCCATCCAGAACCTTCTGATCCAATATTTTCCGATCATCGGAAAGCTTACCAAAGTAGTGTTGAGTCTGCGCACGCTGATCATGCTGGCTGTGTTTATTTTCTTCTTCGCCATCCTATTCAAAATGCTGCCGAACCGGAAGGCCACGATCAAAAGCCAGTTGCCCGGCAGTATCCTCTGTGCAGTTGCCTGGTCGGTATTTTCCTATGGCCTGTCGGTGTATGTGGACTATTTCAACGGGTTTTCCATGTACGGGAGTCTGACCACGATCGTACTGGTGATGCTGTGGTTGTATTTCTGTATGTACATATTGCTGATATGCGGTGAGATTAATAATGTACTGGAGAACGGTTCAGCCAGACCGAAGATAGGACGGTAAGCGAATGGCGTGGGCTGAACTGATGTTATCAGGAAAAGGATACCCCAGTAAACTAGGACAATAAAAAAGTTTTTTTCTCTCTTTACTTTATCGTGCTAATGTGGTAGAATACGAAAGACATTTAAGAGAGAATACAAAACGGAGGAATTTTATTATGAAGAAAATGATCGCAATGCTTTTAACAGCAGCAATGGTAATGGGCTTGTGTGTAACCGGCTGCGGCGGCAAGAATGATACCAAGGAAACCAGCTATGCGGTGGAGGCAGGATCCGCAGCGGAGGAAGTGGCAAAGGAAAAGGGCTATAAGTACAATTCCGTTTCTTCCCAGGCAGATGCTTTGATGGAGGTGGCTTCCGGTACTTCGAATGCGGCTATCATCGATCTTCTGATGGCGGGGGCCATGATCGGAGAGGGCACCAGCTATCCGAATCTGACCTATACAGAGGAACTGACCGAGGAAAAGTATGGTATTGGATGCCGCAAGGGCTCGGATCTGGCTTCTTATATCAATGTGGTGCTGGCAGAGAGCTATGCCGACGGAACCATGCAGAAGATCGCCGATAAATATGGTGTGCGGGAAGAACTGCTTATCAAGCAGGAAAAATCAGAATATGTTGCTTCCGAGAAGGACAGCGATGTAGAGTATATTAAGGAAAAAGGAAAACTGATCATCGGCATTACGGAGTTCGCACCGATGGATTACAAGGATGATGATGGCAACTGGATCGGCTTTGATGCGGATATGGCGCGCCTGGTGGCTGAAAAGCTTGGTGTTGAAGCAGTCTTTACGGTTATTGTTGATTGGGACAGCAAGGTGATGGAATTGGAAACCGGAAATGTTGATGTGGTGTGGAACGGGATGACGCTCACCAACGCAGTGCTTTCTTCCATGGAATGCACCAATGCATACTGCAAAAATGCACAGGTTGTGGTGGTTCCGCAGAAGTAGGAGAGACATTATGTTTTGGACTGTCACACAAACGTTACTGAATGGACTCCTCACCACATTTGAGATATTTATACTGACATTGATCTTTTCCCTGCCGCTGGGGCTGGTGGTGGCCTTTGGCTCCATGAGCCGGTTCCTGCCGCTGCGGTGGCTGGTGAATGTTGTGGTCTGGATCATTCGCGGAACGCCGCTGATGCTGCAACTGATCGTTATATTTTATGGACCGGGTCTATGGCTTGGACACAACATCTGGAGCGGCGATGAGCCGGGAAGGATCACTGCCACGGTGGTTGCCTTCGTAATCAACTATGCGTGCTATTTTTCCGTGATCTTCCGGGGCGGTATCGAGGGCGTGCCGAGGGGACAGCGGGAAGCCGGGCAGGTGCTTGGCATGACCAGGAGCCAGATCTTTTTCAAGGTCACGCTGCTTCAGATGGTGAAGCGCGTGATGCCGCCTATGTCGAATGAGATCATTACGCTGGTGAAGGATACCTCCCTTGCGCGGATCATTTCCGCCTATGAGCTGACCTTCGCCGGATATTCCTTTATGAAGTCAGCGGGAATTACATGGCCGTTGTTCTACACCGGCGTGTTCTATCTGGCATTCGTGGGAATCCTGACGCTGCTGTTTCATTATATTGAGCGCAGACTGGACTATTTCCGATAAGGAGGAGAGACATGGCGATTCTTGAAGTAGAACATATAGCAAAGCATTTTGGAAGTACGAAGGTTCTGGAGGATGTCAGCTTCTCTCTGGAGGAGGGCAATGCCCTGGCGATTATCGGATCTTCCGGTTCCGGCAAGACGACGCTTTTGCGCTGTCTGAATTTCCTGGAGACGCCCAGCGAGGGAATTATCCGGGTGCAGGGAGAGACGCTGTTTGATGCGGCTGATCCGGCTGCCACACGGGAGCGGGAGCTTCGGATCAAGCGGCTTCACTTTGGTATGGTATTCCAGGCATTTCATCTGTTTCCACAGTATACAGCGCTGGAGAATGTGACGCTGGCGGAGCAACTGCTGGCCAGGGAACGGCCGGATTATAAGCAGAATAAGAAGGCGATTCTGGAAGAGAGCGAGCGGCATGGCAGGGAGCTGCTGGACCGGATGGGACTGGCGGACCGGATGGATCACTATCCCCATCAGCTTTCCGGCGGACAGCAGCAGCGTGTGGCGATTGCAAGAGCACTGGCTTTAAAGCCGGATATCCTCTGCTTTGATGAACCTACCTCAGCCCTGGACCCCGAACTGACCGGTGAGGTGCTGAAGGTTATCCGCAGCCTGGCGGAGCAGAAAACTACGATGATCATCGTCACACACGAGATGGCGTTTGCCAGGGATGTGGCGGATGAGGTGATCTTCATGGACGAGGGCATGATCGTGGAACAGGGACCGGCAAGGCAGGTCATCGAGCATCCGAAGGAAGAGAGAACGCAGCAGTTCTTGAGCCGCTACGCACAGGGATAAATTTTTTGTAAAATAGTTCTTGACGTGTGCAGAAAAGTATGGTACAGTAAACTCAAGTTCCGAAGCAAAATAGGCTCAAACCCAGTAAAAATAAGGGTTTGAGCCT
>CAVGED010000127.1:0-52041 GCA_963628035.1 Paludibacteraceae bacterium
AAAAAGGACTCTCAGAGGCAGCATAAATAAAGGCCTAAAGATTCCGAGAGTCTATGAAACACTAAGGGAGAAAGGGAAATTTTGTATGGAGCATTATGTAAAGAAACTTAGAAGACTTTATATACCTACACATATACAAATTGAGCTCACAAAACAATGTAATTGGAAATGTAAATTCTGTTATGCGGAATGTGATGGAAGTATGGGGATGACAAAAGAGCAAGTAGAAAAATTGCTGCGTGATTTAAAAAAAGAGGGGGCACTGGAAATAAATTTTACCGGTGGCGAACCATTGCTGCGTAAGGATTGCCAAGAAATTTTTGAGTATGCAAAAGATTTGGGATTTGTGTTAGTGCTAAATACAAATGCAAGTTTAATTAATGAGCATAATATTGAAAACATAAAAAGACTATTTGGGCGGCTTGAAATAAGCTTGCATTCGTCAAATGCAAGGATTCATGATGAAATTGTTCAAGTCAAAGGGGCATGGAATAAGACAATGGACGCGCTGCAATTATTTCAAAGCTGTCCAGAAAAAATATTAGTTAAGTGTGTATTGACGTCAAATGAATTAGACGATATAGATATCATGAAAAAAATGGTAAAAGATATGGGGTTTGATTTTAATATAGATTTTAATATAACTCCTACTTATAGTGGAAGTTTAGAACCTTTACAATATAAAATATCCGGGCAGGAAATGAGAACGCTAATAACGAAGGACAGTAGTTATATCTATCGGTTGCGAAAAGAGGTAATACAAGAGCGGTATAAAGTGAAGAAAATGTCTGACGGAATATGCAGAGCAGGACGAAATCTGGCATTTATAGATGCAAACGGTAACGTTTATCCGTGCATAACATTTAAAACAGATGAAAAACTTCTATATCAAGGGAAAGACTGCTTGCAGAATGTAAATGATGTGACTTTTTCAGAAATATGGAAAGACAATCAATTGTTTAAGGCAATTAGAAAATTAGAGGCGTGTGAATTTGAAAAGTGTCTGGAATGCAAATATGATTGTTATTGTAAGAAATGTATGGGTGTAAATTTGAAAGAGAGCGGTAGTTTAGTAGAACCAAGCAAGAACTATTGTGATTATGCGGATAGTATGTTCAGTATGTTGCTAGAGACTGAAAACATAGAAAGAAAACCATAGTGTATATTGGAACGGCTATGGTTTTTAATATACTAAAGGGAGGTGAGCGAGATGAAGAAGACTTATGTTAAGCCGGAATTAATTTCTTTTGGAACACTTGAAGCGATAGTGCTCTCAGGAAATGCTGCTTCTTCGTGCAAAACGGCATGTCCATATTAAGAAATGAAGCAATAACTTCTTGATGTGAATGGGATTGGGAAAGAAAAGTGGTCTGAATGTGTTTTCTACAAGTGGTATACGTGAGTAAGTATACCACTTGTAGAAGCATGTTTCAGAAAGTACGTACATGTTAAATCGACAAGGAGAAAAAAGAAATATGGCATATGTGATTGATAAAGAAGATTTTGGATTTAATGAAATCGATGATGAGTTTGTGGTTTTTGATATTAGAAATGATAATTATCATATAATGAATGAGTCTGCACAGGAAATATTAAAGATGTTTTTGGAAAATGATAAGTGTGATATCGGGGAAATTTTAAAAAAATTCAGAGAAATATATGAACTGGCGACTATTGATGAAGATGAGGTAGAAAAGGATATAGAGGGGATATTACAGGAATTTTTACGGATTGGATTGATAAAAAGCGTATAGGAAAAGGAAGAGGGAGGGGATATGGAAAAGATTTTAAAACTGTGGAAGTTTGAGGTTCAATTTATATATGATGATTTAAGGTTTGAAAAATTTATAAAGACCTTTCCTACGTATGAAATGCAGAATAAAAGGATAATGATTCAAATTGTTTATAAGCATGCTGATAATATTCGCATTGATTTATCAGTCGATGATGAGCGTAAATTGGACTTGGATCCATCGTTAATTGCAAATTATCGTTTCTCGGAAGGTGGGGATAGCCTGTATCTAAAAGCGGGTTTGCTGGTGAAAAGAGATTTTGAAAGAAATCGAATGGAAATCATAAATGAGAAAGATGATTGTTGCGTTGACTTAAGTGGTTTTATAGAAACATTTATAGCAAATATTTTATATAAAATAGAATATCTAACATTTCATGGTGCTGCGTTAGTCTATCAGAACAAAGGCATTGCTTTTGTTGGAAAAAGTCATTCTGGAAAGAGTACCACAGTACTTCAACTGTTAGAGCAGACTACTGGTATTTTGAGTAATGATTTTTTTTGCCTGGATTTAAATGGTACTCAAATATGGTCCCTTGATAAGACAATAGGAGTAAGGAATATGACAATGCCTTTTTTGAAAAAAATTATTCAAGGCTGGGATAATGAAAAAATAATATATGAAAGTGAACAAAAATATTATGATTTGGAAGAATTGGAGGATATCACTTATATAAAATCGGTGGGATTAAAAGCAATTCTTTTTTGCAGCGTAGAACAGAGAAATACATATAGATTAAAAAGGATTTATGGGGCAGAGTTGTTCCGAGACTTTATGGAAAATCGAATACAGTTATCTAAGTATGTGATGGCTGATTATTTTGAAATTTTTAAAAAGATAAAAGATAGATTTGCATTCTATAAATTGGAATTACCAGATTTCAGTATGACAGATGCTAAGGAAAAGATTTTTTCAACGAACTTTATTGAAGAAATCGTTACAACGTTGTGAGGCATTATACTAAAAAGGAAAGTGTTGGAAAGAGGCATTCTTTAAAAATAAGATGGCTATGAAAGGTGTTTAGATGAAACTATATGAGAAAAATGCAAAGAAAACTACTTTCAAATGGGCTTTAATCACAGCTTGGAACATGGGTCCTGCACCTATTATGGTATGGGGCATTTTAAGCATCGCCGTGGCCTTTCTGCCGATATTGTCTGTACTTTTTCAGCAGCGGATATTTGAACAGCTGAATCTGCTGGTGGTAACGGGAGAGGGGCAATGGCATGAGGTGCTCCCATACTTACTCCTGCTCGGAATTTGCTTGATTTTGTTGGAAGTTTCACAGCAGATTGATATCCGTCTTATCTATCAGTTGAATTATGACAGATACAATATCGGTATGTCCAAACGGATGATGGAATTTATTCAGAAGGTAGAACAGAAGACTTTATTGAAGAAAAAAGTTAATGACCAGTATCAGTCTGCGAGTCATAAGCTACATCAACTTTGCGCCTTCATGGCGGACTTGTTTTTGCTGTTCACATGGTGTTTGAGAATCAGTCTATTTCTTATCATAATGGTGCAGTACAGTGTCTTTGTTTTTGTGGTGTCAGTGATATATCTTGTGTTTGCATATTGGGCAAGCAATCATTTTTCTGGCCGTCTGGCATTTGATTTCGCGAAGCTGCGCACATATGAAAGCAGATGCAGCTATTATGAGGAATGCGTGCTGGATTCTGGTATCGCAAAGGAAATACGTACATTCCACAACGCTGAAAGGGTTGTGCGCGAGTGGAAGCGGGAGTATAAGCCGATACAGGACGGTGAGGTGCGGTTTGCAAAATGGAGCAGTATCATATCGTTCCTGTGTTCCTTCGGATATTACATTTTGGTGCTTGTAATTCTTATTTATTCCGTTTTTCAGATTCGGGATTGCAGGATGGGGGTCAGCATATTTTTGGTTTTGTTTGAAACAGCACGGGAAATGTCAGGAAGCATTCTGCAATTTTCCGATATATTAAATCATTTTAAACGAACGATTTATGATGTGGGGGAGATCAGGCAATTTTGGGAGCAGACACCTCGGAAGTGTCAGATGTCGGAACTTTACTCTCAAAAGACACGGTCGCAGGGACTTCAAATGGAAGAAGGCCAGCCGTTGTTGAGTAGAAGTGAGGTTGTTTTTGAAGCCAGAAATCTTTGCTTTTCCTACAACGATGAGAATAAGGTTTTGTGTGATCTGAATTTTCAAATCTGCGAAGGAGAGATTATTGCGTTGGTGGGCTTGAACGGGAGCGGAAAAAGTACCTTAGTCAAATTGCTGCTGGGACAGTTTGAACCGACGAAAGGCCAGCTTCTTTACAGGGGAAGACCATATCGGGAGTATCCTCAGGGATATATAAATGATGATATTGGAATATTCTTCCAGGACTATCAAATCGTACATGGAACGTTGAAGGATAATGTTGGATTGGGGGACTGGATGCACATGGAAGATACAGAACAGATATGGAGGGCATTAAGAAGAGGCGGAGCAGACGGTCTGGCAAGAAAACTTCCAGAGGGGGTTAATACGTGGCTTTTACGGTATGTGAAAAGGGAAGGGATGAACCTTTCTGGGGGCGAACAGCAGCGGGTCGCAATTTCAAGAGCGCATATGAGCGACCGTCCGATATTGATTTTTGATGAACCGGCCTCTGCGCTTGATCCGGTTGCAGAGATGGAACAATTTAAGGTCATACAACGGGAACTGGAGGGAAGAACCGGTATTCTGATCAGTCATAGAGTAGGATTTGCGAAAATGGCAGATCGGATCTTCGTGTTGGTAGACGGCGCGCTTCAAGAGATTGGAACTCATGAGGAACTGTTCAAAAAAAACGGAGTATATGCAGATTTTTTTCGGAAACAAGCAGAATGGTACATGGATGAGTTGCGAGAAGAAGGTAGTGTATGAGAAAAAACAATGGAAAAAAAGAGACGGAAGGAAGAGGGACAGAAGGATGGGAAGCAAAAAGGGGGCAGGAGAGGCCTTTGGTTGATAAAGGGAAAATGCTGTTACAGGTTCTTGGAATCAGTATTCGGATGAAATCGCGGCTGTCGCGGTTCATCCTCCTGTGTAGTATACCTGGAGCCCTGCTACCAGTCTTATTATCTGTAAAATTACAAGGATTCACCGATGCACTGGTATCACTTGGAGCCGGAAAATCAGAAAGTGTTGGCGTTTGCTTTGCGCTGCTGATTGAAATCTCAATCTTGTTTTTGGGACAGATCATGCTAACTTCCCTGCAGGCTTATGCGAAGGATGAAGACAGCGCGGGCAGCACGGAATATATATTGGAAGAGACGCTACGGTGCAAATGCCAGGTTCGATATCCCTATATTGAGAATAAAGATAAATTTCTGGAACGCATTGAGCGCGTGGAGAGATTTGCAAAGGAGCGGATTGTAGAGAGTGTGTCTATGGTGGTTGGGCTTGCTGCAACGATAGTGACAATGGCCAGCGCTGCGTTTCTTTTGTGGAAGGTGAATCCGTGGATCGTGGCACTGATCATTGTCACGTCAGTGCCAGCAGCCTGGATCAGCTATACACAGCATAATGAGTCTTTTTATTGGAGTCTGCAGCAGAGCGAGAGCAGTGCGCTGGCGGGGTATTATTATGGCTTATGTACTGGAAAGGAGTTCCGGCAGGAGCTACGCCATTATAAGTTGTATTCTTATTTCTGCAAAAAGTGGGATGCATTGGTAGAAGAACGTCATAAGGAAAAAAAGAAGATTTTAGTAAAGCATATCAGCATTAATGTGGTGGTGGATGTGCTCAGAAGCTGCATTTATCTGGGGGTACTGCTCATTACCGCGTGGCAGATTTATCAGAATCCATTGCTGGGGCTTGGCGTTTTTACGCTTGTATTTTCCTTGACAAGACAGTTGCAGAATGCGGTTCATACAACGCTGACAACCAGTGCATTATTTTTGAATTTCTTGCCATATATGGAAGAATATTTGTATGTTAAGGGATTGGAGCAAGAGGAACAGGGTGAGGATACCGGGAGACTAAAGCGGGGTGAGATCATCTGTACAGGGGTGTCTTTTTCTTATCCGGATGCGGCACAGGAAGCGTTGCATGAGATAACTGTTACCATTAAAGATGGGGAAAAGGTTGCAATCGTGGGGGAGAACGGTTCCGGAAAATCCACGTTTATAAGCCTTCTTAGCGGAATGCTAAGGCCGGATAGTGGAAATATTCAGATTGGCGGATCCGATGTGAAAACGGAGACAGGAAAAGTTCGTAATTCTTTATCGGTAGTATTCCAAAATTTTGCGCGATATGAAGATACGGTAAGGGACAATATCACCGTGTCAGGGATTGAAGCATGTGAAAAAGAGAATACAGATGCAAGGATATGGTCATTATTGCGAGGAATACATATGGATTCATTCTTTGCGTCTTTAAAGGACGGTCTTGATACCAAGATTGGAAGTTTTTCGGAGTCGGGCGATAACCTTTCAGGCGGGCAGTGGCAGAAGGTTGCTATTGCTAGGGCTGCGTATCGAGAAGGGAGTAGGATCATGATTCTTGATGAACCCACTTCGTCACTGGATCCCTTGGCAGAAGCGCAGCTTTATGAAGACTTTTCCAAGCTTACCGGAGAACGGACGACGTTGCTAGTTTCTCATAGGCTGGGCGTTACTGCAGTGGTAGATCGTATCCTAGTATTCAAGAACGGAAGAATTGTGGAAGACGGAACACATGAGGAATTGATGAAGCAAAATGGGGAGTATAAGAGGATGTATCAGGCACAGGCGCAGTGGTATAGATAAGAGGACTGTGCTGCAGAACATGGGTACCGGAAGACTCATGCATAAATAAATGATGAAAAAATACGAAAGTGGTGGATAAAGACCATGCGAAAAGTGATCCGAAATAATGCACAGATGTTAAAAATAGTCTGGAAGCATCAGAAATGGATTTTCATGATAGCGGCGTTGTTTTGCATTTGTGATATTATCAGTCCTTTGCAGGATACCTATCTTCCCAAATTAATCATTGACCGATTGGCGAATGCTACGGCGTTTGAAGATATGCTTCCGTTGATATTGTTTTTTATGGCGGCCTCCATTTATAAAGTGCTTGTGTATCCGGCCTATAAGAATTATTTTTCTCCATTAGCAAAGACACGCATATCGAATGCCATGAATCTGGAAATGCTGGAGAATACGAAAAAGTTGGATTTAAGTTGTTATGAAAATGAGGAATTTTATAATCGGTATACACGTGCCTTAAATGAATTGGATTCCAGGGCATATAGTGTGTTTGAGTCTGTAGTTTCCTTTGTGCGGTATGCGCTTTATTTGAGTGTACTGTCAGGTGTTATCGTGTTGCTTGATCCCGTTTTGCTGTTATTGGGAATCGGGTGCGCGGTTGTATCGTTTTTATTTAATAAAAAGATTGCCGGAATAGAGTTTGAGTTTCAAAAGGGACTGACAGGTGATCAAAGAAAATGTGACTATACGAAAAGAATTCTTTATGTTCCAGAGTATGCGAAAGAAACACGTTTTTTTCGGATCAGCGATTTGTTGCGTGTGAAATTTCAGAAGTATGGGGAACGTAAAGTGACGCGATATCAAGAAAATGGAAGGAAAATCACCGGACTTTCCGTTACTTCGGAATTGGTTACTACTGTTGTTTTGCATGGTGTGGTGGTGGCATATCTGGTATGGCGGATTGTTAATCATCTGCTTACACCGGGGGATTTTATTGCATTGCTTCTTGCGACCTCTCAGTTTTCCGGTCAATTATCTGGCTTAGGGGACCAAATAAACAATTTTTACAAGAATGCTTTGTATGTGGATAATCTGAATAGTATATTAAACTATGAACCGGAGACTGAGAGAAGAAGCGGAGCCAAACTTCCAGGCGACTTCTCTGAGATTCTATTTCAAAATGTGAGCTTTTCTTATATGGGTTCAACAGCAAAGGCTTTAGAGAAGGTTAGTATCAGGATCAGAAGGGGAGAAAGAATTGCGATTGTTGGACAAAACGGTTCCGGGAAGTCTACACTTATAAAATTATTGCTTCGATTATATGAGCCGTCTTCCGGTGAAATAATTCTGGATGGAAAGCCTATACAGACATATGCGATAGAAGAGTACCGCAAGCTGTTTGGAGTGATTTTCCAGGATTTTCATCCGCTGGCGTTTTCCGTAGGTGAAAATATCCTGCTTCGAGAGCTTGATGAAGAAGGGAGAACGAAAGTTAGACGTGCTATGGAAAAGAGCGGAATACAGGAGAAAATAGAGTCGTTGAAGTTGGGGATGGATACACCAATTACAAGGGAACTTTCGAAGGATGGAGTTATGTTTTCGGGAGGGGAGTTACAGTCCATCATGTTATCGCGGCTATTCCTGGAACCGTATGGAATTTTGATTCTGGATGAACCGACAAGTGCGTTGGATCCGTATGCAGAATATGAATTGTACCAGGAATTGGCAGACAGAAAGAATTGTGAGCAGACAATGATCATCATATCACATAGACTGCCAACAACAAAGTGGGTGGATGTCATATATTATATGGAGGATGGGAGAATTGTCGAAGCTGGAAGCCACGAGGAACTAATGGAGCGGAATGGAAAATATGCAAGTTTGTATCGGATTCAAAATGGCGGGCGGTAATTTACCGCCCGCTCACCGGTTCACTGGTCAGCATCATGCCAAGCTTCTTGAAGGTCCGAATATCTACCGTGGACAGCATGACGGAGGTATGTACCTGGCAGCCGCGAAGCTTGGGCAGCATAGCCATGGCCTTTCTTGCGTTCTCATCCCGGCGGGTGCACATGGACAGGGCGATCAGCACCTCATCCGTGTGGAGCCTGGGGTTCTTGCTTCCTAAGTAATCTACCTTCAGCGTCTGGATGGGAGCGATGACCTCAGGAGCCATCAGATGAACCTCCTGGGGAATATCGGCAAGAGCTTTCAAGGCGTTTATGAGCACAGCGGCAGAGGCACCCAGAAGCTCTGTGGTCTTGCCGGTGATCAGCCGTCCGTCCGCAAGCTCGATGGCGGCACAGGGGACGCCCAGTGCATGAGCCCGGTCGTTGGCGGCCGAAGTAACCTTGCGGTCCTCCGGGGTGATCTTAGCCTGCTTCATGATAAGCTCGATCTTTAGAACCTCGTTCTCATGGCATTCTTCCTTGGCCAGACGATTCAAGGACGTGTAGTACCGACGCAGGATCTCCTGGTTGGAGGCGTAGCGGCATACTTCATCGTCGATGATGCAGTTCCCGGCCATATTGACGCCCATATCCGTAGGCGATTTGTAGGGATTCTCTCCGTAGATCTCCTCGAAGATAGCGTTCAGTACCGGGAAGATCTCGATATCCCGGTTGTAGTTGACGGTTGTTTCCCCATAGGCCTCCAGATGGAAGGGGTCGATCATATTGATGTCATTGAGGTCTGCGGTGGCAGCCTCGTAGGCCAGGTTGATGGGGTGCTTTAAGGGGACGTTCCAGATGGGGAAGGTCTCGTACTTGGCATATCCGGCCTTGATCCCACGCTTGTGGTCGTGGTATAGCTGAGACAGGCAGGTGGCCATCTTGCCGCTGCCCGGTCCCGGAGCGGTGATCACTACCAGCGGCCTTGTAGTCTCGATATAATCGTTCTTGCCATAGCCGTCATCGCTGACGATCAGTGGGATGTTGGAGGGATAGCCGGGGATGGTGTAGTGCAGGTATACCCGGATGCCCATTTTCTCCAGCTTCGCCTTAAACTGGGCGGCGCTGGTCTGTCCGGCATACTGGGTGATCACTACACTGCCGAAGTACAGTCCGCGCTCCTCGAAGACAGCCTTTAGCCGGAGTACATCCATATCGTAGGTGATTCCAAGATCACCGCGCACCTTGTTCTTCTCGATGTCGGCGGCGCTGATGACGATGACGATCTCGGCCTGATCCTTGAGCTGCATCAGCATCTTCAGCTTGCTGTCTGGGGCAAACCCAGGCAACACACGGGAAGCGTGAAAGTCGTCGTAGAGCTTTCCGCCGAATTCCAGATACAGCTTGTCCCCGAACTTATTGATCCGCTCCATGATGTGTGCGGACTGAAGCTTAATATATTTTTCGTTGTCGAATCCTATGTTCATTCTCTCATTCCCCTACCTGGTACAGTTGATTGCGGCCTCCACAAATCCCTTAAACAGCGGATGCGGACGATTGGGCCTGGACTTTAGCTCCGGATGGGCCTGGGTTGCGATAAACCATGGGTGATCCGGAAGCTCGATCATCTCCACGATACGGCCGTCCGGCGACAGGCCGCACAGCTTCATGCCCTTGGCGGTGAGAATGCTGCGGTAATCGTTGTTTACCTCGTAGCGGTGACGATGGCGCTCGTGGATGGTCTCTGTTCCGTATAATGCATAAGCCTTGCTGTTCTTGTCCAGCACGCAGGGATAGGAACCAAGCCGCAGGGTGCCGCCGATGTCCTCCACACCGTTCTGATCCGGCATCAGTGCGATCACAGGGTGCGTGGTGGAAGGGTTCAGCTCGATGCTGTGGGCATCGTTGTAACCGCAGATGTGGCGGGCAAACTCTACAATGGCAAGCTGCATTCCCAGGCAGAGACCAAGGAATGGAACATTGTGTTCTCTTGCATACTGGATGGCTGTGATCTTGCCGTCGATCCCCCGGTCGCCGAAGCCGCCGGGTACCAGGATTCCCTGGACATTGCCAAGAATCTCGTCCACATTTCCCTCATTCAGAAGCTCGGAATCCACCCACTTGATGTTGACTGTGGCATGGGAGGCGATCCCACCGTGCTTTAAGGCCTCCACCACGGAGATGTAGGCGTCGTGAAGCTGGGTGTATTTGCCTACCAGAGCGACCTCCACTTCCTTGTTGGGGTTGCGCAGTGCGTGTACCATCTCGCACCAGTCGGTGAGATCCGGTTCCGGGCAGGGAAGATTCAGGCACTCGCAGGCAACCTGGGCCAGATGCTCCCGCTCCATGGCCAGAGGTGCTTCGTAGAGGTATTCCACATCCAGGTTCTGCAGTACATGGCTGCTGGGGACGTTACAGAACAGTGCGATCTTGTCCTTGATCCCCTGATCCAATGGGTGCTCGGAGCGGCAGACGATGATGTCCGGCCAGATACCCATGCCCTGCAGATCCTTGACACTGGACTGGGTGGGCTTGGTCTTCAGTTCCCCGGAGGCCTTGATGTAAGGAATCAGGGTGACATGGATCAGGATGGCATTCTCATGGCCGACCTCGTGCTGGAATTGCCGGATGGACTCTAAGAATGGCTGGCTCTCGATGTCGCCCACGGTTCCGCCGACCTCAATGATGGCGATCTGGGTCTCATCGGTGGTGAAGTTCCGATAGAAGCGGCTCTTGATCTCGTTGGTGATATGGGGGATGACCTGTACGGTACCGCCGCCGTAATCGCCCCGGCGCTCCTTCTGGAGAACGCTCCAGTATACCTTACCGGTGGTCACGTTGGAATTCTTGGTAAGGCTCTCGTCGATAAAGCGCTCGTAGTGTCCCAGATCCAGATCGGTCTCCGCACCGTCGTCAGTGACGAATACTTCTCCATGCTGGATGGGGTTCATGGTTCCGGGATCGATGTTGATGTAGGGATCGAATTTCTGCATAGTTACCTTATATCCGCGGGCTTTTAAGAGACGACCCAGGGAAGCCGCTGTGATTCCTTTTCCGAGTCCCGATACGACGCCGCCGGTGACAAAGACGTATTTTACAGCCATAGATGTTCATCCTCCTTTAATATATGAAATTCTTCTTTTCAAAAAATAATGCATTTATTATACAACTGCACATACAAGAAATCCAGAACTTTTCGAAAAAAATTTTAGAAAAACTTAAGAAAGGACAAGAAAAGTTCACGTAAAAGATGTTGATTTTTCTCTGAAATACACATATAATCTATCTAACGAGGAAAAATGCGGAGCGTTTTAGCGCTTCCGGGAGGATAGAATGGAGAATAATAACAATAAAGGCAACAACCAGAGAAATAGCAATAGAAACGGAATGACGATCCTGATCTTTATTCTGGCGGGTCTGGTGGTGCTGTTTATAGCCAGCATCGTCAACAGCCAGATCAATAAGATGACGAATCAGGAGATCAGCTACAGCAAGTTCTGGGAGATGGTGGAGGAGGACAAGGTTGAGAGTGTGGTTATCGATTCCAACCATATCGAGATCACGCCCAAGAAGGATTCCGACAAGCCTTCCTTCATTACTTATTATACGGTAGGGATCAATGATCCGGATCTTTTGCCGCTGCTTCGGGAACACAATGTAGATGTCCGGAAGGAGGATGTAAATACCACTGGCAGCATTCTCTACAGCATCTTGAGCTTCGTGCTTCCGGTGCTGCTCTGCTGGATCCTGCTGGCCTTCCTTATGCGCCGGATGGGCGGCGGAGGCGGCGTCATGGGCGTCGGCAAGAGCACGGCCAAGGTCTACGTGGAGAAGTCCACCGGTGTCACCTTCAAGGATGTGGCCGGACAGGACGAGGCCAAGGAATCCCTCCAGGAGGTGGTGGATTTCCTGCATAATCCGCAGAAATATACGGAGATCGGAGCCAAGCTTCCCAAGGGTGCATTGCTGGTGGGACCGCCCGGAACCGGAAAGACCCTGTTAGCCAAGGCTGTGGCGGGAGAGGCCAAGGTGCCGTTCTTCTCACTGGCGGGTTCTGACTTCGTAGAGATGTTCGTGGGTGTCGGCGCTTCCCGTGTGCGGGATCTGTTCAAGGAGGCCCAGAAGCAGGCACCGTGTATTATTTTTATCGATGAGATTGATGCCATCGGCAAGAGCCGTGATTCCAGATACGGCGGCAACGATGAACGGGAACAGACCCTGAACCAGTTGCTGGCGGAGATGGACGGTTTTGACACCTCCAAGGGACTTCTGATCCTGGCGGCCACCAATCGGCCGGAGGTGTTGGATAAGGCGCTGCTGCGTCCGGGACGTTTTGACCGGAGAATCATTGTGGATAAGCCGGATCTGAAGGGCCGTGTCGAGACACTGAAGGTTCATTCCAAGGATGTGCTGATGGATGATTCCGTGGATCTGGAAGCCATCGCACTGGCTACCTCCGGGGCTGTTGGCTCCGATCTGGCCAACATGATCAACGAGGCGGCGATCAACGCCGTGAAGAATGGCCGGAAATATGTGAACCAGGCAGATCTGTTTGAGTCCGTGGAGGTGGTTATCGCCGGAAAGGAAAAGAAGGACCGCATCATGGGACCCAAGGAGAAGAAACTGGTGGCCTACCACGAGGTGGGACATGCCCTGGTGACGGCCTTGCAGAAGGATACTGAGCCGGTGCAGAAGATTACTATCGTTCCCCGAACCATGGGAGCGCTGGGCTACACCATGCAGGTGCCTGAGGAAGAGAAGTATCTGATGACCAAGAATGAGCTGCTGGCTCATCTGGTTACTTACATGGGAGGCCGTGCGGCGGAGGAGATCGCATTCGATTCCGTGACCACGGGAGCTTCCAATGATATCGAACAGGCAACGAAGCTTGCCAGAGCCATGGTTACGCAGTACGGTATGTCTGACCGCTTTGGCCTGATGGGGCTGGTGACCATCGAGGATCAGTATCTGGAAGGGCGTGCAGCCTTGAACTGCGGCGATGAGACCGCCAGCCAGATCGACAAGGAAGTGATGGAGATTCTCCAGAACAGCTATAACAAGGCGAAGGAGCTGCTGGCTGGAAACCGCAGTGCCCTGGATCAGATCTCCGAGTATCTGTATGAGCACGAGACGATCACCGGCAAGGAATTCATGGATATCTTCCGCCGGATCCAGGATGAGCAGGCAGCCGAACAGACAGCAGCCGGACAGGAGACGGAGGCCGAACAGACAGCAGACGGACAGGAGACGAAGGCCGAACAGACAGCAGATGGACAGGAGTCGTAATGAGCTTTGATATTCAGGAAGAATTGAAGAAGGTTCCCCAGAAGCCCGGTGTGTATATCATGCACGACAAGACGGATGCCATCATCTATGTTGGGAAGGCTGTCAGCCTGAGAAACCGGGTGCGGCAGTACTTCCGCCCCAGCCATAACGAGGGCATCAAGAAGGATCAGATGGTAAAACGGATCGTCCGATTCGAATATATCGTTACGGATTCCGAACTGGAGGCATTGATCCTGGAGTGCAACCTGATCAAGGAGCATCGGCCGAAGTACAACACCATGCTGCGGGACGACAAGACATATCCATACATTAAAGTGACGCTGGGGGAGGAATTCCCCAGAGTCCTTTTTTCGCGTAAAATGAAGAAAGACAAATCACGGTATTTTGGCCCGTATACCAGTGCCGGAGCCGTGAAGGACACCATAGATCTGCTGCAGAAGCTCTATAAGCTTCGAACCTGCAGCCGGGTGCTGCCCAGGGATATCGGCAAGGAACGCCCCTGCCTGAATTATCACATACATCAATGCCTGGGCCCTTGCCAGGGCTATGTCAGCAAGGAAGAATATCAGAAGCAGGTGGAAGGAGTCATTTCTTTTTTAAACGGGAATCATGAACCGGTGGTGAAGGAGCTGGAGGAGAAGATGAAGGCATGCTCGGAACAGATGGAGTTCGAGAAGGCCATCGAGTACCGGGAGCTCTTAACCAGCGTAAAGCAGGTGGCCCAGAAGCAGAAAATCACCAATTCGGATGGTGAGGACAAGGATATCATTGCGCTGGCTGCGGATGACCGGGACGGGGTAGTGCAGGTATTCTTCGTCCGGGACGGGCTGCTCATCGGAAGAGACCACTTCCATGTGAACATCGGCGAGGATGACACGCGTGCCCAGGTGCTGGCAGCGTTCCTCACCCAGTTTTATGCAGGGACGCCCTATATTCCCAAGGAGATCATGCTCCAGGAGGAATTGCCGGAGGAGGAGCTGCTTACCCGGTGGCTGACTGCCAGACGCGGGCAGCGGGTGTATCTGCGGGTGCCCCGGAAGGGGACAAAGGAGAAGCTGGTGGAGCTGGCAGCCAGAAACGCCCAGCTTGTCTTAAGCCAGGACAAGGAGAAGATCAAGCGGGAGGAAGGACGCACGATAGGTGCGCTTAAGGAGATCGCAGGGCTGCTGGATCTGCCGCAGCTGGAGCGGGTCG
The DNA here is from genome assembly GCA_963628035.1 of Paludibacteraceae bacterium. Taxonomy (GTDB): domain Bacteria; phylum Bacillota; class Clostridia; order Lachnospirales; family Lachnospiraceae; genus 14-2. The sequence goes on from CAVGED010000127.1 coordinate 14,867, forward strand.
AGGCTTTCGATATCTCCAACATCAACGGTTTTGAGACCGTTGGCTCCATGATCGTATATGAGAAGGGCAAGCCTAAGCGCAGCGATTACCGCAAGTTCAAGCTGCGTACCGTGACGGGACCGGATGATTACGGCTCCATGTATGAGGTGCTTACCAGGCGTTTTCACCATGGAATCGAGGAACGCAGGGAGCTTAAGGAAAAGGAATTGACAGAGGAGTTCGGCAGCTTTACCAGATTCCCGGATCTTATCATGATGGATGGCGGAAGGGGTCAGGTGAACGTGGCGCTTAAGGTTCTTACGGAATTGAAGCTGGATATTCCGGTCTGCGGTATGGTGAAGGATGATAATCACCGAACCAGGGGATTATATTACAACAATGTGGAGATTCCCATTGAGAAGAGCAGCGAAGGCTTCAAGCTGATCACCAGGGTGCAGGATGAAGCCCATCGGTTTGCAATCGAGTATCACCGCTCCCTGCGAAGCAAAGAGCAGGTGCATTCTGTACTGGATGATATTCCGGGGATCGGGCCTGCCAGGCGGAAGGCATTGATGAAGGAATTCCAATCCCTTGCGGCCATCAAGGAGGCTACCGTGGAACAGCTTCTCGCGGTTCCTGCCATGAACGAGCAGGCCGCCGACAGTGTGTACAAGTTCTTTCATCAACAGTTCAACCAGACCGAGAAAGAACCGAAGGATCCTTTGCGAACGGGCGAGGGCGGAATGATTACGCAATAGAAAAATATATTATTCAGGGAGGATAAGAATTATGAATGGTGTCAGTGTACAGAAAATGGTGGATCGGATGAAATTATCCGTATTCACGCCGGAGGTGGATCTGAAGAAGAAAACCATCACCTTGTCGGACGTGAACCGTCCGGCACTTCAGCTGAGTGGCTATTTTGAACATTTTGAGAAGAACCGGGTGCAGATCATCGGAACCGTGGAATATACGTATCTGCAGCATATGGATGAGATGAAGAAGCTGGAGGTCTATCAGCAGTTCTTGTCCTATGACATCCCGGCAGTGGTATTCTGCCGGGAGTTCCAGCCGGAGGAGATCTTCCTGGAGCTTGCCACCAAGCAGGGGATCCCGGTGCTGGGAACGGAGGATGCCACCTCCAATTTCATGGCGGAGATGATCTACGCTCTCAATGAAGAGCTGGCTCCCTGCATCTCCATTCACGGGGTGCTGGTGGATGTCTACGGCGAGGGACTTCTGATCATGGGCGAGAGCGGCATCGGCAAGAGTGAGGCGGCATTGGAACTGATTCGCAGAGGACACCGTCTGGTGACCGACGATGTGGTGGAGATCCGCAAGATCAACGATCATACCCTGGTGGGAACCTCACCGGATATTACCCGGTATTTTATCGAGCTTAGAGGCATAGGAATTGTAGATGTGAAGAATCTGTTCGGTGTGGAGTGCGTCAAGGAGAAGCAGAACATCGATCTGGTCATCAAGCTGGAGGATTGGCGCAAGGACAATGATTATGACCGGATGGGGCTGGAAGAGGAGTATACCGAATTCCTTGGGAATAAGGTAGTCTGCCATTCCCTGCCGATCCGTCCGGGCCGGAACCTGGCGGTGATCTGTGAGACAGCCGCCGTCAATCATCGGCAGAAGAAGATGGGTTATAACGCGGCCAAGGAATTGTACCGCCGTGTGCAGGAGAACCTGCAGAGAAGAAACGAGGAAGAAGATTAGGAGGAGATCATCATGGAAAGAAAGAATGCCTGGGAGAAATATCAGGGAGAGAAGAAACAGGAAGTATTTGATTTCGCGGAGAGCTATCGGAAGTTTCTCTCCGACTGTAAGACGGAGCGGGAGTGTGTGACGGAGCTGAAGAAGCAGGCCGAGGCCGCAGGCTTTGAGAACCTCTATAAGGTTGTTGAAGCAGGGCGGACCATTCAGTGCGGTGACAAGCTGTATGCCGACAATATGGGTAAGGGCCTGGCACTGTTCGTCATCGGCAGGGAGCCCATTGAGAAGGGAATGAATATCCTGGGTGCCCACATTGATTCCCCGCGTCTAGATATCAAGCAGAATCCGCTGTATGAGGATACGGAGATGGCTCTTTTAGACACTCATTATTACGGAGGCGTTAAGAAGTATCAGTGGGTGACCCTTCCGCTGGCTCTCCACGGCGTCATTGTGAAGAAGGACGGAACCGTGGTAAATGTCAATGTGGGTGAGAAGGAGGATGATCCGGTATTCGGTGTCAGCGATCTTCTGATCCACCTGTCCGCGGATCAGCTGGACAAGAAGGCGGCCAAGGTCATCGAGGGCGAGAGCCTGGATGTGCTGGTGGGCAGCATGCCTCTTTTTTCCGATGAAGAGGATGAGGAAGGCAAGGAAGAGAAGAAGGCTAAGGCCAAGGATCTGGTGAAGGCCAATATCTTAAAACTCCTGGAGGAGCAGTACCAGGTGGAGGAGGACGACTTCCTCTCTGCGGAGATCGAGGTGGTTCCGGCGGGAAAGGCCAGGGATTACGGCTTTGACCGCAGCATGATCATGGGCTATGGACATGATGACCGTGTATGTGCGTATCCGTCCTTTGCGGCGATCCTGGAGGCCGGGGTCTGCGAGAAGACCAGTGTGTGCCTGCTGGTGGACAAGGAGGAGATCGGCAGCGTCGGTGCTACCGGAATGGAGTCGAAATTCTTTGAATATATGGTGGTAGAGGTGATGGAGGCTATGGGACAGTATTCCAGAGTGGCCTTCAACCGTGCCATGACCAACTCCAGAGTGCTTTCTTCGGATGTCAGTGCGGCCTTCGATCCGCTGTATCCCGGAGTCATGGAGAAGAAGAATTCCGCATATTTTGGTAAGGGACTGGTATTCAATAAGTTTACAGGCGCCCGCGGCAAGGGCGGCTCCAACGATGCCAACCCGGAATATATTGCACAGCTTCGGCGGATCATGGAGGACAATGAGGTGGCCTTCCAGACAGCGGAGCTTGGAAAGGTAGATCAGGGCGGCGGCGGAACCATAGCCTATATCCTGGCAAATTATCACATGCAGGTCATCGACAGCGGCGTGGCAGTGCTGAACATGCACGCGCCCTGGGAGATCATCAGCAAGGTGGACTTATATGAAGCTAAGCGGGGCTATGTCGCCTTCTTAAAAGAGGCATAGAGTGCCGCAAGCATGAAATAGAGTCATCGCCAATGCCACGTACTCGTTCATGCGCGCATGATTTGTCGGTAGCGCAGGCGTTGGCAGAACCGTTACAATCAAAATAGAAAGAGCAGGACGTCAAAGTGACATTTCAGGAAAAGCTATTGCAGATATTAACAGAAGAGCAAGTGCTTATAAACGAGCCCATGAGCCGCCACACCACCTTCCAGGTGGGCGGCCCGGCCGACTATTACCTGATCCCCAGGGAGGAGCAGATCGTCTCTGTGACCAGGCTGTGCCGGGAAGAACAGGTTCCCCTCACGGTGATCGGAAACGGCAGCAACCTGCTGGTGGGAGATAAGGGAATCCGCGGCGCGGTGCTGGAGGTGGGTTCCCAGAACGCCCAGGTATATGCGGAGGGTGATATGATATATGCCCAGGCAGGCGTCAGTCTGGCACGAGCGGCCCAGGAAGCGGCGCGCGCCTCTCTGAGTGGCCTGGAATTCGCTTCGGGCATCCCCGGTACGGTAGGCGGTGCAGTGGTTATGAATGCAGGCGCATACGGCGGAGAGATGAAGGACGTGGTGAAGTGGGCGCGTATTCTTGACAGAGACGGTGAGATACATCGGCTGGAGACGGAGGAGCTTGCGCTGTCCTACCGTCACAGCGTTGTGCCGGATATGGGCAGCATCGTTCTGTCCGCAGCCTTCCAGCTGAAGCCGGGGGATGAGACGCTGATCCGTGCCCAGATGGAGCTTCTCAGAAACCAACGGGTGCAGAAGCAGCCACTGGAATATCCCAGTGCCGGAAGCACATTCAAGCGCCCGGAGGGCTACTTTGCAGGAAAGCTGATCATGGATTCCGGTCTTGCGGGATATCGGGTTGGCGGTGCACAGGTATCCGAGAAGCATTGCGGCTTTGTAATCAATGCGGGCGGAGCCACTGCAGCAGACATCCTGCAGTTGATCACGGATGTGCAGGATACAGTGCAGAAGAAGTTTGGTGTCCGGCTGGAGCCGGAAGTGAAGATGATCGGTGAGTTTTAGGGAGGACGCGTTATGCGGTTTGTGATCTTAACCGGCATGTCCGGTGCAGGAAAGAGTACAGCGCTGAAAATGCTGGAGGATATCGGCTATTTCTGTGTGGACAATCTGCCGATCCCTCTGATCGAAAAATTTGTGGAGCTGACGGAGATGGAGCATGCGGAGCTTCCCAAGGTAGCTGTGGGCATCGATATCCGCAGCGGTCAGGCCATAGACGGGCTTCAGGACGTGCTGGAGCGCATGCGGGCTCACGGAAGCAAGTTTGAGATCCTCTTCCTGGATGCGGAGGACAGTGTCCTGGTGAAACGGTACAAGGAGACCAGACGCAGCCATCCGTTGGCGATCGGGGAGCGGGTGGACAAGGGGATTGCCCTGGAACGGAAGCGGGTGGATTTCCTGCGGAAGCAGGCGGACTTTATCATTGATACCAGCCAGCTTTTAACCAGGGAACTGAAGGTGGAGCTGGAAAAAATATTTGTACAGAACAAGGAATACCAGAACCTGTTCATTACGGTCCTGTCCTTCGGCTTTAAGTATGGGATCCCGGCAGATTCCGATCTTGTCTTTGACGTGCGGTTTCTGCCCAATCCCTATTACGTGGAAGGACTTCGTCCCAAGACCGGAAACGATGAGGAGGTGCGGGATTATGTTCTTCAATATGAAGCATCTCACATATTCTTAAATAAGCTGGAGGATATGGTGAAGTTTCTGATCCCCAACTATATCGCGGAGGGCAAGAACCAGCTGATCATCAGCATTGGCTGTACCGGAGGCAAGCATCGCTCCGTGACGCTGGCCAACGAACTGTATCGGCGTCTTCTGGATCAGAAGGGCTATGGACTGAAGATTGAACACAGAGATATCGGAAAAGATGCACTTAGAGGTAAATAAATGTCATTTTCAAGCGAAGTGAAGGAAGAGCTGTCCCGGCAGGTCAGCAGGAGCAGACATTGTCAGCTTGCAGAGCTTGCTGCGATCCTGGGATTTTTGGGACAGGTTGAGGGAACGGGGCAGGCAATGAACCTGACCGTTCAGACCGACAATATCACATTGGCGAAGAAGTACTTTACACTGATTAAGAAGAACTTCGGTATGAGTGCAGCCATCCTGGCAGGGCAGAATACATATCTGAACAAGAACAGGAACTGTACGGTTTCTGTCTGCGGTGAGACGGAGGTTACCAAGGTGCTGACCGCAGTGAAATGGATGGACGAGACGAAAGGGTTCATCCGGGGAGATGAGCTGGTAAATGGTATTCTTGTGAAAAACGCCTGCTGCAGGCGGGCGTTTGTCCGGGGAGCATTTCTGTCTGCGGGCTCTATGAGTGATCCGGAGAAGTCTTATCACTGGGAGATCGTATGCCCGGACAGCAGCAAGGCAGAACAGCTCCGGGAGATCATCAACAGCTTTGGGCTGGATGCCAAGATCGTCCCGCGGAAGAAATGCTATGTGGTCTACTTAAAGGAGGGCGCCCAGATTGTGGACATCCTCAATGTGATGGAGGCCCATGTAGCGCTGATGAATCTGGAGAATGTGCGTATTTTAAAGGAAATGCGCAATTCCGTGAACCGTAAGGTGAACTGTGAGACGGCGAATATCAACAAGACTGTCAGCGCTGCGGTGAAGCAGGCGGAGGACATCCAATATATCGAGAACACGATCGGACTCTCCGCCTTAAGTCCGGGGCTTCGGGAAATCGCCGAGCTCAGGCTGCAGTATTCGGATATGGCGTTGAAGGAGCTGGGTGAGATGCTGGATCCGCCCGTGGGGAAATCCGGTGTAAACCACAGACTCCGAAAGCTTGGCAGTATCGCGGAAGACCTAAGGCGTAACAGTTCAGCCAGACCGAAGAAGGACGATAAATCATGCTTGCATGAATTTGGCGGACAAGGCATGCATAATCAGGAAAGGAGCGATGATGTATGAGAAAAAAGAAGCTGCTGTTTGTTTTCAATCCTTATTCAGGGAAGGGCTTGATCAAGAATAAGCTGGCGGACATTGTAGATATCTTTGTGAAAAACGGTTATGAAGTGACCATTCATCCCACCCAGGCACCCCAGGATGCCAGGAATCTGGTATCTCACAAGGCCGGAAAATACGATCTGGTAGTCTGCAGCGGCGGCGACGGCACCCTGGACGAGGTAGTCAGCGGAATGATGAAGCGGGAAGACAAAAAGCCGATTGGCTACATTCCGGCGGGGAGTACCAACGATTTCGCCAATTCCCTGAAGCTTCCCAAGGACATGATCAAGGCTGCCAAGGCGGCCGTGAGCGGGAGAAGCTTTCCCTGCGACGTAGGAAATATGAATGGAAAATATTTTGTCTATGTGGCGGCCTTCGGTCTCTTTACCCGCGTGTCCTACGGAACGCCCCAGGAGTGGAAGAATCTTCTGGGCCACGCAGCTTATATCCTGGAGGGTGCTAAGAGCCTTCACACCATCAAGGAATATCCCATGCATGTGGAGTGCAACGGGGACGTCATTGACGGAGATTTCATCTTTGGCATGGTGACGAATTCCATTTCGGTGGGGGGCTTTAAGAACATGACCGGACCCAACGTGGAACTGGACGACGGCTTGTTTGAGGTGACACTGATCAAGAATCCCAAAAACCCGGTGGAGCTTCATGAGATCCTGCGCAGTCTTACAAATCTGAAGGACGATACAGACATGATCTATTCCTGTAAGACCAATGAGATCCGCATCGTGGCCGAAGAGGATGTGGCCTGGACCATGGACGGAGAATACGGCGGGGATCACCGTGAGGTGCTGATCCGGAATGAGAAGCAGGCGGTCACGATCATGGTGGAAGAGGAAGCAATTGGATAGATTGTTTAATTTTTAACAAAATAAAAAAGATATTTTATCAATTACTTTACTTTTCTTTTTTGCAGAATTGGTGTAAACTGTATGTAACAATGAGCGGTGCAGAATCGAGCTGTGCTGTGAAGTAATGATAATGAGTTTTGAACAGGAGGAATCGAAAATGTTAGTATCAGCAAAAGAGATGTTGGAAAAAGCGAAAGCCGGACATTATGCCGTAGGACAGTTCAATATCAACAATCTGGAGTGGACTAAGGCTGTGCTGCTCACGGCGCAGGAGTGCAATTCTCCCGTGATCCTGGGCGTTTCCGAGGGCGCAGGCAAGTATATGTGCGGTTATAAGACCGTTGCGGCCATGGTGAAGGCCATGATCGAGGAGTTGAATATCACTGTTCCGGTGGCTCTGCACTTAGATCACGGCTGCTTCGAGGGCTGCATGAAATGTATCGATGCAGGCTTCTCATCCATCATGTTTGACGGCTCCCACTATCCCATTGCGGAGAATGTTGAGAAGACGACAGAGCTGGTGCGCATCACCAGAGAGAAGGGAATGTCCTTAGAGGCTGAGGTTGGTTCCATCGGCGGCGAGGAAGACGGCGTTATCGGCATGGGTGAGTGCGCAGATCCACAGGAGTGCAAGTCCATCGCAGATCTGGGCGTGACGATGCTGGCAGCAGGTATCGGCAATATCCATGGCAAGTATCCGGCAAACTGGGCAGGACTGAGCTTCGAGACACTGGACGCTATCCAGCAGCTCACAGGCGATATGCCTCTGGTGCTCCACGGCGGTACCGGAATCCCCGATGATATGATCAAGAAGGCCATCTCCCTGGGCGTTGCTAAGATCAACGTCAATACAGAGTGCCAGCTGTCCTTCGCGGCTGCCACCAGAAAATACATTGAGGCAGGGAAGGATCTGGAAGGCAAGGGCTTCGATCCCCGTAAGCTGTTAGCACCCGGTACGGAGGCTATCAAGGCTACGGTGAAGGAGAAGATGGAGCTGTTCGGATCTGTTGACAAGGCCTAAGCGGAAGTGTCAGTGCAGTACAGGCGGGAGTGATACGGTAGTGTACTTCTCCTGTATGGAAAATGTGCACAAAAACAGAATGACAAAATTGTTGAAAATATACAAAACAGGAAAAATAAAAAAATCATGAAATTTCTCTTGATTTTTTGAAAAATTTCGTGTATTGTAGTTTCAGACAGAAAACGAATGTGCAGAACAAGGGTGTTCCAGAAGGATTGGAATGCCCTTTTTTTCATCATAGCATATGGTGCTGCACCGACGAGATAACGTTTGATGTAAATAATAAGGAAAGGGTGTTGAGAGAAATGAGCGAAGAGTATTACAACGTAGCAGACATTTTCGGCGAGAACGTATTCAATGATTCCGTTATGCGGGAGCGTTTGCCGAAGAAAGTGTACCAACAGCTAAAGAAGACCATTGAGGAAGGAAAAGAGCTGGATCTGGCCACCGCCGATGTGATTGCCCACGAGATGAAGGAATGGGCCATCGAGAAGGGTGCCACCCACTATACTCACTGGTTCCAGCCGCTGACCGGTGTTACCGCTGAGAAGCACGATTCCTTCATCACAGCTCCCGGCGAGGATGGCAAGGTGCTGATGAGCTTCTCCGGGAAAGAGCTTATCAAGGGTGAGCCGGATGCTTCCTCCTTCCCCTCCGGAGGCCTGCGAGCTACCTTTGAAGCCAGAGGCTATACCGCCTGGGATTGTACATCACCTGCATTTGTACGGCAGGACGCGGCAGGCGCGACGCTCTGCATCCCAACCGCCTTCTGTTCCTATACCGGGGAGGCACTGGATGCCAAGACGCCGATCCTCCGTTCCATGGAGGCCATTAACGAGCAGGCGTTGCGTCTGATCCGTTTATTCGGAAATACCACCTCCAAGAAGGTAACACCTTCTGTTGGACCGGAGCAGGAATATTTCCTGGTAGACCGGGAGAAGTACTTAAAGCGTAAGGATCTGATATTTGCGGGCCGCACGCTGTTCGGCGCTATGCCGCCCAAGGGCCAGGAGCTGGAAGATCACTATTTCGGCGGGATCCGGGAGCGGATTGCATCCTATATGAGAGAAGTCAACAAGGAATTATGGAAGCTGGGCGTTACTGCCAAGACCCAGCACAACGAGGTGGCACCCGCCCAGCATGAGCTGGCTCCCATCTATGCCTCCTGCAACATTGCCGTGGATCACAACCAACTGGTAATGGAGACCTTGAAGAAGGTGGCCGGACGTCATGGACTGACCTGCCTGCTTCATGAGAAGCCCTTTGCAGGTGTCAATGGTTCCGGTAAGCACAACAACTGGTCCATCACCACCGATGATGGCATCAACCTGTTGGATCCGGGTGAGACACCGCATGAGAACATCCAGTTCTTGTTGGTATTGACTTGTATTCTGAAAGCAGTGGATAAGCATGCAGATCTGCTTCGTGAGTCAGCGGCAGACGTGGGAAATGACCATCGGTTAGGAGCCAATGAGGCACCGCCCGCCATCATCTCCATCTTCCTGGGCAATCAGCTGCAGGATGTGTTGACACAGTTAATCAGTACCGGAGAAGCCACCAGCAGCCTGGAGGGCGGAATGCTCTCTACCGGAGTAAAGAGTATTCCGGATTTCGCGAAGGACGCTACAGACCGGAACCGTACATCACCCTTTGCCTTTACCGGAAACAAGTTCGAGTTCCGTATGGTTGGATCCTCCGATTCCATTGCCATGTCCAACGTGGTATTGAATACCATTGTTGCAGAGGCCTTCAGCGATGCCTGTGATGTACTGGAAAAAGCAGATGACTTCGATATGGCTGTCCATGATCTCATCAAGGAGCAGGCAACTGCGCATCAGAGGATCGTATTCAATGGCAACGGCTATTCTGACGAATGGGTCAAGGAAGCAGAACGCCGTGGACTGCCGAATATCCGTTCCATGGTAGATGCCATCCCGGCACTGGATACCGACAAGGCAGTTGCCCTGTTTGAGAAGTTTAACGTGTTCACCAAGGCAGAGCTGGAATCCCGTGTGGAGGTAAATTACGAGAATTATGCCAAGGCCATCAACATCGAGGCTCGCACCATGATCGACATGGCCGGCAAGCAGATCATTCCGGCGGTCATCAAATACACCACCGCTCTGGCGACCTCCATCAATACGGTTAAGGCTGCCTGCGATGCAGATGTGAGCACACAGACAGAGCTGCTTATGGAGACCTCGGATCTGTTGGCGGAGGCAAAGCTTGCGCTGGCGAAGCTTGAGGATATCACGGATCACGCTGCTGCCATGGCAGAGGGCAGAGAACAGGCAGTATGCTATCGTGATGATGTGAAGGCTGCTATGGACGCGCTGCGTGCTCCGGTTGATAAGCTGGAGATGATCGTGGATAAGGATATGTGGCCGATGCCATCCTACGGAGATCTGATCTTCGAGGTGTAGATGTTAAGATGAGATCTGATCTTTGAGGTATAGACTTTAAGATGTAGACTTTAAGGTGTAGACTGGAACTGGAATCTTCCCCTAAAAAGGGAGGATGCCAGGCAGTCGAAACCACCTGGCGCTTATTATGAAAAAGTTTGTTCAATCAGTAATTGCTTACTGGGATGTTGTCTTTTGCTATAATCATATTATATGGGCCAGAAGTGAAAAAAACGTGTTTTCAAAGTTAAGCTTTTTTTAATAGAAAAAGAATAAATTATGAACAGCATGATTCAGTCGGTATTTTGGCTGAACGGAGTAAAAAATACGATACTTTTTTCGGACCACGAAGCAGTGGAAAGGGAGAAGTATCGTTTTTTAATATTCAAAGGATGAGGAGGAATAAGTTATGACAGAAGAAATGATTGTTAATCTGGTGAGTGAACATACCTTTGGTGTTTGGTTTCTGATCGGCGCCGCGCTGGTGTTCTGGATGCAGGCAGGCTTCGCAATGGTGGAGACAGGCTTCACCAGAGCAAAAAATGCGGGGAATATCCTGATGAAGAACCTGATGGATTTCTGCATCGGCACCGTAGTATTTGTTCTGATCGGCTTCTCACTGCTGCTGGGAGAGGATCTGGTTGGATTTATCGGAAAACCGGGTTTTGATATTTTTACGGCATATGAGAGCTTTGATTTTTCAAATTTTGTTTTTAACCTGGTTTTCTGCGCTACTACAGCCACCATCGTATCGGGCGCTATGGCAGAGCGGACAAAGTTCTTGTCCTACTGCATCTACTCCGGTGTAATCTCCGCTTTGATCTACCCCATTGAAGCACACTGGATCTGGGGCGGCGGCTGGCTGGCACAGCTTGGCTTCCATGATTTCGCCGGGTCCTGCGCGATCCATATGGTGGGCGGTATCTCCGCCGTGGTAGGCGCGGCATTGCTCGGACCCCGTATCGGTAAGTTCACGAAGGATAAGGATGGCAAGATCACGAAGGTAAATGCGTTTCCGGGACACAATCTGCCTCTTGGCTGCCTGGGCGTATTCATTCTCTGGCTGGGCTGGTATGGATTTAACGGTGCGGCAGCTACCAGTATTGAGGAGCTTGGATCTATCTTCCTGACAACCACGATTGCACCGTCTATTGCAACGGTAGTATGTATGACTTTTACCTGGATCAAGTATGGAAAACCGGATGTCTCCATGTGCCTGAACGCATCTCTGGCCGGGCTGGTAGCTGTTACGGCAGGCTGTGATGTGACAGATGCCATCGGTTCCGCCGTCATCGGCGCTGTGGCCGGACTGTTGGTGGTATTCGGTGTATGGTTCCTGGATAATAAGCTTCGTGTGGATGATCCGGTTGGTGCGGTTGCTGTACACTGCTTAAACGGTATCTGGGGTACTCTGGCAGTTGGATTGTTTGCTACGGATAAGGCTCCTGCATATGCCAGAGGCTATGGCGACGGCGTGACCTTCGGTGCAAACCAGATCGCCAATGTTGGATTATTCTATGGCGGCGGCTTCAAGCAGCTTGGTCTGCAGGTACTTGGTGTGCTGACAGTAGGTGCCTGGGCAGCTATTACGATCACCATTACTTTCCTGGTTATCAAGGCGCTTGTTGGTCTGCGTGTATCGGAAGAGGAAGAGATCGTTGGACTGGACGCTATGGAGCATGGACTTGCAACGGCATACTCCGGCTTCAGCATCATGGATGTTTCAGGAACTATGACCATGGATGTCAACGAGAATACCAACCTTGGCACACCGGAATACGCAGATGCCTCCCAGGTGCAGAAGGATGCAGCGGTGAAGGTAGTGTCTGCTGTGCCGAAGGATGCCACCGGCATGTACAAGGTAGTTATTATCGCCAAGCTGTCCCGCTACGATAAGCTGCGGAAGGCTATGAATGATCTGGGCGTCACCGGTATGACTGTTACACAGGTCATGGGCTGTGGAATCCAGCGTGGAGCCGGAGAGAAGTACCGTGGCGTTGAGATGGATGCCACGCTGCTGCCCAAGGTGAAGGTGGAGGTCGTTGTCAGCAGTATCCCGGTGGATAAGGTCATTGAGACTGCTAAGAAGACACTCTACACCGGACATATCGGCGACGGCAAGATCTTCGTATACGATGTGGCCAAGGTTGTTAAGGTCCGCACCGGGGAAGAGGATATGCAAGCATTACAAGACGTGGAATAAAGAGCGTAACTATTCACAGCCACGCATATATAAAAGGGAGATTCAACGAGCTCGCTCGTAAGAATCTCCCTTTTCATATAGGTGTGACTGGAATCAGGAACCTCCACTTATCGCTTATGATTGTTCCGGTCAACTGCATTTCCGGTGGTACTGTTGTTGCTTGTCCCTGCACTGTGGATCGTGCAGACGCTCTGGTTCATGTTATCAGGCAGCAGATACGGCCCGTCAGCACTTTCGGCGGAACCTCCGGTAATGTATACCTTGGACTGCTTGCTGGATGCGGGGCAGCCTTCACTGGCAATCATCCCGGAAACACCGCAGATGGTAACCTTCACGTGGTGGTCGCAGTATTCGGTGGGAACGGTGCCGTTGGCAAAATATTCGCTCCGCACCATGCTTCCTCGTGGATCGGAATCACACATGCCTTCCACGGCCAGTTTCCCGGATTTGGTGCATATGGTTGCCTCCGTCAGCCCCTCAGGCCGTTCGAATTCCTTATATTCCAGATCCTTATGGGCGCGTTCCATGATGGCTCTCCAGATAGCCAGGGGATACCGGGTGCCGTAATTGTTCTGGCTCATATTGTCGTCAAAGCCGCCCCAGGTCACGCAGGTATAGTAGGGCGTGAAGCCTGCAAACAGACGGTCCCGGCTGTCGTTGGTGGTTCCGGTCTTGCCGGCGATGTCCATGTTGCCAAAGTTGACAGCGCCGCCGCCGCCCATAGTGACTACATCCCGCATGGCGTCGGTCAGAAGGAATGCGGTGGTCTCCTTTAAGACGGTCTTCGTCTGAGGCGTGTTATCGATCAGCACGTTGCCGCTGTGATCCAGGATCTTGGTATAGAACCGGGGCGCGGTGTAGGTGCCGCCGTTGGCAATGGTGGCATAGGCAGCGGTCAGCTCCAGGTTCGTTATACCGTCGGTGATACCGCCGATGGCAAGGGGCTGTCCGATGTCGGTTTGCTTCAAGGTAGTGAAGCCGAAATTCAACAGGTAATCATAGCCTACCTGGGGTGAGATCTCTGTCAGGGTCTTGACAGCCGTAATGTTGACGGATTCGATGATTCCCTGTCGTATGGGGATGAATCCCCGGTAGGCATGGTCAACGTTATTCAGGGGAGTTCCGTTGGTATAGGCATAAGGTGCATCGTCCTGGACGGTTGCCAGCGTCATGCCGGCAGTGTCCAGCGCAGGCGCGTAAGCGGCCAGCACCTTGAAGGTGGAGCCCGGCTGCCTGGTGGTGTTGGTGGCCCGGTTCAGGGTGCGGCTTCCGGTCTTCTCGCCGCGGCCGCCCACAATGGCCTTCACTTCCCCGGTGTGCTGATCCATCACGACAACCGCAGACTGGGGCTGCAGTGTATACTGGACAGATTCGCCGTTTTCTACAATGGTATCACCAGCTTCGGTGTCTATGATTTCCGCTTTGTAGGCTTCGATTGCCGCTGCGGCATCCTCCTGACTGTTAAAGTTCAGGTTGTAGTTACTGTTCTTTGCCCGATAATAGCTCATCATGGACTGCTCTGTGTAGGTCTTTACCGAACCATCCGCTTTTTTCACGGTCAGATTATAGGAAAACGAATACTTTGTGTTGCTGGGATAGTTGTCCGGGTTGTTGATCTCTTCGTCGCAGATCGTCTGCAGGGCAGAATCCTGGGTGGAATATATGGTGAGACCGCCCTCATAAAGTGCCTTGTAGGCCTGGCTGGAGGTATAGCCCTTGTAATCCATCAGATCCTGAATCACCTGGTCGATCAGGGCATCCACGAAGTAGGAGTTGGGATTGGCATCCGCATGTTCAATGTTGACCTGCTGGATGCGTGCGTAGACGTCATCAGCGATGGCTTCCTCATATTCCTCCCGGTTGATCATTCCCTGCTCCAGCATATAGGAAAGCACGGTTTTACGGCGCTCGGCGTTGTTGTCCGGGTGGGAGATGGGATTCCACCTGCTGGGGTTCTGGGTGATGGCGGCGATACAGGCGCTCTCAGACAGCGTCAGATCCTCCACATCCTTTCCAAAGTAACGCCGGGACGCAGCCTGGATACCCAGGGTATTCTGCCCCAGGTTGATGGTGTTCAGATAGTTCTCCAGGATCCAGCCTTTGGATTTGCGCTTGGTAAGCTGGACCGCCAGGTATTGCTCCTGGATCTTACGTTCCACACTTTCAATCTTGCTTTCCTCAGTCCAGCCCACAAATACGTTATTCTTCAAGAGCTGCTGGGTAATGGTGCTGGCGCCCTCTGTGAATTTGAAGCCCTTGGCGATACCGCGGACACCTGCACGGATGATTCCGGGAATGTCAATGCCGTTGTTACTGTAAAAACGTGAGTCTTCAATGGCAATGAAGGCATTCTGGGTATGCGTTGGTATATCTTCGAGGTGTGCATATACGCGGTTGGCGCCGGAGGCCACCAGGGTGGCGGTCTCATTGCCGTCCGCATCTAAGACGGTGGACAGGAAACCTGTGGGGGTCGGGTCAATATTATCTATATCCGGGGCGGAATCAATGACTCCTTTGAATAATCCGAAAACAGCACAGCTTCCCACGATAAACAGCAGCAGAAAACAGAGTAAAAACGTTTTCAGCAAAATTACGGAAAACCGCCTTTGGGTGGATCTGCGCTTTGAGGAGAGCTGCTTTTCCTTACGGGAAGTGCTCTTTCTGCCATAATTCATATCAAAAGCCTCCTTTTTTACAAATTGATGGTATTGCAAAATGGAACTATCTAATCATTATAACAGAGAACGCCATAATAATAAAGAAAAAAATTCCTTAAGGTTGCGAAGTTCTCAAATCCGTGTTAAACTAGCCATAGCAGAGTTTGAAAGGCAGTGTCATATGGAAGAGAGCGGAATAAAGATTCTCTATGAGGGCGGCACCGGGGAGCTGGTGGAGAAGAAGTCCCGGTTCATCGCCAACGTGCGTAAAATTGAAAATGAGCAGGAGGCCATGGACTTCATTGCGGAGATGAAAAAGCGGTATTGGGATGCCCGTCACAATTGCTATGCCTTTGTGGCCGGGGAGAATCATCAGCTTACCAGATGCAGCGATGACGGCGAACCCGCCGGGACGGCAGGGCGGCCGATCTTGGACGTGCTGCTTCGGGAGGATATCCATAATGCCGCGGTGGTAGTGACCCGCTACTTCGGAGGCGTCCTCTTAGGAACCGGAGGGCTTGTGCGGGCGTACCAGGGGGCAACCCAGAAGGGACTTGCAGCCAGCGTCATTACGGTGAAGCAAAAGGGACAGATTCTTAGCATCAAGACGGATTATAATGGAATTGGGAAGCTTCAATATATCTTGACGAAGAACGGAATCACGCTGTTGGGTTCCGATTATGGGGAAGCGGTGGAGCTCACCGCCTGTGTTCCCATTGATCGGCTGGAGCACCTTAAGGCTGAGATTACGGAAGGAAGCAACGGAAGAGCAGAAATCACGCAGGGAGAGGTAAAGGAGTTTGCGGTGATTGATGGGGAGGTCAAGTTTCTGTAGGGGTGGAGAATGAAAGCCTACGGATTGCTCCATGCTTTCATAAAATTTTTTAAAAAAGTGCTTGCAATATGGTTTCCAATGAGATATAATACAGTCTGTTGAGAAACATTGGCCCATCGCCAAACGGTAAGGCAACGGATTCTGACTCCGTCATCTCCAGGTTCGAATCCTGGTGGGCCAGCTTGAAACCATCACTAGCAAGTGATGGTTTTCTTTGTGTCATAGGAATATGTGTTTGATTCATAGGAAGGAATAGAGTGATGTACAGCTTTGACAGCAGAGTGCGCTACAGCGAAGTGGATAGTGAAGGAAGACTGACCTTGAATGCCATATTGGACTATTTTCAGGACTGCACTGCTTTTCAGTCGGAAGAACTGGGAATCGGCGTTGCGTTCCTGAAGGAGAAGCGGGTGGCCTGGGTGTTGGTCTCCTGGTATATTCAGATAAAGCGTTATCCTGCGCTGGGGGAGCAGATCCGGGTGGCAACATGGCCTTATGACTTCAAAGGCTTTTACGGATGGCGGAATTTTCGCATGACGACGGCAGACGGAGAAGAACTTGCCAGTGCCAATTCCCTGTGGGCGCTTTTGGACGTGACAAGCGGAAGACCCACGAAGCTGCTGCCAAGGATGGAAGAGGCCTATCAGCTTGAGCCGCCCCTGACCATGGGAGAATGCCCCCGGAGAATGAAGCTGCCCGGCCAGCTTGAGACGGAAGAACCCTTCGCAGTTCATCGGTTCCATCTGGATACCAACCAGCATGTGAACAATGGAAAATACGTGTTGATGGCACAGGAATATCTGCCGGAGGGATTTTCGATAGGGGAACTGAAGGTGGAATATAAGAAGTCAGCGGTTTATGGAGATATGATATATCCGTATGTGGCGCGGGAGAATGAAACGGTTGTGGTCGCGCTGTGCGACGGGGATCGCCAACCGTATGCAATCATAGAGATGAAAAAATGCAATGACAGAATAGAGCAGGAAACGACTGTGTGATGATAGAATTGGAGAGAAAAGTATGATCAAATTAGGAGAAAAGCAGAAGCTTGTAGTTGTAAAAAAGGTAGAGTTTGGAATTTATCTGGCGGAAAGTGCGGAGAGTGAAAACAGGGTGCTCCTGCCGGGCAAGGAGGCGCCAAAGGAGATCCGGGTGGGCGATGCCCTGGAGGTATTTGTCTATAAGGATTCCAAGGATCGCATTATCTCCACCACGGAGACACCGAAGCTGATGATGGGTCAGTTTGCGGTGCTTAAGGTGGCATCCGTTCAGAAGATCGGCGCATTCCTGGATTGGGGACTTCCCAAGGATCTGTTCCTTCCTTATAAGGAACAACTGACGAAGCTCTATGAGGATGACGAGGTGCTGGTGCGGCTCTATATCGACAAGAGCAGCCGTCTCTGCGCAAGTATGAAGGGGATCTATGAAATGCTTCGCACGGATTCCACCTATCAGGCAGGCGATACGGTTCAGGGAAGGGTATATGAGTTCAGCAATAATTTCGGGGCATTTGTGGCAGTGGATGACAAATATTCGGCGCTGGTGCCTGCACATGAGGATCACAGCTATCTTCGGATCGGCGATCTGGTGGATGCACGGGTGGTAGAGGTCAAGCCCGATGGGAAGCTTACGCTGACACTGCGGGAGAAGGCATATCTGCAGATGGACAAGGATGCAGAGCGGGTGCTGGAGGTGCTTAAGGAGTATGCCGGGGTGCTGCCCTTCAACGACAAGGCATCCCCGGAGATCATCATGCGGGAGATGAAGATGAGCAAGGGCGCCTTCAAACGGGCAGTAGGTCATCTCTATAAGGAGCGTAAGATTGAAATCACGGAGAGGAGTATCCGTTTGCTGTAGAAGCGGATCGTTTGCGATTACTGTAAAATCCCCGGCTTTGGACATGGGGATATCACTGTGAGTATGTAAAAAGGAGGTTTTTATCATGTATGACGTAATCATTATCGGCAGTGGCCCGGCGGGCCTGAGTGCAGCCATCTATGGACAGCGAGCCAGGCTGAATACGCTGGTTCTGGAGAAGCAGCCCTTAAGCGGCGGCCAGATCCTGGATACCTATGAGGTGGACAATTATCCGGGGCTTCCGGGAATGAATGGCTTCGATCTGGGGATGAAGCTTCGGGAGCATGCAGACACCATGGGAGCCAGCTTTGTGCAGAACGGTGTGACGAAGGTGGAGAAGGCGGAAGAAGGCTTTCGGGTGTATACCAACAAGGACACCTACGACACGCGGACGGTAGTATTTGCCACCGGGGCCAGCCATCGGAAGCTGATGGCACCGGGCGAAGAGCGCCTGGCTGGCAGAGGTGTCTCCTACTGCGCCACCTGCGATGGCGCTTTCTTCCGGGACAAGGTCACAGCAGTGGTTGGCGGCGGAGACGTGGCGCTGGGAGATGCATTGTTTCTGGCCAGGGCCTGCAAAAAGGTATACCTGATCCACCGCAGGGATCAGTTGCGTGGGGCAGGGATCCTTCAGGAGCAGGTCAAAAAGGCTGAAAATATCGAGATCATCTGGGATACTCAGGTGGAAGAGATCCTTGGGGAAGAGCAGGTGGAGAAGATCCGTCTCTATAATAAGAAGGAAGACAGCCGAAGGGAACTGGATGTGGACGGCGTGTTCGTCGCAGTCGGGATCATTCCCAATTCCCAACTGGCCGAAGGACTGGTTTCTCTGGATGCAGGCGGTTATATCGTGGCAGGCGAAGACGGCAGGACCAGCCTGGACGGCGTGTTCGCGGCGGGCGATGTGCGTACCAAGCAGCTACGGCAGGTGATCACTGCGGCGGCGGACGGAGCCAATGTTATCACGTCGGTGGAACACTTTCTGTATATGTAAGGGTATGTAGGGGTAAAATATTAGCCACCGGGAAAATCTCCGGTGGCTGAAGCCAAAACAAGGAGGCATTTGAAATGACAGGAATGAAGAACATCAGCAAAGCAGAAATTATGAATCTTAAGGAACAGGTATCATATCAGGATGGGCAGGTGGTCAGTAAAACACTGGCGCAGAACGACGCTGTCAGCGTGACCTTGTTTGCCTTCGACAAGGACGAGGAGATCAGCACGCACGAATCCGGCGGCGATGCACTTGTGACCTGTCTGGACGGCGTTGGCAGGATTACCATTGACGGCACGGAATATGAGCTGCATGAAGGTGAATCCATCGTTATGCCGGCGAAGCATCCCCATGCGGTTTACGGTCAGGAGCAGTTCAAAATGCTGCTGGTGGTGATCTTTTAAAAATGAACATCGCTTTATTGACATCAGATTTTACCGTAAGACGTTTGACCCCGGAAGATGCAGACATGATTCTAGCGCTCGCTTCGGGGTAAATGATTGGAGGAATCGTATGGCGAAGTCGTCAAATCAGAAGCTAAAGCTGATGTACCTAATGAAAATAATGCTGGAAAAAACTGATGAAACCCACAGCATTACCATGCCGGAGATCATAGAGGCTCTGGCGGCCTATGGGGTGAGCGCGGAACGCAAAAGCCTCTACAGCGACATAGAAGCGCTGCGCCAGTACGGAATGGATATCATCGGGACGCAGGAGGACAGAACCTATTATTATCATGTGGGAAACCGACAGTTTGAGCTGGCGGAGCTTAAGCTGCTGGTTGATTCCGTGCAGTCTGCAAAGTTTATTACAGCTAAAAAATCGGAAGACCTGATCAAAAAGATCGAGGGCTTCGCGAGCAAATATGAGGCATCACAGCTTCACAGACAAGTATTTGTGGCGGGGCGTGTAAAGACGATGAATGAAAGCATTTATTACAATGTGGACAGAATACATACCGCGATAGCAGAGAACTCGCAAATCACATTCCAGTATTTTCGGTGGAATGTAGATAAGAAGATGGAGCTGCGGCATGATGGCGCCTTATACGAAGTAAGCCCCTGGTCACTGACCTGGGACGACGAGAACTATTATCTCGTCGCATACGACAGTGCAAAGGAAGGCATAAAGCATTACCGCGTGGACAAAATGTTACATATCAAATCAACCGGGAAAAGGCGGGAAGGCAAGCAGGAATTCCGTTCCTTCGACATGGCAGCCTATGCGAAGAAGATGTTTGGCATGTATGCCGGCCAGGAAGAAGTGGTGCAGATCGAGTGCAAGAATGATCTTGCAGGTGTTATGATAGATCGGTTCGGAAAGGATGTAACAATGATCCGCAAGGATGACGACCACTTTGTTGTAAATGTGAAGGTTGCCGTCAGCAAACAGTTTCTCGGCTGGGTGATCGCGTTGGGGGACGGAGCCAAGATCATGGAACCGGCATCCGTGGTGGAGCAGATGAAGCAGGAGATAACCAGGCTGGTGGAGCAGTACGGGGGTTAAGAGAGACAAGCGTTTGTGATTGGTAACGGCGCGATTCTAATTCTTTTCATACTGGTTATTTCTATGCAGAGAGCATGATTGATTGTAACATGAGCAACATGTGATGTTACAAAAATATAACATTTCGGTTGACTTTGCTCATTTTTGTGATAGAATAATAGTACATAGAGATGGAGGGATGATCATGAATGAAATGCTAGGAAGCCGCATTAAGGCATTAAGAAGTGCAAAAAATTTCACTCAAGAGCAGATCGCTGATAAAATTGGTGTCAGCAGACAGAAATATGCAAGAATTGAGAGTGGAGTTAATAGTATTACATTGGATATTCTTTCAAAGATTGCGGAAGTTCTGGACGTAACAGTAGGAGATATAACAAGAGTGTTGGATGAAACTCCTGTAGTTGCATATAGAACTGGAGAGGAAAGCGGATCTTCTAAAAAGATTTTTGATATGCTTGATTTGTTTTATGCAAATAAGCGTATGTGCGAGAAGCTTCAGCACAAGGATATGTTTTAGGGGGTATGTGAATGTTAGACGGTAGAAAACGAGAAATTCGTATAAAGGCGGATTCTTTTAGAGGAAAATGTAAAATCAGCAGATATGGAATCATTGATCTATTCAAGGAATGTGAAAGGCTGGGATATAAGTTATTGAGATATCCTCTGGGAGAGAGCGCAGATCTTGGATTTACTGTTAAAAAGGATAATGATATCGTAATTTTTACAAATAGCTGCAGCAGATTATCCAGAGAAATATTTACACTTGCCCACGAAATAGGTCATGCTATTTTGCATTTAGAGGACACAAATTCTTTTATTGATGATAATGTAACTATCAATGGAAGAAGTACAGACGAAAAAGAGCAGGAAGCAAATTATTTTGCAGCTTGTTTATTAATGCCTTCGGATGATGTTGACAGATTTATTGATCTGGAAATTCCTAACTTCCAGGAAAAAGGATTATCAGCAATGGATATTGCACGAATCATGTCAGAATTCAATGTTAGTTTTGACATGGCACTAAATCGGTTGGAAAGTTTGGATGTTATAGATTCAAATCAGAAATTGCGTCTTGATAATGAGAAAACTGAGAAGAGAGTTGGAAATCTACTTCGAAGTGTTGGCGGAAACGCAAGATTGAATGTATCTAGTAATGAGATTGATATACCGTATGAATACATTGACTATGTTATATACAATTATAACCATAACGCGATACCGAAGGAGACTTTGGAAAGGGTTTTAGCTTGTTATCAACTTAGCATAGAGGATGTCAGCGATAGGCTTATTGAACATTCCGATGATGACGATGATGATTTGGATGATTAGTCAGATGGCGGATTTATCTGTGACTGTGAATAAAAACATACGAACAAAAATTCGATGTGCAAGGGATGTTTATGGGACACCCAACCCTCTATAATAGGAATCAGATGAGAAAAATTCATCTGGTTCTTATTCTTTATGCGGAAAGCGAGTAGCAATGAACAAAGGAGGTACCTATGGAAGCGGCAGATTCACTTTACTACATCATGGATTACAGCAGCAATTACTACCGGACGGACAGCGCGGATCAGCTTGTTGTGGCAACATGCAAGGACGAAGCTACGGTATTCACATTCGCACAGGCGAACAGCAGGATATCGGGTGGCAAGAAGTCGGGATTTTACTTTATGACACCAGTAGAAGAGGCGGAAGCGAATACATCTGTATCTCCGGTGCAGGAACTGACTTATGAGGAAATGCAGGAGCCGACGTATAAGAATACAACCTCGTATGATCTGTCTGAGATCGACTGGACCGAGTACCTCACACAGTTTGCGTATATTGCATCCGGGATAAAGAATTATCGAGACGAACTCTCAAAGAAGCATTCGGAAATCGAGCAGAAAATATGTGATATCTTGCATTATATAGAGCTTTGTGAGATCAATGACGAAGAGGCGGTTGATCTGATCGAACTGCTGCGCGTGTGCCGGGAAAACAGACGGGATGTGAAGGACGAGATATTTCGCACGGAGATTTTTCAGAAAAACATCGGTACCAGTGCAAATGTGGCAAAAGCGAAAGAGGCAATCAAATGTCTCAAAGGGCTTGAAACCAGAAAATACACGCCGCGAAAATATGCAGAGCTCTTTGAAAACGCTGTAATGAAGGATAAAGAACTGCACAGACGTGGAGGCGCGCGCTGCAGCGCACAGAATGAGCAGACGCAGCCGGATATGGCGGATGAAGATATGGAAAACACAGGAAAAGGCGGTGAGAGCACTATGATTGGTGAAAGACATGAAACTCCGTTTGACGGAAAAGAAAATAACTGGATGGAGTTCGCGCGGCAGCAGGCAGAATTCTACCGGAACGCAGAACAGTATATTACGAATCTTCAGCTCGATATAGCGGAGATAGACCGTGAAATCGAGGATACCCTGGAAGCAACCGAAGCGCTCAACTGCAATGTGGCACAAGGATACAAAATATTTAAAAAGCTGAAGGATCTGAGAGTTGAGAAAAGGGTAAAAGAAAAAGAACTTAATTGCTTATACACCTTGACGGATTATACAGACTGCGCAGCAATGGCTGAGGCCTGTGAGTATAATCTGGCAGAGATAAAAAGGATTATGGAAGTGGAAGAAGTGGAAACGGAATGCGCTGAGGAGCAGGAGGAAGGTATTGTACAAGAGGAGATGCAAGGGGATGTGGAAGATGAAATGGATATGATGCAGGGGATGGCGGGGTAAGAGGGGGTGAATGTGACAGATAAGATGGCAGGAAATAACGGGGGTAGTGAGGTGTAGGAGTTGTGTTCAGAGGTATGTATTAGGAAAAAATCCAAATATGTAGTTGTTGAGTTTTAAAATATATGGTAAAGTAATCATAGCAGTTGGCGTTATATATGTTTATGGTTAAGTGTGGTAGCTCAACAATACAACATATATTCGAAAACTGCTACTCTTTTATAAAAAAAGTGATGGTTTCTCGCATTTAGGGCTAGCCACCGCGCTAGCGGTTTGGTACAATAGGGGCAAAAATGATGCGGTAATTGCTCGATGGATACCTCGCAAGGTTGTGCGAAAGTTTCTTGAAGGTATAGAGAGGTTGTGGTATAATATTTAGTGGAATTTTGTGAGTTTTTGATGCATGATGGAGGGCATGTTATGGCTGTATCATACAACAGATTATGGAAGTTATTAGTAGATAGAAAAATGAGTAAAGCTGACCTTAGAAAGCAGGCAGCAATCGCACCAAATACGATGACAAAGCTTCGAAGAGATAAAGAAGTGACTTTGGAAGTGTTGGGTAAGATTTGCAAGACGCTTGATGTGGATTACGGGGATATTATGGAATATGTGAAGGATTAGGGCGATACATAAAAGGAATAAGTACAGAATAATGGACAGAAGATATTGTAGAATTAGGATGTAAAAAATAAGTTAAAAATCACAAGGAGGGAGTCACTTGAATAAAGCAAACAAAAAACTGAAATGGAAACTTATTATACAGTCATTTCTTCCGCTGTCTATACTTGTAGCAATTAAAAATATAAAGATAGAAATATGGGGGAGTTTGGGTAATTTCTTTAGAAGACTATTTGAAGGTGATATTGCAGTTTTGGTAGAGGTATATAAACATCCACATACATGGACTTTTTTATTGGTTCTGATTTCGATATTTGTTACGGTAAGTGGATGCATTGCAATTTGGCAATTTAGAGAAGTGCAGTTTTCTGGTTTTACTGATGCTGGAGAAAAAGTGAGAATAGAAGAAGAAATTACGGATTCAGGAATTACATTTTTTATGACGTTTATTTTACCGTTAATGATGGATGATATTGATTCTATGAAGGATTTTATTGTTTATGCGGGAATCATTTTGATGGTTGTTGTATTAATGGCAAAAACAAATCTATATTATCAGAATCCGGTGTTAACTTTACTAGGTTATAAACTTTATAAAATCAAATTTGAAAATTCAAGTTTAAGTGAGTGCGAAAATAAACATTTTGTTGCAGTATGCAGAGCTAAATTAGATGAAAAGAAGATTGTGAAATGGAAGTACATTTCAGATAACATATGTCTTATGTACAATAAACATTAATGGAGGATTATGTAATGAACGAAAGTATGGAAACAAGAGCAAAAGAAGAAATTATACTTGATGAAATTTTTGATATGTTCCAGGATCAAGAGTTTGGTTTTGATGTTTTTGTTTTGATGAAGGACGAAGAAAAGACAATCAAAAAAATTGTATTTTTGGATAGCAGCATAAGTGGAGAAACAAGCTTTAAAGATAAAA
Source organism: Paludibacteraceae bacterium (assembly GCA_963628035.1). Taxonomy (GTDB): domain Bacteria; phylum Bacillota; class Clostridia; order Lachnospirales; family Lachnospiraceae; genus 14-2. Next base: position 39,626 of record CAVGED010000127.1, read on the forward strand.
TTCAGAACTCGATTGTTGAAGCTCTAATAAGAGACTTTAGAGTAGAGAAAGAAGAATATTCTTTGATAGACAATATTGCAGATAACCAGCACAAGATATATATCTTACCACAGGATGCGAATTATGCACCATTTGGATGCTTGGACTTTGAGGAAGATACAGTTGGGGCATTCTCGGAAAATGATTATGATACAGCGGATGCAATATTATTTAGATTTAGAAGAGGAACTAAAGTAATATGGGCATATCAACGTGTTATTGCAACTTTGATTCCCAACAAAAAGGGTGAGAACTTCTTGACAAAAGTTTTTTCTACAGAAGGAAATGATGTATTTGTTGAGATGGATGATAAACTTTTTACAATCACTAAGAAGATAAATCTCTTGGTGATTGGTGGAGATATTGTAACGAAGGACATTAATTTAATGCAAAGTCATTTTGGGTTTGAGGAGTATATCAGAAACCAGGCTTCAAAAGTGGTTGAAGATATTATTGCAATTGGGATTGTGAGTAATGAATGTAAATTGACTGAGTATATAGAAAGAAAACAAAAGACGTATGCAAAAAAAATGATGCGTATTAAGCAATACAATGTTATTAAGAAGACTCCCGAGGAGTTGATAAGTAAAATTCAAACTGTTTCAAGATGGAAGGATGTATTTAAAATCGAAGATGGAAAGATTGTACTTAACACATATAAAGATGTGGAGAATTTAATAGATTTGTTCGACGAAAGGTACACGGTCTCTCTTATTACCAATGACGAGTTTGATACAGATGTTAAAAAACTCGCAAGCGACGGAATTTAGAATTGGGTATATTAAATTAATGCAAAATATAATTAAAGGCTGGATAAATTAATAATGGCAAACAATACAATAATTGATGCAATGTGGGATGATTCCCCTATTGATGTTTCAACAGAAGTAAATTTTATATGGTCTATCGCGAATAAGTTAAGAGGACCTTATCAGAGTGACAAATATAAGGATGTTATTATTCCTATGACAATCATTCGTCGTTTTGAGTGTGCATTGGAACCTACAAAACAGGCTGTTGTAGATCAGTATAAGGCAAATCCAAATTATCCGGCAAAAGCGATGTACCGGATTTCCCAATTTCAGTTTTACAATACAAGTGAATTTACACTTGCGGAGTTGATTAACGATGCAGACCATTTAGCTGCTAACTTTAAAAATTATTTACAGAGCTTTTCTCCTAATGTACAAGAAATTATTATGTCCGCAGAGAAAGGTTTGGATTTTAGTAAGCAGATTGATAAGATGGACAAAAATAATCGACTTCTCAGCGTTGTAAAGGCTTTCTCTGAGTTAGACTTGAATCCGCGTACAATCGACAATGTTAAGATGGGATATATTTTCGAGGAACTTATCCGTAAATTCTCTGAAAATGCCGAAGCTGGTGATCATTATACCGGTCGTGACATTATTAAGCTTATGGTAAATATTCTTCTGGCAGAAGGTTGTGACGATATTTTTGATGATGGCAAGGTTATCACTATATTAGATCAAGCATGCGGAACTGGCGGTATGCTTTCAACAAGTTATAACTTTATTAAACGTTATAATCCAACAGCAGATGTTCGTCTGTTTGGACAAGAAGTGAATCCAGAGTCGTATGCTATGTGTCTTGCAGAGATGCTCATCAAAGGTCAAAATGCTGAGAATATCTGTTATCAAGATACAATGAAAGCAGATCGTTTCAAAGGAACAAAGATGCGCTTTGTCATTGAAAATCCGCCGTTTGGTACACCATGGGGCGGAAAGGATGCAGCCGAAGGTGTAGAACAGGCTGTAAATGATGAGTATGCAAGGGGTTATGATGGACGTTGGGGAGCAGGACTTCCAGGTTCCGGAGATATGCAGATGTTATTCTTGCAGTCTGCAATCGATAAGATGGATGATGATGTAGGACGTGCAGCGATTATTGAGAATGGTAGTCCATTATTTGCAGGCGGAACTGCCTCCGGTGAAAGTCAGATTAGAAAATGGATGATTGAAAACGATTATATTGAAGCTATTATTGCACTTCCTACGGACTTATTTTACAACACTGGTATTGCTACATATATCTGGGTGCTTTCCAAGAATAAGCGTGAAGATCGTAAAGGTAAAATTCAGTTGATAGATGCCTCCTCTTTCTATCATAAATTGCGTAAGGCGCTTGGTGATAAGAAAAACGAAATTCTTGCTGAGGATAGAAAAGCAATTACTGAATTGTATTCAAAGTTTGAACCAAATGAATACTGTAAAATTTATAAAAATGAAGAGTTTATCTATCGTGAATATGCAGTAATGCAGCCATTACAGCGTAGTTATGCTATCACAACTGAGCGTATAGAAAGGATGCTTATGGCTGGTTCGCTTTCTGGTCTTTATGATGAAGGTAAGGTTGCTGAGTTTGAAAACGCAGAAGAATTAAGCGGCAAGGAGCAAAAGAAACTGGAAGATTATCAGAATAACAAACCTGTATATGATGCAATTTTAGAAGCACTTAATGGTGCAGTTTTAGACCGGATTTGGCTTGAACCAGCTCCGTTCATTGCAGAACTTACAAAAGTCTTGAGTGAGGTAACAGCAGATAAGAAGTTGATTGAGAAGATTGCAGATGGCTTATCTGTAATGGATAAAAATGCTGTGATTCAGACTGACCGTAAAGGTAACGTTATCTATGACAAGAGCACCAAGGATATTGAATTGGTGAAATTTGTGGAACACATCGATGACTATATGGAGCGTGAGGTGCTTCCTCATATTCCTGATGCCGTTGCGTTCTTTGAAGAAAATCTTGGTGCAAAGAAACCTGTCGTAAAAACTGGTGCAGAAATTCCGTTTACAAGATATTTCTACAAATATCAGAAATCTGTGGCAAGTGATGAATTAGAAGTACGTTTTATGGAACTGGAACTTTCTGTCACAGAGCGTGTTGCGAAGCTGTTCGATTAAGGAAGGTGAGAATATGAGAGTTATGCAAGATACGGGTTTTAAATGGCTCGGTGAAATACCTGCTGACTGGACACTCGCCAAAATCGGTGGTTTGTATTCTATACGCAATGAGAAAGTAAGTGATAAGGATTATCCTCCGCTTTCTGTTACAAACAAAGGAATACTGCCACAATTGGAGACAGCGGCAAAAACAAATGATGGTGATAACCGCAAGTTGGTACGCGTCGGGGACTTTGCTATTAACAGTCGCTCCGATAGACGAGGCTCCTGTGGTACTTCACCCTATGAGGGATCTGTATCACTTATCAATATCGTAATGACACCACGAAAAACAATGGTGCCTACATATTATGAATGGCTGTTTCACACTACACAGTTCGGTGATGAGAATTACCGCTGGGGTCATGGCATAGTTGATGATCTGTGGACAACCGGCTGGCAGGAAATGAAGAAAATTACAATTCCAATGCCGCCTATTGATGAGCAGCAGCGCATTGCAGATTTCCTGACTACCAAATGCACCGAAATCGATGTGCTCATTGCTAATGTCCAGGCACAGATTGATGTATTGGAGCAGTACAAGCGTTCCGTCATTAATGAAACGGTTACTAGGGGATTGAATCCGGATGCCGCTATGAAGGATAGCGGTATTGAATGGGTCGGTATGATTCCGGCACATTGGCCTGTGCATCCTGTATATACCTATTTCGGTGAGCGTAAGAACAAGAACAGATTCGGCACGGAAGACAATCTGCTGTCTTTGAGTTACGGCAGGGTTGTCCGAAAGGATATCAATACCAGTGATGGGTTACTGCCTGAAAGTTTCAATACCTACAATATCGTTGAAGCCGGAGATATTATTATTCGTCCGACAGACCTGCAAAACGATAAGAGAAGTCTGCGTACAGGCTTGGTCAAGGAACACGGCATTATTACCTCTGCGTATATTGACCTCTGTCCGATTAAGAAAGTGGATTCGAGATATTTCCACTTCCTGCTCCATGCCTACGATGTTATGAAAGTGTTTTATAACATGGGCAGTGGCGTGCGCCAGGGATTGAATTATTCTGAGTTCTCCCGCTTGATGGTGTTTGAACCGCAGTACGAGGAGCAGGTGGAAATTGCAGACTTCCTTGATGCAAAAGTTGCAGAGATTGACGGCATCATTGAACAGAAAAAAGAGCAGCTTGAGATTCTTGATTCCTATAAAAAGTCATTGATTTATGAGTATGTGACCGGTAAAAAGGAGGTGCCAGCACAATGAAAGTAGAATTTTTAGATTCTGAGTTGCTTGGTCCGGAGCTTTTTGTTAGTGCTACAGATTTTTTGAAGGCAAAGAATAACGATGCTGAATTTGATAGTTTGCTTCACGCAACACAGGCATTTGCCGGGTTGTTCGGTACCGAATATGAAATTAGCGAAAAAGAGTACAATGCAGTAGCTGGTGCTCTTGAAAAGAATGGTGCAGCTATATTTACGGTTGGAACAAGTAAATACCTGGATAGAAGATGGATAGAAATATCTGTATCAAACAACAATCAGCTGAGCAGAGTTGTTTATGAGGATGAAGAAGGTTATCATTGTATTATTCGTGGAAAGTTCAATCCAAAGGCAGTGGCAGCCATAAAAAAACGCAACGAAGGAGGTCGTAAGTAATGAGCGAGAATATTGTTTTTGAACAAGTACCGGATGCAGAAAAGACAGCCAAGCGTATGGAAAGGTATGCATCTATGCTTGTTAACCATACATCGATAGTGTCTGAAAAAGAATACCAAAAGTTCATTATGGAGCGTTTGGAAAAGGATAACGGTTATGTTATTCGTAAAGCTACAAACTACGATCGCTATTTTGCAATTGACCGCGAAATGTTGTTTAAGTTTCTAAATGATACTCAACCAGAAGAGATGGAGGCACTTCGTAAGATTTATAAAACTGATTTAGAAGAAACATTGGTGAATTATATCAATTCAGAAGTGACAAAGTCACGCGGAAGTTTGTTGGAAATTCTTAAGCATGGTATTGAGATTTCGAATATGAAACTGGAATTGATGTATACCAAACCTGCAACAACTTTCAACAAGGATTTGTTTTCAAAATATGAGAGAAATATTTTTTCTGTTATGGAAGAAGTTTGGGCCAGTGATAATGAACGTATAGACTTAGTTATTTTCTTGAACGGACTTGCAATTATGTCCTTTGAGCTTAAGTGTAATGCGGCGGGACAGTCCTATCAGGATGCAATATATCAGTATCGCACAGAACGTAATCCTAAGACACGTTTATTTATGTTTAAAGCTGGTGTGCTTGTAAATTTTGCAATGGACTTAGAAGAAGTTTACATGACTACAAAGTTGGCTGGTAATGCAACATTCTTCTTGCCGTTTAATATGGGAAATGGGGAAGGTGTTGAAGCCGGAGCAGGTAATCCTACCTACGAAGATAGATACAGTGTTTCATATATGTGGGAGGATATCCTTAAGAAAGATACGATTCTTGATCTTTTGAGTAAATTTGTATTCTTGGAAACAAAAGAATCAGAGGACCCTATTACAGGTAAAATGAAAAAGTCTGAGAATATTATCTTTCCACGTTATCACCAGTTAGATGTGATTCGTCAGTTGCTTAATAATGTTCGTGAGAATGGTACTTCTCAGAATTATTTGATACAGCATAGTGCGGGTTCCGGCAAGACGAATTCTATTGCTTGGTTAGCACACCGTTTGACATCATTGCATGATGCGAATAATAAGGTGATTTTTGATAATGTTATCATTATTATAGACCGTGTTGTTGTAGACCGCCAGTTGCAGAAGGCAATCCTTGGGTTGGAACATAAAGCGGGACTTATTCGTGTTATGGACGATAAGTGTGTTTCAGCAGACCTTGCGTTAGCATTGAAAGGAAATACTAAAATTGTAGCTACTACAATTCAGAAGTTCCCGTATATTGTTGATAGTGTGGCAGGATTGAAAGATAAAAGATTTGCGGTAATTATAGATGAGGCACATTCGTCTACTGCCGGAAAGGATATGGCAGCAGTTACCAAATCGCTCGGTTCGGGTGAACAGGATTTCAGTGATATTCAGGATATGATTGTTGATGAAATCTCTCGTAATGGTAAGCAGGCAAATGTATCAATGTTTGCCTTTACCGCAACACCGAAGCCAACAACGCTTCATTTGTTTGGACGAGTAAATACAAAAGGTCAGAGAGAAGCATTTCATGTTTATTCAATGAAGCAGGCGATAGAAGAAGGTTTTATTCTGGATGTGTTACAGAATTACACAACTTATAATACTTTCTATCAAATCAACAAAGAAATTGAGGAAGATCCACGTTGTAAGACAGTAGATGCGAAAAGACAGATTGCACGATTTGTTGAATTGCATGATACGAATATTGCTCAGAGAATAGAGGTTATTGTAGAACATTTTAGAACGTCGGTAATGACAGAACTTGGTGGTATGGCTAAAGCCATGGTTGTTACAGCGTCTCGTCAAGGGGCGGTGAAATACCGTCAGGCGTTAGAAGAATATATTACGAAGCGAGGATATAATGATATCAAAGCTCTTGTTGCTTTTTCCGGTAAAGTAAGGCTATCTGGAGAAGATGAAACAGAGTATACAGAAGCTTTGATGAATGGTTTCCCTGAAGACAGGTTGACGAAGGAATTCGATAAGGATGATTATCAGGTATTGTTAGTTGCCAATAAGTATCAGACTGGATTTGATCAACCAAAGCTTTGTGCTATGTATGTACTAAAGAAACTTAAAGGTGTTACAGCAGTACAGACATTATCGCGTTTAAATCGCATATGTCCACCGTTTGAGAAGAAGACTTTTGTATTGGACTTCGTGAATTCTTATGAAGAAATAAAGGATGCATATGCACCGTATTATACAACTACATTGCTTTCAAATTCTGTTACACCGACAGCGATTTATGATTTGGAAACTAAGATAGATGCGTATACTGTTTTAGATCCTGATGACATAGATAAAACGAGTGAACTCATTCGTAAAGCCAATATTGATGCTAAGGATAAACAGAAGCTGACATTTTACTTTAAGAAGTCTAAAAATATGATTGAGCAGTATGAACCTCAGCAACAGCAAGAAATTGTATCGTTAATGAGAAGTTTTGTGCGATTCTATGAATTTTTATTACAAGTATCATGTTTTGAAGATACAGAGTTGCACAAGAAATATAATTTCATTACATACTTATTGTCATATATCAATATCAAACACCCGGGTGGCGGATATAATCTGGATGGTAAAATCAAGGCTACGAATTTTGTGCAAAAAAAGGCAGAAGAGCATACAACACCAAACCTTGTTTCAAAACCGGTTGTAAAGTTACCAACGGCAGAAGGATTTGGTTTGACGGAAATCAAGATAGAGCGTCTGTCACAGATTATCGCTGAAATTAATAGTCGAATGGGTAAAACATATGATAATGATGTGGCTGTGAAGGCAATGTTACAGATAAAAGATATTATGCTGAAATCTGATAGATTGCGGACCAGTGCAAAGAATAATACGGTGAAAGATTTTGAGTTTGCGTATTATGATGGCATTGATGACGCATTAGTTGAGGGATTGACTCAGAATCAGGATTTCTTTTCGTTGTTGCTTAGCAATGAAGATATTAAGAAGCAGGTATTGGGTATTTTTACAGAAGAGATTTATAAGAGTTTGCGAGAAGCATAAGTAAAGGGAAGGTGATTTTTGTGATTTTCGTTAGTGGGATTCACGGCGTAGGAAAAACTTTTTTTGCTAATCAGGTGAAGGAGCAGCTTGGTATTGCTACATATTCTGCAAGCCAATTGATTACTGAAAAAAGAAATAAAGGTTTTGCTACTAATAAGATTGTAGAAGAAATTGATGAAAATCAAGTATATTTATTAGAAGCAATAGATGAATTGCGTGAAAAAGGTGAAGAGTTTATCCTAGATGGGCACTTTTGCTTGTTAAACAGAGACGGTTTTATTTCGAGGATTCCTATGAATACATTTACTTCGTTAAAGCCTGATAAAATTGTTTTGTTAACTGCGCAACCAGCGGTTATTGCGACACGTCGATTAACAAGAGATGGAATTGTTGTCAAAGAATCTGCCATTGATTCTTTTCAGAGAGAAGAAATGAGTTATGCGGAGGAAGTCGCAAGAGAATTAGGGGTAGAGTTAATAGTTTCGTTAGGTGGTTCTGATTTGAAGAATATTATACAAAGAATAAGACAAGGAGGGCTGTAAAGTGGCTGGTAAATTTTATTTAAAGAAATTTTCAGAAATAGATTTAGGTGATTCATTTTTTGATTCCTTAAAATCTGATTATCCAGGCAATGAGAACAGTACAGGATTTGTAGAGTGGTTTAGGAAAAAAGCTAATGAGGGATCTACCGCACTTGTATTTGAAGATGAGATAGGTGTCGGAGCATTTGTGGTATTAAAAAACGAATGTGAAGAAATTCGATTACAGAAAGATGTTTTGCCGAGTATTAACAGGATAAAAATAAGTACATTTAGAATTGCAGAAAGATTCAGAAGACAAAGAATTGGAGAAGGTGCAATTGGATTAGTTCTGTGGAAATGGCAGCAATCAAATTGTGGAGAAATTTATGTCACGGTATTTGATAAACATGAAACACTTATTTCGCAATTTGAACGATTTGGATTTCAAAATGTGGGTAAAAATGCGAACGGAGAAAATGTTCTTGTAAAAAGTCGTATATGTATTGATTTTAGTGATGCATATAAGGCATTTCCTTTTATAAAATCAGACTTTGATTATGCAGGATATGTTATTGTTGATGACAATTATCATGATACAATGTTTGCCTATTCTGAACTGGCTAATACAGCTTCATTACAAAGAAAAATCAGTAGTAGTGTAAGTAATGGACTTAGTAAAATTTATGTAGGACAAGCGCAAATAAAACACAGGGTTGGAGAACCTGTTTTAATCTATCGTAGATATACGCAAGGAACTGGTAAAAGATTCAGATCGTGTATCACTTCTTATTGCATTGTTACTGATATTATACAGGCAAAAATAAATAATCGATGCTTGATGACTTTTGAGGAACTAAAACAGAGAATTGGCAACAAATCGGTATTTGATGAAACTGAGTTGTTGAGGCAATATAATACCTTTAGAAATTTAACAATTACTGAAATGCTGTATTATGGATATTTTGGTGCAGGCAATAATGTAAATATGAATTGGTTAGATAACAATGGATGTTGGGCAGATGAGGGTCAATATCCGACTGATGTCCACTTGACGGAGAATCAGTTTAGAAGGATACTAGCGGAGGGAAATATCAATGTGTCAAATGTTATTGTCGATTAATCCAGAGTATGTTGAGAGTATATTGGCGGGGACAAAACTTTACGAATATCGTAAATTCAGATGTAGAGATGATGTTGATAAAATTATTATCTATGCGACTGCACCACAGAAACAAGTTGTGGCAGAGGCTGAAATTGAATATATTGTTGAAGATGAAATATTAAATGTTTGGCATCAAACAAAAAAATATTCAGGTATTACATATTCTTTTTTTAGAAAGTATTATAAGGGAAAGAAAAGGGCAATTGCGTATCGTTTGAAGAATGTGGTTGTATACGACAAACCATTGTCTTTAAAAGATTTGGGGGTGTCGTGTGCTCCACAATCATATTGTTATTTATCTACATCAGGATAATTTTTTTCAAGATTGGTATTAATGAAATCAGGAAGCAATATTAGGCTAATTGGATAAGGAAAATGTATTAGCGAAAGGAGTTTGCCGAAATGCACTGAATATTCTTGCGCGATGAAATCGCACTTCCGGAAATTTGGAAATCAGGTGTCCGGAAGTGGAAATCATCTATGTGCGAGTTTACTCGCGTAATGTTCTATCCAGACCATATACCTCACGCATGGACTTGTCATGCTCAGCATCAATGCTTGTGATGTTAATCTGATAGCTGTCATGTGCAATTCTATCAATGATTGCATCAGCCAGCGGACTTGCTTCCCCACCAAGCTGGTCATACCATTCTTCGAATACATACTGTGAGCAGAAGATGGTGGATGATTTCTTCCGTCTCCGATGAAGGAGTTCGAAAATATCTTTCTGCTCTGTGTCTGTTGGCTTTAGAAGCATCCATTCATCAAGAAAGAGATTTCCGAAAGAGATTTCTGCATCGAATGCATCGAATGCTCAAAAAACACTTGTATTTCAGGTGGTCATTTGGTATATTAATACGATTTAGCAGATAAGCTATTTGGTAGGCGTGGGATTTGAAGGGAGGTTTTATTATAAATGAAGCAGGAAATATTAAATAAATTGAACCTTGGCGAAGATAATGAGCGAGAATGTAAGTTGGCAGCCGGTGGAATTCCTGAGAGCATATGGGAGACTTATTCTTCTTTTGCAAATACAAATGGTGGTACTATTTTGCTTGGAATAAGGGAGCACAGGAATTCTTTCACGATTGAGGGACTGGCAGATAAGCAGATTATTAAATATCAGAAAGATTTTTGGAGCACCTTAAATGATAGAAATAAGGTATCCAAGAATATTCTGTTGAATCATCATGTACAGGTAGTCGAGGTGGAAGACAAAAAGATACTTAGAATTGATATCCCGGCGGCAGACAGGCATGATAAACCAGTTTATATTGGAACAGATCCAATGAAAGGTACTTATAAAAGAGATTACGAAGGAGATTTTCTCTGTACCGAAGAGGCAGTTCGGGCAATGTTCGCAGATCAGAGAGATATATCTGGGGATGTGGAAGTGCTTGATGAATTTGGATTGGATGTGCTTAATCAGGATACGATAAAGGGCTATAGAATTATTTTTGAACAGCTTCACAGTGGACATCCATGGAATGCTCTTGAAAATGATGAGTTTCTTATGAAATTAAGAGCTGCGGCGAAGAATAAGAATGGTACATTATCTCCAACAATAGCAGGACTGTTATTCTTTGGAGAGGCTTATCATATTACGGAGATTTTTCCAAATTATTTCCTGGATTATCGTGAGGAATGCGATGATAAAGCAGTACGCTGGCTGTTTCGGACACATTCTAACGAAGGTGACTGGAGTGGTAATATATATGACTTTTTCTGCAAGGTGCGCACAAGAATGGACGATGATGTAGCAGTTCCATTTGCAAATAGAAGAGATGGATACCGAGTAGATAGGGTTGATGTTCACGATGCCTTGGAAGAGGCACTGGCGAATGCGTTGGCACATGCAAATTATTATGGCAGACGAGGAATCCTTGTTATTAAAAATGGCAAGGAACTTAGCATTTCTAATCCTGGAACTATAAGGGTAACAAAAGAGGAATTTTATGCAGGCGGCAATAGTGATCCACGAAATCCAAATATCTTAAAGATGTTTGGGTTCGTCAATGTCGGTGAGCGTGCAGGAAGCGGTGTCGATAAGATTATGACAGCATGGGCAGAACAAAACTGGAAAAAGCCGGAGTTTGTTTTTTCGGAGCGTACCGATCGAGTGACATTAAAGCTGGAAGTTGGACAGGTGGTATATATTCCAGGAGCTGCAAACTTGCAGGTAGACAGACAAGTAGAATCAACAGAAACTGATGAAATACGTAACCTAAATAAAGAGCAAAGAGTAATGCATTATCTTAAAAGCCATGATAGCATCTCAACGCAACAAGCAATGGAATTGTGTGAATATAAAACACGAGCTGGTGCACGCAGGTTACTAGATAAGATGATTCAAAATGATATTTTGAGAAAAACAGGAAGTGGACCTGGTACAAAATATATATTCAATGATGACAAGTAAAGAGAAAATGAGTTGATAGATACAATCAGCTATTTAATGGATACTAGTAACCATCTACTGGATACAAATATCCAATTAATATCCAGTAGTGGTCGATTAGTATCCATTAGTGACCACCTACTGGATACTAATTATCACACTGATTGAATAAACCAAGTCTATCCGAGAAGGAGCAAATGTTCCAGTATATGCACTGGAATATCTTCTTAGATAGTACTGTGAGTAGATTCCCACAGGACAACCAAGACAGTTTTGATCTGGTGGAGTGGGTATTATTTGATTCCCATACAGAAGCGGTATATGAAGCGGAGGTGGAGCGATCATATAGCACAGAGAACCGTGTGTTTATGTGATGGAAAATATCTGTTGATTCGAAAATAGTATTGAAGTGCTGGCTTGATGATGCGTTAAAGACCTCAGATGTAGAAGCACGAGTGCCTATTCAAGCACTTGACGGTAGTGGACGAAAATATGAATTTTCTTTTTTATCAAGAAACAGAAAGGTGGAGCGATCAATATTGGAAGAAAAAGAACAGGAAGAAATAGACAAGGCAACATCAATTTTAAGTATGATAAATGAAATGATTTAGGTGTCAAAAGGTACGTCCTTTTTAAACGATAACTGTTCTTTGAAAA
>CAVGED010000128.1:0-71329 GCA_963628035.1 Paludibacteraceae bacterium
CTGCAGAATCCAGATAAAGATGATAAATATATTCTGGAACAGTGCCAGAAGCAAGGAGATCGGATTAATAGATGACTGGTATGGGAGACCTCATAAAATTTGACACAAACATGCAACTAAAAACAGTTGCATTCTTTCTCGTCTGTTGTATAATATGTTTATGAAACAGACGACAATGCGAAAAAAATTTATATAAAGAGGTACCAATATGGATTTACAGTCAATTTTTCATAATGAATCAGAGAAACCCTTAGAACGGCTTATAGAAAACGGAGGATATACAGCAATCTTTCGGACGATCTGCTGCATCGGAGACAGCCTCTCCTCCGGGGAGTTTGAGGCCATGGGAGCGGACGGACAGCGCTCCTATCATGATATGTTTGAGTATTCCTGGGGACAGTACATGGCCCGTACGTGCGGCAGCAAGGTCTATAATTTTTCTCGTGGCGGGATGACGGCCAAAGAATACTGTGACAGCTTTGCGGATGCGAATGGCTTCTGGAATGCGGCATACGCCTCACAGGCATATATCCTGGCGCTTGGCGTGAATGATATCCTGGGACAGAACATGGAGATCGGCAATATCGGGGATGTGGATTTTGCTGACTGGCACAATAATAAGAAGAATTTTATCGGCTATTACAGTGAGATCATCCAGCGGATGAAGGGGATGCAGCCGCGGGCGAAGTTCTTCCTTGTTACAATGCCGAGGGAGGACAAGGACACGGAGGAATGGACCCGGCGTAAGCAGGAGCATCGGAAGGTTCTTTATGATCTGGCTGCGAAGTTTGATAACACCTATGTCATTGACCTGCAGGAATACGCACCGGTATATGATAAGGAATTCAAGGAGAAGTTCTACCTGCTAGGGCACATGAATCCCATGGGATATCTGTTCACGGCGCAGGTTATCGCTTCTTATATCGATTATATCATACGCCACAATATGAAGGACTTCTTCGAGGTGGGTTATATCGGCACGGAGCTTCATGGCGAACAGTGAAGAAAGATCGGGGCAGACGATGAATTATAAAATGACCGTACAATACGACGGAACCAGATACAAGGGCTGGCAGAGCCAGAGCAAGACAGAAGCCACCATACAGGGGAAGCTTGCCGCTGTTCTGACGCAGTTTGCCGGCTATCCGGTAGAGATACAGGGCTCCGGACGGACAGATGCGGGTGTCCATGCCAGGGGGCAGGTGGCAAGCTTTACACTGAGGGAAGCCTGTGAACCCGGACAGATCATGGATTATGTAAATCGATATTTGCCGGAGGATATCGGCGTGACCGCCATTGTGGAGGCCACGCCGCGTTTTCATGCAAGGCTCAGTGCAGAGAAGAAGACATATGTATATCGGATCTGGAACAGTACACTGCCCAATGTATTTGAGCGCAGGTGGATGTATACCGTTGAGGAGCCTCTGGACATTGCAGCCATGCAGCAGGGGGCTCTTCTTGTTCTCGGAACCCATGATTTTGCCGCCTTCTGCGCTGTGAAGAAGAAAAAGAAGTCCACGGTGCGCACCATCTATGACCTTACGGTGGAATGCCTGGGGGAAGAGGTGCGCATCACCGTTACCGGCAATGGATTCCTGCATCATATGGTGCGGATCCTGGCCGGAACGCTTGTGGAGATCGGTCTGGGAAAACGGAAACCTGCCGAGATACAGGATATTCTGGAGGGGAAGCTCCGGGAGAATGCCGGCGTCACTGCACCTGCCAAAGGACTGATCCTGTGGCAGGTCGAATATGCAAAGGAAATGAGATGAAGGAAAGATGGAAAAGTGGATGGTAATGGCCAAACGGGCTGATTTTAAGAGGATAGGGGAACAGTTTTCCATCGATCCGGTGGTGGCAAGGATCATCCGCAACCGGGACGTGGTTGGGGAGGATGCCATTGCCGCATATTTAAACGGCGATGTAACCATGCTTCATGACCCCAGAACCATGAAGGATCTGGAAAAAGCAGTCGCTATCCTGATGGGGAAGATAAGAGAGAACAAGAAGATACGTGTGATCGGAGATTACGATATTGATGGCGTTATGTCAACCTATATTCTGACAGATGCGCTTAAGAGCTGTGGCGCCCGGGTGGACAACGCCATCCCCGATCGGATTGCAGACGGTTACGGCCTGAACGAGCGCCTGATCACGGAGGCAAAAGAGGCAGGCGTTGACACGATCCTCACCTGTGACAATGGCATTGCAGCAGGTGCAGAGATCGCATTGGGAAAATCCCTGGGACTCACTGTAATCGTGACGGATCACCACGAGGTTCCCTATGATGAGACTGCGGAGGGGCGAATCTATAAGCTTCCCTGCGCCGATGCAGTGGTGAATCCCAAGCAGGAAGACTGTCCCTATCCCTTCAAGGGGCTGTGCGGTGCAGGGGTGGCCTACAAGCTGGTGCAGGTACTCTTCGAGGAGCTTGGCAGGAGCCGGGAGGAGATTCTTCATTACCTTCCCTACGCAGCCTTTGCCACGGTGGGAGACGTGATGGATCTCATCGGGGAGAACCGTATCCTGGTGAAGGAAGGATTAAAGAGACTGCGCCGGACGGACAATCAGGGGCTGCATGCGCTGATGATGCAGAATCAACTGCTGCCGGAGAATATCAAGGCTTATCATATCGGGTTTATCTTAGGCCCCTGCCTCAACGCCAGCGGCCGCCTGGATACAGCGGTGCGTGCTTTGCGGCTGCTGCAGGCGAGAGACGAGAAGGAGGCCGTGGAGCTGGCAAAGGATCTGACGGACTTAAACGCCAGCCGGAAGGACATGACTGCCAAGGGGGTGGAGCAGGCCAATCTTCTGGCAGCGGAGGCTGTCGCTGCCGGCGACAAGGTGCTGGTGCTGTTCCTGCCGGACTGTCACGAGAGCCTGGCAGGTATCATCGCGGGGCGTATCCGTGAGAAGTACAACCGTCCGGTATTCGTGCTGACAAGAAGCGAGGAAGGCGTCAAGGGCTCCGGGCGCTCCATTGAAGCTTACTCCATGTATGAAGAGCTGTGTAAAGTCAAGGAGCTTTTCACCAGATTTGGCGGCCATCCCATGGCAGCCGGATTGTCCCTGGCAGAGGAAAACGTGCCGGTGCTGCGAAGACGCCTCAATGAGCTGACTGCGCTTACCGAGGAGAACTTCATTCCCAAGATCATGATCGACGTGCCTATGCCCATCGACTACATAACGCCGGAGCTGGTGGAACAGCTCTCCCTGCTGGAGCCCTTTGGCAAGGGAAATGAGAAGCCTGTGTTTGCCGATAAGGGCCTGGAGCTTCTGTCTGCACGGATTCTTGGGAAAAACAGGAATGTGTGCAAAATGCAGGTGAGAAGCAGCCTTGGCAGGACCATGGAGGCCATGTATTTCGGCGATATGGAGCAATTCACGGCATATATGGCAGAAAAGTATACCAGGGACGCCGTGCAGGCGTTGTTCGACGGAAGACCCCAAGGTGTGCCCATCGTTATGTCCTTTGTATATTATCCTGAGATAAATCACTTTAATGGGCGTGATACACTCCAGATCGTGGTGAAAAACTATAGTTAAACCTTAAAATTCTCTTAAAGCAGGCCGGATAGCTTGCTTATTTCGCGAAAAGGGGGTAAAATGTTCACGAAAGCAATGAGCAGTGCCAAGACGAGCGGGAATAAAATGGCTGCTTGCAGACATTTTTATTCATGATCGGCTTGATAGGGCGAATGCCTGTGAGCGAGATGGAGCGAAGCGGAATCGAGCTCGCACTGCAAACCGTAGCTGCAAAAGAAGAGGCGAAAGGAGAAGCGCCATGGCGAAAGTTACATTTACCTTCTTGTCGGCAGACAAGAAAACATCGATCCATTGTGTAAGCTGGGAACCGGAGAATAAGGATTTCCGGGGTATCCTGCAGATCACCCACGGTATGGTGGAATACATTGAGCGTTACGAGGGGTTTGCCAAATTCCTGAATACCAAGGGTTATCTTGTGGTCGGACACGATCATCTGGGGCACGGTGAGTCCGTGAACACGCCGGAGGACTGGGGGTTCTTTGCCGAGGAAAACGGCAGTGATGTGTTGGTGGAGGATATGCATTCCTTAAGGACAATCGTTCAGGAGAGATTTCCCGGTGTCCCCTATTTTATGCTGGGGCACAGCATGGGTTCTTTTTTACTGCGGAAGTACCTGTGCATACATGGGGATAACCTGCGGGGAGCCATTATCATGGGAACCGGCGATCAGCCGGATGGGGTACTTAAGTTTGGGAAGGGATTGTGCCGGACCATGGCGAAGGTTCATGGCTGGCATTACCGCAGCGGCCTGATCCAGAAGATGGCTTTCGCAGGAAATGACAACAAGTTCCGCGGAGAGAGTCTGAAGAATAGCTGGCTGACCAAGGATGTGGAAGTGGTGAAGGCCTATTCCGAAAGTCCCAAGTGTACCTTTGTCTTTACCCTGAACGGATTTTATAACCTGTTTGATACGATCTGGTATGATAACCGCCCGGAGAATCTGGCGCAGATGCCAAAGAAGCTTCCGCTGTTCTTTGTCTCAGGAGAGGACGATCCGGTGGGCTCCTTCGGAAAGGGCGTCAAGCAGGTATACGACCGATATGAGAAGCTGGGGATGGTTGACATAACCTGGAAGCTGTATCCTACCGATCGGCATGAGATCTTAAATGAGCTGGATAGAGAACAGGTGTATGAGGATCTGTATAACTGGCTGGAGGTTCGCCTTACAACATAAAGAAAGAGGTAATCTGCGTGAAAAGAAGAGCATTGACATTTTTAATTGCAGTATGTATCATGATATCCCCCATGACGGTTTTGGCACGGGATGATGGCTCTAAGGAGAATCGTACCGAACAGGAGCTCCTGAATCAGAAGGCGGCGGTTGCCGGACAGGATGGGGAGGTTACGGAGCCCATCACTAAGGAGGATAAGCCGTATCTCTCTCTGGGAGGCAACCTGACGGAGGAACAGCGCAATACAGTACTGCAGCTGATGGGGATCGATCCTTCCGAACTGTCGGAGTATGACGTTATTTATACTACGATTGACGAGGAGTATCAGTATCTTGGCAATTATCTGTCCTCCGATACCATCGGGAAGCGGTCTCTCTCTTCCGTAGTGGTGGTGAAGCGGGAGCAGGGGCATGGAATTAATATCACCACCAAGAATATTTCCTATTGTACCGTCGGCATGTATAAAAATGCCTTGATCACTGCGGGCATTACGGATGCAGACATTATCGTCGCGGCACCCTTCTCCATCTCCGGGACGGGAGCGCTTGTGGGAACCATGAAGGCATACGCTGTGATGACCGGGGAAGAGGTTTCCGAGGAAAATATGGATGCTGCATTAAACGAGCTGGTGGTGACCGGAGACCTGGCAGATACCATAGGCGATTCCGAACAGGTGGAGGAGTTCATTGCCTACCTGAAGCAGCAGATCGTGGAGCGAGGCCTTAAGACCGAGGAGGATATCCGGGCGCTTATCAAGGAGGCCAGCAAGAAGTTCGATATCTCTCTGAGCGAGGAGCAGATCCGGGATATCGTAGCGCTGCTCCAGAAGATCGGCAATCTTGATCTGGATATCGATACATTGGTGAGTCAGGCCAGGGATCTGTATGACCGAATTGCTGACATTGGAAGGTCCAGCGGATTTTTTGACAAGATCGCAGAGTTTTTCCGGGCGATCCTGGATTTCTTTAAGAACTTATTCTCATAAAAAGCAGAGGAACTGATTGCAATGAGTACGGATGAGGCACGCCGACGCAGGAATGCCAGGGAGCGTAGACAGAGAAAGAAGATAAGACGGACGATACAACTGGCACGGCGGGTAGCCTTGTGCATTGTGGCAGTGGTTCTGATCCTTGTGGCGGGCAGTGCAATTGCACGGGCGCAGGACAGAAGGCAGCAAAATCGGTATCTGGAGGGGGTATTTGCGAAGAAGGTGGGCGATATGCCACAGATCGACGTTCAGCTTCTGACAGCCAATCCCTATTCCAGACCGCAGACAAAGTTAAAGAAAGTGAAGGGACTGGTCATCCATTATGTGGCAAATCCGGGGACTACAGCACAGCAGAATCGCAACTATTTTGAAGGGCTGAAGGATTCTAAGACGACCAAGGCCAGCAGCCACTTCATCATCGGACTGGACGGCGAGATCATCCAGTGTATACCCAGCGGAGAGATTGCGTACGCCTCCAACGAGCGCAATGAGGATACCCTGTCCATCGAGTGCTGTCATCCCGATGCAACCGGGAAATTCAATCAGGAAACCTATGATTCGCTGGTTCACCTTACAGCCTGGCTGTGCGGAAAGTTCGATCTGACCACCAGGGACGTGATCCGGCATTATGACGTTACCGGGAAACAGTGTCCCCTGTATTATGTGGAGAACCCTAAGGCCTGGCAGCAATTCCTGACGGATGTGCAGGATTACATAGAAAGAAATGGCGAGGAAGAAAATGGAAAAATTGATTGAAGCGATTCTACAGAACAGAGATATCCGCGTGAATCTCATAGAGATAAGACAGCGCATGAAGCAGCCTGGGGAGAGAGAAGTGTTCCTCAGGCTTCTTTCCGATACACCGGAATTATCCGGTGCGCTGCGTGGTCTGCTGGCAGATGAGGATCCCAAGGTGCGCAAGAATGCCGCACTGATCATCGGAGAAGCAAACGCAGGAGAGAGCCTGCTGGCGCTGTATGAGGCCTACCGGCAGGAAGAGACGCTTTTCATCCGTGGGGATTACCTCAAGGCAATGGGACAGATGGATTATCGGCCGCTTCTTGGCAAGCTGAAGGAGCGTCTGGAGGAGATGAAGGATCAGGAGGTGCCCCAGGAGGAATTGAAGCATTACCGGGAGGAGATGACACAGCTTCAGAAGCTGCTGCTTAAGATGCAGCCGGGGAAGAAGCATGTGTTTACCGGAATGGATGGGCGGTATGATGTCCTGCTGACCTGCAATCGGAATTTCCGGGAGGTGACGGCACGGCAAGTGAACGGAGAGGCGCAGAAAACGAGTGCCGGGAAGCTTCCGACATTGCAGAATGTGAAGGATGAGAAGAAGCCGGACGGATGGGGAAGCATGGTGTCGTTGGGCGTGCGTGTGCGCCGGGCGGATCTTCGGCAGATCTTCCGGGTGCGTACCTTCCGGGAGCTGCTGTTCGTCTTGAACGTCACTGCCATAGGGCCGGAACCGGAAGAGGCGGCGCGTGCCCTTGCAGGTTCGAATCTCCTGTCGCTGCTTGTGAGAGGACATGATCCGAAGAGGGAAAATGATCTGGTGCAGAGCCGAGGTCGCGAGAAGAGTGCCCCCACAGAACCCTTCCGCTTCCGAATCACGGTTATCGGCAAAATGCCCCTGGATAAGCGCAGCACTTTTATACGGAAATGTTCCTTTGCTCTGGAACAGGCAAGCGGGCGGAAGCTTCTGAATTCCGCTTCCGATTACGAGGTCGAGCTTCGTCTGATGGAGCGTAAGGACGGGACGTTCCTGCCGCTGCTGAAGCTGCATACCTTAAAGGATCCGCGCTTTTCCTACCGCAGGGAGAGCATTGCGGCCTCCATCCACCCATCAGACGCAGCGCTGATCGCGGCACTGACCTGGCCATATCTTATAGAGGATGCCCAGGTGTTGGATCCGTTCTGCGGCGTGGGGACCATGCTGGTGGAACGTGATATCGCAAGGAGCGCAAAGGGACTCTTTGGCGTTGATATATTCGGGGAAGCCATAGAGAAGGCCAGGGAAAATGCAAAGCTGGCTGAAAAAGAGATTCATTATGTAAACCGCGATTTCTTTGATTTTACCCACAAGGGACTGTTTGACGAGATATTCACCAACATGCCGATCCGTGGCAAGAAGACCAGGGAGGAGCAGGATGCTTTCTACCAGAGCTTCTTTGAGAAGGCAGAGGATGTGTTAAAGCCGGGCGGAATCATGGTACTCTATTCCAACGAGAAGGGCTTTATCAAGAAGCAGCTTCGCCTGCGGGAGGAGTGGAAGCTGGTGAATGAGTTCTGCCTGAATGAGAAGGAGGATTTCTCGGTGTATGTGATCCGGTTAAGGGAGAAGTAGGAGGCTGGGGTATATTACCCCAGTAGCTCCAGTTCTACCGGGCAATGATCCGAGCCAAACACCTCGGTATGGATTCTTGCGTCCACCAGCCGGCCCTTCAGATCCTCCGAGACCACGAAGTAGTCGATGCGCCATCCGGCATTCTTTTCCCGGGCCTTGAAGCGGTAGGACCACCAGGAATAGATGCCCTGTGTATCCGGATAGAGGCAGCGGAAGGTGTCGATGTAGCCGTGTGACAGCATAGCTGTGAATTTCCCACGCTCTTCATCGGTGAATCCGGCGTTTTTGCGGTTGGTCTTGGGGTTCTTCAGGTCGATCTCCTGATGCGCCACATTCAGGTCGCCGCAGAAGATCACTGACTTCTTCGCCTTCAACTCGTCCAGATAGGCCAGGAAAGCGTCCTCCCACTCCATGCGGTAGGAAAGCCTTGCCAGCTCATCCTGGGAGTTGGGCGTATAGCAGGTGACGATATAGAAGTCTGGGTATTCCAGCGTGATGACACGGCCCTCGTGATCGTGCTCAGCGATTCCGATTCCATAAGAGACGGACAACGGCTCCTGCTTGGCAAAAATGGCCGTGCCGGAGTATCCCTTCTTCTCGGCATAGTTCCAATATTGATGATAACCGGGCAGGTCAAGATCGAGTTGACCTGCCTGCATCTTTGTCTCCTGCAGGCAGAAGATATCGGCATCGGCCTCGGTAAAGAAGTCCATAAAGCCTTTCTGAACACAGGCCCGAAGCCCGTTGACATTCCAGGATATGAGTTTCATCTGCGCACTTCCTTTCTATACTTGTGTTTTCCCTTAGTATACCATCTCGACTAACGTCTCGATGGAGATACTCGTCAAATGTCTGCGCATGCAAGCATGGCAACCATTTTCCTCGTTATTATACCATAATATATAGCTCTTGACTACCTTAACCCGGTGATCAGTCCATACACGCCGAGAACCACGATAATGATGCCGGATATAAGGTCGGCCTGGCGCGCGAGAGAGCCGGGAGCCCAACGGCTTCCGATGCGGTTCCCGGTGATCAGAAAGAATCCGCAGATAAAAAGGGTGAGGAAGGAGGTCATAAGGAAGTTGATGCCGGCGAAGCTGGCGCCAATCCCCATGCCGGCATTGTTGACCGTGAGGGTCAGACCAAGCAGGGCAGCCTCCTTTCCGGTCAGCACGGACTCAGATTGGGCGCTTATGGAATCGGATTCCTTATCTTTTCGGTGCAGCCATTCCAGAAGATATTTGAAGCAATAGTACAGTCCCAGCAGGATCAGCAGGGTGCTTCCTGCGACCCGCGAGGCGGTTGGTGGAATGAAGGCCGCCGCGCGAAGGCCGATCCACAGAGAGAACAGTGTGCCGATAAAGGTAATGAGACTGATGAGCAGGTTGGTAAGCCATGGGATGCGCTGCTTCTTGATCCCATAGGACAAGCCAACTACAAAGGCGTCGATATTGGCGGAAATACTGAATAAAAGGGCGGAAATCAGGTGCATAAAAACTCCGGATGACAAATATACTCAATATCAATATATTCCATCCGGGTAGAAAGGTACCAGGGCAGCCTGTCCTATGAGCACGGACAAATCGCAAAGGAAGGAATAAGGAAGGAAACTTTCAAAGGAAAAATTTCTTAAATTTTATCATTGACAATTGGCGAAACATTTGATATGATAATCAGGTCGCGACAACAGAGAACTGTTTGAGACGGCTATATGCGGAAGTGCTGGAATTGGCAGACAGGCAAGACTAAGGATCTTGTGTCTGTATAGACGTGTGGGTTCAAGTCCCATCTTCCGCATTTTGCAGGAATGGCGGAATTGGCAGACGCGCACGGTTCAGGTCCGTGTGACAGCAATGTCATGAGAGTTCAAGTCTCTTTTCCTGCATGTAGCGGGGATATAGCTCAGCTGGGAGAGCGATGCGTTCGCAACGCATAGGTCAGGGGTTCGAGTCCCCCTATCTCCATATGCAGATCTGGTATGAGATCTGCTTTTTTGTTCTAATCATTCTTGATAAGGGGGATTCTGTGATGTCAGACAGTGCAAAACTCGATTTACTTCTCGATAAAATGTCTCATGTGGACACAAGCTTGGAAAATATTGGAAACAGATTAGACAGTATGGACAGCCGCCTGGAAAATGTGGAATCTGGTCTGGAAAACGTGAAAGCCCGTCTGGAGAATGTGGAGACGCGACTGGAGAATGTGGAATCTGGTCTGGAAAACGTGAAAGCTCGTCTTGAGACCGTGGAGACCCGACTTGAGACCGTGGAGACGCGACTGGAGAAGGTGGAAAATGAGGCCACTTCCATCAAGCTGGTTCTTGAAAATGAGATTCGTGTCAATATCCAGCGTGTTGCGGAAGGTTATTTAGACTTGTCAAGAATTTTCCATGATGCCATGCAGCCAAGCAATGAGGTGGAAATGCTGGGCATCAAAGTTCGTAAGTTGGAAAGCGATATGAAAGAAGAAAAACGCAAAGTAGCCCTTGCTTGACGCAAGGGCCTTTTGGTGCTACAGCGCCTCCTCCAATATCTTCTTCAATGTCTCTGCCGACTCCCGAAGCTTCGCAAACTCCTCTTCATCCAGTGAGATCGGCACCAGCTTCTCCACACCGTTTTCGCCCACGATAGCGGGCATACTCAGCGCCACGTCCGAGATCCCGAATTCCCCGTGCATCAGATTCGACACCGGAAGGATGGACTTCTCATCCCTTATGATGGCTTCGCAGATCCGGCGGACTGCCATGGCAACACCGAAGTAGGTGGCTTTCTTCTTCTTGATGATCTCATAAGCGCTGTTCTTCACGTTCTCAGCGATCCGCTCGGTGGCCTCATCGTGATTGTAATGGCCGCGCATCTCACAGAAATCATTTAAAGGCACACCGGACACTGTGGCGCTGCTCCATGCAGCCAGCTCGCTGTCCCCGTGTTCTCCGATGATAAAGGCATGGACACCCCGGCTGTCGATCCCCAGATGCTCGCCCAGGTTATATTTCAGCCTTGCCGTATCCAGCACAGTCCCGGAACCCAGCACACGATTCTCCGGGAAACCGGACAGCTTCAAGGCCGTGTATGTCAGAATATCCACCGGATTGGAGACGACGAGAAGGATCCCGGCGCAATTTCGCTTAGAGATCTCAGGTATGATGGACTTGAAGATCCCCACGTTCTTGTGAACCAGATCAAGCCTGGTCTCCCCCGGCTTCTGGCTGGCGCCAGCAGTGATAATGATGATGGCTGCGTCCGCAATGTCATCGTAATCTCCGGCATAGATCTTCATGGGGCGGGCGAAAGGAAGGCCGTGACTGATATCAAGAGCTTCACCCTCAGCCCTGTCATGATCCGCGTCGATCAGAACCATCTCGGAGAAAAGGCCGCTCTCCATGAGACTGAAGGCGGTGGCTGCGCCCACAAATCCACAGCCGATCATAGCTACTTTGCGTTGGTCAACTATTATTTTTGACATAAGTGCTCCATTCTGCCGCTTTCGAACTTCGGCTAAAATCGTATATATATATCGGAAACTCCAAACTTCGATTTACGATGTTTGGATAACGGAAAGTGCTTTGCACTTTTCTTTAGTATAAGCCATCTGCACTGTCTTTGCAATAAAACTTCCTGATATCTTGACGTGTCCTTAACCAGGCTGTATTCATGATGGAGGAAAGTTCGCGAAATGTGCTTTCGGTTGTTGCATATGATCGCTGTCATGCCGCTGTATTTTAACAAAAAAAGCAGAACTTCCATTGGCAAAAATGAATGAAAAGCGGGGGAAAGGCGTCGGGATGGTGAAATAATTAACAAACTTAAAAATACCTATTGAATTTTGTGGATGATTTAGGTAAAATAGAAATAGATTGGGCATGCCTTCCATAAGCCGTGCCTGAAATATTAATCTCAAATTCATTTTAGGAGGAATTCATAATGGCAGTAAGAGTAGCAATTAATGGTTTTGGACGTATTGGACGTCTGGCTTTCCGGCAGATGTTTGGTGCCGAGGGCTATGAAGTAGTAGCAATCAACGATTTGACCAGCCCCAAGATGCTGGCACATCTGTTGAAGTATGATTCTTCTCAGGGAAAATATGCCTTGGCTGACAAGGTTACTTCCGGTGAAGATTCCATCACAGTTGACGGCAAGGAGATCAAGATCTATGCGTTCCCGGATGCCAACAACTGCCCGTGGGGCGAGCTGAAGGTTGACGTAGTTCTGGAGTGCTCCGGATTCTACACCTCCAAGGCAAAGGCTCAGGCACATATCAATGCCGGCGCCCGCAAGGTTGTTATTTCTGCTCCGGCCGGAAACGACCTGCCCACCATCGTATATAACACCAACCACACAACCCTGAAGCCGGAAGATACCATTATCTCCGCAGCTTCCTGCACCACCAATTGCCTGGCTCCCATGGCTGACGCGCTGAACAAGTACGCACCCATCCAGTCCGGTATCATGGCTACCATCCACGCTTACACCGGCGACCAGATGACTCTGGATGGACCGCAGAGAAAGGGCGATCTGAGAAGAAGCCGCGCAGCTGCAGTGAACATCGTTCCCAACAGCACAGGCGCTGCCAAGGCCATCGGTCTTGTTATTCCAGAGCTGAACGGCAAGCTCATCGGTTCCGCACAGCGTGTTCCGGTACCCACCGGTTCTACCACGATCCTGACAGCAGTAGTTAAGAAGGCTGACCTGACCAAGGAAGGCATTAACGAGGCTATGAAGGCAGCTGCCAACGAGTCCTACGGCTACAACGAGGACGAGATCGTTTCTTCCGATATCGTTGGAATGACATACGGTTCTCTGTTCGATGCTACACAGACCATGGTTTGCCACATCGCAGACGATCTGTATGAAGTACAGGTTGTTTCCTGGTATGACAATGAGAACAGCTATACTTCTCAGATGGTTCGTACCATTAAGTACTTCTCTGAATTAGCATAAGCAAGACTCAACAGGGGTCCGGTCGTTAAGGACCGGATCCCTTTTTCAATACAAAGGTATTGAAATAAGAAAATTGGAGGATTTGACATGTCTTTGAATAAATTATCCGTAGATGATATTAATGTAAAAGGAAAACGCGTCCTTTGCCGGTGCGATTTCAACGTACCTTTAAAGGATGGCAAGATTACAGATGAGAACCGTCTGGTTGCAGCGCTTCCTACGATTAAGAAGCTGATCGCTGACGGCGGAAAGGTGATTCTGTGCTCCCATCTTGGCAAGCCCAAGGGAGAACCCAAGCCGGAGATGTCCTTAGCACCGGTTGCAGTACGTCTCTCCCAGCTTCTTGGCCAGGAGGTCAAGTTCGCAGCCGACAATGAGGTGGTAGGCCCGAATGCAAGAGCTGCCGTGGAAGCAATGAAGGACGGAGATGTGATCCTTCTGGAGAACACCCGTTACCGTGCTGAGGAGACCAAGAACGGTGAAGCCTTCAGCAAGGATCTGGCTTCCATCTGTGACGTCTTTGTAAATGATGCTTTCGGAACCGCTCACCGTGCGCACTGCTCCAATGTTGGTGTTGCTTCTCTGGTTGGGACAGCAGCAGTTGGTTATCTGATGCAGAAGGAGATCGACTTCCTTGGAAATGCAGTTGAGAATCCGGTGAGACCCTTCGTGGCAATTCTGGGCGGCGCTAAAGTGGCAGATAAGCTGAATGTAATCTCCAACCTGCTGGAGAAGTGCGATACACTGATCATCGGCGGCGGTATGGCATACACCTTCCTGAAGGCCAAGGGCTATGAGGTTGGAACCTCCCTTGTTGACGACGAGAAGATCGGCTACTGCAAGGAGATGATCGAGAAGGCGGAGAAGCTTGGCAAGAAGCTGCTGCTTCCTGTTGATACCACCATCACAGCAGAGTTCCCGAACCCCATCGATGCGGAGGTTGCCATTGAGGTAGTTCCCTCCAATGCGATTCCGGCAGACAAGATGGGACTGGATATCGGTACAGAGACCGCGAAGCTGTATGCAGACGCGGTGAAGTCCGCCAAGACGGTTGTCTGGAACGGACCGATGGGTGTATTTGAGAACCCGATCTTTGCCAAGGGAACCATCGCGGTTGCGAAGGCTCTGGCAGAGACAGATGCCACCACCATCATCGGCGGAGGTGATTCCGCAGCAGCTGTGAACCAGCTGGGCTTTGGTGATAAGATGACACATATTTCCACTGGCGGCGGAGCGTCCCTGGAATTCCTGGAAGGAAAGGAACTGCCGGGCGTAGCAGCTGCTAACGACCGATAGCACTTAGCGAAGCCGAGCCGCGGGCGACGGCTGAGGTTAGTGCGTAGGCCGTTCTGTGAGATTAGTGAAGCCGAGCCGTAGGCGAAAGCTGAGCTTAGCGAACAGAACTTCCTTGTAAAATATTGTAAATAGGAGGAAACACTCATGGAAAAAGGTAAATTTGGCGTAGTATTAGCATTTTATGCAGTTCTTGCATTTGTACTTGCATTTTTAGGGCAGACACTCCTGTGTGGACTTCTGTTATTCTTCGTAATCGCAGCGGAGAAGAACGAGTGGGTTTCCAAGCAGGTAATGCAGGCATTTTTCCTGCTTCTGCTCAGCTCCGTAATCAGCAGCGTGTTTGGAGCTTTCAGCAGCGTATTCAGTGCCATACCGATCCTGGGCAGCATTATCGCAACCATCATCAGGGTTGTCGAGGGAATTATATCGCTGGCACTCCTTGTATTCGAGGTACTTGGTATCGTGAATGTCTGCAAGGGTAAGGATGCGAATATTCCGGTATTTACCGACCTCGCAGGAAAAGCTTTCGGACTGGTGAAGAAGACAGTATACAGCAATCCCAATCCGAACAACACAAATCAGTAATTATGACAGGAGATCAGAATTATGGCTAGAAGAAAAATTATTGCCGGCAACTGGAAGATGAATAAGACTCCCAGCGAGGCCGTGGCATTGGTCAATGAATTGAAGCCGTTAGTGGCAAATCAGGATGTGGATGTGGTATTCTGCGTACCTGCGATTGACATCATCCCGGCTATGGAGGCGGCAAAAGGCTCCAACATCCATATCGGTGCCGAGAATATGTACTATGAGGAGAGCGGTGCCTATACCGGCGAGATTGCTCCGAACATGCTCACCGATGTAGGTGTTAAGTACGTGATCATCGGTCATTCCGAGCGCCGTGAGTATTTTGCAGAGACGGATGAGACCGTGAACAAGAAGGTACTGAAAGCCTTTGAACACGGCATTACCCCCATCATCTGCTGCGGCGAGACTCTGACTCAGAGAGAGCAGGGGATCACCATCGACTGGATCCGTCAGCAGATCAAGATTGCTTTCCTGAATGTTACGGCAGATCAGGCAAAGACAGCAGTGATCGCTTATGAGCCGATCTGGGCCATCGGAACAGGTAAGACAGCTACCTCCGATCAGGCAGAAGAGGTCTGCGGCGCGATCCGTGCCTGCATTGCTGAGATTTATGATGAGGCTACTGCAGAGGCCATTCGTATCCAGTACGGCGGTTCTGTAAATGCCGGCAACGCAGCGGAGCTGTTCGCTAAGCCGGATATCGACGGCGGACTGGTAGGCGGCGCATCCCTGAAGGCTGACTTCGGCAAGATCGTCTGCTATAAATAGGTTAAGCTTTTTTCAAAAGGATAGCAAACAAGAAGAAAGTGATGTATAATGGAGCTGTGATATATATCACAGCTCTTTTAAAGGAGATGAAGATCAATATGAGAAAAAAACCTACAGTATTAATGATCCTGGATGGATTTGGACTGAATGACAGGAAGGAAGCCAATGCCGTATATGAGGCGAAAACTCCCAACATTGACGGTCTTATGCGGGATTACCCCTTTGTTAAGGGATATGCCAGCGGCCTGGCTGTCGGACTTCCGGACGGCCAGATGGGAAATTCCGAGGTTGGCCACCTGAATATGGGCGCCGGGCGCATCGTATACCAGGAATTGACCAGAATCAGCAAGGCTATCGAGGATGGCGACTTTTTTGAGAATGAGGCCTTAAAGGCAGGCATGGAGAACGTGAAGAAGAATGGTTCTGCTCTGCATCTGTACGGCCTTCTCTCTGACGGTGGCGTACATAGCCATAACACCCACCTCTATGGGCTTCTGGAGATGGCGAAGCGTGAGGGCATTTCCAAGGTGTATGTCCACTGCTTCCTGGATGGGCGTGATACCGCGCCGACCTCCGGCAAGGGCTATATGGAGGAGCTGGAGAAGAAGATGGCCGAGCTGGGCGTAGGAGAGATCGCTACGGTGATGGGCCGTTATTACGTAATGGATCGGGACAACCGCTGGGATCGCGTGGAGAAGGCTTACCGCGCCATTTCCTTCGGCGAAGGCGTACAGGTGGACAATGCCGTGGAGGCAGTTCAGGCTTCTTATGACGCGGGGGTTACGGACGAATTCGTAGTACCTGCTGTGGTGATGAAGAACGGTGCGCCGGTGGCAACCGTGAATGACAAGGATACCATTATTTTCTACAACTTCCGCCCGGATCGTGCCAGAGAGATCACACGGGCCTTCTGTGCGGATGAGTTCGATGGATTCGACCGGGGCGTGCGCAAGGATGTGACATACATCTGCTTTACCGAGTACGATGTGACCATTCCAAACAAGCAGGTGGCTTTCCACAAGGTGGAGCTCCACAATACCCTGGGACAGTTCCTTGCAGCGAATGGGTTGAAGCAGGCAAGAATCGCCGAGACGGAGAAGTATGCGCATGTGACCTTCTTCTTTAACGGCGGTGTTGAGGTTCCCAATGAGGGAGAGGACAGAATCCTGGTACATTCCCCCAAGGTTGCCACATACGACCTGCAGCCTGAGATGAGTGCTTACGAGGTCTGCGATAAGCTGGTGGAGGCGATAAAGTCCGACAAGTATGATGTGATCATCATCAATTTCGCCAATCCTGACATGGTGGGTCATACCGGTGTTGAGAAGGCTGCTATTGCGGCAGTGGAAGCGGTAGATACCTGCGTGGGAAGGGCTGTGGCAGCTCTGAAAGAAGTGGACGGCGCTATGTTCCTCTGCGCGGATCACGGAAATGCCGAGCAGCTCGTCGATTATAATACCGGTGAGAGCTTTACCGCACATACCACGAACCCGGTACCGTTTATCCTGATCAATTATGATGAGGCGTATGGTCTGCGGGAGGGCGGTGTTCTGGCGGATATCGCGCCGACGCTTATCGAGATGCTGGGACTTAAACAGCCGGCAGAGATGACCGGGAAGAGTTTGCTGGTGAAGAAGCAGTAAGAGGCAGACTGAACGAGGGTTTATGGGAAAAGGATCCCCCGTGTTTGCATATATCCCGTGTAGACTGAACAAGGGTTTATGGGAAAAGGATCCCCCGTGTTTGCATATATCCTTCGCTGACTGACCGACAGTCTGCTCAGGAAACATGCAAAGCACGGGGGTATTCTTTAACATAAGAAATGGTTCAGTCTGTGTTTTGCTCATCCCTGGTTTTGGATGCTTTTGATTCCTTGGTCTTAGGTTCTTTGACTTTAGGTTCTTTGGCCTTAGGTTCTTTAGTCTTAGATTCCTTCGCTGTTGCTTCCTTCACTTTTAATTCCCGCTGTTCTTCTGCCAGCGAGGTGCTTTTTGCGTCAAGAAGATTTTCAATCAACGATTTCTTCACATAGACGTCGAAGCACAGCATGCAGATAAAGGCGAAGAGCTGCATGTCCTGGCGGTCATCTTCATCCAGGTTATCGAGGTTGAAGGTGGTACGGCTGATCTCAAAGCATCTTGCAATATCCTTTTGCAGATGGCTAACCTCGGTTTTTTCCAGGCGAAATACCTCTGCGTAGATTTCTTCCAGGCTGAAATCATCCTTGCTTCCGAAATATTTCTCGGAGACGGGATTCAGGATGGCCTGGATATCGCTGATGCTCAGGATATTTTTAAAATAATAGATGAAGATCAGCAGCAGAAGGTGTTCCTTCGTATACTTCTTCTTCACAGGGGGCGGCATCAGGTTATTCTTGACATAGTTATTGATCATGGTCTTGGTCAGTATCTTGTCGTGCTCGCGCCGCTTGAAGGAGGAGAGCTGCTGATCCATGAAGGTTGTCACCTGATCCATGTACAGGTCTATATTAGGCAGGTCCTCCGGCTTCACATAGTCGATGCAAGAGAGACTTGTCAGGATGCTATTCAGTAAATCTTTCGTGTCTATCGTCATTTTGTTCACCTCACATCCTATTATATAGTTTTTGATACGAGATGACAAGTGTTTTTAATTCATGCAAGCACAGTTTATCGTCCTTCTTCGGTCTGGCTGAACTGTTTACGTAAGAATTCTACAGCTGTTCGGATATCCTTCTCCGGGTCATCGCCAACCTCGCGCTCGATGGTGAGGAAGCCCTTATATCCGATGTCGTCAAGCGCTGCCAGATATGCAGGGAAGTCCACCTTGCCGGTTCCAAGAGGCACTTCTTCAAAATACCGGACGCCAAAGTATTCCTCCGGTACCGGGTGTACGGAACGATAGATGTATTCCGGATTCGATTCGCGCAGGCGGATGCCGTCCTTGGCATGGGTGTGTACGATGTAATCCTTCAGATTGTAAACAGCCTGTACGGGATCGTCCCCGGTCACCATCACGAGGTTCGCCGGATCAAGGTTGACCGCAACACCTGTGGAATCCAGAGTGTCCAGAAAATTCTTCAGGGTCAGAGAAGTCTCCGGGCCGGTTTCAATGGCGAAATGGGAGCCGATGCTGTCGGCGTAGCGTGAGAGCGTGAAGCATGCCTCCTGCATGATCTTGTACCGCTCATGGGAAGGATCCGAGGGGACAACGCCGATGTGGGTAGTGACGATGTCGCACTCCAGATCTTTCGCCAGATCCAGAATACGCATGGACTTCTCGATGAGAGCCGGGTTCTTCTGCGGGTCACCGAAGCCCTGTCCCAGGTCGCCGCAGATGGCGGAGAAGACGAGGCCGTTGTCCTTGACGAGGTTCAAAAGCTCACGCCGTTTGTCGGCGTTTAAGTTCTCCGGTGCGTTGGCACCGCTGGTTGCATACATCTGGACACCGTTCGCGCCAAGGCTTGCAGCCTTTACAATGGCGGAGGCCGTGTCCAGACCTTTTAAGGAATTCGTTATGATCCCAATTGGAAAATGATACATATTTGCCTCTTTTCTATGCATGTTCTGCATGGATATTTGTTGCCATCATCATAAAAAATACATAGGAAAAAGTCAACGTTCAATATTGCTCCAGAATAGCAGTATCTTGCCCTTTGGCAAATTCAGATGGCAGTAGACCCGTATGATGTCGGAACACCTTGGAGAAATAGGAATCGTTGGTAAAACCGCATTTCTGGGCGATCTCATGGATGGGATATTTCTTCTTGAGAAGCAATTTTTTTGCACTCTCACAACGGACAGAATTGATGTATTCTACCGGAGTCATGGTAGTGGTATTCTTGAATTCCCGTAAAAAGTAATATTTACTCAGCCCTACCTCGGAAGCAATCTCGTCCAGGGTGAGCTTCTGATCGATATGGGACTTTATATAGCCTATGGCCAGCTTGATATTTTCATTGGCTGCAGAGGATCGGATCTGCCCCTGATTTGCATGGTCCAGGTGGTTTCTGGACAGATACAGCATCAGATTCAGCGTAGCCACCCGAATTCCCGCCTGATGAAAGAGAGAATCCGATGTGATCTCCCGGACAATATCCTGATAGAGAGCGACGGCTTTTTCGGAGGTTACCAGGGGTTCAAAACGCAGCTTCTCGGTGGGAATACCGTTTTGTGTGCAGAATTCTGTATCAACGATGAGACAATCGTATTTGACGAATTCATCGTCAGATCTTATGGCGTGGGGGAAATTGGAGTTGACGATGACAAGATTCCCCGGGCGCATCTCATAGGTCTCCGAGCCGATCATGCAGGTGCCTTCCCCGGAGGTAACAAAAAGGATCTCCACGTTGGGATGCCAATGTGGGAATACAAAGGAACGTTTTTTGATTGTGTTGAAATGAAAAATAATGGGGATCTCATCTGTCAGGTGATCCAGGTATTCAAATCTTGTTTTGTCCATGGTCACATCTCCAATTGTTTTGTCATGGCAATATTTTGTTAATCGTGGGCAACATTGTAGGTTGACGTCTGTTTCTTTTAGATTACAATAAAATTAGCAAAAACGCAATAGGGCAATATTGCCTTACAGTTCAGCCATCGGCTGGGGTGCGCTGAATATCATATTTATAAAAAGGAAAGCGAGGAACATGAAAATGAAGAAATTGCGGATTGGACTGGTAGGAGCGGGAAATATTGCGAAGGCGCATCTGGCGGCTTATCGGAAGGTAGAGGAAGCAGAGATCGTGGCAATCTGCGATATTAATCCCGACACCTTGAAGGAGACAGCGGAGAGCTTCGGTATTGAGAAGACTTATGCCAGTGAGACGGAGATGCTTCGGGCGGAGGAACTGGATGCGGTGGACGTATGTGTCTGGAACTGCAGCCATGCATCGTGTTCCATCGAGGCTCTAGATGCCGGGAAGCATGTATTCTGTGAGAAGCCGATGGCGACGAATGCCAGAGAGGCAGAGAAGATGATCGAGGCGGCAAAGCGTAATCAGAAGCTTCTGATGATCGGCTTCGTGCTGCGGTTTGGCGATGAGACAAGGATTGCGAAGGACTTTATTGACAAGGACTATCTGGGAGATATCTACTATTCCAAGGCTACCTATTTAAGACGCCATGGCGCGCCGGGCGGCTGGTTCACGGATAAGTCTCGTTCTGCAGGCGGACCGGTCATTGACCTGGGTGTGCATGTCATTGATCTGACCCGGTATCTGATGGGGAAGCCCAAGGCACTTTCCGTGTTTGCATCTACCGATGACCGTCTGAAGAACCGCCCGAATCTGAAGACGAATGTCGGGTGGACCCCAAGGGATGCAAAGAAGGATGACGTCTATGACGTGGAGGACTTTGCAGTGGCTATGATCAAGTATGAGGGCGGAAAGACCACGTTGCTTGAGACAAGCTACAGCCTGAATGGGGAGGCTGTCACCAAGAAGGAACTCTATGGAACCAAGGGCGGCATGAACCTGAACGGCAAGAATACCAAGCTCTATACAGAGGTCAATGATTTTCTGGCGGATGTCGCACTGGATACGGAGAATCTGGCGGACAGTTGCAATATGATGGAAGCCGAAATGCGCCATTTCGTGGACTGTGTACTGAATGGGACGGAGTGTATTGCTCCGGCGCAGGATGGACTGGAGGTTATGCGGATCCTGGATGCGATCTATGAATCGGCAAGGACAGGGCATGAGGTAGTATTGGGATAAAAAATAGAAATGTAAGCTTTCGTGAATCAGGAAGACCATCTTAGCGGTGGTCTTCTTTTTCGTTTTGCTTTTGTTTGATTTTTGAAGGATAACCGAAAAAATGACTTGAATCAATCATGCGGGGATGGTATAATGAATAGAACATGTGTTTCGATAATGCGAGGGGATAACGTGGAGATGGTTTTTTGATGATTTCTGGATAAGGAGCACTATATGAGTATATACGATACATTGAACCCCATGCAGCAGGAGGCTGTTTTTCATACAGAAGGGCCGCTTCTGATACTGGCGGGGGCGGGCAGCGGCAAGACCAGGGTGCTGACCCACAGGACGGCATATCTGATCGAAGAGAAGGGTGTGAATCCCTATCATATTCTGGCGATCACCTTTACGAACAAGGCGGCAGGGGAGATGCGGGAACGTATCGACCAGATGGTGGGCTACGGTGCGGAGAGCATCTGGGTGTCCACATTTCATTCTACCTGCGTGCGGATCCTGCGGCGGCATATTGATCGGCTGGGCTTTGATACGAATTTCACCATCTACGATTCGGATGACCAGAAGACGCTGATGAAGGATATCTTAAAGCGGATGAATATAGACACCAAGATCTATAAGGAGCGCAGCTTCTTAAGTGCTATTTCCCATGCTAAGGACGAGCTGATCTCACCGGAGCAGTTCACGCTGGAGGCAGCAGGAGATTTTGCCAAGAAGAAGCAGGCAGAGGTGTATACGGAGTATCAGAAGATGCTCCGTAAAAATAATGCGCTGGATTTTGACGATCTGATCGTTAAGACCGTGGAGCTGTTCCGGGCGGATCCGGAAGTGCTTGCCTCCTATCAGGAGCGGTTCCGATATATCATGGTGGATGAGTATCAGGATACCAACACGGCGCAGTTTATGTTGATACGGCTGCTGGCGGATAGGTATCGGAATCTCTGCGTGGTAGGGGACGATGACCAGTCAATCTACAAGTTTCGGGGAGCGAATATTTACAACATTCTGAATTTTGAAAAAGAATTCCCGGATGCAAAAGTGATCAAGCTGGAGCAGAATTATCGTTCCACCCAGAATATCCTGGATGCAGCCAACGGTGTGATCGGAAATAATGTGGGGCGGAAGGCGAAGGCGCTGTGGACCGACAACGGTCGGGGCGAGCTGGTGAATTTCCGGCAATTTGACACCGGATATGACGAGGCGGATTACATAGTGCGGGACATCCGGGCGCGGGTGGACAATGGGGAATATAATTATAAGGATTGTGCCATCCTATACCGTACCAACGCGCAGTCCCGGCTCTTCGAGGAACGGTTTGTGGTGTCAAACATACCTTATAAGGTAGTGGGCGGAGTGAATTTCTACGCCCGCAGGGAGATCAAGGATCTGCTGTGCTACTTAAAGACCATCGACAACGCCAGGGACGATCTGGCGGTGCGAAGGATCATCAACGTGCCGAAGCGCGGAATCGGAGCAACTACCCTTGCAAAGGTACAGGAGTATGCGAATGAGAACGAACTGACATTTTACAATGCCCTGAAGCTGGCGGAGGATATCCCAACGCTGGGACGGGCGGCCACGAAGGTAAAGCCCTTTGTGACGCTGATCCAGACCATGCGCAGCAAGGCGCCTTATCTTAGCGTTACGCAGCTTTTTTCAGAGGTTCTTGAGGCTACCGGATATATGGAAGAACTGAAGGCAGAGGGGGACGAGGAGGCCAAGGCCCGCATGGAGAACATCGACGAGCTGGTCAGCAAGATTGCTTCCTATGAGGAGAAGTGCGAGGGAGAGAATGTTGCACCTTCCTTAAGCGGCTTCCTGGAGGAGGTTGCGCTGGTTGCGGATATCGACAGCCTGGATGCAGACAGCGATTATGTGGTACTCATGACGCTGCACAGCGCCAAGGGGCTGGAGTTCCCCAACGTGTATTTGGCCGGCCTGGAGGATGGGCTTTTTCCAAGCTACATGACAATTACGGCAGATGATCCGTCAGAGGTCGAGGAGGAGCGCCGGCTCTGCTATGTGGGAATTACCCGCGCCAAGGAACGGTTGACCATCACCAGTGCCAGGCTGCGGATGATCCGTGGCGAGACACAATACAATAAAGTATCCAGGTTCGTGCGGGAGATCCCGGAGGAGGTGCTGGGCGGCGGACAACAGGCTTCAGGAAGCAGCTTCCGAAGCAGCGCATCTGGGAATGTAGGCACATCCGGGTATGCCAGTGTATCTGGGAATGCAGGCACGTCCGGGTATGTCAGCGCATCCGGTTATGCAGGTGTGTCGGAGGGCGGCTCATCCGGGTATGGCGGAGCAACGGTACACAGCCGGGCGCGAGAGGCATTTCGCGCGAAGCCGGCGTATGGTATGGCTCCGGGAGGCACGAAGAGCATGTTTGGCAAGCTTTCCGATACGGTTTTCGAGAAGCCGGCGAAGGCACCGACGAATTTTGCCAGCGGTGCCACGGATGGCAAGAAGCTTGCCTACGGCGTGGGAGATCGTGTCCGCCATCTGAAGTTCGGGGACGGCACTGTGACCAACATCGTAGCCGGAGGTAAGGACTTCGAGGTGACGGTGGATTTCGATGCCTATGGACAGAAGAAAATGTTTGCAGTTTTTGCAAAACTTAAAAAAATATAAATTTTGCAAAAATTGGTAGGCGGGATGAAAAAAGTGTGCTATACTAAAGGTGTCGGCAGGAAACAGCTGCCAAGGTATATCCTGGAAAGTGAATAATTGCAGTCAATGCAGAGAAAAATAGATAAAAAAGGAGCGATAATCATGAACAAAGTGGAAGAAATCTTAAGCGCATCAAAACTCAACGATTTATTACACAAGCAGGAGAAGGTAGAAAAGAAGTCCAAGGTGTTGTGGGTACTGGCAATCATCGGTGCAGTAGCAGCAGTAGCGGGTATCGCATATGCCGTATATCGTTTCTTTACCCCGGATTATCTGGAGGATTTTGAAGACGATTTCGACGATGATTATGAAGATGACTTCTTCGATGACGAGGATGAGACTGAGGAATAAGGTGCATTTGATCGTCAGTGGAACATGAGATTGCCGGAGGCTCACAGAAGTGTGGGCCTCTGTTGCGTTGCGAACTTGTTCGCGATAGAGCAAATCTGCGGATTTTCATTTGCGGTGGCGCTTGTGACAGTAGACAGAACAGTATAGTAGATAGGAAACAGGTTATGAAAAAGGGACAGATTTATGAGGGAAGCGTAGAGCGGGTTGCCTTCCCAAACAAGGGAATCGTGACACTGGAGGATGGAAAGCAGGTTGTGGTGAAAAACACCATTCCGGGGCAGAAGATTTCTTTTATGGTCACTAAGATCCGAAAGGGACGGGGAGAAGGAAGGCTTATAGAGGTGCAAGAACGCTCGCCGCTGGAACTTTCGGAGACAGTCTGCGGGCATTTCGGTGTCTGCGGGGGCTGTACATTCTTAAGCCTTCCGAAGGAGGAACAGCTTAGGCTGAAGGAAGGGCAGGTGAAGGATTTACTGCGGGATGTCCTAAAGCCTTACTGCGAGAGCGAGGACGTATTCGAGGGAATCAAGGAGAGCCCGCGTCAGTATGGATACCGGAATAAGATGGAATTCTCCTTTGGCGACGAGGTGAAGGACGGGCCATTGACCCTGGGACTGCACAAGCGGGGAAGCTTCCATGATATTGTGGAGGTGACCGGGTGCCGGATCGTGGACGAGGACTACAGCAGGATATTGGTGTGTGTGGCGTCCTATTTTCGGGAGCGTGGCATCCCTTATTTTCATAAGACGCGCCATGAAGGATATCTGCGGCATCTGCTGGTGCGAAAGGCTGCAAAGACCGGGGAGATATTGATCGATCTGGTGACGACCGGCCAGGTTCCGGTTGGTGAACCGGAGAGCATGCCAAATCAGGAGCAGGAGCTTCTGTCCGGTATGACGGAGCATTTGCTTGCGCTGGAACTTTCAGGTACGATAGTGGGAATTCTACACACGCGAAATGACAGCGTGGCGGATGCAGTGCTCAACCAGGGCACGGAGATTCTGTATGGACAGGATTATTTTTATGAGGAGCTGCTGGGGCTGAAGTTCAAGATCACGCCGTTCTCCTTCTTCCAGACGAACTCGCTGGGGGCGGAGGTGCTGTATGAGACAGCCAGGGAGTTTATCGGCGATGCACTGGAAGCACCCCAGGGGAAGAACGATGCCCCATGGGAGAACAGTGATGCCGGGCAGAGGCAGGGGAGCGTTGTATTCGATTTGTATAGCGGAACGGGAACAATCGCGCAGCTACTGTCTCCGGTAGCGGGGAAGGTTGTGGGCGTTGAGATCGTGGAGGAGGCCGTGGAGGCTGCCAGGGAGAATGCGAAGCTTAACGGCCTTGACAACTGTGAGTTTATTGCGGGAGACGTGCTGAAGGTGCTTGACACGATTGCGGAGAGACCGGATTTCATTGTGCTGGATCCGCCCCGGGACGGCATTCATCCCAAGGCGTTGGAGCGTATCATCCGTTACGGTGTGGAGCGGATGGTGTATATTTCTTGTAAGCCGACCAGTCTGGCGCGGGATCTTGTTGTGCTGCAGGAGAAGGGATACCGGGTGGAACGTGTATGCTGCGTGGACATGTTCCCGGCGAGTGCGAATATAGAGACGGTTGTAATGCTTTCCCACAAAAAACCTGACAGCGTAATCAATGTAAAAGTCGAGTTTGGCGAGGGAGAAGGCAAAGTGCCGCTTGATAATATCGCCAAGAGAGCCGCAGCATACAAGCCGAAAGAGCGTGTTACCTACAAGATGATTAAGGAGTACATAGAAGCAAAATACGGCTTCAAAGTACATACCGCATACATCGCAGAGGTAAAACGGGATTTAGGCTTGCCGATGTACGATGCCCCTAATGCGGTGGAAGAATTGAAACAGCCGAGGAAACATCCAACGCCAGAAAAGGTTGAAGCAATCAAAGATGCCCTGAAGCATTTTGAGGTTATCTAAGGAGAGAAGCGTATCATTAGAAATAGTGGTACGCTTTTTCACTTTATAGGAAAGACCGCCTCCGGCGCTCTCTTGAATTGAAAAATACCCGCACGGAGGCGGGCATAACGAACAGACGATTCTTGGATTAGAAAATATAGAAACCTTCTTCACCAAAATCGTCATCCAGTTCGTCATCATTTAAGAAATAATCCATATCCAAAAGAGCTTCCTCGCTCATATGGCGAATGTCCTCGGAAGTCATTCCTTCGGGTGGGTTATTCATATATTTTTTGCGTAGCTCCTCGATGTTTATATTCATGGTAAACAGCCTCCTTTAAAAGGAGTATAGCATAAAAATCATGCAGATGAACGCTTTCCACGAGATTTGGACATTGCTTTCTCGTAAAGTTCTTCGAGGGAAACACGCTGATGATTATAGTAAAGTTCCAGAAATGTCATTTTATGTTTACAATCAGGACATTCCAGGGGATCGTATCCAAAGGCAGAAAGTATGGCAGTTCTCCATTGATTAAAGCTGCGAAAAACGTGATGCTTTTCCTTAGAAATAGCACGGTTAAGTTTCTTATCATTTTTGCGATGCCGTGCGTATAGACCGCCATATCGGATCATTTTATAATGCTTTTCAGGTATGTGCCGAATTAAACGCTTGATAAAATCGATTGCAGGGATGGTTTCCACGACATATTTCTCATCCTCATGGCGATTGTAGTGGAATGTAACCATTTCACCATCATATTTATCAATACGGGAAGTAGCAATTACCGGACGTCCAAGATAGCGGCCAATGTATTTGATGACAGCATTAGGGTTACATTTATTGGGCTTTGCGTACACATAAAAACCTTCCGGGTGTTCTTCGTAACATTTTGCTTTGATCTTTTTGAAAGATTTACCAATTTTATGTTCCATTTCATTAAGCAGAGCTGTGCGGAATGCATTCCGCAGATAGGTATAATCAAAATGGTTGACGTGGCGCCAGAATCCGTCATCACTGTAACCACCTTCTGAAATCAGGCAATGGATATGAGGATTCCACTTAAGGTCTCTGCCAAAAGTGTGGAGTACCATGATGAAGCCGGGAGTGAAATTCCTGGATTTATTCATTTTGAAGAACATACGAGAGATGACACTGGTAACAGAATGGAAAAGGCAGTCAAGCAGAGTACGGTCTTCCAGAAAAAAGTCACGAAGGTTTTCATCAATTGTAAAAACGCAATGGCGGTGCTGGACATTAACAAGCTTAAAAGACATGGAAGTAGTACGTTCCATGGAATACTTGTTTCCACAGGTAGGACAAAAACGGCTGTGACATCGGAATGGGACAAATTTAAGCTTACCGCAATGAGGACAGCCATACATGGCACCACCAAAGGAAGGATCACCACAGTTGATCATCTTATCGATATTTTCCATCTCAGCATCTCTGGGATGAAGAGTATATTTAATTTCTTCATAGTAGTCGGTAAAGATTTTTTGCAAAATGTTCATGCCACTATTATGCAGGAAATTTGAGAAAAAAGAAACCCCCACCCCTCAAGAATGAGGGGCAGGGGAGTTGAATAGGCGAAGCCTATTTTTTACATTTGAGCAGCCTACCGTTTCCTTATATAATAGAAGCAGGAAAGGACGGTGCTGTATATGAAGGAAAAGAAAACCCACCTGTATCTGGACGGCGAGGAAAGACGCTTATTGTTACATAGCCTTGTGGAGCTGAAAAACCAGCTTATCCGACAGGGCAGATATACCGACCCCGTGGACGAACTCATCTTCCGAGTGATGAACGCCCCCGCAAAGAGAATGAAAATTGAATATGTCTAAGGCAGACTACCACGAAGCCGCTTATTCTTATTGATTTTAAGAATAGGCGGCTTTTTTGCGTTCTGCTCTGCGTTCTCTGGTACGGTTACATAGCCACCCTGACAAAGTGGCTAAATCTATGAGAAAGGAGGATGCATCCATGTCAAATTGCAAAGTGATTGCTTTAACCAACCAGAAAGGCGGCGTGGGAAAGACCACCACGGCGGTCAACTTAGGCGTCGGGCTTGCAAGGCAGGGCAAAAAGGTACTTCTGATTGACGCAGACGCACAGGCAAACCTCACGATGGCTCTGGGATATAGCAGACCTGACGATTTACCCGTCACGCTCTCCACCGTGATGCAGAACATCATCGACGACAAACCCCTTGATGTTTCGCAGGACATTTTACGCCACGGCGAGGGCGTTGACCTGCTACCGTCCAACATCGAGCTGTCGGGCTTCGAGGTCAGGCTTATCAATGCCATGAGCCGAGAGCGTGTCCTGAAAACCTATGTGAACGAGGTCAAAAAGGATTACGACTATGTGCTTATCGACTGTATGCCGAGCTTGGGAATGATAACCATCAATGCTCTGGCGGCGGCTGACAGCGTGGTTATCCCAACGCAGCCCCACTATCTTTCTGCGAAAGGCTTAGAGCTGTTGCTTCGCTCCGTATCAATGGTCAGGCGGCAGATAAACCCCAAGCTGCGGATTGACGGTATTCTAATGACGATGGTAATGCCCCGCACGAACATCTCCAAAGAAATCACGGCAACCGTGAAAAGTGCTTACGGACAGAAAATCAAAGTCTTTGATACCGAGATACCCCATTCCATCCGTGCGGTGGAAGCTACCGCAGAGGGCAAGAGCATTTTTGCCTACGACAAAAGCGGCAAGGTTGCCGCAGCTTATGAGCAGTTCTCGAAGGAGGTGGCAGAGCTTGGCGAAAAGCAGAGAAAGCAAAATCGAGCTGACCGCATACGATGACCTGTTCCAGACGGACGAGAGCCGTGCGGAAGCAGC
The DNA here is from genome assembly GCA_963628035.1 of Paludibacteraceae bacterium. GTDB lineage: Bacteria > Bacillota > Clostridia > Lachnospirales > Lachnospiraceae > 14-2. The sequence continues at coordinate 29,144 of CAVGED010000128.1, forward strand.
GTTAAGCAAGATACGGGATATTCCCCTGTCGGAGATTGACGAGTTTCCAGACCATCCGTTCAAAGTCTTAATGAATGAGGATATGGAGCAGCTTGTCGAGAGCGTGAAGCGAAACGGCGTAATGACGCCTGCTACTGTCCGTCTGAAAGAGGACGGACGCTATGAATTGATAAGCGGTCACAGGCGTAAAAAGGCTTGCGAGATTGCAGGACTTGAAACGCTGAAATGCGAGGTCAAAGACCTGACCCGTGACGAAGCCATTATCGTAATGGTAGAGAGTAACCTGCAAAGGTCTGTCATTCTGCCGAGCGAGAAAGCCTTTGCCTACAAGATGCGGTTGGAAGCGATGAAGCGACAAGCAGGCAGACCACCGAAAGAAAATTCGTCCCCAGTGGGGACACATTTAAGGAGTGATGCCGAGCTTGCCGAAAAGGTTGGAGAAAGCCGCAACCAAATTCAAAGGTATATCCGCCTAACCGAGCTTGTACCCGAAATCCTGCAAATGGTTGACGACAGGCAGATTGCTTTCCGCCCTGCGGTGGAAATCTCTTATCTGACCGAGGAACAGCAATACACCCTGCTTGAAGCCATGAACTACAACGATGCTACCCCGTCGCTTGCTCAGGCTATCAAAATGAAAAAGATTATGCAGGACGGCAAGCTGACGGACGAAGTTATCCAGAGCATTATGGAGGAAGAAAAGCCCAACCAGAAGGAAAAGCCCGCTTTCCGTGACGAGAGGATAACCAAGCTCATCCCGAAATCCGTACCCAGAGGGCAGGAAACGGACTTTGTGGTAAAGGCGTTGGAGTTTTACAACCGCCATTTACAGAGAAGCAAGGCTCACGAAAGGTAAGCCACACACCGAGGGCGAGGTCTGCCCTTTGGAGGATAGCCAAATTTTTTCGCTGTCTACGCTCCGCTTCGGTCGGTGCTAAACGTGTGCCACCGGCACACAGCACCCCCTCTCCACACCTCACCCCCCTTGATACTGCCAGTAACTACCCGAAAAAAGGAAACCTTTAAGCTGTCCAGATGGGCAGCTTTTTTCGGTCAGTCAGGCAAATTTTAATCTCAATTACAGGAGGTAACTATGAAAATCCCTAAATTATTCAAAAAGGCTGCGGCTCTTGTGATGGCTGCGGTCACGGCGTTGTCGGTACTGCCTGCAACCACGGCGTTTGCCGCAGGCGACATCGGCACAATCAGCTTTACCCACACCTATGACAGCAGCGGAAACGCTATGCGTTACAATTCCAGTGCTGTCATCAATGGCTATACCGCAGGCGGCACGGGCAATTACAAGTACCGTATGTATGTGGACGGAGAAACAGGCTTCTGTATCCAGCCGGGTGTACCTTTGAAAACAGGCAACACTCTGGCGAAAGCGTCCTCAGAAACTTGGAACGCCCTTTCTTCCAACCAGAAAAAGGCTGTCGGGCTTGCCCTGCTCTATGGTTATCAGGGCAACCGAAGCAACCTTACAGGCAGCGATGATGAAAAATGGCTTGCTACCCAGACCCTTGTGTGGGAGTTTGTTACAGGCTGCCGTGAAGCCACAGGCTCGTATAAGCAGACAAACACAACGGTTTATAACCTGCACTTCGGCTCTAATTATGCGAATAGCGGAGCGAGGGCGGCTTACGACCAGATTGTTTCGCTGATGGGCGAGCATAACACCATACCGAGTTTTATGTCGGGCGGTAAAAACGATATTACAAAGGAGCTTTCCTATAAGGACGGGAAGTACAGCATCACGCTGACAGATAAAAACGGCGTACTTTCCGATTATTCCTTTACAAGCTCCGACGCCAATGTGTCTGTATCGAAGGACGGGAACAAGCTGACCATCAGCTCCACAAAGGCGATTAGCGGCTCTGTCCGTATCACGGCGACAAGGAACAATGTGCCGACGGTCAGCAGCTCCGCAAAGCTCATCGCTTACGGCGACCCAGATTTGCAGGACTTGGTAACGGGCGTGGAAAATGCCGACAGCGTAAAGGCATATATCAACATCGAAACGCCCACAGGCACGATTGCCTTAAAAAAGACTTCCGAGGACGGCGTTGTGGCGGGCATCTCCTTCCACATCAAGGGCGACGGCTTTGACAAGACCGTAAAGACCGATGAAAACGGAAACATTACCGTGGAGGGCTTATTCCCTGCGACTTATACCATTACCGAGCAGTCCATTGACCGCTATGAGCCGCAGCAGAGCCAGACGGTCACGCTCATCGGCGGCAAGACCACCACAGTCAACTTCAACAACACCTTGAAGCGTGGCAGTCTGGAAGTGATTAAGACTTCCGAGGACAATCTTGTGGAGGGCGTAACATTCCACCTCTACGGCACTTCCCTCAGCGGTCTGCCCGTGGATGAATACGCCGTAACCGACAAAGACGGACTGGCGAAGTTTGAAAATGTCCTTATCAGCGGCGATACCCCGTATGTGCTTGAGGAAGTGGACACGGCAATCCGCTATGTCGTTCCCGAAAACCAGACCGCCCCGATTGAATGGAAAAAGGTCACGAAGCGGAGCTTTACCAACATCCTCAAGAAATTCAATGTAACCATAACCAAGACCGATGTGGAAACAGGAAACCCGCAGGGCGATGCTACCCTGTCAGGTGCGGTTTACGGCATCTACAAAGGCGAGGAACTGATTGACACCTACACCACGGACGAGAACGGTCAGTTTACAACGAAATATTATATTTGTGGCGATGACTGGAGCATCCGTGAAATCAGCCCGTCCGAGGGCTATCTGCTTGATGAAACCATCCACCATGTAGGGGCAGAGCCTGAGCTTTATACGGTTGAATATAATTCTGCCGCAAACGATGTAAACGAGCAGGTCATCAAGGGCAATATCGCCATCATCAAGCATACCGACAACGGCGACACCCAGATTGAAACGCCCGAAGAAGGTGCGGTGTTTGAAGTGTTCCTGAAATCCGCAGGTAGCTATGAAGCGGCAAAGGAAACCGAGCGAGATATTTTAACCTGCGATGAGAACGGCTTTGCCCAGACAAAGGATATGCCCTACGGCATCTATACCGTAAAGCAGACCTCTGGTTGGGAGGGGCGTGAGCTGATGAAGCCCTTTGATGTGTTCATCAATAAGGACGGTCAGACCTACCGCTACCTTATCAACAACGCCAACTTTGAGAGCTATATCAAAATCGTAAAGAAGGATGCGGAAACAGGAAACACCATCCCGTATGCAGGGGCAGGCTTCCAGATTTACGACCCGAATGGGGAGCTTGTGACGATGACCTTCACTTATCCCGAAGTGACGACCATTGACACTTTCTACACCACCGCAGACGGCGACCTTATCACGCCGCAGGCTTTGGAATACGGCAAAGGCTACTCCATCGTGGAGGTGCAGGCTCCGTATGGGTATGTATTAAACTCCGAACCTGTCTATTTTGATGTGGTGCAGGAAAATTCCGAGGAGGAAAGCGGCATCACGCTCATTGAGGTAGTACGCTCCAACATGGCACAGAAAGGCACGGTTACGGTTGAAAAGTCAGGCGAGGTGTTCTCCACCGTGGCAGGCGACAAGGGCTTGTATCAGCCGATTTTCTCCGTAAGCGGCTTGGAAGGTGCGGTCTATGAGATTACCGCCGCCGAGGATATTTACACTCTGGACGGTACGCTCCGTGCTTCTAAGGGCGAGGTAGTGGATACCGTTACCACAGGTGCAGACGGCACGGCAAAATCCAAAGAACTGTATCTGGGTAAATACGAAGTGAAGGAAACCACAGCCCCGTATGGCATGGTGCTGAATGAGGAAACCCACTCCGTTGAGCTTGTTTATGCAGGACAGGAAGTGGCTGTTACGGAAACCGCCACGGGCTTTGTCAATGAGCGTCAGCGTGTGGAAATCGACCTTGTAAAGAGCCTTGCGGTTGATAAGGCTTACGGCATCGGCACAAACGGCGAAATCTTTGATGTGACCTTCGGCTTGTATGCCGCCGAGGAACTCACCGCCGCAGACGGCACGGTCATCCCTGCTGACGGTCTGCTTGAAGTTATTTCCCTTGATGAAAGCGGTCACGGAAAGGCAATCAGCGACCTGCCGATGGGCTGCTACTATGTGCAGGAAATCAGCACAAACTCCGCCTATATCTTAGATGATAGCAAATATCCTGTTGTCTTTGAGTACGCAGGGCAGGAAACGGCGGTTGTGAAGATTACCGCCAACGAGGGCGAAGCGATTAACAACGAGATTATTTATGGCTCAATAAACGGTAAAAAATCCGATGAGGACGGGAACGCTCTGGGCGGTGCTGTTATGGGCATTTTTAAGACCGGCACAACCGAGTTTACAAAGGAAACCGCCATTGCTACAACCACATCCGCAGAGGACGGAAGCTTCTCCTTTGAGAAAGTACCGTATGGCACATGGATTGTCCGTGAAATCGAAAGCCCGAAAGGGTTTGTACTCTCTGAGGAAGAAATCGCCGTGACGATTGGCGAGGTGAACGAGGTTGTGGAAATCTCCCTTGTCAACTACCGCATCCGTGGAAATATCGAACTGACAAAGGTGGATAAGGACTATCCCGACAACAAGCTCACAGGTGCGGAGTTTGAAATCTACGCCGACACCAACGGCAACGGCGAACTGGATAAGGACGATGAGCTGCTTGGAAAGATGACCGAGCTTGACGGCGGCGTTTACCAGATGAAGGAACTGCTTTACGGAAAATATTTTGTGAAGGAAACGAAAGCCCCAGAGGGCTTCATTCTGGACGACAATGTTTATCCTATATCCATCGAGGAAAACGGCAAAACCTATATCGTGGAAAATGAAGCAGGCAAGGGCTTCTTAAACGAAGCACAGAAAGGCAGCCTTAAAATCGTCAAGACTTCCTCTGACGGCAAGGTGGAGGGCTTTTCTTTCCGAGTTATCGGAAACAACGGGTATGACCAGACCTTTACTACCGATAAAAACGGCGAAATCATTATCGAGGGCTTGCGTATCGGGGAATATACCGTGTCCGAAGTAAATGACAAGGCATCTTCCTCTTATATCCTGCCTGCCGACCAGAAAGTGACGGTCAAGACGGACGAAACCGTGACGGTCACGATGCACAATGAGCTGCGTGACACCCCGAAAACAGGCGACGACTTCAACCCTGTTCTCTGGGGAACGCTTGCGGCGGCTTGCGTCCTCGGTGCAGGTGTCCTCGGCGTAGCTGCCTTTAAGGGCAGAAAAAAGAAGAAGGAGGACTAAGGGATGGATGCAAAAACCATTATCGCCATTGTGCTTGTCGTGTTTATCGTAGGTGCGGCAGTCTGGCTCAATGTCAAAAACAGAAAGAATAAGTAACCCATGAAGTTTTCGGAACGGGGGGCGGCAAGAGAGCCGCCCTCTTTCCATTTATGGAGGAAGCTATGCGAAACTTAAAAACCATTGAAAAGAAAGTCAGAGCCATTCTGGAAAAGAATGAGGACGCCCGAAACGACGATATGGTGCTGTACCTTGCCCTCTGTAATGTATGCCTGAAAAATGCGGGGGCGATGCCCCTTGCGGAGATAATGACGCAGCATAACTATCTCGGCTTGCCGAGCTTTGAGAGCGTCAGCAGGACACGCCGCAAGTTACAGGCGAAGCATCCAGAACTGGCGGGAAGCCGCCCCACGCAGAAGCGGCGGGCGACTGGCGAAAAGGCATATCGGAAGTATGCCAAAGAATGAGAGGTGCTTATGGAAAATGAGAAACGCTCCAATCAGGGCTATGAAATCATAGAGAGCTGTACTATCGGGAGTACGGAGCTTGTCATCGGTCATAACCCGAAAGCCCCCAACCCTTATGTGTGTTGGTACTGTAAGGGCAGCGACAATTACTTTTGGGGCTGCTACTGCAACGAGCTGTCGGCGGCAAGGGAAAGCCTGAGTGAACGGTACAACAGGGAGTGCCGTATGCCCTACAACAATCCCCCTGCCCCGAAGCAGAAAAGCGGTGATGACCGTGAGCGATAAAAAGGCTGCGGAAAGCAGCCAGAAAAAATATGACTGTATGACCTGCCCTTATCCCCGATATAAGTGCGGTCATGTTATTTTCTGCGATGTGTGTATCCGAAAGATTTTGGACGAGCAGAGAGAGAAAAAGCAAAAAAGACAGGAGGAAAGCTGATGGAGATACGACCTTTACTGCCTGAAGAACAGAAATACACCTATGCCCAGAGTATGCAGCTTGAAGGGCAGACGGGTAACATCGGGCATCTGCGTGGCGATTTTGCCGACTCTGGCTACGGCTTTTACACCACTTGGTTTGATACCAGAGAGCAATGGAAAACGGACGAATTTAAGGCGGAGCTTGATACGGTTATCAACGAACTGCGGGAGGACAAAGGGCTTCTGTACAACCGCTATGATATGAGTGCCTATGCAAGACGCTATCCCGTGAGTGCGTTTCAGGGGAGCTACTGCGTGGAGTATGGCTTCCGAGCCGATACGGAGAAACACGCCTTTCTGTTCCGATGCAACCCCACAAGGGGCGATTACAATTTTTACTGTTACTGCTATGTGAAGGAATGGCTTGACAGGCATATCGGCAGAGCCGAGCAGGGCATCCGCTTTATCGACCCGCATTATAAAGAACTGTTCCGTATCCCAGACGGCGGCAAAATCATCGTTACAACCGCATGGAAGGAAAAGCAGGAATATCCCTGCCGCTTCATTGACGAGTACCATACGGAAATCGGCAACAACCTTTACCATATCTGCGAGTTTGCCGAGCGTATGGAAAGGAACGGGGCGACCTATGAGCCGAAGCCCCAAGAGCCGCCCCAGAAAGCGGCGAAGCACAAAGATTATGAACGATAAGGAGGATTTTTGATATGGCAGTCAACCAGAAAGCGGTCAAGGTCATCAACAAGGTTTTGGACGCAGGCTTTACCGATGAAAAAGCCATCGCCGCCATGACGATGGACGACATTCTCTCCATGCAGGGCATCACGGTGGCGGATATTGCCCTTATCAACGACCTGCAAAAGAGTATTAAGGCGAACAAGGTCATTTCTTTTCTGGCGGAGGTGCAGCGTGAAAAGGGAGAATAACATCTGCTTTACCGACAGCGGGGGCAAGGCTCTCTTTTCCATCCCAGACGGCGGTTTTCTCCGCCTGTTTTACGGGAATGGGGATGACAGCTTTGCCCTCTGCCGCTATCAGGATAAAGAACACGCAGAGATTGACGGCGTTTCCTACGCCCTGACCGACTTTGCAAAACGCATGGAACGAAACCAAATCAGTTTTTCTCCTGCCTAAAGGCAGGGGCAGGCACAGGAAAAAGGAGGTGCATCACACATGGCTGCGAAATATCAGCTAATCACGGAGCTGTATCAGCGAACAAGCAAGACCGTCACAAGAAACCCGCAGGCGTGGCAGAACTTTTTGTCCTCTGCCTGCCGCAATTATAAGTGCCGCTTTGACGAGCAGCTCCTGATTTACGCCCAACGCCCCGATGCTGTCGCCGTGGCGAAGCTCGAAACTTGGAACAAACAGTTTAAGCGTTGGGTAAACAAGGACAGCAAGGGCATTGCCGTCTTTGATACGAAAGGACGCAGGAACACCCTTAAATATTATTTCGATGTGTCGGACACCCACGAAGGCTATTACGGCAGCCGCCCCGTTCCGATATGGCAGATGAGCGGGCGATACGAGCAGGCGGTCATTGAAAGGCTTTCCGACAGGTTTGGCGAGGTGGGAAATGGCGGGCTTGCCGATGTGCTGATGGAAACGGCGAGAAACGCCGTGGAGGACAACTTGCAGGACTATACCGCACAGCTCAGGGGCTATGTAAAGGACAGCTTTTTGGAGGAGCTTGACGATTATAATATAGAAGTTATCTACAAGCGGCTCGCCACAAACAGCGTAGCCTATATGCTGATGAGCCGATGCGGGATAGATACTGCGGAATATTTTGACCGTGAGGACTTTGCGGATATAACGAATTTTAATACGCCGCAGACCCTCAACGCCATCGGCATTGCCACAAGCGATATTGCGGAAATGGCTTTAAGGGAAATCTCCCTCTCCATCCGAAATGTGCAAATGGCGGAGAAAAACCAAAATCGTACCTTTGCACAGCAATCCCGAAATCGCTATGATGTAGGCAGAGAACAACCCGAAAGGAGCGAATACAATGAGCGAAATCACTTACACCAAACAGGGGGATTACCTTATTCCCGACCTCACATTACCGACAGAGCCAGAACTTCCGCTTGGCAGGTACGCTATGATGCACAGGGATTATCTGGAGAAGCACAAACGAGTGACCTACCTGAACCTGTTGACAACGGGCGGGCTGAACAGCTACCTGCACCAGACGGAGCAGGCGGCGTTGCAGAGGTTGGAGCTTTTGACGAAGCAGCTCTCCGAACAGCAGGGCGTGACGGAGGAATTGAAGGAGAAAGCCCCGATGCAGTGGCTGGGGCTTATGAACAACATCCGCAGTCAGGCGGAGGAAGTCATCCTCAGAGAACTGATTTACAACTGACGCCCCAAGAATCCGAGCCGCAGGCGAAGGATGATTGGCAGGCGGAAGGAGTGCCTTCGGTACAATTAGAGCCAGAGCCTGCCGAGGGCAGCGTTGCCAACGAGAACGAAGTTACCGCCAATCTCCCAACCGTAGAGGAACAGATAGAAATGATAGCTGAAGCAGAGGACGAAAAATCCTCTGCTTTTGCCGTTTCTCAGGAGGATATTGACTCTGTTCTGTTAAAGGGAAGTAGTTTTCAGAACGGAAAATACCGTATTTACCGCCAATTCCAGAAGAATGAGGACAGCAAAAGCAATATCGCTTTTCTCAAAAATGAATATGGCACAGGCGGCGGCACACATGATTACCCAGACGGAACGAGGGGCGGCGAATGGCACGATGCAAAAGGCATCGGCATTGAAAAGCAAGGCTCATATACCAATCCAGACCTGCGGCTCAGTTGGTCTAAGGTAGAAAAACGGCTGCGGGAGCTGATTAAGAATGACCGTTATCTGAACGCCAAAGAGAAAGAACATTATGCCGATTTTTTGGAGAGCATTGAAGCTTCGCAGTATGAAATCGACACCCAGAGGAAAATCGCAAGGCAACGATTTATCGAAAGCAAACGGGAGCTGCCGCCTGCCGATAAGCGGGATACCCTCTCCCTGCGGCTCTCTGACTTTATCCGTGACTTGGACGGCTATGAGAAATCTTTGCTTTCCGAGGTGGGGCGTACCGATTTTGCTGATATGACCGCCGAACAGATGGAAATACAACTTGCCGACCCTGCCGCCGTACAGCAGCTTGTAGACTTCCTGAAATCCGTGCAGGGCAAAACAGCCGATGTTTACAGCCGCAGCAATGCGTGGCGTTTTTCGCAGGAGCTTATGGAGCTGCATCCCATCCGCTATCTTTTCCATGAGGATGATGTGGTATATATCGGGGCGGATAAATACGAAATCTCCGCTTTCGATGAAAACGCCGTATCCCTGCGGAATGTGGAATTTCCCCTGTTCGGCAAGGAGTTAAGCCGAGCAGACTTTGAGGAAAAACTGAAAGAAAATCCCGCCAACGACCACTTAAAGGTCATTGTCACCGATACGGCAAAATCAGAAATACCGTCCGAAAAACAGGCAGACGGTATCACGCTTTCTATCGGCTTCTCCGAGCATCCTGCCTTTTATGATAGGGAGCTGAATGACCGTTACACGGATTTGAGCTTCGCTCTTGGGAACAGGCTGCTTGGCGTTCTGGACGAGAAGCAGCATCGGGAACGGGAGAACGAGGATAATCATGTCGGTTGGTATCATAAGACCGATTTTACAATTCAGGCGGTCATCGGCGGCGAGGAACACACCTACGAGGGGCGGTTTGATATTGGCGATGGCGAGGGGGATTTGATTGCCCACATCAAGAACTACTATGATTACTGCCTTTCTCCGAGCTGCCCGTATATCGCTGAATGGAAACGGCAGGGCGAAGATTATTACAACGAGCAGATGGAAAGCCTGCGTTTCGGGCGTGATGTGTTCGTGCCGTTCCTCACGCAGCATACCGAGCTGACCCCAGAGGACGAAACGCTCCTTGCAGAGATTATGTCCTTTGAAAACGAATGGTTTGTGCCTGTTAAGGAAGCAGAAAAATCGGTTGCAGACAGGGAGATAGATATTCTGTATGCTGTCCTCTCCCAGATGAAGATGGACGATATAGGGCTTTCCTATGCTGACAATGAGATTGTTGCCAGAGATGACGAGAATGAATGGCGTGGCATGGAATTTTACCATTTCCTAATTGACGAAGCCATGAGCTTTGACGAAAACGGCGAACTGTCAGGAATGGTTATGGATGCAGAGGTTTTCGCAGACTTTAAGCAGCTTGCCGAAGAAAAAGGCGTACCCATTGTTTCAGCTCCTGCCGTTCCCCGTTATACCGTAGAGCAGACTTCCGACGCTTTTGCCGACCCCTTTATCATACGGGATAATACCGTACCAGAGGGGCAGGACGGACAGTATTATGATGTGGGCGGCGTTTACCAGACCTTTGAAACCGAGGAAGAAGCACAGGAAAACGCCGACACATTAAATAGTGCCGAGCATATCACAGAATTATTTGCGGCAAAGGACGCCGAGCGTGAAGCCGCAAAACAGGAAAACGCCGACCTTATCGGCAGGAAAATCACGATAGACAACCGCAGCTATTTCATTGAGAGCGTAAACGAAATCGGCGGCGATGTTTCCCTGCGTGATATTACTTTCCAGAATAATGTGGGCTTCCCGATTAACCGTGTGGAGAAAATCGGCTATATCCGCAGGCTCTTGAAACAGCAGGCTGAAAAGAAATTACCGCCCGAAGAAAAAACAGATGCTCCCACAGAGCTGATAACTGAAACCGTGGCGGAATACCCTGCCGTGGAAAATGGTCTGCCCTATGATATTGTCATCCAGACGATATGGACTGGCGAGCCAGAGCAAAAGCAGGAAAAAGAAATCCCTGCCCTCTCTGCTGACCGCCGCAATTACCGCATCACTGATAACAGCTTAGGCATCGGTGGGGCAAAAGAGAAATTCCGTAACAACATGGCGGCGGTCAATCTCCTGCATGAGCTTCAGCTTGAAAACCGCCTTGCCACACCCGAAGAACAGGAAACCCTATCAAAGTATGTCGGTTGGGGCGGTCTGTCGATGGCGTTTGATGAGAACAACGCAGCGTGGGCGAATGAGTTTACGGAGCTTTACGCAAGCCTCTCCCCAGAGGAATACCGTGCGGCGAAAGAATCCACCTTGACGGCGTTCTATACGCCGCCTGTTGTGATTAAGGCAATGTACGAAGCCCTTGACCGTCTGGGCTTTACGCAGGGCAATATCTTAGAGCCGTCCTGCGGCACAGGCAATTTCTTCGGGCTTCTCCCCGAAAGCATGGCAGGCTCGAAGCTCCACGGTGTGGAAATCGACCCGCTGACGGGAGCGATTGCGAAGCAGCTCTACCAGAAAGCAAATATCGCCGTGGAGGGATTTGAGGACACGAAACTGCCCGACAGCCATTTTGATGTGGTGCTTGGCAATGTGCCGTTTGGCGAGTTTAAGGTGGACGACAGCCGCTACAATGCCCAGAAGTTCCTCATTCACGACTACTTTTTCGCAAAGGCTCTGGATAAGGTACGCACGGGCGGCGTTGTGATGTTCGTCACTTCCAAAGGAACGATGGATAAGGCAAGCCCAGAGGTACGGAAATATATCGCCCAGAGAGCTGAACTTTTGGGGGCGGTCAGGCTGCCAGATAACACTTTCCGAGCCAACGCAGGCACGGAGGTTACGAGCGATATTCTGATTTTGCAGAAGCGTGACCGCATTGTGGATGTCGAGCCAGACTGGATTTACCTTGACACGGACGAGAACGGCGTCACGATGAACAGCTACTTTGTAGAGCATCCCAAAATGGTGCTTGGGCGGATGGTAAACGAAACCACCCGTTTCGGGAAGTTGGAAGCTGCCTGCAAAGCGGATAAGGACAGACCCCTCTCCGAGCTTCTTTCCGAAGCGATGCAGAGGATAGACGGCGAGATACCCGATTATGAAGCCGAGATTGATGAAATCTCCGATGAGCAGGACAACTCCATCCCCGCCGACCCCAATGTGCGGAACTTCTCTTATACCCTTGTGGACGGTCAGGTTTACTTCCGTGAGAATGACCGCATGACCCCTGCCACGCTGTCCATGACGGCGGCAAACCGTGTGAAAGGGCTGCTTGAAATCAGGGATTGCGTGAGGAAGCTGATTGACTACCAGACCAATGACTGCCCCGACGAGCTGATACGCACGGAGCAGGAAACCTTAAATCGGCTCTATGACGCCTTTACCGCAAAGTACGGGCTTATCAACAACCGAGGGAATTACCTTGCCTTTGCCGCCGATGAAAGCTACTTCCTCTTATGCTCCCTCGAAGTGCTTGACGATGAGGGGAACTTCAAACGCAAGGCGGATATGTTCTCCAAACGGACGATAAAGCCCCACAGGGAAATCACTTCCGTGGAAACGGCGAGCGAAGCCCTTGCCCTCTCCATCGGAGAGAAAGCCCGTGTGGATTTGCCTTATATGGCACAGCTCACAGGCAAGCCGCAGGAGGAAATCGCAGAGGAACTAAGGGGCGTTATCTTCCGAGTGCCAAACTCCGAGCCTGCAAAGTATGTGACGGCAGACGAATACCTGTCGGGCGATGTGCGGGAAAAGCTGAAAATCGCAGAGATAGCGGCGAAGTCCGACCCTGCCCTCTCCCTAAATGTGGAAGCCTTAAAGCAGGTCATCCCAAAGGATTTGAGTGCGGCGGAAATCTCCGTCCGTCTGGGTACAACATGGATACCCGAAACCGATATACAGCAGTTTGTCATGGAGCTTCTAACTCCGTCAAGCCACGCCGCAGGCAGGTTAAGGGTACGCTACACCTCATACAACGGCGACTGGTTTATCGAGAATAAGAGTTCCGATTTTGGGAATGTCAAGGCGGAAAGCACCTACGGCACAAAGAGGGCTTCCGCCTACCGTATTATTGAGGACACCTTAAACTTAAAGGACACCCGCATTTTCGATTATATTTACGAGGACGGCAATAAAAAAGCCGTGTTCAACCAGAAAGAAACGATGGCGGCACAGGCGAAACAGGAGGTCATCAAGCAGGCGTTCCAAGACTGGATATGGAAAGACCCAGAACGCAGAAACCGCCTTGTCCGTTATTACAACGACACCTTTAACAGCAAGCGACCCCGTGAATATGACGGGCAGCACATCACTTTCGGCGGCATCTCCCCAGAGATTACGCTAAGACCCCATCAGGTCAACGCCATCGCCCATATCCTTTACGGCGGCAATACGCTCCTTGCCCACAAGGTAGGGGCAGGCAAGACCTTTGAGATGGTAGCCGCCGCACAGGAAAGCAAGCGGTTAGGCTTGTGCCAGAAATCCATGTTTGTCGTACCCAACCACCTTGTGGGGCAATGGGCTTCCGAGTACCTGCGGCTCTATCCGAGTGCCAATATTCTCGTTACCACCAAGCAGGATTTTGAAACCGCCAACCGAAAAAAGTTTTGCGGCAGGATTGCCACGGGCGATTACGACGCAGTTATTATCGGACATTCGCAGTTTGAAAAAATCCAGATGAGCGTGGAACGGCAACGAGAACAGCTCCAACGGCAGCTTGACGATATAGAGATGGGCATTGACGAGGTGCAGAAATCCCACGGCGAGCAGTTCACGGTCAAGCAGCTTATGAAAACGAGGAAAGGCATTGAAGCCAAGCTCAAAAAATTAAACGATACCAAGCGGAAGGATACGGTCATCGACTTTGAGCAGTTGGGCGTTGACAGGCTTTTCATTGACGAGAGCCATTTTTACAAAAATCTGTACCTTTACACGAAGATGCGGAATGTGGGCGGCATCGCCCAGACCGAAGCCCAGAAGTCAAGCGACCTCTTTATGAAATGCCGCTATCTGGACGAAATCACGGGCAGCCGTGGCACGATTTTTGCCACAGGTACGCCTATCAGTAACTCGATGGTAGAAATGTACTCCGTGCAGAGATATTTGCAGTACGACACCCTCGCAAGAAATGGCTTGCAGCATTTTGACAGTTGGGCGTCCACCTTTGGCGAAACGGTCACAGCGTTGGAACTCGCACCCGAAGGCACGAATTACCGAGCCAAGACGAGGTTTGCCAAGTTCCACAACCTGCCAGAGCTGATGCAGATGTTCCGTGAGGTGGCGGATATTCAGACCGCCGATATGCTAAAGCTCCCCGTGCCGAAGGTCAACTACCACAACATCAAGACCAAGCCGAGCGAAATCCAGAGCGAAATGGTGGCTTCCCTTGCGAAACGGGCGGAGAAAATACGGGCAAGGCTTGTCGAGCCGCAAATCGACAATATGCTCAAAGTGACCAACGACGGGCGGAAACTTGCCCTTGACCAGAGGATGATAGACCCGATGCTGCCAGACGACCCGAACAGTAAAGTCAACGCCTGCATTGATAATGTGTACCGTATCTGGGAGGAACACGCCGATACAAAAGCAGCACAGCTCATTTTCTGCGACCTCTCCACCCCGAAAAATGACGGCACGTTCAATGTCTACGACGATATACGGGAGAAGCTCATCGCCCGTGGCGTTCCCGCCGAGCAGGTGCGGTTTATCCACGAAGCGAACACGGACGCACAGAAAAAGGAGCTTTTCGCAAAGGTCAGAAGCGGCGAGGTGCGTGTGTTACTCGGCTCTACCCAGAAAATGGGGGCAGGCACGAATGTGCAGGACAGGCTCATTGCCATCCATAACCTCGATTGCCCGTGGCGACCTTCGGATTTGGAGCAGCGTCAGGGCAGGATTGAACGACAGGGAAATATGTTCCCAGAGGTGGAGGTTTACCGCTATGTGACGGAGCAGACCTTTGACGCATACCTCTATCAGCTTGTGGAAAGCAAGCAGAAATTTATCTCGCAGATAATGACGAGCAAAAGCCCCGTGCGTTCCGCCGAGGATGTGGACGAGGTGGCTCTTTCCTTTGCGGAAGTCAAAATGCTTGCCACAGGCGATGAACGGTTTAAGGAAAAAATGGACTTGGATATGCAGGTGTCGAAGCTGAAAGTATTGAAGCAGAGCTATCTTTCCGAGCATTACGACCTTGAGGATAAGATACTAAAATACTTTCCCCAGACCATTCAGAAATACGAGGAACTCATCGCAGGCTATGAAAGCGACGCCGCCCTTGTCGAGCAGCACAAGATACAGGGAGAGGAAAAGTTCTGCCCCATGACTATAAAGGGCGTGACCTATAAGGAGAAATCGGACGCAGGCGAAATGCTTTTGGCGGTCTGCAAGGAAAATCCCCTTGCAAATCCCGTGGAAATCGGCAGCTACCGTGGCTTTCGGATGGAGGTTTATTATGATACCCTGAACACCCATTACTGTCTTAATCTCTGCGGAGCAGCAAAGCACAAGGTAGAGTTAGGAACTGACGCTCTGGGAAACCTGACCCGAATAGAGAACGAGCTTGCGAAGCTCCCCGCCAGACTGGAAGCCGCCAAGACCCGAAAGGCGGAAACCTTAGAGCAGCTTGCCAACGCAAAGACCGAGGTATTAAAGCCCTTTGCCTTTGAGGATGAGCTGAAAGAAAAGACGGAACGGCTGAACGCCCTCAACATCGAGCTTAATCTGGACGAGAAAGACACTTCCGTTTTGGATACCGAGCCAGAGCAAACCGAGGAACAGCCCGAAAGAAAATGTGCCAGCCGTGAGCGATAATCTGCGTTTGCACATTTGTATTGCTGAAAAGTGGGCAGTATAATAGGTGTAGATTTAGAGAATGTCGGAGGTGATAGCGGTGTCTGATGCATTCAGATTTGAAACCTTTGTAGATGTCCACAGCAATATCTTCAACGAATATTTAAGCTCTGTCATCGCAAAGTTAGGTAAGGAAAACGAGGAATACCAAGCGTTGCAGGATACGATTGAGAGCCTGTATAAGAAATATCCCGCCGTCTTAGGCGTGTGCGACAGCGAGCAGGCGGCAGAGCTGACGAAGGAAGAATGTGCGGCTCTTATCCAAGTGATGGAGCTGAAAAACCAACTTGTAGATATGGAATTGCAGTCGGTTTACCTGCGTGGCTGCTATGACGGCGTAGGCTATCTGAAAAAAGCGGGAGTTTTATAACGGACTGACCGAAGAAAACGGCGGCGTTGGCGTGAAGCTGATGCCGTCTTTTACATAGCCGCAGAGGTAGAAAAATTCATAAAAATGTGATACGATTTTATTCGCAGAAAGAGGTGGTAGAATAATGTATATAGACACGCACACAAAAGAAACAATGGAAATTTCTATCTGTTCTTATCTTGGCGTTACTTTTAAAGATTTATTTGACCTATTTGAATTTGCAGGCAATGAAGCTCAACAAGACCAATTCGTTGATGGTGGTAAATTGAATGATGTGTTCAACTCTTTTATAGAAACTCATATACCAAGCCAAGAATTGGATGAAGTTTTATTCTTTCATTTAAGCAGACGATTAAATACTTCTAATGATTGTAATGCAGGGAATAATCTTTTTGAACTGTTATCAAGAGAAAATGCTATAACACATTTTTTGAAAGAACACGATGTGGAATTTTCTGTCTGCGATAAATATTTGAAGTTGATATATAAAGGAAGCGAAGTATCACTTGAAGATACTAACCAAGAATATATTCCATATTTGAGGTGGCGTTTAGGGCATAACACAAATAGAATTGATTTTTGTTTTAATGGTTTTTTGCTTAAAGATTTGTTATACCGAAATAATTATGCCAGAGAATTATATGATGTGCCAGAATTTATAGGAATTTTAGCTGATTTCTTAAAGTGTAGAAGTATAGGAACAGATTTTTTTGAAAATAGCACATACTATTGTTTCGAGTATTGTGTTCCCTTAGAGAAAATCGTGTTTGATGATGATGAAAAATTGAACAGTAAGGAAAAACAGGTATATTTACTTAATCGAATTTTGAACAGACTATATGAGTATTATACATTAGACATTGAATATATATTTGACCATGAAAATCCCGTAATTAGGTTAGCGGATAGTGATACAATGGATGAGAAATATTTTGTTGCGAAAGAAAAAATAAGTTGGGATATGCTTAAATAATGATTGTTTTTACATAGCCGAGAGGTTTTCTTAACGGAAAATCCCTCGGCTTATTTTATTTTCAAGGAGGTGCATGATTGAACTATCAGGAGTACAGACAATCCCTTAACCGAAAGCTGACTGAAAAAGTACAGCGGGAGCTTTCCGTTTTTCGGGAGGAAATGCAGGGCAAGCCGCCGCAGGAAATTTACGATGCGGCGTATCAAATCGCCTTAAAGAGCGATATTGCCGAGTGCTTCTCCGATGCAGATTATTCCCCGCAGGCGGCAAAAGCCCTGATGAAATCCCCCAATCTGTTGCAGGAAATCTATGAGGAATGGCTTGGGCGGGATTATTCCCACATGGAGGATTTACGCCAGACCATAACGGATTTTAAGGACTATATGGTTAAGACGGAGAAAATACTGTCTGGGAAAGAAAGGTGACTGCCCATTGAGAAGAAACCGACCCTATGTGCAGCTTGCCCCAGAGGTCATCGAGCAGGCACGGCAGATGGACTTGCTTTCTTACCTGCAACGGTATGAGCCGAGCAACCTGAAGCGTGTGGCGGGCAATGTCTATTGTACGAGGGAACACGACAGCTTAAAGATTTCCAACGGCAAATGGTACTGGTGGTCAAGAGGTATCGGCGGCGTTTCCGCCCTCGATTATCTCATCAAGGTCAGGGAGTACGGTTTTGTGGAAGCTGTCGAAGCCCTCACAGGCATTACGGCGGAGTGGAAACCGCCGCCCCCTGCGACAAAGAAAGATGAGCCGAAGGTGCTGCTTCTGCCAGAGAAAAATCCAAACGCAGACCGAGTGACAGATTACCTGTTCGGGCGTGGCATTGATTTTTCGCTCATTCAGGAGTGCATTGCGGAGGGCATTATCTTTGAGAGCAGGAAGTACCACAACGCTGTTTTTGTCGGCAAGGACGCAAATGGTGTGCCAAAGTATGCGGCGTTACGGAGTACGCTCGGCAGCTCCTTTAAGGGCGACGCATCGGGCAGCGACAAGCGGTATTCGTTCCGACTTCTGGCAAGAGAGCCGACAGACAAGGTGCATTTATTTGAAGCCGCCATTGATTTATTGTCCTATGCCACCTACCTCAAATGCGAGGGAAAGGATTACCGTGCGGAAAACCTGCTCTCCCTGTCGGGCGTGTATCAGCCCAAAAAGGAGATTTCCGAGAGCAAAATCCCCGTTGCCCTCTCCACCTACCTGCGGGAAAATCCGCAAATCAAGACCATTATCCTGCATTTGGACAATGACAAGACAGGCAGGCTATGTACTGCCGCCTTAACCGAATTACTGAAAAAGGATTATAAAATCGTTGACAACCCGCCGCCCGCAGGCAAGGATGTCAACGATTTTTTAATGTCCTATCTGGGGCTTGCAAGGCAAAAGCCCGCCCGTGAAAGGAGTGATGCCCGTTGATTGTATAGCAGATTTTCTGAAGAAACGCAGTGAAAGCAACCCTAAATTTAAGAATGAAAGCGAGGATTTAACCATTGAAAAAGTATGATGTAACGCTCACAGGACACTATGAAAAGACCATTTCCGTCTATGCCGACAGCCCAAAGCAGGCGGCGGAGAAGGTCAAAATCATTCTCTTTGATACCGACCTTATCGAGTTTTCCGATGAGGATTTTGTCTGCGGCGAAGCCGATATTGCGGAAGCAGACGAGCATGATGAGGACGGCTGTAAAGAAACGGAGGGCGAGGACGAGTGTCTGGAGCATGAGGATTGTTCGGACTGTCTGTACTTCTGCCCCGTGCGTGGAGAATGTATGTATGAGGACGAGTGCGGAGAGTAATGTCTTACCAAGCACTGAATTTGGTTATCCATCTCCCGATGGACGCCCAAATTCGCTTGTTAGGGGAAATCCCCTAATACCCCATAAAAGAATATCCGCCCAAGTGTGGCGGTCAAGAAAGGAGTCTTAAAGAATGAGTGAGTTTTTATTTTTCCTCATCGGCACAATGCTCGGCAGCGTCATCGGCGTTGTCTTTATGTGCCTGCTTCAGATTAACAGGCTCTCCGAAAGGAGGGAGGACTGCGATGCGAAAAAGAAATGTGCAGATACTTTTCCGTCTGAATGACGAGGAAGCCGCCTACCTCTATGGGCTTGTGGCAAAGTCAGGGCGGTCTAAGGAAGCGTTGCTTCGCTCCATGCTGATGGGCTATCGGCTCTGCGAGAAGCCAGACCCAGAGTTCTACCAGATAATGCGGGAGCTGTCGGCTATCGGAAACCGCATCAACCAGCTTGCGGCGAAAGCCAATGCCCTTGACTTCGTGGATGCACCCATGCTCCGTGAGGAAGCCAAGCGGTGGCGTGACTTCCGTCTGGAGGTCAGCAAAGCCTACCTGCTCCCCAGAAAGCAGACGGGATAATGGCGGTCTGCGAGATATGGGATGTGAAAGGCAGGCTCGACCACCCCATCGACTACGCCGAAAACCCAGAAAAGACCGCCAACCCGAAATACAGCGAGAGCGATTTACAGGCGATGGTGGATGTGATGGAGTACGCCACCAACAAGGACAAGACCGAGCAGCGGTTTTTCGTCACGGGCGTCAACTGCGACCCCGCCACAGCGAGGGATGAGATGATGATTGCCAAAGCACAATGGAACGATACGAGCGAGATTGTCTGCTACCACGGCTTCCAGAGCTTCAAGCACGGTGAGGTCACGCCAGAGGTTGCCCATGAGGTAGGCGTAAAACTGGCGGAGAAAATGTGGGGCGGCAGGTTTCAGGTCATTGTCGCCACCCACCTAAATACGGAGTGCCTGCACAACCACTTTGTCGTCAATTCCGTTTCCTTTGCAGACGGGAAGCACTACCACGACAACAAGAAAAACCTGCGGCTGCTCCGTAAGCGTTCCGATGAGCTTTGCCGTGAGTATGCGTTGTCGGTCATCGAACACCCAAGCGGGAAGAAAAAGCCCTATGCCCTCTACCAAGCGGAAAAGGAGGGGCGACCCACACGGGATAATGTGGCACGGCAGGCGGTGGACGAAGCCATCTCCAAATCCTTTACCCTTAAAGACTTTGACAGGCAGATGGCGGAAATGGGATACCGAGTGAGCTTCGACCCCAACCGTAAATACTGGACGATTATCGGGAAAGGATGGAAAAGACCGAAGCGGCTCTACAAGCTCGGAGAGGATTACACCAACGAGAGGATTGTGGAACGCATTAAGGAAAATTCCTATGCGGTCAAATTCCAACGCTTCACGAAGCCGCAGACGCAGACAAAGGCGTACCGTGTCAAAGGCAATCTGATGACCGCCAAGAAAATCGGCGGCTTGCGTGGGCTGTATCTCCATTACTGCTATAAGCTCGGCATCCTGCCGAAGAACAGAAAACAGAATTACGCACGGCTTCACTATCTCCTGAAAGATGATTTGATGAAGATGGAAGCCATCACACAGGAAACAAGGCTGCTCTGCCGCAACCACATTGATACGGTGGAGCAGCTTTGTAATTATAAACGCTCCCTGCAATCTGAAATAGCGGGGCTGACCGAACAGCGTAAGGGGCTTTATTCCCAATCCCGAAAATCTGTCGGGGAAGAAAAAGAAGCGGTCAAGGCTCAGCTTTCGGGAATCACGGAGCGTATGAAATTTTTGCGGAAGGAGGTCAGGTTGTGCGAGGGTATCGAAGCCCGCAGCGATACCCTCAAAGAAAAACTGAAAGTGATACGGGCAGACGAAAACAGACAGCAAGGAAAGGAGCTGAGGAAAGATGAACACAGGCGGCGAAGCGGCGGAACAAATCGTGCGGATGAGCTTGGAGGGATTTGAAGTCGCTGCCAAAATCACAGGGGCAGGTGCGAAGAATATCGCCATCCTCCTGTATTCCATTCTCAAAGAAGAAAAGAAAACCAAAGGCAAGGCAAGGTTGACTTCGATGCTGCGTTCTGGCAAGGAGTTAAAGGTCTTTACCGTCAAGCGTGGCGATTTGCAGAAATTCACGCAGGAAGCGAAAAAGTACGGCGTCCTTTACTGCGTCCTCACAGACAGGAAGAACAAAGACCCCAATGCGGAGGTGGATGTGATTGCCAGAGCCGAGGACGCTTCCAAAATCAGCCGTATCGTAGAACGCTTCCATCTTGCTTCGGTGGATACCGCTTCTATCGTGACCGAAGCAGAAAAGAGCAAAGACGGCAAAGCGGCGGCGAAGGACGCAAAGGAAACGCAGGACGGTCAGCCAGAGCCAGACATCGGCGTTCAGGAGAAAGCAGAGAAAGACAAGCTGCTTGACGCCCTGATGGGCAAGCCCACGCAGAAAGAGGAAAACGCCCCAAACCCCTCGGTGGCAAAGACAGAAAAATCCCCTCTGTCCGAGCCTACCTCAGAGCAGCCAAAGAAATCCGCAGAGGGGGCTACTATGACTAAGACAGAAAAGCCGTCAGTCAAGGAAGAACTGCGGAAAATCAAGGAGAGCCGAAAAGAACAGGAAACGGAGAAAAGCTCCGCCCTGGACAAAAGCTCCGCTTCCGACAGGGCGAAGCCTGCCACGGGAAAGACCGAGCATAAGCAGCCCCAGAGGAAGAAAAAGAAACCCAAAACGAAAGGAACGAGGTAAACAGCTATGAGTATTTATGATGTTTTTAACGGCGGCAGCCGTCCCTTCAATAAAGAGGAATGGGCTGCCCAGAAACAGGTTCAAAGGCAGGAAGCCTATGAGCTGATTGACAATACCTGCGGCAAGATGATGACGGACGGCGAAGCGTTCCGCCAGTACCTTGATGTGCAGGGGCGGTTTGACCGCTACTCCGTCAACAACGCCATTCTGGTGGCGGCACAGATGCCCGAAGCGATGCAGCTCAAAGAAAAATCGGCTTGGAAGAATAACCGTGTGTATGTGAATAAGGATGCACGGAAAGTCGTTATCCTTGAGCCGAGCAAGGAATATACCCGTGGCGACGGTACGAAAGCAGTCGGTTACAATGCCAAAGAGGTCTACGATTTATCTGAAACCTCTGCAAAGGACAGACAGCAGCCGCAGGAAGCAAAGACCATGCGGGATTTGGTGTCGGCAATGATTGACGCAAGCCCCGCCAACTTTCAGCCCGTGGAGGAACTGGAAGTACCCGCTTTCTATGACAGCTCTCAGCAGACCATCTTTATTAAGACAGGGCTTTCCGAGGAACAGCTTTTCGTGTGTATGTCAAAGGAGGTTGCGGCGGCGGTCTTTGATTTCAAGTACAACGAGAGCCGTGACGCATCCGACTTCAAATCCTTCTGCGTCGCCTATATGGTAAGCTCCCGCTACGGCGTGGATACCAGAGGCTTTAACTTCGGCAAGCTCCCCAAAGAGTTTGAGGGAATGGATACGCAGGCATTCAAAGGCGAGCTTGGCTCAATGCGTGATGTCCTCGGAGAAATCCAGAGCGATATGTATAAGAGCATGGAGAAGAACAAGCCGCCGAAGTCGAAGGAGCAGGAACGCTAACGGGAGGTGCAGCCGATGAAAGAAGAACGCTACCACATCGCCCTTGATAAGTACGATAAGAATATCGTGCTGAACGCACTCAACACCCTGCGTACACAGCAGATACAGGAGGAACGCCCCACCGACCCTGTTGACGAGCTGATAAGCACGGTAGCCCACGCCCCGACCAAGAAAGTCAGAGTTGTGAATTGTAAGTGCCATGAGGAACGATGAGAACAAGACGAGCCTAATCCTTGCCGCTTGCGGCATCATTCCTGTTGTGTGGCTTGCCCTGCTGACCGCCCCTTATGTGGGCGGCGGCATCGTGGAGATAATCGGCGGTCTATCCGAAGCAATCAATCAGCCGTTTCAGATAACGGTATGTGAGGACAGCGTGAAAACTGTCTTTATTTTTTTGCTTGCCTACGGGATGGGCATCGGCATCTATCTCTCCACACGCAGGAACTACCGCAAACGGGAGGAACACGGCTCGGCAAAATGGGGCAACGCAGGTACGCTCAATAAGAAGTACCGAGATAAAGACCCGACCCAGAATAAGCTCCTGACCCAGAATGTCCGTATCGGACTGGACGGGCGGAAACACAGGAGAAACCTCAATATCCTTGTGTGCGGCGGCTCTGGGGCGGGCAAGACCCGCTTTTTCTGCAAGCCCAACGCCATGCAGTGCAACACCTCGATGGTCATCTTAGACCCAAAGGGGGAAATCGTGCGGGATGTGGGAGGTCTGCTTGAAAAGAAAGGCTATGAGGTGCGGGTACTCGATTTAATCAATATGCACAAGAGCCATTGTTACAACCCGTTTGTCTATCTTCGGAGCGACAACGATGTGCAGCGTCTTGTGACGAACTTGTTTAAGGCGACCACGCCGAAAGGAAGCCAGTCGCAAGACCCGTTCTGGGATACGGCGGCGAGTATGCTGCTTTTATCGTTGGTATTCTATCTGAAATACGAAGCCCCGCCAGAGGAACAAAATTTCCCGATGGTCATGGAGCTTCTGCGTGCAGGCGAGGTCAAAGAGGACGACGACAGCTATATCAGCCCCCTTGACGAGCTGTTTGACCGCCTTGAGATGGAAAACCCAGAGCATATCGCACTCAAGTATTACAGAGATTACCACTCTGGCTCGGCAAAGACGCTAAAGAGCATCCAGATAACCCTTGCCGCAAGGCTTGAAAAATTCAATCTGGAAAGCCTTGCTTCGCTGACCGCCACGGACGAGCTTGACCTGCCCTCTCTGGGGGAAAAGAAAGTGGCTCTGTTTGCCTTAATCCCAGATAACGATACGAGTTTTAACTTTCTTGTGTCGATTTTATACACGCAGCTATTCCAACAGCTTTTCTATCTTGCCGACCACAAGTACGGCGGCAGCCCGCCCGTCCATTGCCATTTCATCATGGACGAATTTGCGAATGTTTCGCTGCCCGATGACTTCGACAAGATTTTAAGCGTGATGCGTTCCCGTGGCGTGTCGGTCAGTATCATTTTGCAGAACTTGGCACAGCTTAAAGCCCTCTTTGAGAAGCAATGGGAAAGCATTGTGGGCAACTGCGATGAATTTCTGTATCTGGGCGGCAACGAGCAGAGTACCCACAAGTATGTGTCGGAGCTTTTAGGCAAGGAAACCATCGACACGAACACCTACGGGAAAAGCTCTGGGCGGAACGGGAACTATTCCACCAACTACCAGATTTCAGGGCGTGAGCTTTTAACGCCAGACGAGGTGCGTATGCTTGACAACCGCTACGCACTTCTTTTTGTGCGAGGGGAACGCCCCGTGATGGACTTTAAGTACGACATCTTAAAGCATCCTAATGTGAAACTGACAGCAGACGGAGGGCAGCCGCCTTATCTTCACGGCGAGCCGACGCAGGCTGTCGCAACCCTTGTGTTTGACAGCGATATTCCAAAGGACGCAATCAGCGTAAATGCTGTCAGCACTTCCTATGAGCTTCTGTCCGAGGAGGACTTGGAAGAAATATTCAATTTATAAGGAGGATTTATCTATGCGAATTTTCAAGAAAACCGAGAACAAGGAAACCACCAAGCTGCCCATGACTGGCAAGGTTAAGAAAGGCTTCCGCCGCTACTGCGTGGCGGTGCTTGCCCTCACGCTGGTATCTGCCACCTCTATGACCGCCTTTGCCGCAAGCGACCCCATTCAGGTAGTCAACAACCTCTCCGACTTCATTTTCGGTCTGGTAAGGGCTGTCGGTATGATTATGCTCGGCTTCGGCATCGTGCAGGTGGGCTTGTCGCTGAAATCCCACGACCCTTCCCAGAGAGCAAACGGATTTCTGACCCTTGCCGGCGGCGTTGTCATTACCTTTGCGAAGGAGATTTTGACCCTTATCACGGGCTGATGTGTAAGA
The DNA here is from genome assembly GCA_963628035.1 of Paludibacteraceae bacterium. Lineage (GTDB taxonomy): Bacteria > Bacillota > Clostridia > Lachnospirales > Lachnospiraceae > 14-2. The sequence goes on from CAVGED010000128.1 coordinate 54,109, forward strand.
AACAGAGAGAACAACCCAAAGACACAAGACAGGGCTTACGGGGCAGATCCGCTTTGCGGCTTGCCCCGTAAGCTGATTTTAACAAGGAGGTGGTCGAATGTCTGATAACTGGGTAGTGCAGAATTTAGAGAACGCCTTAAACACTTGGAACGAGAAATTAGCCGAGATATGGCAGCTCATAACCCAATCCCCAGAAACCTTTAAGGGCGGGGCGATATGGAATGTCATCGTGGATATACACGGTGCGGTGCAGGCTATCGGGCTTGCCCTGCTCGTCCTGTTCTTTGTGGTGGGCGTGATGCGTACCTGCGGCAACTTTGCCGAGGTCAAGCGTCCAGAGCAGGCGTTAAAGCTGTTTATCCGCTTCGCCCTTGCCAAAGGTGCGGTGACTTACGGCTTGGAGCTGATGATGGCTCTGTTTAAGATTGTGCAGGGTATCATATCCACGATTATGAACGCCGCAGGCTTCGGTGCGGCACAGCAGACGGTACTGCCGCAGGAAATCGTCACGGCGGTTGAGGACTGCGGTTTTTTTGAGAGTATCCCATTGTGGGCGGTCACGCTCATCGGCGGTCTGTTCATTACGGTACTCTCATTCATTATGATTATGTCGGTGTACGGCAGGTTTTTCAAGCTCTACCTTTATACCGCCATCGCCCCCGTTCCCCTTGCCGCCTTTGCGGGAGAGCCGAGCCAGAGCGTGGGAAAGAGCTTTATCAAGAGCTACTCTGCGGTATGCCTTGAGGGGGCAATCATCGTGCTTGCGTGTATCATCTTCTCCGTGTTTGCGGCTTCACCGCCAGTCGTCAATCCCGATGCGGCGGCGGTCACGATGGTATGGAGCTATATCGGGGAGCTTGTTTTCAATATGCTCGTCCTCGTCGGTGCGGTCAAGATGGCAGACCGTGTGGTACGGGAAATGATGGGCTTGTGATTATCAATCAGGAAAGGAAAATCGAAATGCAAAAAGAACCAGAGTATTACCAGATTTATCATATCCATTTGTTAAACGGAGAAGTCATTGAGGCTTCTGAAGCCTATGACCTGCCTGCGGAAAAGGGATTAGTTGAAAAGTTCGGAAAGGCTGACGATAACGAAATCTTTGAAATCGGGGACGCCATTTCTGGATTTGTTTATGTTCCTAAACGCAGCATTCTCTTTATAGCGACAGGCGATGTAAAGGAAGGATGGTGTTCATTTGGAAGTCAAGATAAATAAGGAAATCCGTAACTATACGGAGTCCATGTTTTTTGGGCTGTCGCTTCGGCAGTTCATTTTTTCCGTCCTTGCCAGCGGCGTGGCGGTGGGCTTGTAATTGTAAATTTTCTGCGGCATGGTTGACTTTGTTGTATGGAATGGGTATAATATGGGTAGAATACTACTACCACTACAAATCAAGGAGGTGTCGTTATGAATATTCGTCCATCCGCAGCAATCCGCCAGAATTACAATGAGATTGCCGATATGTGCAGAAAGACCGCAGAGCCGATTTTCCTAACCAAGAACGGCGAGGGAGATTTGGTGGTTATGGATATTGAAACCTATAACAGACGGGAAAAGATGTTAAAGCTCCGTGAGGAGCTGCTTGCCGTTGAGGAAGACAGGATTGCAGGAAGAAGCGGCTGCACTCTTGACGAGCTTGACGCATATCTCGATGAAGTCATTGCCGAGGTGTAGCGTATGGCAGACAGCAAGAAATACAAAGTCATTGTTTCCGACAGGGCAAAAAGAATGTTGGGAACACATATCCGCTTTATGGCACAGGTCAACAAGCAGGCGGCGGCAGCAAAAAAGAAAGAGATTATGACCGCTATGCGTTCCCTTTCCCAGATGCCGCAGCGTTTCCCGTTTTTTGAGGAGCTGTATATCACGCCGAATAAATATCACAAGATGTTTATTGAAAAGTGGTATCTTGTCCTTTACCAAATCCAAGACGATACGGTATATGTGGAATATATCCTTGATTGCCGCAAGGATTACAGTTGGCTTATCAGGTAACAAGAAAATAAACCAAGCAAAATCGTCACTTCCAAAGAGGTGGCGGTTTTTTTATGCCCCGAAGGAGGTGCTATCTATTTGGAAGTCAAGATAAATAAGGAAATCCGTAACTATACGGAATCAATGTTTTTTGGGCTGTCGCTTCGGCAGTTCATTTTTTCTGTCCTTGCCAGCGGCGTGGCGGTGGGCTTGTATTTCCTGCTCCGCCCGAAGTTCGGCACGGAAACCCTCAGTTGGATGTGTATTCTGGGGGCTTCCCCCTTTGCCATGATGGGCTTTGTGAAGTATAACGGCATGACCGCAGAGAGGTTTATCTGGGCGTGGATAAAATCAGAGTTTCTGATGCCGAAGAAGATTTTATTTGTGCCAGACAACCTCTACTACGAAGCGTTAAAGCCGAACATCGAAGCAAGGGAGAAAGGATTGCCCGTTCCGAGCCAGAAACAGAAACGGCAGGCGGGAAAGCCAGAGAAACGAAAAAATAAGAAAGCTAAGAAATCAAAAAAGCATAAGGAGGTAAGCCATGATAAAGACGCTTAACAACCTTTTTAAGCAGGACAGGGAGAAATTTGTCGTGCCGAAATCGGTGCAGGCGGTCATCCCGATGAAAGCCATCTGGGAGGACGGCATTTTCCTTGTCGGCAGGAACAAGTATGCCAAGACCTTTAAGTTTGAGGACATCAACTACGCCGTGGCAAGCCGTGAGGACAAGGAAGCGATGTTTCTGGAATATTCAGAGCTTCTCAATGCCCTCGACAGCGGGGCGACCACGAAGCTCACGATTAACAACCGCAGGCTCAATAAGGCGGATTTTGAGCAGACTATCTTAATCCCGATGGCGGAGGACGGTCTGGATAAGTACCGCAGGGAGTACAACAGGATGCTGCTCGATAAGGCGACAGGGGCTAATTCTATCGTGCAGGATAAATATGTGACCGTATCGGTGTGCAAGAAGAACATTGAGGAAGCAAGGAATTATTTTTCCCGCATCGGTGCTGACCTTACCGCCCATTTCAACCGTCTTGGCTCAAAGTGCAGCGAGCTTGATGCAGCCGACAAGCTCCGCATCTTCCACGACTTCTACCGCACGGGCGAGGAAACCGCCTATTCCTTTGATATGGTACAGTCCATGCGGAAAGGTCACGATTTTAAGGACTATATCTGCCCCGACACCTTTGAGTTTGAAAAGGATTATTTTAAGATGGGCGACAGGTACGGGCGTGTGATTTTCCTCAGAGAATACGCCGCCTATATCAAGGACAGCATGGTGGCGGAGCTTTGCGAATTAAACCGTAACATGATGCTCTCCGTGGATGTCGTTCCCGTTCCCACGGACGAAGCTGTGCGTGAGGTGGAAAACCGTCTGCTCGGCGTGGAAACCAATATCACGAACTGGCAGAGGAAACAAAACCAGAACAACAACTTCTCCGCCGTCATCCCCTACGACTTGGAGCAGCAGCGTCGGGAAAGCAAGGAATTTTTAGACGACCTGACGACCCGTGACCAGAGGATGATGTTTGCGGTGCTGACGATGGTGCATACCGCCGATACCAAAGAGCAGCTTGACAACGACACGGAAGCCCTCTTGACTACGGCACGGAAGCATTTGTGCCAGTTCGCCGTGCTGAAATATCAGCAGATGGACGGTCTGAATACCGCCCTGCCCTTTGGCGTGAGGAAGATTGACGCATTAAGGACGCTGACAACGGAGAGCCTTGCGGTGTTTATCCCGTTTAGAGTGCAGGAAATCTACCATAAGGACGGCGTGTACTACGGGCAGAATGTAATCTCCAAAAATATGATTATCGCCAACCGCCGCCACCTGCTCAACGGTAACTCCTTTATCCTCGGCGTGTCTGGTGCGGGAAAATCCTTTACGGCAAAGGAGGAAATGACGAACATCATACTGACCGACCCCAATGCCGATGTGATTGTCATAGACCCAGAGCGAGAGTATTCGCCTTTGGTAAGGGCAATGCAGGGCGAGGTCATCCACATCTCGGCAACGAGCGACAACCATATCAATGCGATGGATATGAACTCCGATTACGGCGACGGTGCAAATCCCGTCATCCTGAAATCGGAGTTTATTTTGTCTTTGTGCGAGCAGCTCATTGGCGGGGCAAGTCTGGGGGCAAAGCAGAAATCCATCATTGACCGCTGCACGGCAAGCGTCTACCGCTACTATCAGCAGGGCAACTATATGGGAACGCCGCCGACCTTGCAGGACTTCCGTGAGGAACTGTTGAAGCAGAACGAGCCAGAAGCACAGGAAATCGCCCTTGCCATCGAGCTTTTCACGGACGGCTCTCTCAACACCTTCGCCAAGCATACCAATGTGGATACTAAGAGCCGCCTTATCTGCTATGACATTTTGGATTTGGGAAAGCAGTTGCAGCCCATCGGTATGCTTGTGGTACTTGACAGCATCTTAAACCGTATCACGCAGAACAGGGCGAAAGGAAGGAACACTTTCATTTTCATTGACGAGATTTACCTGCTGTTTCAGCATGAGTATTCCGCCAACTTCCTCTTTACCCTCTGGAAGCGTGTGCGGAAATACGGGGCGTACTGCACGGGCATTACCCAGAATGTGGACGACCTGTTGCAGAGCCATACGGCGAGGACGATGCTTGCAAACTCCGAGTTTATCATCATGCTCAATCAGGCATCCACAGACCGTATTGAGCTTGCCAAGCTCCTGAACATCTCCGATTTGCAGATGAGCTATATCACGAATGTGGGTGCAGGTCAGGGGCTTCTCAAAGTGGGCAGCTCCCTTGTGCCGTTTGTCAATAAGTTCCCACGCAATACGGAGCTTTACAAGCTGATGACGACCAAGTTTGGGGAGGTGTAGGATATGGCGGATATAAGGTTTAACGGCACAGCCCACCGTGATTTCTTTCTGGAAAATATGATAAAATGCAGAGTAAATGACTGTTACCACAGGGCATTTTTCTATGTGATGGGTATCGCTTCGGAAACAAGGGCAAATATCAATCAGATGTTTGACTTTAAGAATGACTGGATTATCCCAGAGGGGATGCACGGCGGATGGCAGACAAGCGGCACAGTCAAGGTCTGCCACCTTGCTTTTAATCTCTGGAACGGTTACGCCGAGGAAGGGCGGGAACGGTACTTCACGCCAGAGGAATTATTCTGCTGCGAGTTCGCCCCGTACTTTATGGAGAGCATTAAGGTCAGGTATCCTGAATATTGCAGGGATTTACCCACGCACAAAAAGCAGACCGAGCATACACGGTAAATGTAATCTCAAAAAATGAAATACCCTGCGGGCATACCATTATGCCCAGAAAACAGGGCGAATGAAAGAAAGGAAAACAAGCCTATGAATTTGAAAAAATATCAATCTGTTATCTGCGTTATCGCTGCCGTTGCCCTTTTAGGGTCGGCGGCTTTCTGCGGCTTCCATATCTACCACCACTACGCACAGGTGGATGAGCAGGAGGAAGTGTTTGACAGTCTCGCGGAGGTTGTGGAGAACGCCCCTGCGGAGGAGGAAACAAACGAGGATACGCCCGTCAGCGAGGGCGAAGATGTGCTTGCCAAGTATCAGGAATTGTATTTGCAGAATGAGGACATGGTTGGTTGGATTGCCATTGACGGTACAGCTATCAACTATCCCGTTATGCAGAGCAAGAACAATCCCGACTTCTATCTGAAGCACAGCTTTGAAAAGGAGTACAGCGATTTGGGCGTGCCGTATATCCAAGAGAACTGCGACATCCTCTCAAGCGACAACCTGATTATCTACGGTCATCACATCAAAGGGCAAAAGATGTTCGGGGCGCTCGCGAATTACAAGGATAAGGGCTTCTATGAGGAACACAAGACCATCCAGTTTGACACATTGACCGAGCAGGGCGGGTATGAAATCATCGCCGTCTTTAAGACCGTTGCGTACAGTGCGGAGGGCTACCGCTACTACGATTTTGTGGATGCGGAGAACGAGGACGAATTTAACGCCTATATCAAAAAATGCAGGGAGCTTGCCCTGTATGATACGGGCGTGACCGCCGAGTACGGCGACAGGCTCATTACCCTCTCCACCTGCGAATACTCCGCCCAGAACGGCAGGCTTGTGATTGTGGCAAAACGGGTAGTGTAGCAGCCGCAGAAATTTACGGAAGGGAGGTTTGCTATGGCTGATATTAAGACCAGAGATGCGATAAAAGGCACGATAAAGACCATAGACAAAGCCGCCATTGCTTCGGAGCGTATGAAATCCGCCTATGCCAAAACGAAAGAGAAAGCGGAACAGGGCTATTATGCCGACGAAGGCTCTGCCACCGAGTATGCGACGGATAAAATCTCTTATGGTGCAGACCGCATCAAGGACGAGGGCATCCACCAATTCAATAAGCAGGGACAGAAATCCGTCCAGACCACGAAAGAGAATATCGGCAATGCAAAGGACAAGGTATCGGACTTCAAGCAGAAACGGGCGGTGAAAGCCGCCGAGAAGAAAAAAGCACAGGCTGCTGCAGAACAGAACGGCTCACAGCTCCATTACGAAGCTGCGAGCCGTTCCTCTGCTTCTGGCACTTATGCTGATAGAAAGCCCGAAGCTCCCCAGACTACCGAAAACCCTTTGATAAAGACAAGACGGCAGGGAAAACGGACGATTAAGACCACCGCCAGAAATACGGAGAAAACGGTCAAATCCACAGCGAAAGGCACAATCAAGACCGCCGAAAACGGCGTGAAAACCGCACAGGCGACCTCTAAGACGGCGATTAAGACCACGGAGCAGACTATTCAGGCAACGCAGGCGGCGGCAAAGGCATCTGCCAAAGCCGCCCAGAAAGCGGCACAGACGGCGAAAGCCACCGCAAAGGCGACAGCCGAAGCAACGAAAACGGCGGTCAAGGCTACCGTTTCCGCAGTTAAGGCGATTATCGCAGGCACAAAGGCGTTGGTTTCCGCTTTGATTGCAGGCGGTTGGATTGCCGTTGTGATAATCCTGATTGTCGTCCTGCTTGGGTGTGCTGTGTCCTTATTTGGCGGCGGCAGCGACAGCACGTCCTATACTCCCGTGAGTGCGGAGGTGGAAGCCTACGAGCCGTTGATACAGAAATATGCCAAGCAGTACGGCATCCCCGAATATGTGGAGCTTATCAAGGCGGTGATGATGCAGGAAAGCGGCGGGCGTGGGCTTGACCCCATGCAGGCGGCGGAGGGCAGCTTTAACACAAGGTATCCCCATGAGCCAAACGGGATACAAGACCCAGAGTATTCCATACAATGCGGCGTACAGGAGCTAAAGGCAGCCCTAATCTCCGCCGAGGTAGAAAACCCCATTGACATGGAGCGTATCAAGCTCGCCTTGCAGGGCTACAACTTCGGCAACGGCTATATCACATGGGCAAAGAGCAACTACGGCGGCTATTCCTATGCCAATGCGGTTGAATTTTCGACCATGCAGGCACAGCGGTTAGGTTGGGATAGTTACGGCGACACGCAGTACCCCGCCCATGTGCTTCGCTACTACCCCTACGGGCGGGTATTCACAAGTGGCGGTAATCAGGCAATCGTAGAAGTTGCGTTGATTCAGCTCGGCAACGAGGGAGGTCAGCCTTATTGGAGCTGGTACGGATTTGACGGGCGTGTGGAATGGTGTGCCTGCTTCGTGTCGTGGTGTGCCGACCAATGCGGTTATCTGGAAAGCGGCATCGTGCCGAAATTCTCCCTCTGTTCGGATGGTGTGAACTGGTTTAACGGTAATGGGCAATGGCAGGGAAAGGATTATGAGCCGAAAGCGGGCGACATTATCTTTTTCGACTGGAGCAAGGACGGGCAGGACGGCGACGCCGACCATGTGGGCATCGTGGAGAAATGCGAGAACGGCGTTGTCTATACCGTGGAGGGCAACTCTGGCGACGCCTGCCGACAGAACAGTTACCCCGTCGGGTACTACGAAATCCTCGGCTACGGCTGTCCGAGCTATTAGGAAAAGGGCGAAAGAAAAACCAGAGGTTTATTCCTCTGGCTCTTTTGCCTTACATATTTTTGTTATATGCAGATATGAAAAATGATTATTCTTCAATGATTGGAATGACTATATTTTCAAAGGCATTTCGCATCTTAGGATGGCGAATGAGGAAGTGGATGGCAGGAGTTTTGTTCTTTGATACAATTACCCATTTTCCTTCGTGAATGCTTATCTGTATATTCCGAAAAGCGGAGAATGAATTTTCTAAAACGCTATAATTGGACTGTTGCTTTTTATATTCATGTATCAAATGCAAATGTTCTTGATAGTCATCCCAAGTATAAAAGACATCCTTTTCATAAAACATTCCCGAAAGTGACAGCACCATTGGAAATTGCTCAAACTCCTCTTTTGACAGCATAGGAATCTCCTCTGTAATGTGACTATGCTGTAATATTTTATTTGTAAGTTCACGCTGAACGGCAACATATTGTCTGATTTGTGCTTGTTCTGCTTCTGGGATATGATTGTAGCTTAAAATCCGACTAATTAAGTCATCTGTTGCCGTGTGCAGCGATAAAGATGACAGAATAAAATATCGGTTTCCTTCGGTATCCACATCCGCTTGCAGAAAGCTGCTATAAGACTGCGTATGTTCCTTACGATAAATTTTCATAAGCGGCGACGCTATGGATAAAAGGCGGTTTGCACGCTTTTTATAATATGCCACTTCGTCTTTATTTTTTGTCAGGTAATATCTGCCTTCGCTATGGTATCCGCTGATTGCTTCGCCCGTCAATGCCACGCTTCCCGATACTTTCAGAAAGTGAGAAAAGGCATTGTTTTGCGTACCTTTCAGATAATACGGGGAAATCTGTCCTGTCATATACATGGGTATCCAGCTTTCAAGCCCTAACATCATGTCCGAAAAAGAACGGTCTATATTGTGGATTTGGTTTAGATGCAGACCTTTTTTCAGCATCAAAGCCATACCAAACATCCATTTTTTCGGAAATTCAGGGTCTTTCGCCATCTCACTCATAGGCATATCGCTGTACATAATGACAGGCTCGTTAGACTTGGAAAGTACGGTTGCTTTCAGAAAAGCCAGTTCGCTCTCCATCATTTCCTTTAATCCGAAATAGCTCTTGGATGTCGGAAGCTGAAACGGAGCCGATGGAACTTTTAACTCATCAAAATGGATAGCACGGATATATTCGTTCAGATTGAAAGTATCTAATTTTTCCAGAAAACTAATCAAGGAATCCATGGAACGGGTGATTTTGCTTGATTCATTGGAAAGCCATTTTACCAACAATGATTGGTAGGCGGTATAGGTAGCAAATTCCTCTGGATTGCAGCCAATCAGGTCTGCGACCATCGCCTTTTGGGAATCGTTTTGATAACGGCGGACAATAAATTCCGCAACACCCGAAGCAAACTCCTGCGGATTGGCGGGCTGCCGTTTCCCGTTTCTGATACGGGAAATGTAGGAAGCATCGTAATTCAAAAATCTGGAAATCTCGGCAATGCTGATAGACAAAGTGTCTAACAAGATGTTGAAGTTTATCCGCAGCGTTTCCATATCTATTGCGTCGTTTTTGACAAACGAAACCAATGCGTCCGATACAGACTGCACTGTAACACCAGTGATTTCCTTGTTTTCAGCGATGCGGACAACGCCTTCAACAAGGCTTAAAAGGTTTTCCGAATTTGCTTCTGGAACACGCTCCCCAGACCGATAACGGCTGATGGTAGCGGCAGAAAGACCAGAGTTTTCGGACAAATCTTTTGCGGAACAATCCAACAATTCAATATATTCAGCTAATTTATCTTTAAATTCCATATGCTTTCATTCCTCCTGTTGTATGGCTACTTATATTATACAACAGCAGACCTTGATTGCAACATTGCGATTTCCGAAGTGGCATGGTCAGCTTGGAAAGAATCAAGATAATCCCTTGAATTCCTGATATAATTAGAGCGAATCTTATTTGTCTTTCATGTTCTCCCAAATAGGTGGGCATAGGCGATAGATTACGATATTAGAAAACAAGGAGGCTTCTATTATGAAAACAATGAAGAAGTGTAATGGAAAACTGCTGAGTATTCTGCTTGTGCTTTGTATGGTACTGTCGATTGTACCGATAACCGCATTTGCGGAAGAAGTGGAGAACCTGGAGTTTCTTCCCCAAGGAGTAACTCGTTCTACTGAGTGGAAGAACCCATATCACACGCAAGTCAATGTAACTGCCAATGTTACCGTTAAGGGTTCGGATGGCACGGTGATTGAAACGACACAGGTAAGTAAAAGCAGTGGCGATTTTGTGAAAGGAAATCTAACCGACGAAGCGGTAGAGACCGCACTTGCAAATCTCCAGACAGAGATTGAAACGCCATATAAAGCCAAAGGAACCGTTACACGCGAAAACGGGAGCGGGCAGTTAATTGTAGACCATTTAGAGAGTGAAACTTTTTATATTTTCACTCCCACATCGGGTGATCCAGTTGATTTTAGCACGAATTTAGATGCCGCAAAGCAGTACTTCAGTGAACACACGGATGCAGTTGGTACTTTCACCAGAATTCTGGATGTTCACGAATATCGGAAATGGGATTACACCTATGACCTGAATGTTCAGAAAGCCAGTCAGCCGACAAACACCATCCCTGCGGCGACGATTGAGAATGCGAAATTCAACTATCAGCCGGGCGATGCACCGCAGGCCACAGCATGGGTAGCCATTGACGATATAGATAAATATGAGATCGCCTATGAATGCTGGCAGCAGTTTGAAAACAACGAACCCGTTGCCGCCTGGTATTCCGATAACGGCTCGCACGGTTCACTGCCGACCATCACGGCGTTTGAAAGCGGAAAGAGCTATGTGTATTCCCTTATGTTGAAGCCGAAGGACGGATATTCCTTCAGCAGTGAAACCGTCATTACCGTGAACGGAAAAAAAGTATCGGCACCTTTCGTTGGCGGTTCTATGTATATCCCCGCCATTAAAACGATTACGATGCCTACCATAAAAGTCATTGATGTGGTGGAGATCAATGGCGCCACCGTCAGCTTCAAGGACGGCGATAAACCCGTATTCACCGGTGATGTGCCCGATGATGTATACTACGTACTCCGAGCTGCGTGGTGGGAGCTGAACAGCACGACCGGCCTGATCTCTACAGAACCAGAGTTTGGAAGCGGAATTTATGAAAATAAAATTACGACTTTTGAAGCCGGAAAGACCTATCATTACGGTGTGTATGTGGTGGCCTATGGCGATGTCGGAAATATCCGCTATATATTCGGCCCTGACACCAAGCTGAAGATCAACGGCGAATTTGTGAATTATACGCGCTACGAGGGCGATGAGAGTAACGGTTCCGACGGCACTATGTGGGTTCTCACCGATCTGACCATGACGCCGACGACATCTTCCCATACCCATAGTTATGGAACAGATTGGAAGTCAGACGCAGACACCCATTGGCATGAATGCTCCTGCGGCAGCATCGCAGACAAAGCGGCTCACGATATGGAAACAAAGAACGCTAAGGACGCAACGGCAACGGAAAAAGGCTATACTGGCGACAAAGTGTGCAAGGTATGCGGTTATACCGTAAAGGGCGAAGAAATTCCTGCAACAGGAAATACGAATATGACAAAGCCGAATGGAAATACAAACGATAACAGTAATATGCAGAATGATGGTAAGACTACAGAAAGTCCAAAAACAGGCGATGAAAGTAATCTTATACTTTGGTTTGTGGTGCTGTTTGCATCCATTGCAGGTGTAATTGGCACGGTAACATATGGAAGAAAGAAAAAATGTGTCAAATAGTTCAAGCATGATAAAACTTTAAGCACAGGCGGTGGCGGAGTGCATTCTGTCATCGCCTGTTTGTTTAAGAATACTGGGATATGCTTGGAGGGCAGGAGTTGAAATATAAGAGAACAATAACGGCAGCAATTTTACGCTTATGTCTGCTTTTTATGGCGGCAGCATTATATCGTATATATAATTATAGGAAGCAAGAGCAAGCTAACAGTCGTCTTAACGATGACCTTGTGGATATGGCGGTAATTCCAACGGATGGCAATGATACGCCGCAAGAAAATCTTTCTCAAAGGTCAGAAAATGAAGCTGCTCCTATAATTGTAGATTTTGATGTGCTATGTCAGGAAAATCAGGATATTGTGGGCTGGCTCTATTGTGCGGATTCTATAATCAATTATCCTGTTGTGCAAGGCGATGACAATGACTACTACCTTCATCATTTGTTAGATGGAAGTGAAAATTCGTCAGGAACTCTTTTTGTAGATTTCCGTAATGCCGAGGATTTTTCTGACTGGCATACAATTTTTTTCGGTCACAATATGCGGAATGATACTATGTTTGGAACTTTGACCGAATATGCCAGTCAGGAGTATTATGATGCCCATCCTGTTATGTATCTGCTTACGCCTATGCAGAATTATAAAATTGAACTTGTTGCAGGATATGTTACTTCCTTTAACTCAGAAATATATGGAATAAAAAAGAGCATAGAGGAACGAAATACACTTTTGCAGACAGCTTTGGATAAGTCTGATTTTAATAGTGCAGCAGACATCAATGATGATGACCAACTTATCACACTATCCACCTGTTCATACGAATATGAAAATGCTCGTTATGTACTGATAGGTGTTTTGCGGGAAATAGCATAACTCTGCATAATAGAAAAACCAGAGGCTTATTCCTCTGGCTCCTTTGCCTTGGATAGTCCGATAACAGTTGCTTCAACTACGGACAGCTCTTTATCATTTAGTTTGTCGAGTTCAGCATCCAGTCGTCTGCGGACGGAACTTTTCTTAGCATCTTTGCTTGGAAATATGTATTCGTCAACCGACACACGGAACATCGTCACAAGCTGAACGAATAACTCCAGACTTGGCTTTTGCCCCTCATTTTCAATGGCTTGAAGATGTCTGGGGTCATAATCCACAATTCGGGAAAGCTCATCTCTGGTCATACCTCTTGCTGTCCTTGCTTTTTTGATTGCTTGTCCTATCGGTGTAAAGTCGAAGTCAAAATTATTGTTTCTTGCGTCCATAAGCTCACCACCTCGTAACAATATAATGTTCTTTCATATTTTACAGAAGTGTGAGCTCTTATTGAACGGTTTGAAATCTCTCATAACAGGAGATGAAATCTCTGCAAACAAGAGATATGAAATCATAACACAAACTTAGGGATATAGCCCACCAAATAAAAAAACGGAGTTTTCTGGTGGGCTGTATTGTTATGCCCAAATAAGACATAGATAACACATCTCTCCAGACCCGTTTTTGAGTTTGGAGGGATTTTTTATGCGTTGGTCTAAGACCGTCGCTTTGCTGCTTATTCGAAGCGGCAGCTACATACATAGCTTCATGGATAAGTGAGGATAACCTGTTAAAAAAATTCTTACTTTTGCATGGAACTCTTATACTCTCAAAGTAGATGTCAAATTTCTACTCAAAAGAAGTTTAATCCCCTATAACCGTGAAGGTGTTACAGCCTTTGCGGTTTTTCTTTTGTCGTTTTTTACAGAACGCTGTCAAAGACATTTTTGCAGCGTGGGATGCCGTTCCCCGCCAACCAATCTGGATTTTCTATTTCAAAAAATTCAGATTGGAGGAAATTCAATGGATAAGAAGCATCCAAACCGTAAAAAGGACAAGTATAATCCTTACACTTTGACGATTGCCGAGGGGCGTTATTACCTCTCATTCAAGGACGGGCGTGGGAAATTGCGGCATTTAGAGATTAACGAGGTGCTGTATCAGGCGTTTGACCGCTTTGAGCTTGAGGATATTTCCCATCTCAATAAGGTAAGCAGGCATATTGAACATTCTGAACTGACGGAAGCGACCCTAAATGACCGAGCGTTCCATAAGGCAGAACAGCTTGAGGATACTGTTGCGAGAAACATGGAATATGAGAAGTTACATAGGGCGATTGCCAAGCTGCCCGAAATACAGCGTCGCAGGCTCACGCTCTATTTTTTCGGGGAGCTGTCCTATGAACAGATTGCCAAGTTGGAGGGCTGCACAAAAATGGCAGTCAAGGGAAGCGTTGATATTGCAGTCAGGAAGCTGAAAAAATTTTTTGAAGTTTTTTGATTTTCAACCTATACGAAACCGTTTATGAGTGAGCAAACAGGTGGAGGGGCTTAAAAACCTTTTCACCTGTTTTCCTTTGTGTGGCGAAAACGGGATTGTTCCTTGACAACCGAATATTCATTCGCCAAATACTTCCTCTTTGTGATTGTGATGAGCATAAGCGTGTGCAGCGGTACGCCATGACCTGCCGAGTGGCAGCGAGCGACAGAAAGGTGGTGAGCCTAACCTACCGACTGAAAATATCGGGAAGCTCCCGATTTCGCCATGACCCGCAAAGAGAACAATGGTACTCCTGTCCAGTCACAGCCCGAATGGTATCCAACCCATCGCAGGCAATGAGGGCGGCTCTGTCAGACCGACAGTTGGGGTGGAACTCCCGTGGTGTCAGTTCGCTGCTGACCGTTTGGCGACTTCCCTGCGTTTACGGACGCACTTGCATTTCGGGGTGTCGAGGACAAATAGAGATGCTCCTATCATAAAGCCAGATATAAGGCGGTCATAAGAACAGAGATTTTGTTAATGTTCTCCCGACCTTAATTACTTCCTTGTGTCTGGCTGATACATAGGCAGGTCACACCTGCCTAATTCCAGATAGGAGGTCAGACACTATGGAAAGACTGATTAAGCGTGGGGATATTTTCTACGCAGAACTTAATCCCGTTATCGGCTCGGAGCAGGGCGGCACAAGACCTGTCCTTGTTATCTCCAACAATACAGGAAACAGGCACAGCCCTACGGTCATCGTTGCGGCGATTACGAGCCGAGTACACACAAAGGCGAAACTGCCGACACATACCGAGGTAAGAGATTTTGAGGGGCTTGACAAAGACTCCGTTGTCCTGCTTGAACAGATACGGACGATTGATAAGCAGAGGTTAAAACAGTATATGGGGCTGATGCCCGACAACATAATGGCAAGAGTTGATAAGGCTCTTGCCATTAGTATTTCACTCAATAACAGACCTGAAAGGAAATGTGCAAATTAGAGAGAACAGAGGGATTTGCACATTGGTCAAGTGGTGGCTGTATCTCTATAATTTAGGGCATACAGCCGCTATCTTTTGCGGAGGTAGTTAGATGGAAAATGTCAAAGCGTCCACAAATGCAGAACAGCAGTACGAAAGCAAGATTGATGAAGCGGAAAACTTCGATACTTTTATGAAAGCTATGGTGCAGGTTGTCGAGAAGTACGGAAGATTTGTTTTGCAGGAATTGGATTGTGTTGCGTAGGTTTACGCAACCTTACATATCACATTTTCCAAAATATCGGAGGTGGTAGAATGAACAGAGAAGGAAAGAAATGTGTTCTGTATCCGAGAGTAAGTACCGAGATGCAGGTTGATGGATACAGTCTTGAAGGTCAGAAAAACAGCTTAAAACGGTTTGCAGACCGTGAGGAAATGGAGATTGTCGGCATTTATGAGGATGCAGGAAAGTCTGGAAAATCAATCGAGGGGCGACCTGCATTTAAGAAAATGCTCTCCGACATAAAAAACGGACTGGAGATAGAGTATATTCTGGTCTATAAACTTTCCCGTTTTGGAAGAAATGCGGCGGACATCCTAAACTCATTAGAGTTTGTGCAGTCTTATGGCATCAATCTTATCTGTATAGAAGAAGGGATTGACTCATCCCAGACAAGCGGAAAGCTCTTAATATCCGTTCTGTCAGCGGTTGCGGAAATTGAGAGAGAAAATATCATTGAGCAGACAATGAACGGACGCAGGGAAAAAGCAAGACAAGGCGGTTGGAACGGCGGTTTTGCCCCGTATGGATATTATCTGAAAGATAATCAGCTTTTGATAGAAGAAACCGAAGCTGAAGCAATCCGAATTATTTTTGATAAGTTCGGAAATTCAGATATAGGACTTGGCGGTGTCGCAAAATATCTAAACCTGCAAGGCATAAAGAAAATACCACGCCAGAACGGAAAATTAGAGACATGGAGCAGCCATTTAATACGGCAGATATTAGACAACCCTGTTTACTGCGGAAAAATTGCTTATGGCAGGAGAACAAGGGAAAAGGTTAAGGGAACAAAGAACGAATATAAACAGGTTCATACCGATGATTATATTTTAGAGGACGGACAGCATGAGGGAATTGTCAGCGAGGAACTCTGGCAGAAAGTTCATGCAAAGCGGAAAGCAACAGGAATTAAACAGCCGTCAAAGGTTGGTAAGGACAGGTCACATCTTCTAACTGGCGTATTGAAATGCCCTATTTGCGGCAGCTCGATGTACACGAATAAACACGCATGGACAAATAAGGACGGCACATATAAGGAAGTCTACTATTATATATGCGGAAGAAACAAGCAGGAGCGAGGTCATCATTGTGATTATAAAGCATCCCTGCGGAAAACAGATATTGAGCCGCTTGTAGTCGAAGCTGTAAAAGAGTTGGTAAGCGACGCTTATTTTGCCAAAGAGATTGAAAAGCGGATAGGTGTTCAGACAGATACAAGTATGGTGGATAAGGAGCTTGCCAATTATGAAAACAAACTGAAAGAAGTGGACTTGAACAAGGCTCGTCTGGAAAATGAGATTGACAATCTTCCTGCGGATGCCCGATACCGTGAGAGAAAAATCCATGATATGACATTACGACTTGATGCTCTGTATGATACGATGGTGGAGTTGGAGGAACGCATTGAGGATGCCAAATTAAGAAAAAGCTCCATTGAGATGGAAGCAATCACTCTGGACAATGTTTACAAAATCATGCAGAATTTTGGAAAGTTATATGCTATAATGAGTGACGAGGAAAAGAAAAGCCTTATCACATACCTCATTAAAGAAATTCAGATATACCCGAATGGGGAGTCAGAAATGCCGTTGAAGTCGATAGAGTTTAACTTCCCGATTTATATTGACGGCAAGGAGGTACGGAAGGTTTTGTGGGAAAGAGGTAATACCGTTGAGACGGTTGTTCTCTTGTCCCAACTAAAACAAAAGCCGGATGATTACATTAATGTCACGATTGATCGTGTAGAGAGGAGTCTTTTTTTATAACTGAAAATGAAATGTATTGTAAAACGCAATGCAATGTGGTACACTGAAAACCTGACTTTTGCAGTTGTAAAGGTGATAAATCCCCGTCAGGCCCTGTATTTATGG
>CAVGED010000129.1:0-44123 GCA_963628035.1 Paludibacteraceae bacterium
TAATGCGTTTCTTTATGGACAGCCGACTGAACAAAAATGGTGGAACGCTTATTTTTACTACGCATTATCCGGAACTGTTGGATGAATATGACCGAAATGACGGAATTTGTATTGTGAGAAATCGTAATGGTATTACAGCAGAAAATTTGAGCTATATATTGAAACGTAATGATATAAAAAAGAGTGACGCATACCAGAGCGGCTTTCTTGAAGGAACAACGCCGACATATGAAGCGTATATGCACTTGAAGAAAAATCTGGCGGCCTCAGTCAACTAAGGAGGCAGCTAGATGAAATTAGCAAAATATAAGGCTTGTATATGTGAGGGATCTGCTGAAGAAGCTATTATTGATATCCTGGTTGATAATGATCTGCTGATTTTTACAAGGGATGAAATGTTGGAAGAACGTGTCATCCGATGCAGAAGTGCTAAGCGATTTGAGGAACGACACTTACGGAAAGGATTTGATGAGCAGATTTCCGTGATACGGATTTTGGATTCTCGCAGAGAAGAATTTCGAGTGAGTAAAGCATACGAACAGAAAATTGATGTGATAAATGTCATTACTGCTCCTGAAATAGAAATGCTGATTATTCATGCGGAAGAAGCTTATGATCAATTTAAGCGCTCTGGGAAGAAACCAAGTGAATTTTGCAAGTCGAATTTTCGTATGCATGATGTGAAGTCGTATGATTTTGTGAAGCAGTATTTCAGTAATCCGCAGCTCTTGGTGAAAGCTATAAAAGAGTATCGCAGAACAGCAAATATCCCCAAGGGAGAATACGGCTTGTCTGATTTGCTGGCAAGAAAAGAAAATGATGCTCAGTGAGCAATATGAGGTGGTAAGACAATGATTACAGGTGCAATTAAAAATAAGGTGGACAAAATCTGGGATGATATTGCGGCGGGAGGCATTACCAACCCGTTGACGGTGATTGAACAGCTTACCTATCTGATGTTCATCCGTTCACTTGACGAAAAGGAAATGGAAAATGAAGCCTTTGAAGCAGAAGGCGGTATAGAGATGGAAAAAATCTTTCCGCAGTCAGAGGCGGGTCAGTCCATGCGCTGGAACAGGTTTAAGAACAATGATCCGGGAGATATCTATGCGGTCATGTCCCAGCGGATTTTTCCTGCTATCAAGAACATGAAGAATGGGCATCTGCCGGATTTTAACGAGCAGGGGGAAATGCTGCCGGTTCCCACAGACGGAGACGAAAGCCAGGAGGAGACCACCGCGTTTGCGCGTTACATGGAAGACGCCATGTTCCTGATCCCGACACCGCAGGTATTGCAGAAAATCATCACCGGTCTGGATGACCTGTATGAGCATGACATTGCAGATCTGGATATGCAGGGAGATCTCTATGAGTATATGCTGGGAAAGCTTTCCACAGCAGGTCGGAACGGTCAGTTCCGCACGCCGAAACATATTCGGGAAATGATGGTGGAACTGCTGCAGCCGACACCGGATGATATCATCTGCGATCCGGCCTGCGGCACAGCGGGCTTCCTGGTCAGTGCTGCGGAATACATTCGGCGACATTATGAAGATAGTATGACACCGGAGCAGTGGGATCACTTCTCCAGCGGGGCTTTCAACGGCTTTGATACCGACCGGACCATGCTTCGTCTTTCTGCCATGAATTTGATGTTGCACTCCATCAGCAATCCGGACATTGACTACAAGGACAGCGTCTCCAAACAGAATGAAATCAGCGACCGATATACCATTTGCCTGGCAAACCCGCCGTTCAAAGGCACCGTTGACGCCGAAAGCATTAACGACAACCTGAAGGCGGTCACCAATACTAAGAAGACCGAGCTTCTGTTCCTGGCGCTCTTCCTGCGGATGCTGAAAAAGGGCGGCCGCTGTGCGTGCATCGTTCCGGACGGCGTGCTTTTCGGTTCCTCCAAGGCCCATAAGTCTATCCGGCAGGAACTGGTGGAAAATCATCAGCTGCAGGCGGTGATTTCCATGCCATCCGGCGTATTCAAGCCCTACGCAGGCGTTTCCACCGCGATCCTGGTCTTCACCAAAACCAGCGCGGGAGGTACCGACAATGTCTGGTTCTATGACATGAAGGCCGATGGTTTCAGCCTGGATGACAAGCGTAGCGAAATCAGCGAAAACGACATTCCGGACATCATCGAGCGCTTTCGCCATCAGGATAATGAAGTCGGGCGCGAGAGAACTGAGCAGAGCTTCTTTGTACCCAAGCAGGAGATCGTTGACAATGGCTATGACCTGTCCATCAATAAATACAAGAAGACAGAGTACGTGGCAGTAGAGTATCCGCCCACAAACGAGATCCTGGACAAACTGGATCAGCTCGAGGAAGAAATTGCAGCAGGCCTGAAGGAGCTGAGGGGGATGTTATGATGAAGAAGCAATCTTGCTTTTGGACTAAGATTTTGTTATACTGTGACCAGAGCTGATGGCTTTGTCGATCATCACGGCCAGAATATGATGAACGTGTATGTTTAGCCTCCGCAAGCGACGGGGTGCTGCAAAGCGTAGAATATCGCTTACGTGTAGAGGGGAGCTTGCCAAAGGGCAGGCTCCCTTTTTGAAAGAAATCATTATGAAGATTGTTACGATAAAGAATGAACTGTTAACAACTCGATAAGCTGGAGGATATATGAGTTTTTTTGCAGTTGACATTATTATTGCGCATCCAGATCAAGGAAAGGTGAACTCGGCCTTCCTTGCAGCATTCACAAATATGCCACATGGAATGAATCAGATTAAAGGTGGAACGGGTGGAGCAGCACAGCAGCATTTTAATGTTAGCGGATACAAAGCTATGACGCTGATTATGCCTCCACTGAAGCTCCAACGGCAATTCGCTGCCTTTGTCACAGAGGTCGATAAATCAAAATTTGTAGTCCAAAAGTCGTTGCAGGAACTACAAACACTGAAGAAATCTCTGATCCAACAGTACTTCGGCTGACGCGACAAGCCGGGGCTTAAGAAATCCATTCAAGCATTCCGTGTGATGGACAGCATTAATGGGTCTGGACGGGAGGTGCCGGAAGGCCTTTGAGGAGGATGGAAACAGCTTCCAGTGGTCACGCTTAGGGTGCTCCAAAGGGACGGGGATTCATCTCGAGCCTGAAGCTCTCGATGAACTTGCCTTCGGCAAGCATGTTCCCCTGCGGAGAACATGTCAGATCGTTCCGAAGTTTGCTTGATGCAAACTTCTCCACTCCCGGCGGTGTCGCAATGAGCTGTTCCCATCAAGGGAACAGCGAAACATGCGCACCGCTGTTGAGCGCCGTTGGCGGGAGCCACGCTGAAGCTGTCCAGACTCCGACCGGACTGACGGTACCCCCGTCCAGCCCAGTACCCATAGCTGTCGCGTATAAATCCACCTATTTTCACTTTATGAAAGGACCACGGTGTTCTTTATGTCAAACTTTGAATTTCTAAGCAGTCGAAAAGAATATGCCTTATTTGCTCCGGCAGCGATTGAGGCAGAGCGTGTCTATACATCTGCGCCTGCCATGTGCGCTGTAGGCTGCCGGAAGGCCCTGGAGCTGACAGTGAAATGGGTTTACGCTGCCGATTCCTCCATGACGATGCCTTACCGTGACAACCTGCAGTCCCTGATCCATGAACCCAGCTTCCGCTTTGCGGTGGATCATAATACCTGGGGCAAACTGCCGTATATCGTCAAATTGGGCAATCTGGCCGTACATACGGAAAAGAGCGTTCAGAAAAGCGACGCCTTGATGGCACTCAAGGGATTGTTTGAGTTCATTGAGTGGGTAGATTATTGCTATGGCAGGGATTATGAAGAACGGAAATTTGAAGAGAGCCGGATCCCGACGGAGCGCGTCGTCGTTGACACAAAGAAGATCAAGGAGCAAGAGAGTCTTCTGGGCGAAAAAGACGCAGAAATAGAAGCGCTTCGCAAGAAGATCGAGGCACTTTCCGAGCAGTTTACCCGCGAAAAAGAACAGCATAAGGAAGAACGCAGCTTTCAGGCCGAAGACATTAGCGAATTCAAAACCCGGAAAATCTATATCGATGTGGACATGAAGCAGATGGGCTGGAAATTCACCGGTACGGATGCGGATGTGCAGGAGGAATATCCTGTCGATGGCATGGCCGGTGTGGTGGGGCAGAAGGGCTATTGCGACTATGTGCTCTTCGGAAAAGATGGACTGCCGTTGGCGGTTGTGGAAGCAAAGCGGAGCAGCAAGGATCCGAACAATGGCCGGAAACAGGCTATGCTGTATGCGGCTTGCTTGGAGCGCAGATTTGGGCGTCGACCGATGATGTTCACGACGAATGGATTTGAAACTTATTTCTGGGATGACAAAACGGCGCCGCAGTATCCGGTCAGCGGTATTTTCAGCAAGGATGATCTGCAGAAGCTGATGAACCGGCGGGACGAACGGATGGATCTGATGCGCATCGCCATTGATGACCGCATCACAGACCGCTATTACCAGAAGGAAGCCATTCGCGCGGTATGTGAGCAGATTCAAAACGGATTCCGCAAGCATCTTCTGGTCATGGCGACCGGCACCGGAAAAACGAGAACCGCAGCCAGCCTGGTGGATGTGCTGAGCCGCGGAAAATACGTGACGAATATTCTGTTTTTGGCGGATCGGACGGCACTTGTGAAGCAGGCGAAGGATGATTTTAAAAATTATCTTCCGAACATGTCGCTATGCAATCTTTGCAGCAACAAGGATGACTGGAATGCGCGGATCGTCTTTTCAACGTATCCGACGATATTGAATGCCATTGATGATACGAAAAGCAAGGACGGCATGCGTCTGTTTACGCCGTCTCATTTCGACTTGATCATCATTGACGAGAGTCATCGGAGCATTTTTAAGAAATACCGTGCGATTTTTGAGTATTTTAATGCAATCATGGTGGGATTGACGGCAACGCCGAAGACGGATGTGGATCGGAATACCTATGAGTTCTTTGAGATGGAGCACGGCGTACCGACCTATGCGTATGATTATGAAACAGCTGTCTATCAGGATCATGTCCTGGTGCCGTACTATAATTATGAGGTGCAGACAAAATTCCTGGAAGAAGGTATTTCCTATGATGATCTGTCGGAGGAAGACAAGGAACGATACGAGGAGGATTTTGTTGAAGATGGACTGATGCCGGATTTTATTCCGTCTGCGGCCATGAATAAGTTCATTTTTAATGAAACAACGGTGGACACGGTGCTGCAGGATCTGATGGAGCGCGGCATCAAGGTGGCCGGTGGAGACCGCCTCGGAAAGACGATCATCTTTGCACAAAACAAGCGTCATGCAGAGTTTATTCTGGAACGCTTCAATAAGCTGTATCCGAAGTATAAAGGGACATTTGCGCAGCGCGTGATCTGCGACGATTCCTACGCGCAGACGATCATCGATGATTTCAAGATTGCGGATAAGCCGCCGTTCATTGCAGTTTCTGTGGACATGATGGATACCGGAATTGACGTGCCTCAGTGCGTGAACCTGGTCTTTTTCAAGAAGGTGCGGTCCAAGGCAAAATTCTGGCAGATGATCGGGCGTGGTACGCGTTTGTGTAAGGGCCTGACCTGCGTGGATGCGTTAGATGGCGAGTACACGGACAAAAAGCGCTTCCTGATTTTTGATTACTGCGGCAATTTTGAGTATTTCCGTGAGCATAAGGAAGGCTTTGAGTCCAGAGAAACCAAGTCTCTCAGTGAGAACATTTTCGGTAAGCAGATCAAGCTGATCTCACTCTTGCAGGAGAGCGCCTATGCCGGAAGTGATTACCAGGCATGGAGAAATGAACTCGTGGTCATTTGCCGAAATCAGGTTGTAGAATTGAATACAGAGCTGATTGCGGTAAGGCTGCGGCTTCAGTATGTAGAGAAATACAAAAACGAAAAGGCCTACATTTCCATCAGTGAAGGGGATAAGGCGGAACTGCTGCAGTACATTGCACCGATCGTTCGGAACAATGACGAGGACGAGCTGGCGAAACGCTTTGACAATTTCATGTATGGGCTGATGCTTGCCTCCATGGAACAAATGCCTTCTTTTAAATATGCGAAGAAATCGCTATGCGATATCGCAAGTCTTCTGGAGCGAAAGGTCGGCATTCCGCAGGTGAAAGAAAAATTGCCAGTTATTCAGGAGATTCATACGGATGATTTTTGGACGGCAAATGACGTATTGCTCTTTGAAAAAGTGCGTTCGGAGCTCCGCGAATTGATGAAATTTCTCGACCGTGAACCGGGGAAGAAGCCGATCGTGACACGACTCACAGACCCAATCATCGATCAGAAGGAAGGCGTGGAACTGGAGCAGGCCTATGATTTCGAGGATTACAGAGACAAGGTGAACCGGTATATCGGGGAGCATGGAGATACCTTGGCTATCCATAAATTGACGCATAACATTAAGCTTACCCAGGGCGATTATGAGGAACTGGAACGGGTGCTGACAACGGAATTGGGTAGCCGGGAAGATTATCAGCGTGAATTTGGAGACACGCCTTTTGGACTGCTGGTGCGAAGGATCGCGAAAATGGATCATGAGGCAGCCATGCAGGCATTTTCCACTTTTATCAATGATCAGTCCTTGAACCAGAGGCAGATTACATTTGTGCAGAAGGTCATCAACCACATAGAGCAAAATGGTTATATGGACAATGTAGCAGACTTGCAAAAACCGCCCTTTGACAAGCCGGTCAGCTTTATTAAACTGTTTGACGTAAAGACACGAACAGCACTGATGCAGGCCATCAAGGATGTGAAGGATAATGCGGTCAGCATAGCGGGATAAGTAAAGAGGCAAAGCGATGTGGATATTATTTGCGTTTGGGTCGGCGTTGTTTGCCGGATTAACGGCGGTGCTTGCCAAATGTGGTATAAAGAAAACGAATTCCGATACAGCCACGGCGATCCGCACCATTGTGGTTCTGTTTTTTTCCTGGCTGATGGTTTGGATCGTTGGTTCGGCGCCGACGATTACGACACTCAGCCTAAAGACATGGATCTTCCTGATTCTCTCCGGGTTTGCCACCGGTGCCTCATGGCTATGTTATTTTCGGGCTTTGCAGCTCGGAGATGTCAATAAGGTCGTACCCATTGACAAGTCCAGCACCATTTTGACCATACTGTTGGCACTGATTTTCCTCAACGAGCCTGTTTCCTGGTTCAAAGGGCTGGCCGTCGTACTGATTGGTGCAGGCACATTCCTGATGATCGAGAAAAAAACCGTTTCTGGTCAAAAGCAGGAGAAGAAAAGCTGGTTGCTGTATGCGGTTCTTTCTGCTGTGTTCGCTTCGTTGACATCAATCCTCGGAAAGATCGGCATTGACGGTGTAGAGTCAAACCTTGGCACTGCCATTCGCACCGGCGTTGTGTTGATCATGGCATGGCTGCTCGTTTTTCTCAAGGGAAAGCAGCAGACACTGAAGTCCATTCCAAAGCCGGAACTCAGTTTTATCTGCTTGTCTGGTCTGGCCACCGGTGCCTCATGGCTGTGTTATTATAAGGCACTGCAAGACGGTTTTGCCAGTGTCGTTGTACCCATAGACAAGCTCAGTATTTTGGTGTCTATCGGTTTTTCGGCATTGGTGTTCAAGGAGCGATTGTCAAAGAAAGCGGCTGTCGGTCTCGTCATAATCGTTGGCGGAACACTGATGATGCTGATCTGACCGCCGGCTCATCAGTAGGGGAGATGAGATGCTTGGCTGATATTTCCATTTGGAGAAGGATTTACCTGAGCGGAATGGGATTTGTATTTGAACTGGGAGAATAGGCTTTATGGATACAAGAACGAATATGATTATTGCAAAGGGAAAGCCTATCTCCCTGGATGTGCTGCGCTGTGCATTCAATGAAGAAACGCAGAAGTGGGATGTGACGTTCCGCAATGGAAAGACATTTCCCTATAACCGTCAGAATCTGATCTGGCTGAAGGATCCGATCAGTCTCGATCCGCGGAACTACGAGCTTGGTCGTGGCGGTACGCAATTCAATAATGTAGCCGCGATTTTTGTATTCAAGCAAGAAAGAGATGAATACTGGCATCTTTGTTTTGCGAACGGCGAAGAGCGGGACTATGTGAAGGAAGATCTGGAAATAAACAAATCGATCTTTGCGCATCCGGGAGCGAAGAATGTTTTTGGCTACCTTCAGGAGGTCGCGGATGACATCAGTGTTCGCCCAGAAGAGGATGTGGCTATTCTGGTTAAGCAATATGAAAAGATTGATTTTCTGAGCGAGCGAACAGCTGCAGCTGTGTATCTATGTCCGGACAGCTATACTGTTGGTACAGGTGTGGATGCTTCCGCACCAATCTTTCCTTTTGGATGCAACGAAAGTCAGTTTAAAGCTGTCAGTAATGCACTTTCCAATCGGGTCAGTGTCATCGAGGGCCCGCCCGGCACCGGAAAAACCCAGACAATTCTGAACATCATTGCCAATTTGGTATTGCAGGGGAAAACAGTTCAGGTAGTCAGCAATAATAACTCTGCGGTTGAAAATATCATCGAAAAGATGGCCTCTCCGAGGTATGGAGTTGACTTTATTGCGGCACTCTTAGGAAGTAGTGAGCGCAAACAGGATTTCGTTGCATCTCAGAATGAAAAATATCCAGATCTCTCTTCGTGGAAAAATGATGAATTGAATTTGCCGGAATTTTTTGAAGAGGTACAAAAGCGGTCGATTCAACTCCAGGATATTTTCGGTGCCAGAAATCGGTTGGCGGAGCTGAAGCATGAGCGCTATGATATACAACTGGAGCAAACACATTACCAAGAGCTGAAGAGAGACGTCGATGTCACAATTTTCAGCAAAGACGTTACGTCTGAGCAGCTGATGGAGTTTTGGCAGGAATATCAGGACTTGATGGAAAACAGCAAGAAAAGAAGCGGCTTAGAGCAGGTTCAGTTCTGGCTGTATTGTTTCAAACGTTTCTTCACTCATGGAGTTCACGTGACACGACTCATGAAGAGAAATCCTGTTGCGGTACTGCAGCAACTGCATATTTTATATTACGATAAACGACTGAAAGAGGTTGAGGCCGAGATCACTGCTTTGGAGGACAAACTGGATAAGGTAGATGCGGATGCTTTGATGACAGAATTTACGGAGATGTCATTGAAGTGCTTTCGGGCAAAGCTGGCTGCACGTTATACTTATAAGGCTCCGCGCAAGAAGTTCTCATCGGATGAGCTTTGGAAGCAACCATCCAAATTTTTGGATGAGTATCCGGTAGTTCTCAGCACGACCTATACGTCGCGGAGCAGTCTCGGGAAGAATGCAGAATTTGATTATGTGATCATGGATGAAGCCTCCCAGGTGGACGTGGCAACGGGCACCCTTGCGCTTTCGTGTGCAAAAAATGCAGTTATCGTGGGGGATACGAAGCAGCTTTCGAATGTCGTTAAAGGACAGCAGAGGAGTCAGCTTATGGCTGTTTTCACAAGGCATAATATTCCGGCGGCCTATGAATTTACTACACACAGTTTTCTGGGTTCTATTTGTGAATTGCTGGGCAGCAGAATTCCGCAGGTCACACTTTGCGAACATTATCGATGCCATCCGCAGATCATAGAGTTCTGCAATCAGAAGTTTTACCATGGTGATTTACTGATCATGACAGAGCAGGAGGGAGAAAATGCACTTGAGCTTTTTACAACGGTGTTAGGAGAACATAGACGCGGGCATATCAATCAACGTCAGGCAGATGTCATTAAATATGAAATCTTGCCACGTTTGCATTGCGATAAGAATCAGATTGGCATTATTGCCCCGTATAAGGATCAGGCGCAGCTTCTTAGGCAGCAACTTCGAGAACCAGAGATTGACATTGCTACGGTTCATAAGTTTCAGGGACGGGAAAAAGACATTATCATATTTTCAACGGTGGATGATACTGTCAACGAGTTTTCCGATGACCCGAATCTGTTGAATGTTGCTGTATCCAGGGCGAAAAAGAAATTGATTGTTGTGGCATCGGAGAAGGAGCAGGCAGAGGGCAGTAATGTGGGCGATTTGATTGGCTATATTCGCTACAATAACTGTGATGTCCGACACAGCGAAATCAGCTCGGTGTTTGATTATCTGTACGAGGCATATACGGCCAAAAGGTTGGAGTTTCTGTCCAAACATGAGAAGATATCAGAATACGATTCTGAAAATCTGATGTATGCTTTGATTCGGGAGGAGCTGGACAGGCAAAATGATGCAGCGTTAGGCGTCGTCTGCCATATGCCGCTTAATGTTTTGCTCATGGACATATCAAGGCTGGACGCCAGAGAATGTGATTTTGTGAACAGCGGGCTGTCGCATCTTGATTTCCTGATTTATAACAGAGTGAGTAAGAAGCCGCTGCTGGCCATTGAGGTAGATGGATTCCGTTATCACAAGGAAGACACTGAGCAGGCAGGACGGGATGAAATAAAAAATCATATTCTGGAAGTTTATCAGTTGCCGTTGCTTCGTTTTGCTACCAACGGAAGCGGCGAGCGGCAGCAGCTTGCTGGAAAGCTTGCCGAAATCTTACAAGAAAAAACACCGGTTGCATGAATCAACCGGTGAAATAGAAGATTAGACAGATTGAAAATACTTATCGATGCTTTCTTCGGTGTATGTCTGATCAGATGCAATATTGATAAGCTTGATATTGCTGTTGGCGAAGATGGATTCCTTCACCAATACGGATTTTTCCTGGTCCGTAGAAGTACGGCCGCCGGCAAGATCAATCGCATACAAGGGATGTAGCGCGTTGTCGCATATAAGAAAGTCTACATGCTTCTGGGCAATGGTCAGGAAATATTTTCTGTATTGCGTTTTGTTTGTGACCTCAAAGATGGATTTTAAATCAACCTTGGGACATATAATCCAGTTTCGCTTGTTTGCAACCTTCAGCAACTGATTGTAGAAGGAATATTCGGTTTTTGTCAGAATGTACTTTTGCCGGTAATTCTTTCCGATGTCATCTTCAGCAACTTCCGCGGGTGCGTTTGTCGAAGGGGCTGATTGCGGATGCTTTCTTGTCATGAGATAAACTACGAGGACAACGACAATTAAAATAATGACAGCAACATACATTTCCATATCTCCTTTGAGAATTAATTTCTGGTATGAGTTTATCATGGAAACGATGGCTAGGCAATAAAGATATGCTTGCTGGAAAAAACTTTTGAAGAAGGGGATATTGAATTCCCGGGCGTTTTTTTGCACAGAGACGGCGTTAAGATACGACATGACGCGGCCACGGATGGTCTTCGGCGCCGTGTGGAAACTCCGGCTCGAAAGCATTAGATTCTTGTGCGTAGAAATGTTATAATTCGTCTTAAAAGTCTTGCTTTGGATAATGCAGGCGAGCCGGAAGAAATGCGTGATCACAGGAAGGGATATGTAGATGATGATAATTTCAGAGCGCAGAGAGCATGAATCTGCTAAAAATTATGTTCTGCGCTGTTTGATTGACAATATTGTCAATACAAAGCTGGAACCGGGAGAGAAGCTGAATGAACCGGAATTGTGTGAACAGTTAAAAGTCAGCCGGACGCCATTTCGGGAAGCGGAATTGGAATTGGCACAAAGAAGGCTAATTGAAGTCCGCCCTAAAATCGGCACATATGTTTCGTGGATCGATGCGGAACTGGTGGAGGAGGTGCGGCATCTGCGCGCGGTACTGGAAACAGAACTGGCCGGCATGGCATGCGAGAAACTTACGAAGCAAGAATTGGACTGCCTGTGGGAAAATGTGGCGCTTTGGCAGATGTATATTGAACGAGCACAGGAAGAAAAAATCTTTTCATTAGATAAAGAATTCCACAAACGATTGTATCTGGCGTGTGGCTGTCCATACTGGTATGAATTGGTAGAAAACCTGGCACCGCATTTTGACCGCACCACAGTTTTGAGTTTTCGTTGCCGTCCGGTTAGCACGATTCTGGAAGATCACACAAGTCTGTTGAAAGCAATCGAAGGGAATGAGGTTTCCAATGCCCGGGCGATTGCCGCAAGACACATGCAGAGATATACAGAAAATCTGGCAACGATACGAGAATCCTTTCCGCAGTATTTCAAAAAATCAATATGAAACAGAAAGAGCTTTTATTATTTGTACAATAATGAAGGCTCTTTTTTTCTGAAAAAGATGTCTGAAATCCATTGACGTTTGCTGTCTGATGATATACATTTATGCATATGAAATATATAACACGGCTCGAAATATACAAGACCAAAAGGAGGGTGAAATGATACAAAAACAATACGATGTGGTGATAATCGGGGCAGGCGTGGTAGGCAGCGCGATTGCAAGAGAATTGTCGCGATATCGGTTGAAAATAGCGGTGCTGGAAAAAAATCTTGATGTTTGTAATGAGACCAGCGGACGCAATTCAGCGGTGGTGCATGGCGGATTTGCCAATCCTGTGGGGAGTCTGAAAGCCAGATGCTGTGCAGAGGGAAATAAGATCATGGGACAGCTGGCAGAAGAACTGGACTTTCCGTTTAAGCGATGTGGTAAGGTTCTGGTGGGGAATACTCCCGAAGACAGAAAACAGCTGGAGCAGACCATGAAGCAGGGAGCGATCAATGGATGCAGTGGCCTGGAGATGATTGATGAACAGAAATTGCATGAGCTGGTGCCGGCTGTTGTGGGAAAGTTTGCCATGTGGTCGAAGCAGAGCGGTATTATGGATCCGTTTCTGTATACCGTGGCGCTTGCTGAGAATGCGTATGAAAATGGGGTGGAATATTTTTTTGATCATAAAGTGACAGATATCATCAGACGGGACGGACGCTATGATCTGCATACCGGGCATGGTGTTTTTTGTACCAGGTGGGTGGTCAATGCAGCCGGACTTGGTGCGAAACAGATCTCCGATTTGCTGGGATTAACCGGTTATCGTGTGATCGGTTCCCGCAGCAATTATATCATCCTTCATAAACGAATGGGAAAACTTCTGCCAATGCCGGTATATCCGGTGCCCAGCAATACGTATATGGGCATCCATATCACACCCACGGTAGACGGCAATGTTACCATAGGCCCGGATGCGGAGAACACAGATATTCTGGATGACTATGGTGTGCCGCAGTCCAATTTGGATAGTCTGGCTTCGGAAGGCGCAAAGCTATGGCCGCATATTTTCAAGAAGGATCAGATTCGGACATTCGCCGGAATTCAGCCAAAGTGGGTGGACGAACATGGGGTGATCCAGGATTGGAAGGTGGAAATCCGGGATGAGATTGCACCGCATGCAGTAAATCTGGTGGGCATTGAATCGCCGGGATTGACGGGAAGCGTTCCGCTGGCCCGTCATGTTATTGAAATGATGCTGGAACATGAAAAGTTTGAAAAAAACCCGGAATTTACACCTTATCATAAGGGAATCATTCGTTTTGCTACCTGTA
Organism: Paludibacteraceae bacterium; assembly: GCA_963628035.1. Classification (GTDB taxonomy): domain Bacteria; phylum Bacillota; class Clostridia; order Lachnospirales; family Lachnospiraceae; genus 14-2. The sequence goes on from CAVGED010000129.1 coordinate 13,384, forward strand.
CGCCGGAACAACAGGCAGAGCTGATCGCGCAAAATCCGGATTATGGAGAAATGATCTGCAGCTGTGAAAATGTCACGAAAGCGGAAATCCTTCAGGCCATTCATAATCCGCTGGGCGTTTTAACCATGACGGGAATCAAATATCGAACCCGTGCCATGATGGGAGGGTGCCAGGGCGGTTTCTGCCAGCCGAAGCTGGAGCATTTGCTGGAACAGGAAGCCGGTCTGAATCCGTCGAAGGTGCGTTACAGCAGACAGGATTCCTGGATTTTGTCAGGCAGCATGCGAAAGGAGGAAATCTAAGCATGGAACAGAAGGATGTTGTGATCATCGGAGGCGGTCCTGCAGGTCTTGCGGCCGCAGTAGAATTACATAAACAGGGCGTTCGCAATATGGTCATTCTGGAACGTGAAGCCATGTTGGGAGGAATACTGAGACAATGTATACATGATGGGTTCGGCCTGGGACGCTTTGGACAAAGTCTGTCAGGACCGGAATACGCACAGGCATTTATCGATGAGGTGGAAAAGCGGGAAATTCCATATGAAACCAGTGCAACAGTATTGGAACTCACGCCGGACCGATGTGTGACGGCAGCCACTCGCAAGGGACTTTTGCAGTATCAGGCAAAGGCGGTTGTGCTTGCGATGGGCTGCAAGGAGCGTAGCCGCGGCGCACTTGGCATTCCGGGAGAACGGCCTGCCGGTGTTTTCACCGCAGGAACGGCACAGGCTTATATGAATCTTTACAACCGGATGCCGGGTAAAGAAGTGATCATTCTGGGGTCTGGTGATATCGGGATGATTATGGCTCGCCGTATGACGCTGGAAGGCGCACATGTGCAGGCAGTGTTTGAATTGATGCCATATCCGTCAGGGCTTCCGCGTAACATCGTACAGTGTCTGGACGATTATCATATTCCGTTGTATTTAAGTCATACCGTTACAGAAATTCATGGCCGTGAGCGTCTGACGGGAGTGACGATCTCGGAAGTGGACGAAAATCGCCGTCCGATTCCGGGTACGGAAAAGGAATACGCATGTGATACATTGATACTTTCTGTTGGATTGATTCCGGAAAATCAATTGCTGGAACACGCAGGAATTGCCATGGATTGGCATACCAATGGTGCGGTTGTGGATGAAAATCTTCAGACCAACATTCCGGGAATTTTTTCAGCGGGAAATGTGCTCCATGTTCATGATCTGGTCGATTTTGTTTCGATGGAATCTGAAGCATTGGCCCGTCATGCTGCGGACTATGTGGAACATGGGGCGGCAGATCCATGTGTGCTGGATGTGCGCTGCGGAGATGGCGTGGGACATACGATTCCGCAGAAAGTCAGCGGAAAAAAGGATTTCAATTTGTCGCTGCGCGTGAAAAATCACTACAGAAATTGCCGGATTGTCGTGCGTCAGAATGGCACGGAAATTGCTTTTAAGAAAATGAAGAAAGCAATTCCCGCAGAAATGATCCAGTTTTCGATTTCGGCAGAAAAGATGAAATCGCAAGGTGCTTTGGAGGTGTCTGTAGAATGAAAAAGAACTTTACTTGTATCATCTGTCCAAACGGATGCGAAATAGAGGCACAGATCCTGCAGGGGCAGGTGACTGCAGTTAGTGGGCAGACCTGTTTGCGAGGAGAACAATACGTTCGCCAGGAACTGACAGCGCCGCGCAGAACCATCGCTACCTCTGTGCTGGTAAAGGATGGGGAGCTTCCGGTGACCAGTGTTCGATTGACACAGCCCATTGCAAAGGATATGATTTTTCAGGTAATGGATGAAATTAAAAAAACAGTACTGATTGCGCCTGTTCAAGCCGGTACCGTTATGATCCACAATGTATGCGGAACAGAAAGTGACGTGATTATCACCAAAAATGTCAATAGAAAAAATGTGTGTTAATACCTGTTTCAAAAAGCCGGCGTGATTTCACGCCGGCTTTTTGCTTGCGATTTTTGTGGTTTACCAGACGCTTTCGGGATGCTATAATCATAAATAGGAAAATTTGTTCGCCGCAGAAGAAAGGGAGGCATAGCATTTGAAACAGCGTACGTATATCGCCATTGACCTGAAATCTTTTTATGCCTCCGTGGAGTGTCGGGAGCGGGGGCTGGATCCGCTGGACACGAACCTCGTGGTGGCGGACGAGAGCCGGACGGATAAGACCATCTGTCTTGCGGTTACGCCGACATTAAAATCCTTTGGCATCCCGGGGCGTGCCAGATTGTTTGAAGTGAAGCAGAAGGTACAGGCCGTCAATGCCGGAAGGAAACAGAAGCTGCGGGGGAAGGCATTTTCCGGCAGCTCGCATTTCTATACAGAGCTGCAGAAGGATCCGACACTGGCGCTGGACTTCCTGATCGCACCGCCGCGCATGGCTTATTATATGGAATACAGTACCCGGATCTATGCCATTTACATGAAGTATGTGGCACCGGAGGATGTGATTGTGTATTCCATTGACGAGGTCTTTATCGATGTGACCGCCTACCTCGACACCTATGGGCTGACACCCCGGGAGCTCGCCATGAAGATGATCCTGGATGTGCTGGAAAATACGGGCATCACGGCGACGGCCGGCATCGGCACGAACCTCTATCTCTGCAAGGTGGCCATGGATGTCATGGCAAAGCATATTCCGGCAGATGAGAATGGTGTCCGGATCGCAGAGCTGGACGAGATGTCTTACCGGAAGGAATTCTGGTCCCATCGTCCCATTACGGATTTCTGGCGCGTGGGGCGTGGCTACGCGAAGAAGCTGGCAAATTACGGCATGTATACCATGGGGGATGTGGCGCGATGCTCGGCGCAAAATGAGGAGCTGCTGTACCGGCTGTTCGGCATCAATGCGGAGCTTTTGATTGACCATGCCTGGGGATGGGAACCCTGTACAGTGGAGGCGGTCAAGGCCTACCGGCCGGAAAACAACAGCATCAGCGCCGGGCAGGTATTGCAGTGTCCCTATGATGCGAAAAAGGCAAGGATCGTGCTGCGGGAAATGGCGGATGGCCTTTCGTTGGATTTGGTGGACAAGCGCCTGATGACCGACCAGATCGTGATCACCGTCGGCTATGATATCGAAAATCTGACAGACCCGGAACGAAGAAGACAATATCGTGGGCCGGTGGTCACGGATCGTTACGGGCGACAGGTGCCGAAGCATGCCCACGGCACAGAGAACCTGGATAGCTTTTCGTCTTCTGCCCAGAAGATTATGGAGGCCGCAACGGTATTGTATGATCGTGTGGTCGATCCGCAGCTTTTGATCCGGAGAATGAACATCACCGCCAATCATGTGCTGCGTGAAACTGAGGTACCGCGGAAAGAAGACGCCTATGAGCAATTGGACCTTTTCACGGATTATGCGGCACGGGAGGAAGAGAAAAAAGCAGAGAAGGAGAAGCTGGCCCGGGAGCGAAAGCTGCAGGAGGCAGAGCTGAATATCAAAAAACGCTTTGGAAAGAATGCGATTCTGAAGGGGATGAATTTTCAGGAGGGTGCGACCGCAAGGAGCAGAAATCAGCAGATCGGAGGACATAAGGCATGAACGAATATGAGGATATCATCCATCTGCCGCATCACGTCTCGAAAAAACACCCGCAGATGTCCATGCTGGATCGGGCGGCGCAGTTTTCGCCCTTTGCAGCATTGACCGGGTATGATGCGGCGGTGGAGGAGACCGCGCGACTGACGGACCGGCGGATTGAGCTGGACGAGTATGAAATGCAGCATCTGGATGAACGCCTGCAGAAGCTCGCGCCGCTCGCGGCGGAACATCCGGAAATCAACGTCACCTATTTCCAGCCCGATGCCCGGAAAGATGGGGGCGAATACATTAGCATAACGGGTCAGGTGAAGAAAATGGATCATTATGCGCGGAAAATCATCCTGACGGACGGCACTTCCATTCCCATCCGTGAGGTGATCGCGGTCAATGGAGAGCTGTTCCGGGCACAGGAATAAAACGAAATTATGAAAAGGGAAACATACTGATAGGTGACAGCAGAACTTGTTTTGTGGTACTATCAAGATGCGTAAAATTTTGGATGAGTTTGCAGCTTTTCGTATGAAATAATGAGACAGGAGTCTTGAAGATGAGAGAGAAGAAGACAGCGTTGGACTTTAAAAGGCTCACAGAGCAGATTCTGCAGGCATATCTGGATATTGATGAGAATATGGACGCTGCACTGTTGGATCTGCTGGACGACAGCATGAGCGTCATCGGTACCGGAAAGCATGAATTCTATCGGAACCTGCAGGAATTTATGTCTTCCTTTCTGATCGACGTGCAGGGGCGGGAAAGGGTACAGTTTTCCTGGCGTGATTTCACCGCTGAAGAACAGCGCCTGGGAGAAGAGCATGTGATGGTTTTCGGTTCTGTGGTGATCTGCGGCAAATTCGAGAGCGGATACACCAGTGTGATTATGGATACGCGCTACACCATGATCTATGAGCTTGTTGACGGCAAATGGCGCGTGTTGCATATCCATCATTCCGTGCCGGACAAGGACCAGATGGGAAATGAGGAATTTCCCCGTACACTGGGGCTGCAGATGGAGGAAGAGGTTCGGCAGAAGCTGATTGCGGCGAAGGAAGAGGCCGAAAAGGCCAATCGTGCTAAGACGGACTTTCTTCTGCGGATGTCCCACGACATCCGAACACCCATCAACGGCATCATGGGGATGCTGGATATCGGAGAACGCCACAAGGACGATCTCGAAAAGCAGACGGAGTGCAGGGAAAAAATACGCAGCGCTTCAAAGATCTTGCTGGAGCTGGTCAATGAAGTTCTGGATATGAACAAGCTGGAATTCGGGGAAATGGTGCTGGAGCATGGGCCCTTTACGCTGGCCGCGTTGGCGGGGGAGGTTTGTCAGACCCTGAAAAAGCAGGCCGAGGAGAAAAATATTTCCATCATAGAGGAGGACTGCAGTGCGAAGGACCTGCGGCTGCTGGGCAGTGCGCTTCATGTCAAGCGGCTGATGATGAACATCGTCGGCAATGCCATCAAGTACAATAAGGATCATGGAAAGGTCTTTATTTCCTGCCGCGAGCTGAAGCGTGAAGGCGACAGGTGCTGGATCGAATTTCAGTGCCGTGATACGGGCATCGGCATGCAGCCTGCATTTCTGGAACACATTTTCGAACCCTTTACCCAGGAAAATGTCTCCGCCCGCACAAAATACGAAGGTACCGGACTGGGCATGTCCATCGCAAAGAGCATTGTGGACAAGATGGAGGGCACCATTACGGTGGAGAGCGAAAAGGGAGTGGGTTCTGTCTTTCATGTGACACTGCCCTTCGCGCTGGACGGTTCCGCATCCGCGCAAAGAAAGGACCCGGTGAAGTCGTGCGTTTCTGTCAAGGGCATGAAGGTACTCCTGGCGGAAGACAATGAGCTAAACATGGACATTGCCCGTTTTCTGCTGGAGGAAGAGGGCATGCAGGTGGTGACGGCATGGAACGGCCGGGAGGCGGTGGAAGCATTCCGGAAGTCCTCTGTGGGCGAGTTCCAGGTCATTTTGATGGACGTTATGATGCCGGTGATGGACGGTTACGCGGCCACGCGGGAAATCCGGGCGATGGACCGGACGGATGCCGACATTCCCATCATTGCCATGACTGCCAATGCCTTTACGGAGGACAAGATCAAGGCCCGGGAGGCCGGGATGAACGCGCATGTCGCAAAGCCCTTTGAGATGAAGCAGCTATTGCAGGTGATTGCCGGGATGGTGACGCAGAGAACGGAAACACCAGGCTGATACGGAACAAACGGGAAGCGGGAGAAGAGCAGAATGAAGATCATAAAAACAGGTGCGAGATCATGGACCTGCCTGGGCATAGGGATGCTAATGTCGGCGGCGCTGCTGACGGGTTGTGGCGGTGCGAAGGGCAGCGTGGAGGCAACGGCAGGAAAAACCACTGTGAAGCTGGACCCCAACAATCCGGTTTCCCTGACCCTCTGGCATTATTACAACGGTGCCCAGCAGGCAGCCTTTGATGAGCTGCTGTCGGAATTCAACAGTACGGTGGGCAAGGATGAAGGCATCTACGTGGAGGGCTACAGCCAGGGCTCGGTATCGGACCTGGAGAAGGCGGTGACGGAATCTGCCGCCGGCAAGGTGGGAACCCAGAAATTGCCGGATCTGTTTTCTACCTATGCAGATACAGCCTATGCCATGGAACATCAGGACAAGCTGGTGGATCTTTCGCAGTATTTCACGGCGGAAGAGTTGTCTGAATATGTGGACAGCTATATGCAGGAAGGGTATTTCGACGACGACGGCGCGCTGTATCTGTTTCCGGTGGCGAAATCCACGGAGATCATGATGCTCAATAAGACGGACTGGGATGACTTTGCGGAGGCCACCGGTGCCAGTCTCGATGACCTATCCACGACGGAGGGGATCACGGCTGTGGCCGAGGCCTACTATGCGTGGACCGATGCCCAGACACCGGATGTGCCGGATGACGGCCGGGCTTTCTATGGTCGGGATTCCATGTCGAATTATTTTGTGATCGGCATGCGGCAGATGGGAACCGATCTTTTCTCTGTGCAGGACGGAGAGGTGAACGTGCAGGCGGACAAGGAAAAAATCCGCCGTCTCTGGGACAACTACTATGTGCCCTATGTGAAGGGATATTTTGACAGGGCTGGCAAGTTCCGCTCGGATGATGTGAAGACCGGAGAAATTCTGGCCTATACCGGTTCCACGGCTTCCTCTATGTATTTCCCGGACCAGGTGGAGTTGTCGGACGGCAGCAGCAAGGCCATTGACTATCTTGTGCTGCCGGCACCGCTGATGGAGGGCGGCGTAAATGTGCGCGTACAGCAGGGAGCTGGTATGGCAGTGACCAAGTCAGATGCAGCGCACGAGTATGCGGCCTGTGAATTTCTGCGCTGGTTCACGCAAAAGGAGAACAACCTGCGCTTTGTCTGCGATGCGGCCTATTTCCCGGTGCGTAAGGATGCCAATACGGTGGAGGCGCTGAATCAGGTGATTCAGGAGAAGAATATCACGGTCGACAGCAAGGCCTATGACTCCCTCACCAATGTGCTGGAGGACATGAAGGATACCAGCTTCTATACGTCCAAGTGCTTCGCCAACGGTTATGCCACGCGGAAAATTCTTGACTATAACCTGTCGGACAAGGCAGAAGCGGACAAGGCGGCCATCGATGAAGCGGTGGCGGCGGGAGCGGATCGTGCCGAAGCGACTGCTGTCTATCTGACAGATGCAGTATTTGATCAGTGGTATGAGGAATTTGTGCAGGCACTGAATACAAGTGCCCATAAGCAGACCGATTAGTATGAAAAAGAGAAAGCGTTCGCTGATGCTCATCCTTTTGCTGCCCTTGCTTTTTGTGGTATTGCTGCAGGGTGCGCTTCCCTTCTCCGCGCTGCTCGTGAGCCGGACCAAGGAAACCATGATCGAGGCAGAAGTAAGCATCGACAGAAGTATAGTGGAAAACCGAAAAATTGCCTTGCAGAACGCCATGTCTGACCAGTGGGGGTCTGTAAGACGCGAAAGCTCGTATCTGACCAGCAGCCTGAAGTCCTATCTGGAGTCTCACAGCATGAGCATGAGCAGCTTTCTGGAGGACCGGGAGGCCAAGCAGGCCTACAGTGAAGAAGTTTTTCAGGAAATGATGGACTATCTGCAGCGGGATACCTCCAGCGGCCTTTTCCTGATCCTTTGCAATGGAGATTCGTCGGGAGGCGATTATACCGGCTTTTATCTGCGGGATTCTGATCCCACCACAGAGACCATGACCAATTCGGACCTTCTTCTGGAACGGGGGAGCAAGACATTGGCACAGACGACTAGAATCTCTCTGGACAATGCCTGGACCACCAATTTCCATTTCTTGAATCCGGGAGAGCGGGAAGCGGATGATTTCTTCTATAAACCCTATCTTCTGGCAATGGAGAACACGGATGTGGATATGGCCAGTCTGGCCTATTGGTCCATGCCGTTCGTACTGGAAGACAGTCGGATGGACAGCCATCAGATGATCACGTATTCTATACCGCTGCTCTGTAATGGCACGGTTTACGGCATATTGGGTACGGAGGCGTCCACCGCCTATCTCATGAAGTCCTATCTGTCTGTGTATGATCTGGACAATAGCCAAAGGGCTGGCTATGTGCTGGCGGCAAGGCAGGCGGACGGAAGCTATCAGCGCATTACCGGCAAGGGCGTTCTTTATGAAGCCCTGGGGCAGGATGCGGACAGTTTTGTTCTGGACGAAACGAAGTACAGGGATTTGTATCAGGTTCGGGGCGTGCAGCAGGGCGTACAAAGCGTGTATGCGGCGGTCAGTCCGCTGGGGCTCTATGAAAATCAGGTGCCCTACGAAAACACCGATTGGGTGCTCCTTGGTTTCGTGACAGAGGAATCTGTTTTCGGTCTGGGCAACCGCCTGTATCAAATGATATTGACCACCATTGTGCTCTGCGCTGCGGTAGGTATGGTGGTGATGTTCGTTGTGGTGAACCGGGTGCTGCATCCTTTTCACCGGCTGATGGACAGCGTTCGGGGCGGCAGCGCCGGACTGAAGGCCTTTCGTCCCTCCCGGATCCTGGAGGTGGACGAGCTTCATGATGTGGTGGAGAAGCTGACCGACAGCGAGCTGAAGACACAACAGCAGCTGAATGAGGAAAAAGAACGCTACCGTGTCGCCATAGAAAGCTCCAATGATCTTTTCTTCACGTATCGGGAAAAGGCCGGAACGCTGGAGTTGGTGAACAGTCGCTACTATGACGGCATCTGGCCATTGCATGCCTTCTGGGACCTGGTGGTCAAGCAGAAATTGTCGGAGGAAGATCAGAAAAAGTGTACGCTGCTGTTTAAGGGCGAGGAGAAGGACCTGAAAGGGGAAATTTGTCTGCAGATGAAAGACGATCCGACGGGACACTGGTATGCCTATAAGGGCAGCGCGACGACGGATCCACAGAGTCAGGAGCGTCGCATCGTGGGCTATCTCCGGGACATTCACGACAGTAAAATGCAGGCGCTGGCGCGGGAAGAGAGAGAACGGCAGGATCCGGTGACCGGGTTTATCCGTATGGCACCGGGAAAGAAACAGATCGAGGAAAGCCGAAGACAGCAGCCTGATGGCGTCATGTTGCTCCTGGATCTCAATCGTTTCTCTTATATCGTGAACAACTGCGGACTTACCTTCGGTGATATATTGCTGCAGGAATTTGCCGGGCTGATCCGGGAAATGACGGAAAAACAGCTGGCATGCGAGGCGGTGCTGGTGCGGGCCGGCTCGGATGAGTTTCTGGTATGGCTTCCTGCTGTTTCTGTGGCGGCGTGTCGCCTGGCCCTGGCGGGATTGAAAAAAAGCTATGCCGGACTGGTGCGGAACAGTACACTGGAGCTCAGTTTTCATTGTGGTATGGCGGCATCTGTTCCGGGGATTCCCACAGCGGATCTGATGCAACGGGCAGATGTGGCGCTGGCGGAGGCGAAAAAGCAGGAAGACTTCTGCCTGGAATGGAAGAGTACGCAGCGCTATCTAGCAGAGCGGAAGCCCTTTGGCGAAATTGTTTCCCAGGGATACAGTGTCCGGGGCGGCCTGGCCTCTCTGGCACTGAACATTTTTGACCGGAGCTTTGCGCTGGAGGCTTCGCTGGATCTCATTGCCCTGCGGATGCAGCGGGAGTTTGGTCTGGAGAATCTGCTGATCACCAGCTTAAATGCAAGCTATCTCACAAGCAGCGTGGATTACGAGTGGAAGTCCCTGGTGGGAAAGAAGGGATGGGTAGCCGCAATTCCCTGCACAGAAGCGCAGTTTCAGGAATGGAACCGGCTGGCGCAGACCCATAAGCTGCAGCCGGTACGGCGGGAAAATGATGATACCATTCTGGGGCTGTCATTGCCCATGACGGACAATGGACAGTATGCCGGAGACATTTTCCTGCTGGGAATTACGGAAGACGTGCTGTCGGATCACAAAAAGAACAGTACACTTTGTGAGATCTGTACGATTATACAGAACTGCATCAATCAGAAACGGCATGACCAGTCGGCCCAGGCGAAGTCGGACTTCCTGGCCCGCATGTCCCATGAAATCCGTACCCCGATGAATGGTATCATCGGTATGACGGAGATTGCGCTGCAGGAAAACCAGTCCGAGGAACGTCGCGTGGACTGCCTGAAGAAGGTGGAAAGCTCCTCGCATTATCTGTTGGGACTGCTGAACGACATTCTGGATATGTCGAAGATCGAAAACGGAAAGATGAGCCTGAACATAGAGGCCTTCGACCTCCGGGTACTGCTGGAGAATCTGCATGCGGTACTGGACGGCCGTTTCCTGGAGAAAGAGCAGAATTTCCGTATGGACATACAGCTGCAGCACACAAGCTTTCTGGGCGATCCCCTGCGGCTCAGTCAGGTGTTGGTGAACCTTCTGGGCAACGCCAGCAAGTATTCTGCGGCGCAGACCGACATTATCCTGACGGTGCGGGAAAGTGAAGGCCCGGAAGGGGATGCGCTTCTGTATTTTGCGGTGCAGGATCACGGTGTCGGTATCGCGGAGGAAGACCAGCAACGGGTATTCCAGCGTTTTGAGCAGGTGGATGCCGTGGCGGCGAGACAGCAGGGCACAGGCCTTGGTCTGGCCATCAGCAACCGCCTGGTGCGGCTCATGGGCAGCCGTATCGAGTTGGAAAGTGCGCTCGGAAAGGGCAGCTGCTTCTACTTCACGCTGCAGCTGCCGAAGACTGTCCTGGAAAATACGACGGGTGAGGAAAAACAGCAGGAGAAGGACCTGACGGGAACACGGATTCTAGTGGCGGAGGACAATGCCTTGAACATGGAGATTCTCTGCACCTTCCTCGAAACCCTTGGCTGTGTGCCGGAGGGCGCTGAGGACGGTCAGAAGGCGCTGGAGCGCTTCCGCGAGTCGCCGGTGGGCTATTATCAGCTGATTCTCATGGATGTGATGATGCCGGTGATGGACGGTCTGGAAGCAACCCATCAGATTCGTCTTTTACAGCGGGCAGACAGCAAGACCATTCCCATCGCGGCCATCAGTGCCAATGCCTTCGATGAAGACATCCGACGTTCTTTGGCCAGCGGCATGAATGCCCATCTGTCAAAGCCGGTGGATATGGATAAATTGAGGGAGTTGCTGGAGGAGTTAATTTAACACGTGAAAAAAAGAAGCGCCGCGAGGCGCTTCTTTTTGTGCAAGGCATCCAGTGGATAAGGAAGGCTTTGCAGCCGCAAAGCCTTTGATACGCTCGCCGCTAAGGCATCCACCGGGCGCCCGCCAGCCAAGCTGTCGCTCGGTCCAGTGGATAATTATCGAACCACTCTTCCGGTTCCGTCGCTGCCCATGAGGTTCAGGACTTCGGCTTCGGAAATGAAGTTCAGGTCGCCGGGGATGGTGTGCTTGATGGCTGCCGCCGCAAGACCAAACTCCAGAGCGCGCTCCGGGCCGAAGCCGGAGAGGATGCCGTGGAGACAGCCTGCCGCGAAAGCATCGCCGCCGCCGACACGATCCACGATATGCAGGTCGTAGCTGCGGCCCTGGTAGAGACCGGTATCGGTGCAGACGGCACCGGACCAACCGTTGTCAGAGGCACTGATGCTGCGGCGCAGGGTGGTGATGAGGTGGGTGAAGCCGTAATGCTCGAGAACCTGACGCATGTGCTTCTCATCCACGCAGAGGGCGTAATCGCCGTCCAGGAAGTCGGTCTCACCGTCGGAATAGCCCAGACACTTGGCAGCGTCCCGGGCATTACCGAAGCAGATGTCCACATAGGGCATCATGGCGGAGAGCATTTCCTGCTTCTCCTTTACGCCGGAAGTCCAGAGCTTTGCCCGGTAGTTCAGGTCGAAGGAGATGGTGACACCATGCTCCCGCGCCTTCTTCAGAGCAGCCAGGGTCAAAGCGGCAGCCTTTTCGCTCAATACCGGTGTGATACCGGACACGTGGAAGAGGTCTGCATCCTTGAAAATGGCGTCGAAGTCAAATTCCTCCGGAGTAGCCTCTGTGACGGCGGAATCAGAGCGGTCATAGACCACGCTGGAGGCGCGGACAGAAGCACCGTTCTCCAGATAGTAAAGGCCCAGGCGATTGCCGCCGCGCACGATGTGGCGGCAGTCGATGCCGAAGCGGCGCAGGGTGGAAACCGCTGCATCGCCGATGGCATTGGCCGGAATCTTCGAAAGGAAGATGGTGTCGTTCCCGAATTCCGCCAGAGAGGCGGCAACATTGGCCTCTGCACCGCCGTAGTTCACTTCAAAAGTGGCGGCCTGGGTCAGACGCTGATAGCCGGGAGGTGTGAGGCGGAGCATCAGCTCGCCCAGAGTAACAACCTTTGCCATGCTTAACCCTCCCTGGCGGCGCTTACCAGAGAAACGGCTTCCTTGGTCAGCTCCGTGATCTTTTCAAAATTGCCTTCCTTCACCAGAGATCCCTTGACCATCCAGCTGCCGCCGCAGGCGAGGATGTGATCGTACTGCAGGTAGGGTGTGATGTTCTGGGGATTGATGCCGCCGGTGGGCATGAACTTGAGGGTGGTGTAGGCAGCAGCCACGGCCTTGATCATGTTGAGACCGCCTGAAGGCTCTGCCGGGAAGAACTTCACCACATCGAGGCCCAGCTCCAGAGCCTGCTCAATCTCACTGGGAGTGCAGACACCGGGGGCCATGGGGATGCCCTTTTCCTGACAATGCTTCACCACCTTCGGGTTGAGACCCGGCGCCACGATGAACTTGGCGCCGGCCTCGATGGCACGGTCAGCCTGCTCCGGGGTGAGGACAGTACCGGCACCCACCAGCATATCCGGGAACTTCTCTGTCATGATGCGGATGGACTCAGCAGCGGCAGGGGTGCGGAATGTCACTTCCGCACAGGCGAGACCGCCGTCACAAAGGGCCTGGGCCAGCTTTTCAGCGTCCTTGGCATCATCCAGAACCACCACGGGAACAATACCGAACTCGCCAAGCTTCTTCAATACATCATTCATTTTTGTTTTCCTCCTTACTTCAGAAGAGACTTCATTACCGCATAGCTGCCTTCATTGCGGATAGCAGTGAGATACTGGCAAACAGCGGCCTCGAAGCCATCCAGTGCCGTGAGATCCTCGCCCCAGAAGTCGGTGTTTGTGCATACATTGTGCACCAGCTCCTCGACGGAATCGTTTCTATGCTCATAATAGAACTCGAGAACGGATTTGTCATCCTTAACTGTGTAATCGTTGCCCTCGCGGCTGGCCACAAGACCTTCCTCGGTCAGGGTGTGTCCGTTGTAGAAAGCAATGTAGAAGGCGAAGGAAGCGGTGATGCAAGCCGGAAGACTGCCTGTCCGCTTGATGTACTCCTTCAGAGACGGCATTACACGGGCTCTCCACTTGGAGGTGGAATTCAGGGAAATGGCCATCAGCGCGTGATCAATGAAGGGATTCTGGAAACGCTCCTTGACAGCGGCAGCGAAGTCCAGCAGTTCCTCCTTGGGAAGATCCAGAGTCGGGATGATCTCGTCATAAATGGTCTGGTTCATGAAACCGCTGATGACCTCGTCATGCATGCAGTCTCTCACGATGTCCTGACCAGCCAAGTAAGCGCCCAGTACGAAGGAAGTGTGGGCACCGTTCAGGATACGTACCTTCCGCTGCTTGTAGGGCTTGTGGTTGTCGGTTACGAGGATGGGAAGACCGGCCTTCTCGAAGGGGAACTCCTCCTTGATGGACTGCGGACCTTCAATTACCCAGAAGCCGAAGATTTCGCCAGTGTCGATGATGTTGTCCTGGTAGCCCAGCTGCTCGCAGATGGCAGCAGCCTCGTTTCTCGGGTAGCCGGTTACGATACGGTCCACGAGAGTGGAGCAGAAGACATTTTCTTCCTTTACCCAGGCGATGAAGTCCTCACCCAGCTGCCACTGCTCGGCATACTGGAGCACGCACTTCTCCAATTCCTTACCGTTGTTGTCGATCAGCTCGCAGGAGAGGATGATGAAGCCCTTGCCCTTCTCGGTGCCGAAGTGCTGGAAGCGACGATAGAGGAACTGAGTCAGCTTGCCGGGATAGGAGTTTGCCGGAACGTCTGCAAACTGGCAGCTCGGATCATAGGTGATGCCGGCCTCAGTGGTGTTGCAGGCGATGAAACGCAGATCCGGATTGGCAGCGCAGGCCAGAACCGCCTCGTAGTCCTGATAGGGATTCAGGCAACGGCTGACACAGGAGATGACGCGCTTCTGGTTCACCTCGTGACCGTCCTGGAAACCACGAAGGAAGAGGGTATAGAGACCCTCCTGGGCGTTGATCATGTCCGCAAGACCCGGTGCGATGGGCTGGCAGAGCACCACCTTGGAGTTGAAACCGGACTTCTCGTTCATCATGTCGATGAAATAGTCCACAAAGGCCCGGAGGAAGTTTCCTTCACCGAACTGGAGAACACGCTCCGGTGCGGATTCCAGAAGATAGCCGTCATAGTTCTGCTCTTTCAGGGTTGCATAAGAAAGCTGTTTCATTTTTATATTTTCCTTTCATTTGTTTTTGGGATAATGTCTTCGGCCCGAAAAGCCGGGGCGGCGCTTTTTACAGCGTTACGCCCTGCTTAAAGATGGCCATGTCGTGGAAGCCGGCTTCCTCCGAACGGGATTTCTTACCGGAGGCGATGTCAATGACAAAGTCCAGCAGCTGATCGGAGAGGTCTGCGAGAGTGGTGTCCTCCACCAGAACGCCGCAGTTGAAGTCGATCCAGTTTTTCTTTTTTCCTGCCAGCAGGTTGTTGGAGGAAATCTTCACCGTAGGTACCGGACAGGCAAAGGGGGTGCCCCGTCCGGTGGTGAAGAGAACGATATGTGCGCCGGAGGCCGCCAGAGCGGTAGCCGCCACCAGGTCGTTGCCCGGAGCGCTTAAGAGGTTGAGACCCTTATGGGATACGGTCTCACCATAGGCCAGGACACCTTCTACCGGTGCTGTGCCGGATTTCTGGGTGCAGCCCAGGGATTTATCCTCCAGAGAGGAGATACCGCCCTTCTTGTTTCCGGGGGAGGGGTTCTCGTAAATGGTCTGGCCGTGGCGCTGGAAGTATTCTTTGAAATCATTGATGAGGGTCACCGTCTTGTCAAAGAGGGCCTCATCCTCGCAGCGGTTCATGAGGAGTGTCTCCGCACCGAACATCTCCGGTACCTCGGTGAGGATGGTGGAGCCGCCCATGGCGATGAGTCGGTCAGAGAAACCGCCTACTGTGGGGTTTGCGGTGATGCCGGAGAGACCGTCAGAGCCGCCGCACTTCATGCCGATCACCAGCTCGCTGCAGCTGATGGGCTCCCGCTGGAACTGTCCCACATACTGGGCCAATTCCTGCACGATTTCGATGCCGTCCGCGATTTCGTCATCGGATTCCTGTGACACCAGGAAGCGGACACGCTCCGGATCGTATTCGCCGATGTAGTTCTTCAGTACGTCAATGTTGCTGTTCTCACAGCCCAGGCCCAGCACCAGAACACCGCCGGCATTGGGATGGTTGATGAGATCTGCGAGAATCTGACGGGTATGCTCCTGATCGTCGCCCATCTGGGAGCAGCCGTAGGGATGGGTGAAGGCGATGATGCCCTCGACACTGCCGGAAACCAGAGACTGGCTTCCTTTTTCGATGGCCTGGGCCACATTGTTGACGCAGCCCACAGTGGGAATGATCCAGACCTCATTCCGGACGCCCACCTTGCCGTTCTTCCGGCGGTAGCCCTGGAAGAAACGCTCTTCCCGGGTGGGGAGAGGCGTGATGTTCCGATCATATGTATAAGTAAGAAGTTCTCCGAGGCCCGTCTTCATGTTGTGGGTATGGATCCAGGAACCGGTCCGGATGTCTGTGGTGGCCACGCCGATGGAGTTACCGTACTTTATAATAGAAGTACCTGCCGGAATATCCTTCAGTGCGAACTTGTGTCCCTGGGGAATGTCTTCGATGAGGGTGACCTCTGTGCTGTCCTCCAGTTGGATCAGTGTGCCTTCCTTTAAGGGAGACAGTGCCACGGCAACGGAGTCCTGGGGATGAATGCGGATGAAGCTTTTCAATGCTTCTCCTCCTTTCATAATATAGATGAAACTCAGTGTATGGTTCTGTGAATGTAAGCGCTCACAATAAATAATGTAAGGGCTTACACGGAATTTACTCTAAAAGGAAATAAAGGTCAACATAAAAAATTCAAAGGCTAGAAATTTGGTTGAAATGCACAAAAAACCGTTACAAATATTGGTACAAAATGAAATAAAAACCATTTGCATTCGAATCTGTACAATGTTATGCTGTTGTCCGTGTGAATGTAAGAGCTTACAAAACGACCGAAAAGTATAGACAGAAGAAACCAAAGTAACACACCTAAGATAAGGAAGAGGAATTATGAAAAGCAGGATCAAGAGATTTATCAGCGCCGTGCTTTGTGCGGGACTGGTTGCGGGAATCACCGGCGGTTGCGGCAAGCTTTCCGTCGGCAGTGATAAAAGAATTGTGCGTGTCGCACTGTCCCAGTCCGATACCCATCCGGAGTACATCGGCATGGAGAAGTTCAAGGAGTATGTAGAGGAGAAGCTTGGCGACAAGTATGAAGTGCAGCTGTATCCGAACGAGCTCCTGGGCTCCCAGACCAAGGCCATCGAGCTGACCCAGACCGGCGCCATCGACTTCGTTGTGGTTGGTACACCGAACCTGGAGATCTTTGCGGACGTTTATGAAGTATTCAGTATGCCTTACCTCTTCACCTCCACCGAGGCCTTTGAGGCAGCCATGCGGGATAAGGATTATATGGAAACCGTTTACGAGTCCACCGATGAGACCGGTCTTCGCGTGGTGACCTGGTTCAATGTAGGAAGCCGTAACTTCTATGCAAAGAAGCCCATCAACACACCGGACGACCTGAAGGGCCTGAAGATGCGTGTGCAGCAGAGCCCGGCCAGTGTAAAGATGGCCAATGCCTTCGGCGCAGCAGCATCACCCATGAGCTTCGGTGAGGTTTACACCGCCATTCAGCAGGGTGTGATCGATGGTGCCGAGAACAACGAGCTGGCACTGACCGACAACAAGCATGGTGAGGTAGCGAAGTACTATTCCTACACCCTGCACCAGACCATCCCGGATGTATTGATTGCCAACCTGAAGTTCCTGAACGGCCTCAGCGAGGAAGAGAAGGAAGTCTTCTATGATGCGGCAGATCTGGCAACCGAGACCGAGATTGAAGCTTGGAACAACAACATTGACGAAGCAAAGCGCATTGCACAGGAAGATATGGGCGTAGAGTTCATTTATCCGGACGTGAATCTCTTTAAGGAGAAGGTAAGCTCTGTACAGGAGGAGATGCTGGAGTCCAACCCGCATATCCGCGATCTCTATGATCACATCCAGACCTTTAATGAGAAGTACAGCGGCAGCAGCGAGACAGAAGAAACAGCAGACACTGCGGCAGCAGAGGCAAAGGAGGGAAACTAAGATGACAGCATTGCATACGATCCGGAAATGGATGGATCTCATCCTGAGCACCGTTTGTGCCGTGCTCTTTGCCCTGATGGTTGTGGTGGGTTCCTATCAGATCATCACCCGATTTGTCTTCAACAACCCCAGTACCGTATCTGAGGAGCTGCTGACCTACAGCTTCGCCTGGATGGCTATGTTTTCTTCCGTTTATGTATTCGGTAAGCGGGATCATATGAAGATGGGCTTCGTGGCCGACATGCTGCCGGCAGGAAGCAAGAGAATCCTGGACATTGCCATTGAGATTCTGATCGTGCTCTTCGCAGCAGCTGTGCTGATCTATGGCGGCACCACCATCATGCAGCTGACCATGACCCAGAAGACCGCTTCCCTGGGCGTTTCCATGGGTATGATTTATATGGTAATGCCCATCAGCGGCGTGCTGATCACTATTTACGGCCTTTTGAACATTGCGGACATGTGCTCTGGCAGCTATGTACCGAAAACAGAAGGATAAGGGGGATTTAGAGAATGAGTATTGCAGTATTATCCGGATTGATTATCCTGGTGCTCCTCGTGATCATGCTGGTCGCAGGCGTACCCATCGCCGTGGCACTGGGTGTGTCCTCGGTATGTGCCATTCTTCCGGTAATGGACTTTGACGTAGCGGTTCTGACAGGTACCCAGAGAATCTTCTCCGGTATCTCCGTATTCAGCCTTCTGGCCATTCCGTTCTTCATTCTGGCCGGTAATATCATGAACAAGGGCGGTATCGCTGTCCGCCTCATCAACCTGGCGAAGCTGGTGACCGGCCGTACACCTGGTGCTCTTGCGCAGACTAACGTACTGGCCAACATGCTCTTCGGATCCATTTCCGGTTCCGGTACTGCAGCCGCTTCTGCTATGGGCTCCATCATCGGACCCATCGAGAAGGAAGAGGGCTATGATCCCAACTTCTCCGCAGCTGTCAACATTGCAACTGCACCGACAGGACTTCTGATTCCGCCCAGTAACGTTATGATCACCTTCTCCCTGGTCAGCGGCGGTACTTCCGTAGCGGCTCTGTTCATGGCAGGTTACATTCCCGGTATCCTCTGGGGCCTTGCCTGCATGATCGTGATCTATTTCATCGCGAAGAAGAAGGGTTATCGTGCGAAGTCAGTTTTCTCTGCTAAGGAAGCCGGTCAGGTGATCCTGCAGGCACTGCCTTGCCTTCTGCTTATCGTCATCGTTATCGGCGGCATCATCTTCGGTGTGTTCACCGCAACAGAGGGTTCCGTTGTGGCCGTGGTGTACAGCCTCCTGCTGTCCCTGTTCCTGTACAAGTCCATCAAGGTTTCTGAGATTCCTGCTATCCTGAAGGAAAGCGCAGAGATGACCGGTATCATCATTTTCCTCATCGGCGTTTCCTCCATCATGTCCTGGGTTATGGCCTTCACCAATATCCCGGAGATCGTGTCTGCCGGACTTCTCTCCGTCAGCAGCAACAAGTTCGTCATCTTCTTCCTCATCAACATTATCCTGTTGATCGTCGGAACCTTCATGGATATGACACCGGCCTGCCTGATCTTCACCCCGATCTTCCTGCCGGTATGTACCGCACTGGGCATGAACACCATCCACTTCGGTATCATGATGATCTTCAACCTCTGCATCGGTACCATCACACCGCCTGTAGGAACCACACTCTTCGTTGGTGTTAAGGTAGGTAATGTCAAGATTGAGACCGTATTCCGGCAGCTGCTGGTATACTTCGCCGCCATCTTCATCGTGCTGATGCTGGTAACCTACGTTCCGGCACTGAGCTTGACACTGCCGAAGCTGATGGGATACATCTAATGATTCGCTTATAAAGTGTTTGAAGGGGCCAAGATTTTCTTTTGGCCCCATCGTTATAGAAGAAAAGGAGAACAAACATGAAAGCATTTATGGACAAGGATTTCTTACTTTCTACGGAGACAGCTCAGAAGCTGTTCCATGAGTATGCCGAGAACATGCCCATCGTAGATTACCACTGCCACATCAATCCCCAGGAGATTGCCGAGGACAGAAAGTTCGACAACATTACCCAGGTATGGCTGGGCGGCGATCACTACAAGTGGCGTCAGATGCGTTCCAACGGCGTTGATGAGTACTACATCACCGGCGATGCACCGGACCGCGAGAAGTTCCAGAAGTGGGCCGAGACTCTCGAGAAGGCCATCGGCAACCCGCTTTATCACTGGAGCCACCTGGAGCTGCAGCGTTATTTCGGCTATACCGGCCATCTCTGTGCCGAGACCGCTGAGGAGGTATGGAACCTTTGCAATGCAAAGCTGCACGAGGACAGCATGACCGTACGGAACATCATCCGTCAGTCCAATGTAAAGCTGATCTGCACCACCGATGATCCCGTGGATTCTCTGGAGTGGCACAAGAAGCTGGCAGAGGACGATTCCTTCGAGGTGAAGGTACTGCCCGCATGGCGTCCGGACAAGGCCATGAACCTGGAGAAGCCGGAGTATCCGACTTACATGCAGACACTTTCTCAGGTCAGCGGCATTGAGGTGAAGGATTTCGCTTCCTTGAAGGCTGCTTTGCAGAACAGAATGGATTTCTTCGCATCCCTGGGCTGCTGCGTATCCGATCATGCATTGGAGTACATCATGTATGCACCGGCCACAGAGGAAGAGGTCGACAGCATTTTCAAGAAGGCGCTGGCAGGTGGCAAGGTTACCCGCGGCGAAGAAATGCAGTTCAAGATGGCCTACATGCAGTTCGTGGCAAAGGAGTATCACAAGCGCGGCTGGGTAATGCAGATCCACTATGGCTGCAAGCGCGACAACAATGCGCTCATGTATGCAAAGCTTGGCCCGGATACCGGCTATGACTGCATCAACAACTATGCACCGAGCTCCGAGACCGCAGATTTCCTGAACTCTCTGATTGCAACAGACGAGCTGCCGAAGACCGTTCTGTACTCTCTGAACCCTTGTGACAATGAAGCCATCGGCACCATCCTGGGCTGCTTCCAGGGACCGGAGGTGGTCGGCAAGATCCAGCAGGGTTCTGCATGGTGGTTCAATGATCACAAGCAGGGCATGACCGCACAGATGACCTCTCTGGCAAACCTTGGTCTGCTGGGCAACTTCATCGGCATGCTGACCGACTCCAGAAGCTTCCTTTCTTATACAAGACATGAGTACTTCCGGAGAATTCTCTGCGAGCTCCTGGGCAGCTGGGTAGAGAACGGTGAGTATCCGGCAGATTACAAGGCACTGGAGGAGATCGTGAAGGGCATCGCTTACAACAATGCGGTGAAGTACTTCGGCTTCGACCTTTAATGTCGGCGGGCTTTAGACAGTGAACACAAGGGGAGGCGGAAACGCCTCCTCTTGTTTTATTCACAGCGGCGAGAGCGAAGAAGTTTGCATCTGGCAAACTTCGTAGCGATCTGACATGGCCCAAAGGGACATGCCTGCGAAGCAGGTTCGCCGAAAACAGCAGGTTTGAGGCGAATCCGTATCAGAGGCTTTGTGGGAACAAAGCCTACGTTGACATCGTTATAACGCGAATGCTAAGATGATAGGCGACTAACCACTGAAAGTGAGGACGAAGACATTAACATATACGACATTGCGAAGCTTTCGGGTGTCTCCATCGCCACAGTTTCCAGAGTGGTGAACGGAAGCCCGAGGGTGAGTGAAAAAACCAAGGAAAAGGTGCTGGCGGTGATGAAAGCCCACGACTATACGCCCAATGTGTTTGCGCGGGGGCTGGGGCTCGGCTCCATGAAGACCGTGGGTATCATTTGCCCGGACATTTCCGATACTTATATGGCCCGGGCGGTCTATTTCCTGGAGGACAGTCTCCATAGTTATGGCTACGGCTGTGTCCTGGGCTGCAGCGGCTATGAGCAGGAGCAGCGGGAAAGCTATGTGAACTGGCTCCTGACCAAGAAAATCGATACGCTGGTGCTGGTGGGTTCCATTTATTCGGGCAGCGGCAGAGACAAACATGACACGGACTATGTGCGGCAGGCGGCGGAGAAAACGCCGGTATTTATGATCAATGGTCAGGTCACGGGGGATAATGTCTACTGCGCCTGTGCAGATGATTTTCACGCCATGCTGATGGTGACCCGGGCGCTCATTAAGCGGGGCCGGCAGCGGACGCTGTTTCTGCATCATATCGATTCCTTCAGTGGACGGCAGAAGATGCAGGGCTATGAAGCGGCACTGGCGGAGGCGGGATACCCGATCCTCGGGGAGCTGAAGTTCCAGAGCCGGAACGACATTGAATATACCCGGAATATGCTGGTGGAGTACAGCCGGACGCTGGATTTCGACAGTGTAATCTCGACGGCGGACGCCATGGCCGTAGGTGCGGTGAAGTACGCGAAAATCAAGGGCATCGCGGTGCCGTCGGAGCTGTCTGTGGTGGGCTACAACAACTCCCTGATGGCGCTGAGCTGCGAGCCGGAAATGACCTCTGTGGACAGTAAGGTGGATGTGTTGTGCCGTCTCACGGTGGAAAATATGATCGGCCTTCTGGAACGGGGCGAGAAGCCCGCGGCAGAGACCCTCGTGCCCTGCGAGGTGGTGAAACGCTGTACAACGGATTTTTCCTTTGATTGATAGAAGGCTCTGCATCAGCAGAGCCTTCTATTTAGCTTGCGAATTTGGCTATTTGACCTGTTGTGATTTTTTTTGACGGATTCACTGCTATAATCAGGGTGAGCCTGGAGGTTGCTTATGAGAATTGCAATTTGCGACGATGAACAAAGGATATGTGATCTCATAAAGAACACAATAGAGCACTACTATTCCGCCCGGGAGCTGGATTTTGATATCCGGGTCTTTTATAGTGGGGAAGAAGTGCTTCAGCAGGATCTTGCTGCCATTGATGTGCTTTTCCTGGATGTGGACATGCCGGGGAAAAACGGAATGGAAGTGGCAAGGCTTATTCGCGAGAAGAATAAGGAAATGCTGATCGTGTTTATGACAGCTTACAGCGAATTTGTGTTTGAGAGCTTCAAGGTGGACGCCTTTCGGTATCTGTTAAAACCGGTGGAGTGTCAGGCGTTTCAGGAGACCTTAGATGCCATCAGTCATAGATTTGAAGAAAAACAAGATGTGCTGACCTTTCAGTTCCAGAATGAAATCTTTCATATCCGCTACGCAGACATTATCTATATCGAAGGCATGCGGGACAAAATCTGGATCTATTGCAAGGAACAGACCTATCGATGGAGAGGTACCATGAAATATCTGACCGATTTGCTGGAAAATAAGCATTTCTTTCAGGTACACAGAAGCTACATCATCAACATGGAAAAGATAAAAAAATACAATTCTCAGAGCATTACACTGGAAGGGGGATATGAAGTCCCCATCAGTAAATATCGGCTAAATGAATTTAAGGAAGCATATATCGGATTCTGGAGCAAGATTTTATGAGCATCACGAACCTATTTGCTGCTTTTTTTGCGTTTGCCCTGGATATGCTGGGGATGTTTCTGATTGTTAACGGGAGAGAAAAAGCGCAGGAAATTGTGGACAGCTGGAACCGAAAAAAGACCGTCGGTGTGGTGGCCCTCACCTGCGTGGCGACCTTTTGCGTGGCCTGTCTTAGGATTTACCTGATCATCTGCCTTGTGGCCGAGTTCTTCGGGATTCTATGGCAGTATGGCAGACGTGGGGAAGACCATCTAAGGAATTTTATTTACGGGACCTTCAGTCTGGCAATTCTGGGATTTTCGGAGCTTGTCGTTATCTTTTTATACTATACATACGATCTGGGCAATCTTAAGTTCAGCGGGAGGATTGGCTTTGAAGCCCAGCTGGCCTGTGCGGTTGGCATGGCGATTTTGCAACAGCTGATCCTGTTTTTTCAATATACGGACAAATCCTTTGAGGCTTTTCGCAGGATTCTTATGTGCCTTCTGCTCTTTAAAGAACTTTGTGATTTGGCATGGTTTTATATCGGCGCTAAGGAGGGCTTTTTTGATCAGTATTTCTTTGGGAAGATACTATTGCTGGTGGGGCTTATCCTGAATTATGGCGTCTTCTATGTCGTTGTCTTTCGCATCAAGGAGCGCACAGAGAAAAGCAAGCGTGCCGAGATGAATATGAATGCCTATGAATATTATCTGAACATGGAGGAAGAGCATCTGCAGATCCGCAAGATGTACCATGACATGAAAAATAAGCTCATGATCATGGAAGCGGAAAATGAGGGAAAGCTGGAGCAGGCGGGAAACACATGGAATTCCATGAAAGAGAAGCTGGACCAGGCAAAACAGTTTTATCATACAGGCTGCACCGCCCTGGATATGCTTTTATTTGACGGACAGATAAAAGCGAAAGCCAGAAATATCACCTATGAGGCGGTGGTTTCAGAGGGCTGTCTCGATTTTATGGACAAGGAAGACATTACCGTAATCTTTGGGAATGCCATTATGAATGCCATTGAGGCCTGTGAAAAAATAGAAGACGGGCCGCGCCGGATCAATATCAAAGCCGGAAAAAATCTCAACGATATTTTGATTTATGTAAAGAACACCGTGGATGTTCACGGAAAGAAAGACTCGCTAAGATCCGCCAAGAAAAATCCGATAGAGCATGGTATCGGAATGAGCAGTATACAGGAATGTGCAGAAAAATATGGCGGTTATGTATCTGTGATCCAAGAGGAAGGCAGCTTTCAGCTGGCGATTTTGTTTGGAAGAGAATAGGCATGAGAAGACACGTAAGAGGAATGATATTCGTATTCATATTGTTTTTTTCTGTCTGTTTGCGTGGCATACAGGCATATGCCGATGCGAATATCACAGAAAAATACGAACGGGATTATCTTTCTCAAATATTCGATTCTGAGAACGGATTGGATGGCACCACGGCCAACTGTGTTTACCCGGATGCCGACGGCTTCCTCTGGTTTGGTAGCTATACGGGGCTGTATCGATATGATGGTACAGATTTCAAAAAATATATGGTGGAGGGCAGGTCCCTTCCTGTGAATGACCTGGTGCAGGATACGAAGGGCGATTTCTGGATCGGAACCAATGGAGACGGGATTTATCGTTTTGATGGGACGGACTTTGAAGAAATCAAGCTTGAAAAAGAGGACCAGGGCGCATCGGTGATCAACAGTTTGTATCTGGATGAACAGGAGGTTCTCTGGGTAGGCACAAAATCCGGTGTCTTCTCCATCGATACAAAGAATGATTGCAAGGTAAAGAAATATGAAGACTGCGCCAATCTTGCGGTACGGGATATCGGTGCGATTTCGGAGGGCAGCATTCTGGCCGTGATGAAGACCGGGGAGGTATTTCTGATCCGGGATGACGAGACCCGGCAGCTGCAGCTGGCGTCGGAAGGTGCCGGCGTACCGCGCTGCTTCTTTGCGATTAACGAGACGGAATTCTACATTGGCACCTCGGCGGATTGTCTGTTAAAGCTTTCGTCCCGGGGAGAAGTGTTAAAGACCATCGATGGAAATGGCCTGAGCTCGTTCAATGACATTTATGCGATTGACGAGGAAAGCTATTGGGTCTGCAGCGACAGCGGGATCGGGGTTCTTAAGGATGATACAATCACAAAGATTGATTCTTCCTTCCAGAGCTCTGTGGAAGAAGGCTGCGTGGACTATCAGGGAAGCTACTGGTTTGTGTCCTCCAGGCAGGGAATCCTGCATTTGTACCAAAATTATTTTTCTGATATGGGAGCCTATTGGGGCATTCACCAGACGGTGAACGCCATTCAGCCTCTCGGCAATAAGGTTTATGTCGGATGCGAGGATGGCCTTTCCTGTTTTGAAGGAAAGAACAAGGTGAAAGACACGCTCACCGAAGCCTGTGAGGGGCTGCGGATCCGGCAGCTTTTTCTGGATGACCAGGAAACCCTGTGGGTGGTCAGCTATGAGAACGGCCTGAGATTGATGGACGCTGCAGGAACGATCACAAGCATCAATACAGAAAACAGTGATCTGGGAACCAACAAAACCCGTTGCATCTGGAAAAGAGAGAACGGAGAAGTCTTCATTGGCACAGAAGAGGGGCTTTACCTGAGAGATTCCCAGGGAAAGGTCAGCAAGTATACAGACAATACGGTATTAAATGAGACCCGTATCCTGGACATCTGTGAGGGATATGACGGAAAGATCTATGTGTCTACGGACGGATATGGCGCTTATGAAGTTACGAATGGCGTGGTAAGCGACATCTATACCAAAGAAAAAGGCCTGATGTCCGACGTGGTATTGAAGGTGGTCCCTTCGGTGAATCTGAAAGGTGTCTGGATTGTAACAGGAGAGGGACTTTGCTTTGTCAAAGAGAATGGAGAAATTCAACGTGCGACAGGTGTTCCGGTTTCCAACAGTCTGGACCTGATCCTGACAGAGGACGGAAATGCTGTGGTTTTGGCAGGAAACGGCTTTTTTGAAATCAAAGAGGAAGCACTTCTGCAGGAAAATGCCCAGTGCTTTTATCTCAGCAAAAAAAATGGATTGCCCATCGATTTCACGGCCAATGCGAGAAACAGCTTGCAGGGCAAAGTCCTCTATATGTGCGGTACCACAGGCGCTGCTGCGATCTGTGTGGATAGTGAAATTGCAGAAACGCCGGTTCGGCTGTACATCAATGCCGTGGAGGAAGACGGAGAAGATGTTGCCATAGATCCCAAGATGATCACGATATCCGCAGAGGCAAAGAAAGTAAGCATCGATGTGCGGGTCATCAATTATATTGACAGAAATTTTTATGCGTCGTACTGTTTGGACGGTGTTGATGATGATGCGGTTTTCACAGAGGACCTAAAGGCGGCGAATGTCAGCTATACCAATTTAAAGGGCGGCACCTATACTTATACGTATAGAATTTACGATGAAAACACGAAGGGAGCATTGAAAACGCTAAGCCTGCGTTTTCACAAGAATTATAAATTTATAGAGCAGCTGGAAGTGCGGATCCTGTTAACGCTTCTGGGATTTGGTGCCTTTGTATTGCTCACGATTTACCTCGTTTACGTGAGAGATAAGAATATAAAGAAACAGTATTATCTGGCCTATCTGCAGAAAAAGGAGCAGGAAATGACCGCATTAACCCATAAGGATCTGGTGACCGGTGCCTTCAACCGAAACCGCTTTGAAAATGAAAAAAATAAGATCGATATGAAAAAGCTCTATGCCATGGTGTCGGTCAGTGTGGATTATGCGGAATATTTCAAAAGGAAATATGGCGTGTTTTTCACGGATGAAATCTATCGCAGGGGCATCAGAATCATTCACGAACACACAAAAGAGAAGATAGAGATTTATCGTGTGTCAGAGAACAGCTTTTATTTCTGGTTTATGGAACCCATTCAGCTGGAAAATTATATTTATGATTTGAAAAATGCTTTTTGGGAGGAGGGGACGAAGGCGAATCTTCCCTTGTCCTTCTCCATTGGCGGTATTTACAACAATGCAATGGGAAAAGAAAACATTGACGAGCTCATTGAACGCTGCGACAAGATGCGATGCCTGGATGAAAAACATGCAGAGGCAAGATTTATTGAGGGAAAGGTTAAGATGCTGTAACCGGCAGGAGGTGCGCCATGGAACTGGATGCAACAAAATTACAATCAGTGCTAAATGCGATCGAGGAGAATATATTTTTCAAGGATACAGAAGGAAGATATGTCATGGCCACCCATACCTGTCAAATGTTGTCAGGCGGGAAAGCTGATTTTTCGATCTGCGGAAAAACAGACAAAGAGGTTCAGGTGGACAAGCAACTGGGAGAAAAATTTTACCAGGAGGATATGGAAATTGTCCGGACCGGGGAGTCTATAAAATATATTCAGGAGATGACATTTCCGCAGGGGACATTCTTCTATGAGATCAAGAAAAGTCCGGTGCTGGACAAGAATGGAAAGATCCTCGGCATTACAGGAATTGTAAAAGATGTGACGGAGTCCATGTGCCTGTATCGGAAGATGGAAAAATACAGTGTCACGGACGAGATGACCCAGACCTACAACCGCTCCTACTACGAGACCGGAAAATACAAGGAAGATCTGCAATATCCGGTGGCGGTTGTTATGATCGATATCAATCATCTGAAATATTATAATGACAACTTCGGCCATAAAGAGGGGGATATCCTGATCAAAACCATCGTCAACAATATTCAATCCCATTTAAGGGAGAATGATCGGCTGATCCGTTTTGGCGGCGATGAATTTTTGCTTTTGCTGCAGGCGTGCGACGAAGCGCAGGGAAAAAAGATCGTGGATCGGATCCGACAGGTGGAAGACAAGATTCAACTGCAGGATATTCCGGTGGGAGCGGCCTATGGTATGGCAGAGGCCGGGCGCCCGGAAGAGCTGGAAACGGCCATTACACAAGCCGACCAGGCCATGTATGTGGACAAACGGAAAGAGAAGTAAAATATTTCACTACACTGCCCATTCTCATAATCCAGAAGAACAATTCACAAAACACTCGCGGCTATTGCCGCGGGTGTTTTTGTGATTTGATTTCTATCAGGTCCTCAATGGCAAGCTCCGGGTCCATTGTGTGGAACATCATATAGTTCCTTTTCATGGTTTTGAAATCGGCCTGTTTGTATATTTTTGCGCTGGATTCTTTTTTGTAAAAGTGCCAATAACGATAAATATACCCGATCCAGTACATTGCTTCGGAAGAGGCCGTGGCTCCGGAATGTGGAATTTCATCGCCACCAGAACAGAGGAGTTCCTCCAATAAATATTCCTCACCTGCCCACTGCATCCGATTGTACACAGAATCAAGATCCCTTGCGACTTCGGATTGCATAAAACAGGAAACAAACTTTTGACTATCATATCCCTGCTTCGCCGACAATTCGAATAGACGCCCTTGGATGTCGCATAGTTTCAAAGACATATCATCCATGATCAGACCTCCGCTGCCGCTAAGATTTCATCAAAGAAGAGACCTTCTCTGCGATAATTTTTGCAAATACTGTTTGCTATTGAAATGCCTTTTGCCCGATTTTCTTCGCTGGCACTTTGTAAAAATTTCTTTTCCAGATAGGAGATTGGGATTTCTTTTTCAATGCGTACTGCATCACACCCGTGCTGAGACACGGCCACATACTGCTTGCCTAGCTGAAGTGCGGACAAACTTTTGATCAAAGCCAAATCGGTGATGTTGCCTTGGAAAAAGTTATCGAGCACATAAAACATCCTGTCGTTTGCAATGCTGCCGATGATTAAATCCTTGCCTGAACTGATCTTTTGATACTTTTCAAACATTTTGCTGCCTTTAATGCTGTCCATTTTTCCGCGATTAAAGGCTACGATCATGGCCCACGAAAGATCTACAGGAATATCCAGAGTGCGGAGATCAGCCAAGGATACAGAGATGATATAAAACCTGGATTGCTCATAATCGCAAATTAATGTCAGCGGCTGCATGGGATCCGTGCCCATATAGAAGCCTGCGCCGAAGTCACATTTTTGTCGACTGATGGGTGCAATTTGCCCTTTAATGCCGGATTTTGAGCCGTGATACAAGATTATACGATCCTCGCAATCAGAGATTCTTTCAGATTCCTTCTTCACCCTTTGTAAAAGCATATCGCAGACGGGAATGCGCGTGTCTTGACAGAAGGTATACAGTTTTTCCTGGGCCAAGCTATTTGGCAACGCCTTGGCGTTTTCCCAACGATTGATTGTAGCAAACGATACACCTATTTTTTGGGCAAATTCCTGTTGACTAAGACCGATATAATTCCGTATGTTTTTTATAAGCGTGTGTAGTTGTTCGTTGTTGTTCATTTTTAGGATCCTGCTATAGCATTTGATATATATAATATTATATACTATGCTATATTAAATTCAATAATACATGGTGAGAAATGGGGGTGCCGACGTGGTACGAGTAACTTTGGGCGATGTATGTGAAAAAGCCAGTTCCAATATTGCACAGAAGGATTTGAATGGCAATGAAGGAAAATATCCCATCTATGGCGCCAGTGGATATATAAAGAATGTGGATTTTTACCACCAGGAAAAACCATATATCGCTATTGTGAAGGACGGAGCGGGAATTGGTCGTACTATGTTGCTGCCTGCGAAGTCCTCCGTGATTGGAACCATGCAATATATTTTGCCGAAAGAAGGTGAAAATGTAGACCTGGATTATTTGTATTATGCCATCGTGCACATGGATTTGGGCAAATATTTCAGCGGCGCAACAATTCCGCATATCTATTTCAAGGATTATCAAAAAGAACCATTGAATTTGCCGGATAAGGCTGAACAACAACATATCGCATGCATCTTTAAGAGAATAGATGCGCTGGTTTCTGCCAGAAAAGAAGAAATGGAACAGCTGGATGCGCTGGTCAAAGCACGATTTGTTGAATTGGCTGTTAATCCCAATGCTAAGTGGAAAGAAGTGACTGTGTCAGACATTTGCAAAGATATGAGAACAGGACCATTTGGTAGTGCGTTGCATCATGATGAGTTTGTAGATAAAGGAATATTTGTTTTGGGAATTGATAATGCAGTAGAAAATAAGTTTTCATATAATCGTATGAGATATATCACAGAAGAAAAATATGAAAAGTTAAAACGTTATACAGTGCATCCAGGTGATGTGATTATTACAATCATGGGAACTGTTGGAAGATCGGCAGTAATACCGGAAGATATGCCTAAAGCAATAAATACTAAGCATTTGGCATGTTTGACTCCTAATACCAATATAGTAGATTCGTATTTTTTGGTAAATGTCCTACAGATTCATCCATTAGTCAGGTATCAGTTAGAAAATCAATCTAAAGGTGCAATAATGAATGGATTAAATTTGACAATTATTAAAGGCCTAAAATTTAAATTGCCACCTTTAGAGTTACAAAGGAGATTTGTTGATTTTTATAAGCAAGTCGACAAATCAAAATTGGCAGTTCAGAAATCTCTTCAAGAGCTGGAAACCTTGAAAAAGTCCTTGATGCAGCAATACTTCAGCTGACGCGACAAGCCGGGGCTTAAGAAATCCATTTGAGGAGGATGGAAACAGCTGCTTGCGGACGAGCCTTAGTGCGCTCCACAGGGACGGGGATTCATCTCGAGCCTGAAGCTCTCGATGAACTTGCCTTCGGCAAGCATGTCCCCCTGCGGGGAACATGTCAGATCGTTCCGAAGTTTGCTTGATGCAAACTTCTCCACTCCCGGAGGCGCAGAACGGAGCCTTTTTCATCAGGAAAAAGGCGATCGTATCGAGCCTCTGCTGAGCGCACTTGGCGAAGTCGGCAACGAGGCACATTCGTGCCTCGGCAGATGTCCAGCCGACGAC
>CAVGED010000130.1:0-29498 GCA_963628035.1 Paludibacteraceae bacterium
CTGACGCGCCGCGGAAGAAACCTCTTTCAATCTGCTATCATTTTCATATCAGCAAGAGAAAGGATGTGAAAATATGGTACAGACAACGATAAGAATGCCGGTGAAGCTTTACCAAAAATTGAAGGAACTTGCCCGTAATCGGGGAGTGTCGGTGAATGCATTGGTAATGGGATTCCTGTGGAAAGCGATGGAAGCAGAGGACACTCAATAAGGAAAGGAGAGTGAGAGAAGATGGTGAATCGGATTAATATCCTTGGTGTTATGTATACGGTGGAGGAAGTCGACACTGTAAACAAGACCGATCCGAGAAGAGGAGAGATTAATTTTCTTACCAACGAGATCAAGATTGATAAGAATATGCCTGAAACATTGAAGGGGCAGGTTCTTATGCATGAGATATTACATGCAACATTTGATCTGTTAGGGATGGATAAGCTGGCAGAGGACGAAAAGAAGGTGCAGAGCATCGCGACTGCCCTACACCAGATCTTTACTGCGCAGACTATTTTTTCTTAGAGCTTTTGGTCTGTGATAGAGCACTCCCGGCAACGGATTTTGAAGTCTTACTGTATCTGCCGTCGCTCAAAATTTTTGAAGCTTTTGAAGCAACAGATTTTGAAGTTTGTTTTGTATTAGCCATACATTCTCACCGCCTTTCGTTAATGATTAGGAAAATTATAACAAAAGATTGAGAATTATGCAACAGACACCCAGTGAAGAAAGGAGAGTGAAGGTTAATTGAAAAAGCGATACGTAAATGAAAGAGGAAACTGGGAAGAGGAGATAACCCGTCCGGACGGCCGGAAAAAAATCACAGAATACCTGGGTGGATTTCCGATCAACAAAAACAAGGAAAGGATATGCAAAGAGCCGTTGCAAGCAATAAATTTGCAGAAGCTTGCACAGCCGCTTATCAAGTACATGCATGATAACTACAATCCGCACGTGTCAATTGTTATAACAAATGAACGGATCGCAGTTATCGAAGATGTACTTTCAATACCAAACAAGGGTATCGATTAACGGATTCTGCGATACCTGTGGATTTTATCCAAACGTGATAGGGCAGAACCAAGGGAAGAGGAATTAAGGAATGCATTATATTCGGATTCGCTTACGTCGTAATACTGATATACTGCACCATCTGGAAATCCCACTTCCATAGTATTATTTTCCCAGCCGACCGAACTAATGCGGCTGGAAGATACGGGTTGCCTTAGCATAATGGATCCTCCCTTCTTCCGTACTTGGCTGTTGCAGCAGCCTGTAAGTACATTATAGATAGGAATATATGGAAAATCAAGAAGGCGTTGCGGATGAATAAGAGAAGGAGGTGAGAGAGATGTGCATGCCGAGAATGATAACGATCAACCAGGCAGTGGAGGCAACAGGATTAAGCTATGACGCTATCCGGAAGATGTGTATCCGGAATGAAATTGTCAACATGCGGGTCGGCAAGAAGTTCATGATAAATGCCGAAAAGCTGGAGCAGTATTTAAATGGAGAGGAGGTGGAAGCATGTGGAGAATCAGAGTCAGCGCCATCCTTGGTGGCATTGGACTAATAATGATGATGTGCGCCGG
The DNA here is from genome assembly GCA_963628035.1 of Paludibacteraceae bacterium. GTDB lineage: Bacteria > Bacillota > Clostridia > Lachnospirales > Lachnospiraceae > 14-2. The sequence continues at coordinate 1,584 of CAVGED010000130.1, forward strand.
CTGCTACCTTAACAGCCCCGGAGGGCTGGCCTACATAGCAGCTGCCGGAGTCATGGCCGGAATGACACTCTTATATGTCGGGGCATGGCTCCATGACAGAGCGGTGAGCCTGGCGAAGCAGGAACGGGCGAGAAGGAAGCGCCTGTTCCAGAACTGGATCAACTGTAAATTGTAATATCAATAAGAGGAGGAATGAGGAAATGATTAAATACGAAAATAGGTGTCTCGCTGTGCCAACATCTAAATCAACCATGAAAGCTGAACTGACCTGTATCATCGAAATGCTGTATAAAGCTGGTGATCTTAGCAAGGAAGATATCAACTTAATAGTTAAGTTGGCAACAGAGCCGGAAGAGCTGTTAAAGGAGAATCTGTCGGCTCCCGAAAAGCTATTAATCGCGATGCTGGCCGCATCAAAGAGAGATAAGAAGACGGCAGGAGCGGAAGCGCCTGGGAAAGGAGGAAACTGATGGGAAAGAGCAAGGCAATGATGCCGACCAGGGAGCAGCAGGATCTGATGGAGAGCCACGGTCTGATCGCGAGCTGCTGGCTGGTGATCCGGGACAGTGAGCAGGAACTCCAGCTGGTGAGCCGGTTGTCCGGGTCCACCAGAAGAATAAAAAAGCGCCCCTCGCCGGCAAGCTATAGGGGCACAGGTCAATCACCTGCTCTCATTATAAAGGGAGCAGGGAGAAAAAGTCAAGCTAAAAACAAGAAAAGGAGATAAGAAGAACATGGAATTAACAATTAAGATCACAGGATTGGATAACCTGGCGGCGGCACTGAACAATCTGGCCGCTGCGATTGCGGAAGAAAGAAAGCAGCCGACCATGGCACAGCCCGCGCCAGTACAACCGGCACCGGCGCAGCCAGCTCCGGTACAGCCCGTGCCAGTACAGCCTGCACCAGTGCAGCCAACACCAGTACAGCCAGTTCCGGTGCAACCTACACCAGTACCAGTACAGCAGCCCATGGCCACGCCGGTACAGCCCGCTCCGGTACAACCTGCACCAGCGCCAGTGCAGCCGACTCCGGTACAGCCTACACCAGTACCAACGACGGCCACCACCTACACACTGGATGATCTGGCGAGGGCGGCCATGACACTGATGGACTCCGGCAAGCAGGTAGATCTCCAGCAGCTTCTTGCGAAGTTCGGCGTGGAGGCGCTGCCACTTCTTCCGCAGCAGCATTACGGGGCGTTCGCCACAGCATTAAGAGAGATGGGAGCGCAGATATGATGAAGCATGAAGAGAGGACACATGCCCTTCTGAGCGCGTCAGGTGCATACCGGTGGCTTGTATGTACACCCAGCGCAAAGCTGGAAGAGGGGTTTCCTGATACCCCGTCGGAAGCAGCTGCTGAAGGGACACTGGCACATGAGCTGGCGGAGCTGAAGCTCCGGAACTGGTTCTTCACGGTGGATTTCCCCCGGGCGAAATTTGTCCGGGCTGTGAATAAGCTGAAGAAGCACGCACTCTGGCAGGCTGAGATGGACGGGTACACAGACGAATACGTGGACTATGTGAAGGAGACGGCGATGTCCCTTAAGGCCACTCCCACCCTCCGCATCGAAGAACAGGTAAAGTTTGATGAGTACGTGCAGGACGGTTTTGGCACAGCCGACTGCATCCTGATTGGCGGCGGGGTGCTGCACGTCATTGACTTTAAATACGGCAAAAGCCCCGATGGCCGGGTATCTGCAGAAGGAAATCCGCAGCTGTCACTGTACGCACTGGGAGCATACAGCTCCTACGGCTGGCTGTACCCGATCGAGCGCGTAAAAATGACGATCGTGCAGCCAAGGCTCCCGGACGGGATATCAGAGTGGGAATGCCCGTTGAGCGAGCTTCTGGCATTCGGAGAGTATGTGAGGGAACGTGCAGCACTCGCCATCAGGGGGGACGGAGAATACCGGCCATCCGAAAAGACTTGCCGGTACTGCCGGGCAAAGAGCCTTTGCCGGGCAAGGGCAGACGAGAACGTCCGCCTGGCCTTCCTGACTGACAAGAAGCCGCCGCTCCTTGCAAATGAGGAAATAGGAAGGTACCTGCACGAAGGTGAGGATGTAGCGAAGTGGCTGAAGGATCTTCAGGAGTACGCCCTGTCAGAGTGCCTGGCTGGGAGAGAGGTTCCCGGATGGAAGGCAGTGGAAGGACGGGGATCCCGGGACTGGACAGATATGGATGCAGCCTTCCAGGCACTGATGGATAATGGAATACCGAGTGCCCTGCTGTGGGAACAGAAGCCACTCACACTGGCGCAGGTGGAAAAAGTAGTTGGTAAAAAAGAGTTCGCCGCTTATGTCGGCAGTTATGTAGTCAAGAACCCGGGAAAACCGACGCTGGCGGAGGTATCCGATCGGCGGGAAGCAATCAGCAACAGAATAACAGCCCAGGAGGCATTTAAGGAGGAAATGAAAGATGAATGAATTAACAAATGTAACCACCGGTGAGGTGAGGATGTCCTACGTACATCTGTTTAAGCCATACGCGTATCAGCCGGGGCAGGAGGAAAAGTATCAGGTGACCGTTCTGGTGCCGAAGACAGACGCGGACACCATGGCACGTATCAACAACGCCATCGAGGCAGCGAAGCAGAGAGGAATCTCTGACAAATGGAACGGCCAGTGTCCGCCGATCATACAGACACCGGTATACGATGGCGACGGTGTCCGGCCGTCAGACGGAATGGCCTTCGGTCAGGAGTGTAAAGGACACTGGGTGTTCACAGCCAGCGCGAAAGCAGATTACCCGCCGGAGATCGTTGACAAAGCCGGGAACCCGATCATCAACCAGTCAGAGGTATACAGCGGCATGTACGGCCGTGTGAACGTAACGTTCTTCCCCTACGCGTTTGGCGGGAAGAAAGGAATCGGGTGTGGTCTCGGCCCTGTGATGAAGACCAGGGACGGGGAAGCACTTGGCGGATCCACTCCATCTGCTTCCCAGGCATTCGGGATCCAGCCACAACCGCAACCGCAGGCGAATCCATATGCACAGCAGCCGCAGGCAAACGCGTATGCGCAGCCACAGGCAAATGCGTATGCGCAGCCACAGGCGAATCCATATGCACAGGCTGCACCGGCCGGAGGTGTGAACCCGATAACCGGACTGCCTTATTAAAAGGATAGGGGGCTTTAAGCCCCCTGTAACTACCAGGAGGGATCATGGTGAAATACCATTTAAGCATAGATATAGAAACGAAAAGCAGCATAGACATCTCGGAGGCGGGAGCCTACCGGTACGCACAGTCGGAGGATTTTGGGATCCTCCTGTTCGCTTACCAGGTGGGTAACAAGCCGGTGGAGATCATCGATCTTGCGCAGGGGGAACAGATACCGGAATGGCTGCTGAATGCCCTGAGGGATCCGGCCGTAGTCAAACATGCGTACAACGCTGCGTTTGAGTGGTACTGTCTGAACATGGCAGGGTATTACACTCCGCTGGATCAGTGGCGGTGCACTAGGGCGCACGGGCTGTACTGTGGATACACAGCCAGTCTGGAGGCAACCGGAAAGGCGATCGGGCTTCCGCAGGACAAGCAGAAGCTGTCCATCGGCAAGACGCTGATCCGTTACTTCTGCACCCCGTGCAAGCCCACGAAGAGTAACGGAAACCGTACGTGGAACCTTCCGCATCACGCACCGGAGAAATGGGAGCTCTTCAAGGAATACTGCAAGCAGGACGTAGTGACTGAACACGAGATCCTTCGGAGACTGAACCAGTTCCCGATGCCGCAGGAGGAGATCCGTCTCTGGCAGATGGATGTCTGCATGAATGCATTCGGTGTCCGCGTGGACACGGATCTGATCAACGGGGCGCTTCGGATCGACAGCGTAAGCACGGAACGTTTGGAAGGGGAAGCCCGCGGGCTTACTGGTCTTGAGAACCCGAACAGCCTGGCGCAGCTAAAGTCCTGGATCGAGCGGGAACTGTCGGACTGCGCGGAAACAGATGTCTGTCTTCCCGGACTCACAAAAGGGGATGTGTCTACGCTGCTGGAACGCAACGATATTCCGCCAGAGGTGCGCAGGGTGCTGGAGATCCGCCAGCAGCTTGGCAAGACATCCATAAAGAAATACGCAGCCATGAACGCGGCAAAGGGAGCAGATGACCGGATCCGGGGACTTACGCAGTATTACGGGGCGAACCGTACCGGCAGATGGGCCGGACGCCTGGTACAGCTGCAGAATCTTCCACGGAATTATATCAAGACGCTGGACTATGCAAGGAAACTTGTCAAGGCCGGAAATTATACCGGGCTTCGGATCTTATATGGGAACGTCCCGGACACACTCTCACAGCTGATCCGGACGGCCTTCATACCGTCGGAAGGAAATAAGTTCGTTGTGGCCGATTTCTCCGCCATCGAAGCGCGGGTGATCGCCTGGCTGGCCGGAGAACAGTGGGTGAACGAAGTATTTGCCACACACGGGAAGATCTACGAAGCAACAGCTTCCCAGATGTTCCATGTTCCGGTAGAAATGATCGTGAAAGGGAATCCGGAGTATTCCCTCCGGCAGAAGGGAAAGGTCGCCACGCTGGCACTGGGATACCAGGGTGGCAGCTCTGCACTCATCGCAATGGGGGCACTGGACATGGGGATCTCTGAAGACGAGCTTCCGGACATCGTCAGCAGGTGGAGAGGGGCGAACAGGCGGATCTGTGATCTGTGGTATGCCATAGAGCAGGCAGCAGTCACGACCATGCAGACAGCCCAGCCGCAGGCGATACGCGGACTTATCTTCGCACTGGAAGGGGATATGGTCTACGGACAGTGCTTCCTGACTGTACAGCTCCCAAGCGGCCGGAAGCTGTACTACCCGAAACCGTTTCTTCAGGAGAACCAGTTCGGAAAGATGGCTGTACACTATTATGCCATGGGGCAGACAACCAGGAAGTGGGGAGTCACATCCACCTACGGCGGGAAGATGACGGAAAACATCGTGCAGGCCATCGCCAGGGACTGTCTGGCCGAAACGTTAAAAAGGATAGATGCAAAGAACTTACAGGTAGTATTCCATGTCCACGATGAAGTGATCATTGATGCCCCGATGGATACCACGGTGGACGAGATCTGTGGCCTGATGGCCGAGCCGATACCGTGGGCACCGGGACTCATATTAAAAGGTGCCGGCTTTGAAAGCCAGTATTACAAGAAGGATTAGGAGGAGAGCCAGATGCAGAACAACAGAAAACTGATGATCAGTACGGCAGGGAGCCGCAAGGCCACACACTGGCCGAAGAGTTCCATCCTCTGGTCCGATTTTGTGGAAAAACTGAAAATACCAGTGCGCAGCGGGGAGACCATGGATCAGTATCTTGCCATGCCGAAAGCCCAGCAGGCGGATCTCAAGGACGTGGGCGGATATGTCGGCGGTACGTTCAGTAACGACCGTCGGAAGTCTGCCTACATCGAAGGAAGGGATCTGGTCACGCTGGATCTGGACAGTATCCCTGCCGGACAGACGCAGGATATCTTAAAGCGCGTAGGCGGTCTCGGATGCGCAGCAGCCATCTACAGCACCAGGAAGCATACAGGTTACGCCCCAAGGCTTCGGGTGATCATCCCGCTGGACATGACGGCCGCAGCGGATGAATACGAACCCGCTGCACGGAAGCTGGCGTCTCTTATCGGAATGGAATTCTGTGATCCCACGACCTTCGAACCCACACGGCTCATGTACTGGCCCAGCTGCTGCGCAGACGGCGAATATGTATGCGAAGTATACGATAACCCGTTCTGCAGCCTGACCGGGCTTCTGGGCATGTACGGGGACTGGCGGGACATCTCCCAGTGGCCACAGGTTCCAGGGTCGGAAGCCATAGAACGGCGCCGCCTGGCGAAGCAGGAGAACCCGACAGAAAAGCGCGGCGCGGTCGGAGCATTCTGCCGTACATACTCCATTACAGAAGCCATGGAGAAGTTCATTCCAGGCATGTATGAAGCGAGCGATATTCCGGGGCGTTACACGTACACCGGCGGATCCACACAGGGTGGCGCGATAGTCTATGACGGGGATCTGTTCCTGTACTCCCACCACGCCACCGATCCGTGCTCCGGACAGCTGGTCAATGCATTCGACATGGTTCGTCTTCACAAGTACGGGGATCAGGATACGGAAGCGAAGGAAGGAACCCCGAACAACAAGCTTCCGTCCTTCCTGGCCATGACGCGGCTTGCACTCGACGACAGCAGCGTGTCCGGCCTTCTGGCGAAGGAACGCATGGACGCAGCCAAGCAGGCGTTCTCTGCCGAGAAGCTGCCAGTCAGTGAGGACGACCTGAGCTGGGTCTACAGCCTGACCAAGGACGGGAATGGAAGATTCGAAAAGACGATAAATAACGCTGTGATTATCCTGGAGCACGACCCGTTGCTGAAGGGGAAGATCGTTACGGATGAATTCGCGAGCTGCGGGATGGCCATGGGAAGGCTTCCATGGGATGCCAGGGACGAGAAGCGCAGATGGAAAGACGTGGATGACGCCGGCTACTACCGTTACATGGAGATGTTTTACGGCATCACCGGACGGGAGAAGCTGGATAACGCACTGATGATCGTGAGCGCCCAGAACCGGATCAATGACGTGAAGAGATATCTGCAGGGCAACAAATGGGACGGCGTCAGGCGGCTGGAGTCTATCCTGCCGGAATACCTCGGTGCGGAAGACAATGCATACACAAGAGCCGTTATGCGCAAGTCGCTCTGTGCTGCCGTGGCACGTGCGGTCACCGGCGGCATCAAGTTTGATTACATGCCGATCTTCGTGGGACCGCAGGGGATCGGCAAGAGTACGCTGCTGTCCATCCTGGGAAAAGAATGGTTCTCGGATTCTCTCACAACGTTCGAGGGGAAAGAAGCTGCTGAGCTGATACAGGGTACCTGGATCAATGAGGTGGGGGAGCTGACGGCATTTACGAAGCAGGAGACCCAGACGATCAAACAGTTTTTAAGCAAGACCGATGATATCTACCGCGCAGCCTACGGCCGCAGAACGGAGAAGTATCCGCGCCGCTGCGTGTTCTTCGGGACATCGAATGACAGCGAATTCCTGAAAGACGCCACCGGGAACCGGCGCTTCTGGCCGGTGGATGTCGGCGTGTACCCGGCGAAGAAATCCATATGGGATCAGCTGCCGGGGGAAGTGGATCAGATCTGGGCGGAGGCCTATGCATACTGGCAGATGGGGGAGAAACTCTATCTTCCGAAAGAGGTGGAACAGCTTGCGCAGGAGGCCCAGGAAGAGCACCGGGAAACGTCCGGGAAGGAAGGTATCGTACATGACTTTCTGGAGAAGCTGATCCCGGAAAACTGGGATCAGATGAGCCTTCTAAGCCGCAGGATGTATCTGAACGGGAACATGCACCAGGAGGCAGGCGGGAAGCTTGTGAAGCGGGATAAGACCTGCGCAGTGGAAGTCTGGGCGGAGTGTTTTGGTGGGGATCCGAAATATATGAGCCGGAAAGACAGTGCGGAGATCAACAATATCCTGATGGGCGTCAAAGGCTGGGAGAGAACAAGGACTCCACGGAAATACGCCCTTTACGGATCCCAGAGGGGGTTTGAACGGCTTGACTACAAAGGTTAGGAAAAAGTTTGTAGTTTTTGTAGTCAATGTAGTTTTTAAAAACTACAAAACTACAAAATGTAGTCAGACTTTGTAGCCACCAAAAACCGCGTAAAATCAACAAAAACTATAATAAAACTACAAAACTACAAACTTTCTATATGAATAAAAAAATAAATAAAAATATACCGCCTAGCGTCACCTAACCCGCCTAATACGGACATATATACACGTGTACACGAGAGACGTAGGCAGGAGAAATCGGAGGGATGAAAAATGAAAGAGAGTGAGATCGAGAAGATACTAGTGGACGAAGTCAAGAACCTGGGCGGCCGGGCGTACAAATGGGTGAGCCCGGGCAACGCAGGCGTGCCGGACCGGATCGTGATCCTGCCGGATGCCAGACCGATCTTCGTGGAGCTGAAGACGGAGACCGGAAGACCGACAGCCTTGCAGGAGGCGCAGATCAGACGGCTGAAGAATCTCGGACAGCGGGTCGAGGTCGTGAGAGGGCTTTCGGGGCTGATACAGTTTTTTAGGGATCTCGGCCGTCACGATGTGGCCAGGAGGATTGCCATGAAGTTTGCGGGAGGTGGAGTCATATGATCTTCGAGCCGCACGGGTACCAGCAGCATTGCATTGACCGGATCACAGAAACCAAAAAGCTTGGACTGTTCCTGGATATGGGTCTCGGTAAGACAGTCACCACGATGACCGCGATCCGCAGGCTGAAGTATGACCGGTTCGCCATCCGCAAAGTGCTGGTGATCGCCCCGAAGAAGGTTGCAGAGGGCACCTGGACGCGGGAAAAGGACAAGTGGGAGCATACGAAGATCCTCCGGGTGGCGCAGGTGCTGGGGAGTCAGGAAAAGCGGATCCGGGCGCTCAACACCCCGGCGGACATCTACATCACGAACCGGGAAAACGTATGCTGGCTGGTGGATTATTACCGGAACAGCTGGCCGTTCGACATGGTGGTCGTGGATGAGTCGAGCAGCTTTAAGAGCCACAAGGCGAAGCGGTTCAAAGCCCTAGCCAGTGTCGGGAGCCATATCGACAGGATGGTGGAGCTTACCGGGACGCCGTCCCCGAACGGACTGAACGACCTGTGGTCGCAGGTGTATCTTCTCGACGGGGGAGAACGTCTCGGAAAGAGATACACCCAGTTCCGGGAACGGTATTTCCAGCCGGACAAGCGCGGGGCTGACGGCATGGTTTATAACTACGCAGCCAAGCCCGGGAGTGAGCAGAGCATTCTCGAGAAAATATCGGACATCTGCATCTCCATGAAGGCAGAGGATTACTTACAACTTCCGGATGTGACCTACCACCAGATACCGGTTGTGCTGGATCAGAAATCCATGAAGGCCTATCAGGATCTGGAACGCCGGATGGTCCTTGAGCTTCCGGAAGAGGAGGAAGAGATCAGCGTCACCAGCGCGGCTGCTTTGAGCAATAAACTCCTTCAGCTGGCAAACGGAGCCCTGTATGACGATGACCACTGCGTCCATGAAGTACACAGCTGCAAGCTGGAAGCCTTCCTGGAGCTTGTGGAATCCCTTCAGGGAAAGCCGGCACTGGTGTTCTACAATTTCCAGCATGACCGGACGAGGATCCTGGCGGCGCTTGAGAAGTCCGGGCTGCGTGTTCGGGAGCTGAAGACCCCGCAGGACGAGGATGACTGGAACAACGGACAGATCGACATCCTCCTGGCCCATCCGGCCAGCAGCGCCTATGGCCTGAACCTGCAGCAGGGAGGAAACCATGTCGTCTGGTTCGGCCTTACCTGGAACTATGAGTTGTACACCCAGGCGAACAAGCGGCTGCACCGGCAGGGACAGACCGAGAAAGTTATCATTCATCACCTCGTCTGCAGCGGCACGCGGGATGAGGACGTCATGCAGGCACTGGAGCGGAAAGATGATGTACAGAACTGGGTGATGCAGAGCCTGAAAGCAAGGATAAAAGCTATAAAGGAGGGAAAATGAAGATGAGAAAATCCGAAGCTATCCGGAAGACCGGAGAATACACAGGAAGGACTGATGAACACAAACGGACGGTGCACAAGGTCAGATGTCAGGGGTGCGGGAATTATATATACTCCGACGACGATCTGGCAGATGTAGAACATGTCAGGACGAAACGCGGGACAGATCTATTCTTCCATACGGACTGTATGGAAGACGTCTGGAAACGCAGGATCTGTTAGGGGGTTAATGATGGCCAAGACAAATATCATCGTCGAAGAGGGAGTACAGACAGACTATACAAGTGTCATCGTGAGTTATTCAAACGGGATCGACAGCACAGGAGCTTTATATTGGGCACTAAAGGAGTTCCCGAAAGACAAAATATTTCTCTTGTACTGTGATACCGGATTTGAGTACCCGGAAAATATCCAGATGTTTTACAGGACGGCGAAGTTTCTTGGGGTAAAGCCGGTATTGTTACAGCACCCAAAGGGCTTCCTGAACCTGCTTCTGGAAGAGCGGTTGAAATGGCCGGATATGAAAAACAGATGGTGCACGGCGTATCTAAAGACTGGGATAACGGATAAATGGATACGTGCAAACAGGGAACTGCTGGGGAACAAGTGTCTTTTCATATCCGGCGAACGAAGAGATGAGAGCAGGAGCCGGGCAAAGCTTCCGGAGATCGAGTATCACAGTACAACTCTTTGGACGAAGCGGAAAGGTGATTTCACCTGCCATTGGTACCGCCCTTGTCTGGATTTCGAAAAAGGCAAAATGTTTGAACGCGGGAAGGAACTGCACCTGGAGCCACATTTCTGCTATGGATACCTGGGACGTTGCAGCTGCATGGCCTGCATGTTTATGCCGGATGGCCATGCTGTCGAAAACATGAAGCGGTATCCGGATCGGATACAACCGTTCATACAGGCGGAGATATGGCTATCGCATACTTGGAAAAAGGGAAGAAGCCTAGAGGAATTATGGCGTCAATGCCACGACATTGACGATGTATGACTGACAAAGCAAATGCAAGAAGGGAGGGGATAGCATTGAAGACACTGAACCGAAAAGATTTTGAAGATTACCAGAAGATAGGGCTCAAGATCAGCTCCTTAAGGGATCGGATCTCGAAGCTGGAGGATATGGCTGCCAGGTATGAGTATGGTGCGGCGAAGGGATCAAATCCGGATTTCCCGTATCAGCCCATGACCTTCCATGTATCGGGTTACAACATCCGGGATGATGAGAAGAAGCGCGCGAAGATCCAGAATCTGAAGATTCAGCTGGAAAAAGAGATCCGGAAGGAAGAGATGAAGCGTCTGGAGATAGAGGAATTCATTGGCAGCATAGAAGACCGGACGGATAATCTGATCTTCTCGTACTACTACCTGGATAAGATGTCCCAGGAGGAAATCTCGCGGAAACTGCATATCGATCAGAGCGCGGTGAGCAAGCGGATCTCGAAATATTTTTCGAAAAAATGAAAATGGCATAAAATTCATAATTTTTTGTGCTATAATGTGTATTAGCCGAAGTGGCGAGAATGAATCCCTCTGAAATTTCTCCTTGGCGAAAAGAGTGCTGGACATGATGTCCGGTGCTCTTTTCGTTTTTGGCGGCGGAAATATACACAGATTTGAAGGTGGTGGGATGGCGAATGATGAAAACTTAAAAGGTCATGGATTCCACGAACGAACAGCGAGGGAACAGCGAGAGATTGCTGTCATCGGTGGGAGAGCTTCCGGGGAAGCCCGGAGGAAAAAAGCGGACTTCCGGAAGACCCTGAACGCGCTCCTCACCGCCGAGATTGACAATCCGGAATGGACGCCGATATTTAAGTCTCTGGGGCTGGAAAGCACGCTGGAAAGTGCCGTCAACATGGCCATGATAAAACAAGCGTTGGCCGGGGACGTGAAGGCCTATGAGGCGATCGCGAAGTACGCCGGACAGAGCTCTCGGACATCTGCTGATGATGAAGAGCAGCGCATCCGGACAGACCGGGCGAAGCGGGCACGCGATCAGGAGATCGGAGATACAGACGGCCAGGAAGAGAACATCCAGAGTTTCTTAAGGGCAATGCATCCGACAGAGGAAGATCTGTCCGGCTTGTTTGAGGAGGAAGGAAATGCTGAAGAAGAAGCGACCAGCGAAATTTAAATTTATGCCGTTCTCTGAACAGCAGCGGCGCCTGATCCACTGGTGGAGACCGGTGGTGAAGGTATCGGAAAACAACTATGTGATCGCGGATGGATCTATCCGGTCAGGGAAGACGGTCGCCTGCATCATCGGGTTCCTTACCTGGTCGCAGGAGATGTTTTCCGGGGATTCTTTCATTCTGGCCGGAAAGACCATGGGCGCCCTGAAAAAGAATGTGATCCGCCCTATGCTACAGATCCTGGAAGCGTGGGGATGGCCATACACGTACATCCGCTCCGGAACGGATGCACGTATCGAGATCGGGACGAACGCGTATTACCTGTACGGTGCCAACACAGAAGCTGCCCAGGACGCGCTGCAAGGGCTTACGGCCGCAGGAGCTTACCTGGATGAAGCGGCGCTGTTCCCGAAAAGCTTTGTGGATCAGGCAATCGCCAGATGTTCTGTTGACGGCTGGAAGTTCTGGATGAACTGCAACCCGGCAAGCCCGCATCACTTTATCTGCGAGGAATATCTGGATCCGGAAGAAATGCGGCGAAAGAAAGTGTATCACCTACACTTCACGATGGATGACAATTTTTCCATATCGCCAAAACGGAAGGAAGAGTATAAAAACGCATGGCCGGTTGGCAGCGTGTTCTACAAGCGATTCATCCTCGGTCACTGGGTGTCAGCAGACGGACTGATCTACCAGCAGTTTGCGGATCATCCTCAGGATTACCTGGTTGACCGAAAGTGGCTGGATGAAAACGAAATAGCGTATGCAGTGATTGGAGTCGATTTCGGTGGCACGAAGTCGGCTCATTCTTTTACTCTTACCGGGTTTACCAAGGGGTACAAGCAGGTAGTTGTCCTGGACGAGTATTACTGCAAGAAGCGGATCAACCCGACGCAGCTTCAGGACGACTTCATAGATTTCGTCCGACGGGCACAGGCAAGATACAAGGTCTACGAGGCCTACTGTGACAGCGCCGAACAGACGCTGATATCCGGCCTTGAAACGGCGTGTATGCAGGCGCATGTGGCCATTGATATCCGCAACGCCATCAAGGGTCCGATCAACGACCGGATCGCGTTCTACAACAGCCTGATCGCGCAGCACCGCTGGAAGGTGATGAAACACTGTGAGCATATCATAGCAGCGTTTGAACAGGCGGTGTACGACGACAAGAAAAAGAACATGGATGTCCGGCTGGATGACGGTGAAATGAACGTGGACAGCCTGGACAGCACCGAATACAGCACGGAGAGCGTGCAGGAAGAAATTTTATACATAGCAGCATAGGAGGAGATGGACCATGGGCAATAAGATCCAGCAGTATCTGGCGGATAACAATTACAATACTGCCCCGGACGTCACATATCAGCACATCGACGAGTGGCTGGAATGGTACCAGGGGGATGTTGAGAAGTTCCACCGGTATAAGATCTATAACGGCGTCGTTACGACAGAGCACCAGCGTTACAGCATGGGCATGGCTAAGAAGATCTGTGAGGACTGGGCGAATCTGATCCTGAACGAGAAGGTCTCCATCAAGGCCGGGGAGTATGAAAAACGCTTGGAAGAGATCCTGGAAGCAAATAACTTCCACGTCCGGGCGAATCAGCTCCTGGAGATAGCTTTCGCTCTGGGAACAGGAGCCTTCGTGGAGTACAAGTCGGCAGATGGCGGCGTCGTTATTGATTACATCCGGGCGGACATGATATATCCCCAGTCCTGGGACAACGGGGATGTCGCAGAATGTTCCTTCGGGACAACGCGGGTGATCGACGGGAAAGAGTGTATCTATCTGCAGATCCACCGACGTGGAAACGCCGAAGAAGGTGAAAACCCGGATGAATACTACATCGAGAATAAGTTCATTGACGCGGAATCCCTGAAAGAGATGGATCCTCCGGAAGAGATAGAGTCGCTGGTACCAACCGGGTATAGCAGAGCGTTGTTCCAGATCATCACGCCGAACATCTGCAACAACATTGATCTGGACAGCCCGCTCGGGATCTCTGTGTATGCCAACAGCATTTCACAGCTGAAGGGCTGTGACCTGGTATATGACAGCTACATCAACGAGTTCATTCTTGGCCGGAAGCGCATCCTGGTGCCAATATCGGCCGCCAAGATCGAGATGCAGAAGGACGGTGCTGTGGCGCCCACGTTTGACCCGCACGACACGGTATATTACCAGATGCCGGGTGACAGACAGGACAGCCTGCAGCTGACAGAGGTGGACATGAAGATCCGCGCCACGGAGCATGAGCTTGGGATCCAGCGGAGCCTCGATCTGTTAAGTCTGAAGGTTGGCATGGGTACCGGAAGATACCAGTTCAATTCTTCCGGCGTCAAGACGGCAACGGAGGTTATTTCCGACAAGTCCGACCTGTACCAGAACCTGAAGAAGCATGAGATCCTGATCAAGGCAGCAATAACCGCTATGGTCCAGGCGGTAGCATTTCTCGATACAGGAAATGAGGTGGAGGTTACCGTTGATTTCGACGACTCCATCATTGAGGACACGAACACAACGATCGACCGGAACATCAAGCTGGTGTCTGCCGGTCTTCGTTCAAAGCTGTCAGCGATCAAGGAGATCGACAAATGCCAGGAGACGGATGCCCAGAAAGAATTGGAGCTCATCGCCCAGGACGGGCAGATCTCCGGGCAGGACATTGACTGGACACAGGACGAGGAACAGGATGGTGAGGTAGATGGATCTTCTGGAGAATCAACAGGCGGCGGAGACGATTGATGGAATATATCAGGATCTGGAAGCCAGCCTGTTGCAAAACATCGCGCGTCACCTTAAGGACTGGGAGCAGCCCATCGATACTGATCGCTGGCTCATGCAGAAGCTGGCAGAGATCGGGAAGCTGAACAGGGAAAATATCCGGATCATCGCCCAGATGTCCGGATTGAGCCAGACAGCGGCGGAGCGCATGCTGAGCGAGGCGGCGGAGGAAGCTGTCAAGCAGATAGATCCGGGACTGCGCTACATGGCGCGGCAGAACCTGGCCGGTGAGATGGTGGCTGCACCCAAAAGCAAGAACGTGAAGCAGGTTATGGGGAATCTGAAAAAGCAGTCCAAGGACACCCTGAACCTCTGTAACACAACCATGCTGTACAAGGCGCAGGACGCTTACAAGAGCACCATCCGGGATATCGCCCAGGAGGCACACAAGATCCTTAACAGCAGTGCTGCCGACGTTGTAACCGGTGCGGAATCCCGGCAACAGGCCATGCGCAAGTGCATCAAGCAGCTCAACGATAAGGGCATAGCTGCATACGTGGACAAGCGCGGCCGTAACTGGACGCCGGAGGCATATGTGAACATGGCCATGCGTAACACGGCCAGGCAGACCGCTGAAGAAGTTCAGACAGCCAGGTGCAGGGATGCTGGCGTAAACCTCATCCAGATCGACAGCCATTCTGGAGCGCGTCCAAAATGCGCCAAGGACCAGGGCAAGATATTCTCCCTGGACAACACCAGCGGGGAGACCACGGATCTGCACGGGAAGAAGATCCGATATTATCCGTGGAACTCATCCAGCTACGGCAAACCGGACGGGATCCTCGGGATCAACTGCCGGCACCACAAGTGGCCGTTCTCTCCGGGGATCAGCATCCAGCGGTATTTTCCGACCGAGGACATGGACGCCAACAATGAGCTGTACAAGCGGACACAGATCCAGCGTGCTCTGGAACGGGACGTCCGCAAGCAGAAACGCGAGTGCATGCTCTACGACGAAGTCGGGGACAAGGAGGCCTTCGAAGAAGCTGCCGTCAAGCTGAAGCAGAAGGAAGCGAACCTGCGGCAGTACGTTGACAAGGATCCGGATCTGCACCGGAGGAAAGACCGGGAGCAGGTGGTGGGCTTCGATAAGCGGATATCGGCGGAGGCTGTAGCGGCTGATAAAAGAAGGTATAATGAATTTGTAAAAAAAGTTGGGAAAAAAGATGCTCCAAGCTTTACAAAATATAGTGAGGCGGGGTATAATAAGACCAATGAATACAAAGAATTAAAAGCTTTGGCGGAATACAGGAAAAAGGTTCCGGACGCGGGTATGGAACATTACAAGCTCAATTGTTTCATGCATGATAACAAACTCGTGAAGGGGAATGTAGTTCCTATCAAGCAGCATCATGCGTACATATTGGAGGATAGAGCCTATAAAAAAGATCCAGCACATATCATGAAACGTATGCATGAACGCGGTATTACGGGTGATCAGGTTCAATATAACGTTGATCATGCGGTGGTATGTATTTCCCAGTATGAGGGCACTAGGCTATTGTATTATTCACCAGAGGGAGCTACCGTTCTTACAAGAACCAAGGATTATGGTGACGTAGAGTGGATAGCAAAAACAACGTGGTCGAAGTATGACTATGATGAAAAATCAGAAGCCATAGTAAAGGAGGCATTGAAGTATGTACAGTTATGAAGATAGATACTGTCCTGTAGCAAAGTCCAGTATAGGCAGTGAAACTTGTTACGAAATGGTTATGTGTATATGCGGTTGCTTCAAGGCTTCATCAGTACCAGAAGTTGAGTTTGAAGTAAACGAAGAAACCAGAAAGATATGTGACGCATGTCCCTATAGTGACTTGGATTGATAACCACCAGTCAGAAATGGCCGGTGGTATTTTTATACCCTTTTGAGGAGGTGGTGCAAATTGATTGTAGTTGATCTTGATCAAAACGGCATAACGGTGGACGGTCATTCCGGGTATGCCGAACAGGGGAAGGATATCGTATGTGCTGCGGTGTCCGTGCTGGCACAGACGCTGGCATTCTCCCTGGAAGAACTTACAGATGACCGAATAATCCTCACACAGCGTGAGGGACATATGAGAATCGATTATAAGAACCTATCGGAGCGCGGCCAGCTCCTGGTAGATTCTTTTTTTATTGGCATCTGCGGGGTAGCAGAAAGCTATCCGGGATACCTACAAATCGCCGGACGGGCGTTAAGCGGAAGGAGAGACGATCATGAAGTATAAGACCATGAAAGAAAAATTGTATGCCTTTGACCTCCAGCTCTTTGCTGAAGGTGGGGAAGGCTCCGACGGAGATGATTCCGGAGACGGCGACGGAACCGGTGACGATGGCGCCGATGACGATGCCGAAGATGATGCTGACGAACCAAAGTACACGGAAGCCGACATGGAAGCTGCTGTGAAGAAGCGGCTTGCCAGGGAGCGCAGGAAATGGCAGCGCCAGCAGGCAAAGAATCGGAGTAATTCTGATCCCGACGGCGGGGATGACGCCGGAGACGGCAATGGGACAACGCATAAGACGGACGCGGACAAAGAAAAGGTTGCAGGGCTTGAGATAAAGCTTGCCTGTTATGAGCAGGGCGTAGCCAAGGATTCCGTGGACGATGTCGCTGCGCTTGCCAAAGCTTATATGGCGGCAGATGAGGAACTGGATCTGGAAGACGCCATTGAAAAAGTTGTCAAGAAATATCCTCAGTTCCGGAAGGGCGCTGCAGAGCCCGACGATAGTACAGATGCACAAGGCAAAAGCTGGGGTCAGAGGCAGAAAGGAAAGTCCAAAAACCTGAGTGGAGTGGAAGCTGCCTTCCTGAAAAAGAACCCCGGGCTGAAAATCGATTAAGAAAGGTTAAAAAGGTGAGATCATGAGATTGATCAAAGGATTTAAGATGTTTTTACAGATGTTTGCACACCAGGCGCAGGAGCGGTACTCCCAGCTGGTGCTGGCGAAGCTCCGGAGCGAGCTGGTGCTGAAGGACGGGGTCGTATTCAACAATGACTACGAAGGATCCCCGAAGGCCGGAAGTGTAAAGATTCCGAAGCGTGATGAAGAGGTCGTTGTCAGTGATTATGACAAGGCCAACGGTATCACCGGAACACATGGATCGACCGGATACGAAACGATGGTGATCGGTAAGGACAAGGCCGTGAACGAGGTCATTGATGGCTATGACGCGCAGTCCGTACCGGACAACCTGGTTGCCGATCGTCTGGATTCCGCATCATATAGCATGGCGAAGCAGATTGATACCGATGGCGGTACAACCCTGCTGGCCGCCGCAACCATAGACAACGAGACCGAGCTGACGAAGGATAACGTCTACAGCAAGATTGTAGATCTTCGTACCCGGATGAATAAGGCGAATATCCCGAACGACGGAAAGCGCTATCTGCTGGTTCTTCCGGACGCGATGGGTCTCATCCTGAAGTCCCCGGAGTTTATCTCCGCGTCCAGCTTGGGTGACGAAGTGAAGCAGACCGGAGCCATCGGTAAGATTGCTGGCTTTTTGGTGATCGAGTGGAACGACACCACGCCCGGCCTTCAGATGTTGGCCGGACACCCGCGTTTCGCGACCCGCGCTATGGAGTTTGCTGTTGATATCCACGTTCAGGATCTGAACGGATCCGGCAATTATATCGGCGCATCTGCGGTGCAGGGTCGTAAGGTCTACGATCACAAGGTGCTGCGCTCCGTCGCTATCCGCGCGATCTTCGCTCCGGGTTCCCTTACCCTGGCAGCTGCGGCCGGATCTACGACCGGTACCACGAAGCTGACGGTGTCCGGCGGTTCCGGATCTACGTTCCAGTACAAGGTGAATCCGTCGGGAAGAGCCGTGTATAGCACGACCAGCGCAGGTTACGCGGGAACCGCTCTTACAAGCGGCACGACCGAGATCGAAGTGCACGAGGGAGATATCATCGAGGTTGCCAACATGGTTTCTTCCAAGGTCACCAACGTCGGTTACTACACTGTGAAGGCTGCGGACATCAAGGCCGCATAAGGAGGTGGCGGGGGATGCCCTACGTGACGGAAAACTATTACACTTACACCTTTTACGGGGAGCCGGTAGATCCTGCCGACTTCCCGGAACTCTGTGAGAGAGCGGGCGAAATCGTGGAAGAGATGGCCATGTACCGGCTGACCCCGGGAACCTTTGCAGCGATGCCGGACCATATCCAGGAGCGCGTAAGGAAAGCCGTGTGTGCCCAGATCGAGTATCTGGGCGCCAACGGTGGCAGCGACCTTGATAACGGCGGCGGGAACATCCAGAGTGCGACCCTGGGGAAGTTCAGTTATGCGTCTGGCGCGAATGCCAACGGCAGCGCCCAGCAGTCCATCTACTCCCCCAGGGCGCTTCGCTACCTCGCTCCTACGGGGCTGCTGTACCGGGGGAGGTGATGCCATGAAGCCGATACCGAAGAAGCTGCTGATCCACACCGTAACCCATGCGAAGGCTGTGAAAGCAGACCGCTGGGGAACAAAGGATCTGACAGAGAAACAGGAACTTAAGCATGTCAGGATAGAACCATCCCGCCAGATCGTGCGGGACAAGAGCGGCGCCGAAATACAACTGGCAGCAACGTTATTCTATGACTGCACAAACAGCTCTCCTGCGGGTGTGCAGTTTGCGGTGGATGACATCATCATATTCAACGGCCAGAAACACCAGGTGAAGACCGTGGAGCCGTTGTATGATGAGAGGAAGCTGCACCACTACGAAATGGGGTTGATTGCGTATGCCTAAGATAAACACCAGAGTGGCCTTCAGCAAGGCCGCAACGATCATCCGGATCAAGGCGGCCAACAACGTGGGGCTCACTGCAATGGGCAACCAGGCGTTGCAGGACGCAACCAAGCATACCCCGGAAGACCAGGAGACATTGAAGAACAGTGGGCTATCAGGGTCAGATACAAAAGCTGCAGATGGAAAGTTTACGCTGCGCTGGTCTACGCCATATGCCAAGTACCTTTGGCACGGGGATGTGATGTACGGCAATCCCACCAACAGGACGTATGGCCCGGAGAAACTGTCGTTCACGAGCGCTTTGGCGCACGCCGAGTGGGCGAAATACGCTAAGGAAGTCTACGGCGAAGAGTGGAAGAAGGTCTATCAGGAAGCCATGAGGAAGGAGCTGAAGCGATGACGCCACAGAGAGAATTTCTGGAGCTGCTGGCCGAGACGGCAGAAAAGGCACTTGATCTGGACAGTCCGATCAGCCTGGAAGAGCTGTCTCCGGGTAACAGCCTGTATGCGGAGCTGGGCTCCGGATTTACAGATACGACATATTATGACAAGAGCACTGTGAGGACATTCCCGGTGCTCTTTTTATGCCGTAATAAGAGCCAGGTGAGGTGCCTAGAGCAGCTTGGCGGCGTATGCAACTATTTTCAGCGGCTTAAGGAGTATCCGCGCGGCAAGGGATTTTCCTGGCTGGATACGGAGGTCGCGAAAGAGCCGAGCAAGATCGGCAGGGATGAGGATGGGATGTATCATTACTCCTGCATCCTGAACTGCAAACTATATTTTTGAAGAAAGGAAGATGAAACATGAAAAAAATGGAATTACAGCGGTTCGCGGAGGCAGCGCTGCCGGCCAACACGACCACACCGGAGATCAACTATGAGACGGAAGGGTTTATTAACACCACTCCGGACGGGGAGTCACCGAACTGGGCGTCTATCGCGGCACTGACCAAGAACATGGCCCAGAGCCTGAATGAAGTGTTGTACCAGGCCAGCTACTATAAAGACAAAGGCTGGGGCAGCACAGAGGTGACCGGAGCCCAGCTGACGCTCACTCTGACTGGAGACGTCAAGCCCGGAGACGCGGCCTGCGATTATCTGCTGTCAGATGCAGTGCTGTATGGCCTTGGAAGTGCGAGAAAAACGCACCTGAAGCTCGTGAAGGGCACAAAGACCATCACCTGGCCGGTAACGCTGGCCAATATCACGCCGGCTTTTGGCGACAGCAACCAGCCCAACGCGCTGACCGTGACCATCCACGGCAACGGCAAGCCGACTATCAGCACGACAGCGACCCAGAAGGCGTCGGCATAGCAGAAGGTAACAGTATAACAGCGGGGGCTGCATGGTCCCCTCTTACCAGAAGGAGGAAAAATCATGGCATATCAGGCAAAAAGAAAAAGAGCATATGAGGAGGAGTTCCAGCTCACCGAGGCGGATGGTACCGTGGTACACACGCTGCATGTGGCTCTGGATGCGGACAGCATGGTGCGGAAGCTGAATGAGAAGCACATTGCACTGGTTCATGCATTGCAGGATGTCCAAAATATCAAAAAGACTGACAGCCAGGAAGAGCTTTCGGAAGGACTGGAAGTCCTTGGACGGGCTGTGGTGGATATCCTTGAGGCGGTCTTCGGGGCAGCAGACACGAAAACAATCGTAGAGTTCTACGGTGGTCGGTACATAGAGATGTGCCAGGAAGTAGTGCCTTTCATCACTGGTGTGGTGATCCCGGAGGTGCGGAAGATTTCCCAGGATAATAAAAAAGCGGTGCTTGCGCAGTATAACCGGAAGCAGCGCCGGGCTCTGCCTTGGAGGTGATCCGGATGGGAGCGCTGTTGGATTATTCCGGTAACTCGGTCAGTTACAAGGGAAGGCGCTACCGGGTGAACGTCTCTTACGATACGGTGCTGCTTGTGCAGCGGATGTATGGCGAAGAGATGCTAGATGCCGGAGACAAGATCCGTGTGGCTCTGAAGCTGCTTGTACGTGCGCCGTTTAAGGTGTGGCTGCTGTCGGATCTGGAGAAAGCGGAGCTGCTGGGTGTGGTTATGTGTGAGAAAATCCAGCTGCCACCGCGCCCGCAGGTTGGGCGCCCCCGGAAGCTGATGGACTTTGAAGCAGACAGTGATTATATATACGCTTCCTTCAAACAGGCATACGGCATGGATCTGATCAGGGAGCGTGGCCGTCTTACCTGGCGCCGGTTCTGCGATCTGTTGGACGGTCTGCCGGAGAAAACGAAGCTGAAGGAAGTCATGCGTATCCGGGCGATGGATGTTCCGGAGCCCACCCGATACAACCAGAAGGAGCGGCAGAACATCCTGGAGCTGAAAGCATACTATGCGCTTCCGGTATCGGGCGGTGGCGGCCAGGCGGGGCTTGACCGGCTGTTCAGTGCTCTGGAGGGTATGGCATGAATGAAAAACCGATATAAAGGCAGGTGGTTGAGATGGCTGACGGTGAGGTGATCTATGAAGTACGGTCAGACGACAGCAAGCTGGAATCCGATCTGAATGCGGCGCAAAAGAAAGCGGAACAGTCTGCGAAAAAGGTTGCGAGCAAATCAGAAGAGATAGAAAAAGATACAGGTGAGGTTAAAAAGCAGGTTCAGGAAGATGTCACCGCCCACAACAAAAAAGAGGGCGGGAAGCAGGTTCAGGATGATGATGATGCCGGCCAGAAAAAAGAAGAATCTGCGAAGAAACACGGGTCGGCGATTAAGAACATTGCGTCCGGTGTTGCGAAGGGCATCGGAGCGGCTATGATTGCTGCTGGATCTGCGGCTGTTGCGACCGGGACCATGGCGGTTAACAGTGCAGTCTCGATGGATCAGGCGATGAACCAGTTCATTGCCAGCACCGGTAAGGGGAAAGAAGAGACGGAGCGTTACCAGAAGGTACTTGAGGGCATCTACAAGAACAATTACGGTGAGAGCTTCGAGGACATTGCCGGCGCGATGGAACAGGTTACAAAGAACCTGGGAGACATGGACGACGCGGCGCTTCAGGATGTCACGGAATCCGCTTTCGCCCTGCGTGATACGTTTGAATATGATCTGGCCGAATCCACCAGGGCAGCAAAGGCCATGATGGATAACTTCGGGACATCCGGAGAGGAGGCCATGAGCCTGATCGCAGCGGGTGCGCAGAACGGCCTGGATTATTCCGGAGAGCTGCTTGATAACATATCCGAGTATTCCGTGCAGTTCGCAAAGGTCGGCCTTAACGCAGACGATATGTTCAAGATCTTCCAGAAGGGCGCCGAGACCGGAGCCTGGAACCTGGATAAGATTGGTGACGCCGTAAAAGAGATGGCGATCCGCGTTATTGACGGGAGTGATTCCACCGCGGAGGGGTTTGCCGCCATCGGTCTATCCGCGGATGAAATGTCTGCGAAGTTTGCAGCCGGAGGCGAAAGCGCGAAAGAAGCCTTCCAGCAGACTATCGCAGCTCTTGCCAGCATGGAAGATCCGCTGGCACAGAATACGGCCGGGGTGAACCTGTTCGGAACCATGTGGGAAGATCTGGGGCCGGAGGTGGTGACACAGCTGGCCAACATCGAGGAGGGAGCCTACGATACCGCGGAAGCCATGAACGGCATTAAGGCCGCGAAGTATGACGACCTTGGCAGCATGTTCGAAGGGCTGAAGCGGAGCGTTGAAATGCTTATGCTTCCGCTTGGAAACCAGCTCATTCCTCTTCTGTCGGAACTCATTGAGGACGCGCTTCCGGTGATCGAACAGGTCCTTCCGCCGCTTGTGGACTTGATCGGGCAATTCATGGGACAATTGAAGCCTGTTGTCGATGAGCTGCTTCCAATCCTGCTGGATCTGTTTAACGACCTTATGCCACCCCTGATGGATCTGATCAGTGCCATTCTGCCGATTCTGATGGACCTGATTGAGACGCTGGTTCCGCCGATCGCGGAGATCATCGAGGCGATCCTGCCGGTGCTGATCGAACTGGTGGATGCATTGCTGCCGATCATAGAAATGCTGATGAAGCTTCTGGATCCGATCCTACAGCTGGTGATGGATCTTCTGGGGCCGATCCTGGATCTTATCAGTGAAGCGATTGTGCCATTGATAGAGGCCTTAGCTCCTCTGATCGACATATTGATTGATATCCTCATGCCAGTGATCGAGGTGCTTGGAGAACTTATCGGCGATGTATTCAGCGATATCCAGGAGGTTGTGTCCGACGTGATCGGGCGCGTGATCAAAATCATTGGCAGCGTTATTGATTTTATCAAAAACGTGTTTACCGGGAACTGGAAAGCGGCCTGGCAGAATGTGAAGGATATTTTCAGGAACATTATCGAAGGCCTGGGAAATATCTTCAAGCTTCCAATCAACCTGATCATCGATGGGATCAATGCCTTTATCCGGGGATTGAACAAGATCAAGGTCCCGGACTGGGTGCCGGTTGTTGGCGGAAAAGGGATTACGCTTAAGGAGATCCCGAAGCTCCGTGTCGGCATGGAGTACGTGCCATCCGATGAGTTCCCGGCACTGCTGCATAAGGGCGAAGCTGTACTAACCGCACAGGAGAACGCCCTGTATCAGTCCGTGGGGGGCTTTGAGGGCATCATGCGCGCGTTAAGCCAGCCGACAGGAAACGGAGATACCTATGTGACCTTGTGCGGTAGTGATGGCCAGCAGCTGGATATCGATTACGATCTGCTGGGCGACCGGGTGGCCTACGCGCTGGATAGAGCTGGACTTAAGGTCGTGGTTGACAAACGGGAATTCGGACGGGTCGTCCGGGAGGTGCAGAAGTAATGGATCTATATTATGTGAATAATTTTGGCCAGACCGTGGACTTTGTGTCCTGGCCATACATGGTATCTGAATCAGATCTGTATGATTATACGTGGCAGTATGAGAGTAAGAACAGTGTAAATCCGAAGGTCTCCCGGTTCTACCGGGAGAACGTGGAAAAGAAGCTGAAGATATCGGTATCTGCCACGAGCCTTAGTGCGTATAATGACGCGCTCATGAACCTGCTGGAGGTGACAGAAAAGGATGTGCTGAATCTGACGCCAGGGCGCCTGTATGTTGGCAGGGAATATCTGCCCTGTTATATCCTGGGGAGTGCAAAGAGTAACTGGTCTCCGGGAGTCCAGTTCCTGGTGAACACATTCACCGTGCTGTCAGAGGGTGGCTCCTGGATCCGGGAGAACCTGACAGTGTTCCGGCCTGGATCCGGCGGCGAAGAGAGCAACACGACCAGTCTGGATTACCCATATGATTATCCGCATGATTATGCAAGCGGCATTGAACGCCGGAATCTGGTGAACAGCGGGTACCACGATACCGATTTCGAGATCACCATATACGGCAGCTGCCAGAATCCGGAGATCAATATCGGCGGGCATAAATATTCCGTCAGCTGCCAGCTGTCGACCGGAGAATATCTGAAGATCAACTCCATGACGAAGAAGATCTATAAGGTGGAGATCGATGGCGGAAACGTGAACCAGTTCCATCTCAGAGACCGGGAGAATTATATCTTCCAGAAGATCCGCGCAGGAGCAAACACGGTCACGTGGAGCGGCCTGTTCGGGTTCGATATCACATTATATGAGAAAAGGAGTGAGCCGAGATGGACCTGACCTATACAGACAGCAGCTGGAAGGATATCGGAGTGCTGCTGGATTACAGCCTCGACATGGCCTTCGGCACGGACGAGAACGATTATGCGTGCACCGTGGACAGCGGAAGCCACTGTTGCGTCCAGGGCGGCCTTCTGTATATCGAAGGCACGGAATACGGCGGCGTGATCGACAGCATAGAGGTTGACACGGCGAATGGTAACGTGATCTACGGCGGGCGTACATGGCACGGCATCCTGGAAGGAAAGGTTCTGTGCCCGGACTCGGGAGAAGATTACCTGGTGCTGACCGGGGAAGCCAACGTAGTGATTGGCCAGCTGATCACGCGTATGGGGGTGTCTGACACGTTCACGGCCAGCCAGACCAATTCCGGGATCCAGATCAGCGGCTATAAGATGAACCGGTACATATGCGGGTACAGCGGGATCCGGAAAATGTTATCTGCGTCCGGAGCGAAGCTGGCAGCTTCCTATCAGGATGGCAAAGTGCAGCTGTCCGCTGTCCCGCTGGTGGACTACAGCCAGGACGAAGAGTGGGATTCCAGCCAGATCGATTTCGTGATCAGGAAAAATACCCGGCCGGTGAACCATCTGATCTGCCTGGGACAGGGTGACCTGAAGGATCGTGCCGTCCTGCATCTGTACATGGACAGCGCCGGGAACATATCCAAGGTACAGACTCTGACCGGGATCAATGAGGTAACAGAAGTGTACGATTACCCTAACGCAGAATCTGCAGAAGAGCTGGAGACCGGTGGCCGGGAGCGCCTGGAGGAATGCTGGGCGGAGGCGAATGCGCTGAACGTGGATTTCCGGAATGGTGATGAAACCTATGACATCGGAGATATCGTCGGTGCCAGAGAGGAGATCACCGGCGTCAGTGTGGCGAGAGAGATTGTGAAAAAGATCATAACCATAAACAGAAACGGCATCAAGATAGAATGCCAGATAGGAGAGTGAGAGCATGGGAGCACATCTAGTAACCGGCTATGCCGGTGAGAACCATATCACAGCAGCGGATCAGGGGCAGTATAATGCTGGCACGGTGGGTACCGGGAGGTATGTGCTGGAGACCGGGAGCATGTTTGAGGCAGAGGTTAAGAGCAACAACCTGATCCGGATCAAGGACGGTGACCTGGTCAACCAGGGACGTCATATCAGTATCGCTCCGGATGATTACGCAGACTGCGCGATCGATAACGGGCTGCAGGCTGTAAAACGTAACGATCTGATCGTCATGCGGTACACGCAGAACCCGAACACCCTCGTGGAATCGGCGCAGGTGGTCGTGATCAAGGGAGTATCAGGTGATACGGCCACAGATCCGTCGTATACCACCGGAGACATCCTGAACGGCGCCCAGACGGATGATTACCCGCTCTACCGGGTATCACTGGACGGTCTTAACATCACGACCGTTGAGCAGCTGTTTTCGACGGTGCCACCATTGAGTAAGGTTCCTGTGATCCGTTACGGTACCAGCAATCCGGATAACTCCGTTGGAAAAGACGGAGATATTTATATGAAGTTACTGACGTAGGGGGTGAGATCATATGTCTGCTCCTAGTAATACAGTATGGGGAAGTATTGTAAACGACAAAGCAAAACTTGGTATTTCCGTAACCCTAACATCAATGACAGATTCCAACGTGTCATTGCACGTTGAAGTTTGGTTGGCCTTGAAATGGAATATTAACGATAGCAGCAATACTTTACAGTTTACCTATACAGATGGCACCAGTCCAACAGGTTATACGACATTAACCGAACAAAATTTAGCATTGAATTTTGGAACCACATCCGGTTCCGGTTGGAGCGAAACTGCCAGTCAGAAGAAGGTATATGAATACAATGACACCTGGACCAGAGTATCAACCGATAGGATACTGGAGTTTTCGTCATCATTGGGGCCACTTGCAAGTGCCGGATATACGGTGTCGGCTTATACATCATATACGGTTCCGGCTATACCGGCGCGACATACGGTTGCGTACAACGCCAATGGCGGATCCGGAGCGCCAGGGCCACAGACAAAAGTGTATGGCCACATACTAACCTTAACCAGCGAAATACCAACGAGAAATTACTATAATTTTAGAATTTGGAATACTGCGCAAAATGGTTCCGGTACGGATTACAGCCCAGGGGGATTATATGGATATGATGAGGATGTAACTCTATACGCTCAATGGTCGCCATATACTCATACGGTTGCATACGACGCCAATGGCGGATCCGGAGCACCAGCGTCGCAGATAAAAACATATGGCGCTTCGCTTTATGTAAGTGACACCATACCAACTCGTAAAGGTTATAAATTTATCAGTTGGAATACAGCGCAAGACGGAATGGGAACAAGCTATAGCCCCGGTCAACAATATATGCTTGATCGCAACGGCGGAACCGTTACCCTGTATGCGCAATGGGAGGTGGCAAACGTTGCTTACATCAAGCAAAACGGAAGCTACGTGTCAAGCAACACATACATCAAGCAAAACGGACGCTGGTACCCGGCAATCCCATACGTCAAGAAAGACGGAGCATATAAGCGAAGCACGATATAATTGGAGGTAAAGTTATGCCAACATTAGAATTTAAGGTATCCGGCCAGCACATTGAACGTGTGGACGATCTGCAGCCGGTAGCCAAGAGCAAGGAATATATTGACGCGCATTTTGAGTTTCTGACGCCGGAGTGGGAGGGGATCAAGACTGCCATATTTTCTTCGGGCAACGGAGCCATCCGGCAGCCGCTGGACGATAACGGAAACTGTGTCGTGCCCTGGGAGTTTTGGGACGCAGACCGGGATCTGACCGGATATGTATCCGTGTTTTGCGGAGACCTGGTGACTGCCGATCGGGCGCCGGTGAGGATGTACCAGAGCGGCTATCAGGAAACCGATGAGAGCAGGGAGCCAACGCCGGACGAATATCAGCAGATGGTGGAACGGGTGGAAGCCATCACGAAAGAGTGTAACGAGCTGCTGACGAAGCTTGGGGAGAAGGTGGATACCCAGGCTACTGAGATCGCCAAGAAAGCCAACATAGCCGACCCGGTGTTTACTGGGAGCATGAGCATGGGGC
>CAVGED010000131.1:0-22907 GCA_963628035.1 Paludibacteraceae bacterium
TTTTCAAAGAACAGTTATCGTTTAAAAAGGACGTACCTTTTGACACCTAAATCATTCTATATAAGAAAACAAATTTCTGCTACCGTAAACTGCAAAGCTATGATAAAATAAAAGAATATGAAGGATGAAAAGAGTTTGTCCATAGAATCAGCAGTCATCGTTTAAGCAAACTATAAAGCTATGAAATGAGGTGGCGGATATGGAAAAAGATCCGTTTGAGGAATATTTGAGAGAGTCTGAACCTGATAAAGCCAACAAAGGCTATGCCTGGAGTACGGCAATCGGACTTCAGAACGTAGACGGACTCAAACCGTCTAAATATCTGATCGATACTGCCATTCAGAATATCGAGGGCAACATCACGCTGAAGGAAGCGCAGAACCTTATCGACAGTTACTACGAGGAAAGACCGGAGCATTTGTCAGAGGAAGCGCGCACCGAGGAAGCGGACAAGGTATCTGCACGTATTGTAGAGATACTCTTTGAAGCAGGCTTTTCGTTTACGCCAAACGAGTATATCTCCATTCATCGTAAATTGTTTCAGGGGATTTATAAGCACGCCGGAAAGATAAGAGATTATAATATTACAAAAAAAGAGTGGGTTTTGGACGGAGCAACCGTTATGTACGGCAGTGCGTCGGAACTTCGCGCCACCCTTGAATATGACTTTTCACAGGAAAGAAATTTCAGCTATAAAGGGTTGTCAATGGACGAGATTATCCACCACCTTGCTCTGTTTGTTTCGAGACTTTGGCAAATCCATATCTTTGGAGAGGGGAACACAAGAACAACGGCTGTGTTCTTTATCAAATATTTGAGGACACTTGGCTTCTCGGTAACGAATGATATTTTCGCAGACAATGCGTGGTACTTCAGAAATGCACTTGTCCGTGCCAATTATACGAACCTGCAAAAAGGCGTTCACGAAACAACAGAGTACCTTGAGTTGTTCCTTAGAAATCTGCTTTTGAATGAGAAAAACGAACTTCACAATCGAAATCTGCATATAAGCGGATGTTTCTGTCAACAACCCTGTTGACATCATTTTAACCTTTGACTATAATTGTACAAGACAACAGGGTTCCCACGGGGAGAACCGACAGAAGGAAAGAGGAGAACTGACATGAGCAAGATACGAACAAGATATGCGCCAAGTCCCACCGGCAAGATGCATGTGGGAAATCTGCGTTCCGCATTATATGAGTTTCTGATCGCCAAGCATGCGGGCGGCGACTTTATGCTGCGGATTGAGGATACGGATCAGGAACGTTTCGTGGAGGGCGCAACCGATATCATATACCGGACACTTGAGAAGACCGGACTTACCCACGATGAGGGGCCGGACAAGGACGGTGGCTACGGCCCGTATGTTCAGAGCGAGCGTATGAAGACCGGTATCTATATGAAATATGCCAAGGAGCTTATCAACAAGGGAGAGGCTTATTACTGCTTCTGTGATAAGGAGCGTCTGGCTTCCTTAAAGACCGAGGTAGTGGAGGGGAAGGAGATCACTGTCTACGACAAGCACTGCCTGTCCCTGTCCAAGGAGGAGATCGAGGCCAACCTGGCGGCGGGAAAGCCCTTTGTAATCCGCCAGAACAACCCGACTGAGGGAACCACAACCTTTCACGATGAGCTGTACGGAGATATCACAGTCCCCAATTCCGAGCTAGATGATATGATACTTATCAAGTCCGATGGTTATCCCACCTACAACTTTGCCAACGTGGTGGATGACCATACCATGAATATCACCCATGTGGTGCGGGGAAACGAATATCTGTCTTCCTCACCCAAATATGTGCGGCTGTATGAGGCCTTTGGCTGGGAGGTGCCGACGTATGTGCATCTGCCGCTGATTACCGATGAGAACCACAAGAAGCTGTCTAAGCGGAGCGGTCATGCCTCCTTTGAAGATCTGATGGATCAGGGCTTCGTGGCGGAGGCGGTTGTGAATTATATCGCGCTGCTGGGCTGGAGCCCGGAGGACAACCGGGAGATCTTCTCACTGGATGAGTTGATCCGGGAGTTTGATTATCACAGGATCAGCAAGTCTCCGGCTGTTTTTGATATTGTAAAATTAAAATGGATGAACGGCGAATATTTGAAGGCCATGGATTTCGATAAATTCTATGAGATGGCGGAGCCGTATATCAAAGAGGTCATTCATAAGGATTATGATCTTAAGAAGATCGCTGCGCTGGTGAAGACCAGGATCGAGATCTTCCCGGATATCGCGGATCATATCGATTTCTTTGAAAAAGTACCGGAATATGACATCTCTATGTATGCGCACAAGAAGATGAAGACGACACCGGAATCCTCCCTGGAGGTGTTAAAGGACCTGCTTCCTCTCCTGGAGGCACAGGAGGATTACAGCAACGACGCACTCTATCAACTGCTGACGGACTATGTGGCTAAGAAGGGTGTAAAGAACGGCTATGTGATGTGGCCGGTGCGTACCGCAGTTTCCGGGAAGCAGATGACACCGGGCGGAGCTACAGAGATCATGGAGATTCTTGGCAGAGACGAGTCAGTTGCACGAATCAAGGCAGCAATCGAAAAGTTACAATGAAAGCCCAGTCTCCATGGAGCAATCCGTGGGCTTTCATTTACAGTATTCAGACATAGAAAGACCAACACTATATGAGTTTCAATTCTTCACAGACAGAGGCGATCGGACACAAGGAAGGCCCCATGCTTGTATTGGCGGGGCCTGGGTCCGGCAAAACTCTTGTCATCACAGAACGAACCCGAAATCTGATTCTGAACGAACATATTTCTCCTTCAGAGATCCTGGTGATCACCTTTACCAAGGCAGCCGCCAGGGAGATGAAGGAGCGTTTTGTGCGCAAAATGGGCGGGAAGCATTACCCGGTCACCTTCGGCACCTTTCACGCAGTTTTTTTCAGTATTTTAAAGCATGCCTATGGCTTCAAAGCGGAGAATATCATCCGGGAGGAGCAGCAGTTTCAGTTCCTAAGGGAGATCGTACAGAAGCTGCGGCTGGAATATCAGGATGAGAAGGAATTCATCGGGGAGCTGTTGGGGGAGATTGGTCTGGTGAAGAATA
The DNA here is from genome assembly GCA_963628035.1 of Paludibacteraceae bacterium. Taxonomy (GTDB): domain Bacteria; phylum Bacillota; class Clostridia; order Lachnospirales; family Lachnospiraceae; genus 14-2. The sequence continues at coordinate 3,074 of CAVGED010000131.1, forward strand.
CAGGTGTTCCGCTGGAGCATTATTATTCCACCAACTGCGCCCAGGAGGTGTTTCACCGGGTTTATCGGGAATATGAAGCGCGCATGCGCGCCCGGCGTCTCATTGACTTTGACGATATGCTGGTGTATTGCTATGAACTCTTAAGCCAGCGGAAGGACATTCTTGCAGGCTGGCAGGCCAGATTCCGCTACATTCTCATCGACGAATTTCAGGATATCAACAAGCTACAGTTTGATATCGTAAGGCTTCTGGCTCAGCCGGAGGACAACCTCTTTGTGGTGGGGGACGATGACCAGTCCATCTACCGCTTCCGGGGTGCGAAGCCGGAGATCATGCTGGGTTTTACCCAGGTCTATCCCAATGCAAAGCAGGTGCTTCTGGATGTGAACTATCGTTCCCAGAGCAGGATCGTAGAGGCGTCTCTGAATCTGATCGCCCACAACAAGCAGCGTTTTGAGAAAAATATCCATGCCGGACGCCCGGCGGGAGAGGCTGTTGTGACAAAGAAGTTTGAAGATCAGTTTACGCAGAACCGACAGGTGATAAAGGAGATACTTGACTATCATAACCGTCAGGGAATTCCCTATCAGGATATGGCGATCCTGTTTCGTACAAACACGCAGCCGAGGCTTCTCATGGAGCAGCTCTTGTCCTATAACATTCCGTTTCGCACCAGAGATTCCATCCCGAATCTCTATGAGCACTGGATCGCCAAGGACATCCTGACCTATATCCGACTGGCCCTGGGGAGCCGTGAACGATCCGATTTCCTTAAGATCATGAATCGGCCCAAACGTTATATCACCAGGGAGAGTCTTGAGGAACCCACGGTGGCCTTCGATGTCTGGGCGGATTATTTCTATGAGGTCAAGCAGCCCTGGGTGGCGGAGCGCATAGAGCAGCTGGAGGCGGATCTCAGGGTGCTTTCACGGGTATCGCCCTTTGCAGCCATCAACTATATAAGGAACGGCATCGGCTATGAGGAGTATCTGAAGGAGTACGCGGATTACCGACACATCAAGGCGGATGAGCTTTACGAAGTGCTGGATGAGCTGCAGGATGGAGCCAAGGAATATAAGAATTATGATGACTGGTTTTCGCATATCGAGAGCTATACGAAGGAGCTGGCACAGCAGAAGGAGCAGCAGGATAAGCTTAGCGACAGCGTTTCCCTGGCTACGCTCCACAGCGCCAAGGGGTTGGAGTATCCCATTGTGTTTATCGTGGACATCAACGAAGGGCTGATGCCCTATAAAAAAGCCGTCCTTCCAGCCGAATTGGAGGAAGAACGGCGCATGTTCTATGTAGGTGTTACCAGGGCTAAGGACAGCCTGCACCTGTATTATTCCGGTAAGATTAATGGGAAGGAATCGGAGCCTTCACGGTTTCTGGAGGAACTTAAGGAAGTTCAGCCTTAAGTTCAGCCCACGTCCTTTTTGACACGGCTGAACTGTTACTCCATTTCCTCAAATTCAGATTCATCCAGAAGCTCATCGAACTTGTCCGCCACGGCCTCGTACTCGTCGTCATCCTCGATATTCTCCAGAGATGGATTGCCTTCCGCATCCTCGAAGTAGCGGTAGATGTATACCTCACCTTCCTCGTTGGGCTCATCATTCTCATCTACCGGAAGGAGCGCGATATAATTCTGCTCCTGTACTTCGAAGATGGTCAGAATCTCGCATTCCACCGAAGAGCCGTCATCCATGGACAGCGTTACCCGCATATCGGATTCATCGTCTGCTTCCGCGCCGGGAACTGTCAGGTTCTTGTCATTATCTTTATTCATATGCTTACCTCTCAATCTTGGTTGTTGGTTGATAGTCTCAGTATAGGAATTACGCATGGAAAAGTCAAGACAAAGTAGGAAAAGTTTTTCATTCTCTTTCTTTTGATGGAAAGTTGTGGTAGAATCTTTCTATGGATCAGGAAAGGGGCTGTCGTCATGAAAGATGAGATTGATAAAAGAAAAGACACCGGGCATGGCTCCAAAGAAAAGGAGCTGTCTGTGAAATATAAGGTGTGCAAGGGACATGGCACCGTACCAGGTATCCGAAGGGATGGAGCGGTCACTTCGTTTTCTGTTGAAAATAAAACGGGAACCGAAACCGTGCTGGTGTTGTATCCAACAGATGACGGAAAGCCGGAGCGGATTCCTATGGAACGGGATCCGAATCGGGGGTTCCTATATACGGTTGGACTGAAAAGTTTTGAGCCGGAAGCTTATGATTATGTTTATGAGTTTGGTGGCATTCCACATCTGGATCCCTTTGCACGCCGCATTGTCGGGCGCGAGACGTGGGGGGATGAAGGACGGGTGGAGGCATCACTGCGGTGTGCTTTTCCCAAGGCGGCCTCCTTTGCCTGGGGAGAAGATCGGCTGCCGCAGATAGCGAAGCAGGACATGGTGATGTATAAGCTGCATGTCCGCGGGTTTTCCATGCAGGATCGGGTGCCGGAGGGGGAGCGTGGAACCTTCCATGCCCTTGAGCGCAGACTGAATTATTTTAAGGAGCTGGGCGTTACAACACTGGAGCTTATGCCGGTGTATGAATTTGAAGAGATGTTTGCACAGGATCCTTATCAGCGTGAATTTTTCCCGAAGTCGAAGATCAATTACTGGGGATATACGGCAGGAAATTATTTTGCACCCAAGGCGGCTTATCTGGGAGCTGAAAACGACGAACGTTCTCTTAAGCGGCTTGTGAAAAGCATGCACAGAAAAGGTCTGGAATGTGTGCTGGAGTTTTATTTTTCCGGGGATTGCAATCCGCATTATGCGGTTGCGGCATTGCGATTCTGGGCGGAGGAATACCATGTGGACGGCTTTCATGTGATATGCAGTGAAGCGTTGGCAGGGTGGATCGCCAAGGATTATCATCTCAGCGGGCGCAAGCTGTTTTTCGACTGGTTTTCAGAGGAGGATTGTCTGCCAACACGGCGTGAGATGGAGCTTTTTTCCTATAATGACGCTTTCTTGTATGCTGTCCGCAAGGCCATGAACGACCATGGCGGGAGTATGCAGGAATTCGCGGACAATCTGCGGCGGCAGCAGAAGCACCAGGGCTTTGTGAATTATCTGGCTACCAACAATGGCTTCTGCTTAAACGACCTCTTTACGTATACGGAGCGCCGGAATTTGGACAACGGAGAGGAAAACCGGGATGGCATGTATCAGAACTTCAGCGATAACTGCGGGGAAGAGGGAGAGAGCAGCAGCACGCGGGTGAACCGACGCAGGATCAAGCAGATCAAGAATGCCATGTGTACGTTGATGCTCGCCCAGGGTGTCCCGTTGATCTGGATGGGTGATGAGCATGGAAATACCCAGAGCGGCAACAACAATCCCTATTGCCAGGATAATGAAGTTGGTTGGAAGAGTTGGGAGAATAAGAAAAAGAACCGGGAATTGATGGGATTCTTTAAAGAGCTTTCTGCGATCCGACGGCGGTATCCGGCACTTCGGAATCCTCTGCCGATGGAACTCTACGACTATAAGGGCTGCGGTTACCCGGATCTGTCCTACCATGGGCTGGGCGGCTGGCGCATCCAGATGGACGGGCAGGAGAAGATCATAGGGATGCTGTACGCGTGTGTATATGCCGGGGAGCAGAATAGCAGCGGCCAGAAGGACAGTGGTCAGGATGAAGACGGGTATCTTTATGTGGGTTATAACTTCACGGTTGCCAATCAGGAGCTGGCGCTTCCGGCATTGCCTAAGGGGTATCGCTGGCACTGTGTTCTGAACACCGGAACAGCAGGAGCGGATGTCGGACATATGCTGACGGAGAATGCGAGAAGCGTTCTTATGGAGCGTCAATCGGTGTGTCTGCTGGCAGGCAGACAGGAGCAGAGCGCAAAGAAGCGTTCATGATCAGGCATATTGGAGTTAGAGAGGGAGAGAAATGTTTATGACCGGACAGAAAGAGGAATACCGTGGTTTTCTCAGTGGCTTTGCATTAAAGTGCATTGCCATGGTGACCATGCTCATCGATCATATGGGTTACGTGCTGTTTCCGGGATATGTGATCTTCCGTATCATCGGCAGGCTTTCCTTCCCCATCTATTGTTTCCTTCTGGTGGAGGGCGCTGTGCATACCTCCAACTGGAAGAAATACCTGGGAAGGCTGTTTCTCTTCGCGCTGATTTCGGAGATTCCCTTTAATCTGGCGATTGGAGGTAGTGTATGGTATCCAGAGGCTCAGAATGTACTTTTTACACTGATGTTGGGACTGCTTGCGATTCGCTTGCTGCAAGAGCCGCTCGCCGGGAAAAACCAGCCGCTGATCACCGGGATCCGGGTGGTTCTCGTTCTTGCTCTGGTGTTACTGGCAGAATTTGCCCGAACCGATTATGGGGCAGGCGGAGTGATATTTATTTTGATCTTTTACGTATTCCGTTCCCAGTTGCTATTAAAATCCGCGGTTTTCGCGGTTGCAGTTGCATTTCTCTATGGAGGGATCGAGAACTTTGCCATATTTTCCCTGGTGCCGATCTTGTGCTACAACGAAGGAAAGGGAAGCTTTCCGCTACCCAAACATAGCAAAGCGGAGGTTGGGTTTTCCGATAAGCGTGGGTCGGGCGCACTGAAATATTTTTTCTACGTATTTTATCCGGCACACCTGCTGCTCCTATATTTGCTGGCGGCGTATGTTTTTCGGGGAGCGGTAGTATATTGACAGGAGTAATGAAATGAAGGCTTGGAAACATTTTTGTACAATAACGCACCACAAGCTTCTGGTGATGAAAAGCTGTTTTAAGGTGGGACTCTATTGGCAGGGGCTTCTCCACGATCTGTCCAAATACGGCTATACGGAGTTTCATCTGGGATGTAAATATTATCTGGGGACGGAGAGCCCGCACAACGGCGAACGCAGGGATTACGGCTATTCCTTAGCCTGGCTTCATCACAAGGGCTGCAACAAGCATCATCTGGAGTACTGGCTGGACTACAGCCCCAATAAGGACGAAGGCATCGTGGGTATGAAAATGCCGAAGAAATATGTAGTGGAGATGTTCATAGACCGGGTCAGCGCCTCTAAGAACTATCAGAAGGAGCGCTATACCGATGCAAGTGCCTGGGAGTATTATAAAAAGGGAAGAGCACGGCTGCTCCTTCACCCGGAGACCAGGGCGCTTCTGGAGCAGCTTCTTCTGATGTTAAAGGATGAGGGGGAGGAGAAGACCCTCGCTTATGTGAAGAATACGGTGTTGAAAAAGGGATTTCCCTACTAAAAGAAGGAAATTTCCTTCTGAAAAGTATTGACAGTTTCTTTCAAACTGTGCTAAACTACATACATTTTTAAGAGTAAGAAAAGAGGGAATCATTATGATCGACGGAAAGAAAGTATTATTCAGCGGCATGCAGGCAACCGGAACCCTGACATTGGGAAATTATCTGGGAGCTTTAAAGAATTGGGTAACCTTAAGTGACGAATACGAATGCTTCTACAGCGTTGTGGATCTGCATTCCATCACCATACGGCAGGATCCGGCGGAGCTTCGCAAGCGTGCCAGAAATCTGCTGACGCTCTATATCGCAGCGGGACTTGATCCCAAGAAAAACTGTATCTACTATCAGTCCCATGTGTCCGGCCATGCGGAGTTATCCTGGATCTTGAACTGCTTTACGTACATGGGAGAGCTGAACCGCATGACGCAGTTTAAGGACAAGGCGGCGAAGCATGCAGACAATATCAATGCCGGACTCTTCACCTATCCGGTGCTGATGGCGGCCGATATCCTGCTGTACCAGGCGGATGTAGTGCCGGTGGGCATCGACCAGATGCAGCACTTGGAGATCACCAGGGATATCGCCCAGCGCTTTAATGCTATCTACGGCGATGTGTTCACGATTCCTGAGGCATATATCGGGAAGGCCGGAGCCAAGATCATGAGCCTGCAGAACCCGGAGAAGAAGATGTCCAAGTCGGATGAGAATCCCAATGCCAGCATCTACCTGATGGATGATCCTGACACGATCCTCAGGAAGTTCAAGCGTGCAGTGACAGACTCCGAGGCCTGCATTGCATATCGCGAGGAGCAGCCCGGGGTGCGGAATCTTCTGGACATCTACTGCGCATGCACAGGCAAGACCTCCGATGAGGCGGTGCGGGAATTCGAAGGCAAGGGATACGGCGATCTGAAGACCGCTGTAGGCGAGACGGTTGTATCCGTCCTTACCCCGGTGCAGGAGGAATTCGCAAGACTGTCCAAGGACAAGGCTTACATCGACGGGATTATCAAGGAAAATGCGGAGAAGGCCAACTATTATGCCACCAAGACGTTGCGCAAGGTGCAGAAGAAGGTTGGATTCCCGGAACGGATTCGATAAGAATAGGAACATTGGATTCCCGGAACGGATTCGATAAGAATAGGAACATATGGACATTAAAAAGGAAAGTACCGTGAAGAACCGTAAAGGTTTTTCGCGGTATTTTTCTTCTATTTTCGATAATTGTATGACAAAATAATCCTGTTTTATGCGATTTTGAACAGAATATTTAAGGAAATGATATAAAATCATGTCTAAAATAGAAGATAATAGATTAGGTGAATGCAGGAACTTATTATAAGTAACAAAGAAGGAAGGCGAAGATAAAACAAATGAATAAATTATATGCAGGATTTGGGAGGATCAATATAACTCCTATGCTGGGAATTGGACTATGCGGATATTACAAAACACGCATTGCAGATGGTTTTTTAGATGACTTGGAGATTATAGCCCTGGCATTATCAGCGGAAGAAGAAAAAGCGGTGCTTATCAGCATTGACCATTGTGGTGTTACACAAGAGATCGTGGCAGAATTTAAGCAACACATCATGGAAGTGACAGGTATTTCCACAGATGCCATTTATATCCATGCGACACATACCCATACGGCTCCCTTCTTAAGAAAAATTTCTACGCTTATATTGTACAGTTCATATCGGATTTTGGATATGTCTGTACAGTTCTATGCATTAGCCATTATAATTCATATAAAAGCTCTATTGTTAAGTTATACACCTCTGTTTCGATATTCAGATGGGCTTTTATTGTACCACTTGCGAAATGCCTCCGCGTAGTAACTGCTTCCGTTAAACCCGACCACATTTGCAATCTCTGTCACGGTCATATCTGTAGTTTTGAGAAGCAATGTACTTTTATCAAGTCGGTATTGCGTTAAATATAGATTGGGGGTTTGTCCGATATACTTTGCAAATAGTTTGCAACATTTACTTTGCCCTACCGAACCGGAAGAAGCAATATCGGAAAGCGTGATTTTTTCAGTGTAGTTTTGCTGTATAAAGCCTATCATGTTTCTGAGAATGGAGAGATCAGTGTTCTGCTTTTTTTGCGGACTATCCGATGGGATGTTTTCATAGAGTTGTATCCATACATTTGAAAACAGATTCTGAATTTTTAACGCAGCAGTCTTCTTACCCTTTTCGGAATACATTGCTTTTATATTTTCATAAATTGTTTTTTGCCAGCGAATATCAGTGTTCAATTTGATATAGGCGGCATTTCTATTATGTAGAACCGGCAGTACAAAATCCCTTTCATAAGCGTAGGTTGCACATAACATAAGTGGATGCAACAGAATGCAAATAAAATCGCACTCTTTTTTTTCTGTCGAAAATCCGAAATGCATTTGTCTTGCGTTAACGACTATTCCCTCATTTTCAGTCATCGTAATTATCTCGCCATTGACATTGTATTGCATTTCTCCGGATAAGACGGCAATAAATTCAATGTCATCATGCCAATGTGCGGGTGCAGCGTGTCCAGAAAACGAAGAAAGCAACTCCCTTCGGATATAGATAGGATAGTCAGTGTAATCATATTTCACCTTTTCGGAACAATCGTCGTTCAGCTCAAGAGACAACAAAATGCATCACCTCGCAGGATTGTTATTAAAACAGGCATGATATTGATAGACATAAAGCCTTTTTCGTAGTATAATTATATCACGAAAAATAGAAGTTGTCAAGAGGATGAGATGCATAATGAATATAGAACACATTGCAATTTATGTAAAGGACTTAGAAAAAAGCGCACATTTCTACGAAACCTATTTTCAAGGGAAACGAAACACGCTTTATGTAAATCCTAATACAGGCTTTTCCTCTTACTTTCTGTCTTTTAGCGGCTCCGCAAGATTGGAACTTATGAATGTACCAGCTATAGTGGAATCTAATGCTTCCGCAATGCTCGGATATGCCCACATAGCTTTTCAGGTCGGTTCAAAAGATGAGGTCGATAAATTGACCTCCAAACTCCAAAAAGACGGATACGCGATCAAGAGCTACCCAAGAACTACCGGGGATGGGTATTACGAAAGCAGCGTGTATGACCATGACGGTAATGTTATAGAAATTACGGAATAGGAGATGTTCAGATATGAGAGAAGAAGAAAAAATATCAGCGGGAATTTTATTCAGTCCTGCCGATCCCGAATTAAAGGCGATCAAACTGAAAACGCACAATCTGAATGTGGATTATAACGGTACACACGAGGATGAAACGGAAAAGAGAGCTGCGATTCTTTCTGAAATCATCGGGGAGTTCGGAAAAGGAGGGTTTATTCAGGGACCTATCGCTTTCCATTACGGAAAACACACGAAAATAGGCAAAAACTTTTTTGGAAACTTCAACCTTACCATTCAGGACGACGCAGAGGTCACGATTGGAGATAACTGCAATTTCGGTCCGAATGTAACTATTGTAACGCCTGTTCATCCAATGCTCCCGAATGAGCGTCGAGAAATGCTGACAGCAAAAGGAGAGAAAAAACATCTCTGTTATGCAAAACCCGTACATATCGGCAATGACTGCTGGTTCGGGGCTTCAGTGACGGTCTGCCCCGGCGTGACAATCGGAGATAACTGTGTGATCGGTGCAGGAAGTGTAGTAACAAGAGATATTCCTTCAAACAGCTTTGCCGCAGGCGTTCCCTGCCGGGTGATCAGAGAGATCATGGAAGCCGACAGTATGAAGTACAAACCGGATATCTTAGCGGACAACATGGTGATTGAAAATGAAGAATGAGCAGCAGAATGCTTTTTCCAAAAAGCTCCTGACGCTTGTAATGCCTATCGCTTTTCAGCAGTTTATGCTGGCACTTGTCAGTGCTTCCGATGCGCTTATGCTCGGAATGCTGACACAAGATGCTTTGTCGGCGGTATCACTTGCGGGACAGATTACTTTTGTTGAAAATCTGTTCTTTGCCGCTATGACAATTGGACTTTCCATGTTTGCCGCACAATATTGGGGCAAGCAAGACAAAATCTCCGTAGAGAAGATATTTGCCTATGTCATGAAAATCACCGCCGTTGTTTCGCTCGCGTTCTTCCTTGCGGGTTTATGCTTTCCAAACGCTTTGATGCGGATTTTCACCAATGAACAGCCATTGATCGACGGTGGAGCAATTTATCTGCGGACGGTGTCGCTGTCATTCTTTTTAACGGGAATCTCGCAGATCTATCTGTGCACTCTCAAAAACACGGGAAAGGCGGCAAAATCCAGCGTTATAAGCTCTGCAAGCGTTATAATAAATATTGTGCTGAACGCTGTTCTTATTTTCGGCTTATTTGGATTTCCAAAGCTGGAAATTGCGGGTGCGGCACTTGCGACAGTAATCTCGCGGGCAATAGAAGTAATATGGTGCATACTTGAAACGGCAAAGAAAGATTGTATAAAGCTGAAGTCATCATATATCGTACATGATGATAAGTCACTTCGTCATGATTTTTGGAAATATACCACACCGGTTCTCGGTAATGAAATTGTGTGGGGAGTCGGATTTACGATGTATTCCGTGATAATGGGACATTTAGGTACGGATGCAGTAGCAGCCAATTCTATTGCTAACATCGTGAAAAATCTTGTGGCCTGCTTTTGCCTAGGTCTCGGAAGCGGTGGCGGAATTATGGTCGGAAACGAACTTGGTGCCGGAAAATTGGAACTCGCGAAGGAATACGGGCGAAAGCTCTGCAAGCTGTCAATCATCTGTGGTGCGGTGTCCGGATTGTTTTTACTGGCTATCAGCCCGCTGATTCTTGCCGTGACTGATTTGAGCGATACGGCGACAGGGTATCTGAGATGGATGCTGGTCATGTGTTCCTATTATATGATCGGTAAATCCGTGAACGGTACGACAATCGCCGGTATATTCTGCGCGGGTGGCGATTCAAAATTCGGGTTCCTATGCGATACGATAACAATGTGGTGCGTTACCGTTCCGCTCGGAATGATTGCTGCATTTGCCCTAAAGCTTCCCGTCCTTGCCGTGTACTTTATCGTAAATCTTGATGAGATCGTCAAATTGCCAGCAGTGTATCGGCACTATAAAAAATATAAATGGGTCAAAGACCTTACTGTAAAGGAGAACACAAAATGAGTACAATGAAAGAAAGAATGCACACCGGAGAATTGTATCTTCCCGGCGACCGCGAGATTATGGAGGTGCAGATAAAATGTCTTGAGCGCCTTCATGAGTTCAATCAGACCAGTCCGACTGAATTCGGAAAAAGAAGGACGCTGATGAACGAGATGTTCGCGGAAATCGGCGAGGGCTGTTACATTGAACCGCCTTTTCATTCCAACTTCGGCGGCGGTCATGTGCATTTCGGAAAGAACGTGTATGCGAACTTTAACCTGACCTGTGTGGACGACACGCACATTTATGTGGGCGACTATACGATGTTCGGCCCGAATGTTACTGTTGCAACTGCAGGACATCCGATTCTGCCGGAACTGCGCGAGAAGGGGTATCAGTACAACGCGCCTGTTCAAATAGGAAAGAACTGCTGGATTGGCGCAGGGGCAATTATCCTTCCCGGTATTACGATCGGGGATAATGTTGTTGTTGGGGCTGGAAGCGTTGTGACAAAGGATTTACCGTCTAATGTTGTGGCGGTCGGCAATCCGTGCAGGATACTGCGTGAAGTCAATGAGCATGATCGGGAGTATTATTTTAAGAGCAGAAAAATCGAATGGAATAATCTGTGATATTCTTCTGTTCAGAATTGAGCTATGACCAATACAAAGGAATGGGTATACTGTCCTAAATGCAATTCCAAAACACGAGTAAAAATCAGAATAGATACGGAGCTTAAGAAATTTCCGCTCTATTGCCCAAAATGCAAGAGCGAAACATTGATTGAAGCAAAAAAACATAAAATAAGTGTCATCAGAGAGCCCGACGCATAAGCGCAGAGCCAATAAACCGCGCGATTCTACGCGATTTATTGGCTCTTTATGTTTGTGCATAAAGCAGCTGTTATAAAGCAAATCGGCGGTTTGAATGAAAAATCAAGCCGCCGTTTGCGACGACTTTAATCACCGGACACGGCGGTATCAGGAGGTATCGCCGTGTTATTTTTATTTAATACTCATCCCCCGAATATCCTACGGTCAAAAAAAGCCTACACCCGCCGTCGGGATATTATGGTGTATGGTATGAACACACAAATCATCTAAATACATTCTACAATTCTTTTTGCGCCCGTTCGTGTTATGCGAACGGGCGCATTTTGCTTTTTGGCACGCCCCGCTGTCGTTCACCTCCGACCTTCATTCGCTTTGGAAATTCACCCGAAACGAATGAAAGGAGCCGCCGTTATGAGCGACAGAAAAAATAATTTTGAGAAATTCTCCGCAAACCAGCCAAAACGCACCTTCACCGGACCAGTAATGGACGAAAGGGGAAACAAGGACCTGCCTCCCGGCAAGAAGGGAGGTGAGAAAATGAAACCTGATCTCCATGAAATTCACAAGCAGCACACTTTCGATAGCTTCTGCAAGAAAGTGCTGAAACACGAAGCCGGCAACGGTCACAGGGAGATAAATCGCAGGGCGCGGATGGAGATATCCATGAGCGACCTTCCGGAAGAAGCGATGGAGCAACTTGCGGTGTACGACGATTATCCCTGGGACTATACGCCCTTTAAGGTCGGTGACGAAACCGTACTTGTCAAGGACGACCGCCTGGCTGAGGCGCTTGCGGCGATTCCCGAAAAAGAACGCAATATCATTCTTTTGTATTGGTTCTTGGAGTTGGCGGACCGAGAAATCGCCGACCGTATGGGAATCGCAAGGCGAACGGTGAACACGCACCGGCAGAATGCCTATCGGCTGCTGAAAAAGCTGATGGGAGGTGACGCGGATGAGTAATGCGACACATACCCGCATGATCCCGTACCCGGTGATCGAAGCCGCTGTCCGTGGCGACACAGACGCGGTAAACGAGGTGATCCGTCATTATTCCGGCTACATAGCTGCGCTCTGCAAGAGGACAGGCCGTGACGAAAACGGCAACTACTGTACCTATGTGGATGAAGAACTTCGCAGACGCCTGGAAACAAAACTGATTATCTCTATCCTGGGCTTTGACCTGAATTAAAGTCCGGAGGCACCCATGCGTACCCCTTTCCGCATGGGCGACCGGGTTCTTTGACAAAGAAAGCCGGGCGGAATATTCCCGGCAGTATAAGGCAGACGGATACGATCTGTCGGCAACGAGCCATGCGGACGGTGCGCCACGACCTCCTGTATTTTTACGGAGCGAGCGACAGACACGAGGACGTAAAGTGGGAGCGGTTCTCCCGCGGGCAACGACTTCCGACAGGATAATGAGACTCCCTTACAGCTACAGCCCGAGCGTGCAACCGTGATTCAGGCGGCGAGGCGTCGCAGGCGATAGGTAGGGTCGCGCGAGAACCGCGTGAGGGTGAGATTCCCGTGGAGCCGTGCCAGCGGCCGTCCGTCTTTTGCCTATTTTGTTTTTTATCAAACGAATTATTAAAAGGGGTTACTATGCAAGAAAATAAATCGCCGCAAGGCAACGAGAATAAAGCAAGTGAAAATCCTCTGGAAGAAACAACGACCTACCGTATCGAGGGCAGGTCGTTTGTTGTAAAGCCGGTATTCAAAGAAGATAGTGCCAATACGATTGGAGCGATTCTTTTACGCCTTATGCAGGCGGATTGTGAAAGTAAATCGTAAATCTTTTGCAAACCCGGCTGACAAGTGGCTGTCGGGCGCGGTATAATATAAGCGTGGAGATATATTCACGCAAGAAAAATGTTGTCCGACTGTCCCGGAAAGGAGGACTTGTGAAACTGTCGAATAACAAAAAATCCCGTGACGCGACAGCCTTTCTCTATGAGAGACTTTCCCGTGACGACAATTTGGAAGGTGAGAGCTACAGCATTGGCAATCAGAAGAAGCTGCTCACCAAAGTAGCCAAAGAAAAGGGCTACACGAATTTGGTTCATTTTATGGACGATGGCATTTCAGGCGTAACGATGGATCGCCCCGGTTTTGTGGATATGATTCGTCAGCTTGAAGAAGGCCGTGCCGCTGCCGTGTTCGTCAAAGACCTATCTCGTCTCGGACGAAACTATATTGAAGTCGGACGATTGACAGAGGAATTTTTCCCCGAGCACGATATCCGCCTTGTTGCAGTTTCGGACAATATAGATACCGCCGAAGGTGAAAACGAATTGGCACCGATCCGCAATCTGTTCAATGAATGGTATGCACGCGATATCAGCAAGAAACGCCGTATCAGCAATGAGATCAAGGGCAACGCAGGCGAACCGATGGGACAGCCTCCCTACGGTTACATGAAAGACCCCGACAATCCTAAACACTGGATAGTGGACGACGAGGCGGCACAGGTGGTCAAGCGCATATATAGCATGACCTTGGATGGGCTCGGAACGGAACAGATCGCGGCACATCTTGAAAAGGATGGAATACTTACTCCTCGCGCTTATTGGCTGCAAAAGGGCGTTAAACGACCCGGAAAGGGCAAGCAGTTACCGCCTACAAGATGGAACAGCTCGACCGTTACCAAAATTCTATCTCTGCAAGAATACTGCGGCGATATTCTCAATTTCAAGACCTACTCTAAATCTTATAAGAACAAGAAACGGATTGATAATGACCGTGAAAATTGGGTCGTTTTCAAAGACGTACACGAGCCGATCATTGACCGCGCCGTGTGGGAGCAGGTTCAGCAGAAACGAGGAACGAGGCGCAGACGACGCACAAATGATGGCGAAAAAAATATGTTTTCGGGTCTGCTGGTTTGTGCCGACTGCGGAAACAACCTCCATTACCATTTCAATCAAGGCAATCCTGAGATAAAGTATTTCAACTGTTCTAACTACAAGGGAAACAGAGGAACTTGCACCTCTACCCATTATGTCCGTGTGGACTTCTTGGAACAGGTGGTGCTTGGCGAAATCAAACGGCTCACAAAGTTTGCAAGCCATTATGAGGACGATTTCGTAAAGGTCGTTATGGGCAGTTCTCAACAGAGCGTAGCACTTGACCGCAAGCTCAAAGAAAAAGAGCTTGCAGCCTTGCAAGCCCGTGATGAGGAATTGGACGGATTGTTTGAGCGTATCTATGAGGACAATGTTTCGGGTAAGCTCTCCGATGATCGCTTTGCCAAAATGTCAAGGCGATACGAGGAAGAACAAAAAGAGGTATCCGAAAAAATAAAGACTCTCCGCTCTGAAATGGATAAGTTGAGCAGTAAAGCCGTAACCGCCGATATGTTCATTTCCACCGTTCGCAAATACACCAGGGCAAAGACCTTAACGCCTCGTATGCTGAACGAACTGATTGACCGTATAGAGGTTCATCAGGCGGAGAAGATTGACGGCGAATGGGTTCAGCACCTCACCATTCATTATAACTGTGTGGGGGCAATCTTCATTCCCGAAGTGTTCCCGCTACCTGTGCCCGAGGTGTCCGTAAATACAAGAAAAGGCGTGGTCGTAAACTACGCACCATGCCATATTGCGATATGAAAAAAGCGAGTGTTCTACAACATTTCAAATGCTGTAAGAACACTCGCCATGGTGCAGGTAACAGGAGTTGAACCTGCATGAAATTGCTTTCACACGGACCTGAACCGTGCGCGTCTGCCAATTCCGCCATACCTGCGTATCGGAGAAACTCCGAACGCATATATTGTATTTGATTTTTCGGTTTCTGTCAATCGGTTTTTAATCAAAAACATCATTTTCGGTATTTATTTATCTGAAAAATACACATGGTAATAATTCCGGCAATTCCGCCGAGCATAAGTCCGCATACAAAAAGAATCAGTGCAAGCATAATAATCAGTCCTTTTGGCTTTTTTATTAGTTTGCACCGATAATTTTTTATTATACAAAAACTATTTTATGTCAAAAACACTGCGCACACGGAGATTCTTTGCGTTCCCGCGCAGAACCTTAACTTTTTTTGAATCGCCGTTCAGGTCAAAGAAATTGTCCGAAAGCACAAAATCGTCGGTCTCGGAATAGATTTCGACAAAGCGTGCATAGGAATTTGAAGAAACGGTTATTGTGTCTCCGTCCTGCGTAACGGACAGTTCGGGCGCAATAAACTCAAATTCCGAGGGACGAACGGAGATTTCAGTTGATGAAAAGAGCAGGCTGTTTTCATCGCTGAAAAGTTCAAAGGAAATATATTCGCGCGTTTCGTTTTCGGGAACAAATTCGCATTTGCCGATTTCTCTTGCGCTGCGGGGCGGAAGTGTAAATCCGATTTCCCGTGAATCAATTATTTTGCCCGTGTTATCACGCGGAGAGTAAACAAGTTTCCCCGAAAAATCGGAATTGCTCTCGTTAAAGGCAAAGAAATTTCCGTTTTCAAGGGTGGCACATTGGGGCGCGTACAAACGCTTTGCCTCATATTGCAGAGCCTTATATCTGTTGAAGTAATCCACACTTGACCAGGACTGCCCGGGCCAGATATCGTTTAACTGCCAGTACAACACGCCCATACATCTGCCGCGGTTGGCGCGCATATGCAGTATGGCACGGCGCATATATTCAGCCTGCGTTACCTGTGAAGCATATACAAGCGTGCCGAAATCCGTTGGCAGACGGTATAAACCCGTTATGCCGTTTATAATGTTTCTGTTGCCGCCTTGGGAACGCTGACGGCGCTCCATTACAGGCGAAAACAGATTTTTCTGTTCCTCTTTAAGGAAAACGTTCAGCGTTTTTTCGTCGGGCAGGGACTGATATCCGAATTCACTCAAATAGCGGAAACAGTGTTTCTCATATTCCCGCGAGGGAAGCGACTGCTGCCACGGTGCCCAGTAGTGGCCGTCGCCGTAATTTTCGTTTTCCGGGTCGATAAAGTGCCCGCAGGTGGTGGGCGATGAGGGAATATAGGGTAAATGGGGGCAAACTTCTTTTACCGTTTCAGGCAGAATATCTTCAAAGAAGTGAAGATATGCCTGTTTTTCTGTTTCGGGAGGATTGCGAACCCAATAATGCGCCTCTTCACACTCATTATTGCCTGAAATAAGCGCAAGACAGGCGTGGTGGCGGAATCGGATAAGGTTTTCCCGTACTTCAAGGGAGGACTCTTTAAGGAAGTCGGGATTGCTCCAAAACAGCATACAGGCGAACATCATATCCATAAATACGAGAAGTCCCTTTTCGTCGCAAAGGTCAAAGAACCACTCTTCGGGATAGTTTCCGCCGCCCCATACACGAATTGTGTTGAAATTGCTTTCAACGGCGATATCAAGCAGTTTTTCACTTCTTTCACGGCTTAAACGGGACAGAATATTATCTTCGGGAATGTAGTCGGCGCCCATTGCGAAGATATCGATTCCGTTTACACGATGATAAAAACTTTCGCCCCATTTGTCCTTTTCACGCACAAGTTCAGTTTTTCTTAATCCGATACGCTTTTTTATTCTGTCCCAGACATTTTTGCCCTGCATAAGTTCAAATTCCACCGTATAAAGCGGGTGTTCGCCGTAGCCGTTGGGGTACCATAATTTCGGCGACGGAACTTCATATTCTTTATTTGCTTCAAGTACAGTTTTTTCGCCGTCGGGGGAAGTAAGCGTTACCCTGATTTCGCCCGAACCCGCTGCGAGGGGAGTAATAAACACGCGTTTGCCCTCAAAACGTTGAATGATGTCCGTGTCGGAAAAGCGGTGAACGGTGCCGTCAAAAATATAGATGTCGCGCCAGATTCCCGCGTCGGGAAGTTCCGGACCCCAGTCCCAGCCGGACATACAGAGTGATTTTCTTAAATGAGAATAGCCGGTAATTGCCACGTTTGGCGCAAAAAGCGGCGCTTCTTTATCGGTCTTTTCAAAATAGAGTATGGGCGAGAAAAACGTGATTGATATTTCGTTTTCGCCGTCGGCAAGAACAGACGTAATGTCAAATTCGTACGAGCGGTGCATATTCATTGTTTTTGCAACGGACGTGCCGTTTATTTTGATTTCACAGATAGTATCAAGCCCTTTACAGGCAAGCATTATCTTTTTCGATGTCTTTTTGCATTCGAAACTGCGCGAAAAAGTGTAGTCGTGACGCAAAAGGTCGCGGGCAAAGTCCCAACTTTCCTCGGTGTACGGGTCGGTTATCAGTTTGTTTTCAAGCAAAAATGAGTATACGCTTCCCGGAACGGTGCCGAAACAGTCATAGCCGTTGCCTTGCATACGCCATTTGCCGTCTAAATTTATTCTTTCCATAAGAATACCTCCGAATATAATATATTGACGTTTGTATTATATTACGGTAAAATATAATAAAGCAATGGTGTTTGCTACGATAAATTTGTACTTTTCAACGGAGTGAATATGAAAGTTACCAATATCGGCACTCGGTACAGCCACAGGAAAAATGCGTTTTGCGACAAAGCGGTAAGCAAGTGTTATTTTGCGTCGGTTTTTGAAACGGATTTTTTGTTTGAGAAAGACGGAAAACTTCAAAGGGGCGAAAAGGGAGACGCAATAATTATGCCGCCGGGAACGGTTATTTATCACGGTCCCGCGCCGGAAAGCGAAACGGGATTTATAAACGACTGGGTCTATTTCTTTTCCGAAAGCGAAATAACCGAACTGCCCCTTTGCACACCCTTTAAGACAGACGGGGCGGTGTTCAGGCGTCACCTTGAAGAAATAGAACGTGAACTTGCGCTGAAACAGGATTTCTTTTTTGAAAAAACGGATTTGATTTTGCGTGAAACGCTTATTGACCTGAAAAGAAAACCCACGGGAAAAGACCCTATGGAGAACGTGTATCTGTCGGTATTGCAGTTTCCGGAAAAAAACATAACTGTATCAGAGGCGGCAAGGCTGTGCGGATATTCGATAAGCAGATTTTCGGAAGTTTTCAAGGCTCGGTACGGCACGGGACTTAAAAAACTTGCAGTGGAAAAGCGAATGGAAAAAGCGCAGAGAATGCTTGACTACGGCGGGAAAAGCGTACAGGACGTTGCCGCCGAGTGCGGGTATACCGATGTTTATCTGTTTTCAAAACTGTTCAAAAAACACACGGGAGTTCCGCCGAGCAAACGGAAAAATAAAACCGCCCTGACGGGCGGTAAATCAGATATCTGAATCCTGTAATGCGAACTGCTTTTTCTTCTTTTTCATAGTAATGATGTATGCAATAAGCACGGCTAAAAACGTCATTGCCCAGGACACGGGGTAGGAAATAAACAGCCCTGAGAACGTGTGGAATTCAGGCAGTGCGAATACGGTATAAATCCACACAACGCGGAACACGCACACACCGATTATCGTTATCAGCATTGGCGTAAGCGACGAGCCTATTCCGCGCATTGCGCCGGTTATCGTGTCCATTATTCCGCAGAGGAAATAGGGGATAAGCATAAATTTCATACGTTCAAGCCCGTAAAGTATTGCCTCGGGGGAATCGTTTATGTATATTCCCAAAAGCGGACGCCCGAAAAGGTAGGTAAGGTTGCCGAGAATAAGCCCCACGCCGGTAACGGTAAGAAGAGAAACCAAAGTTATCTGATTGACGCGTTTAAGGTTACGTGCGCCGTAATTCTGCCCGCAGAAGTTAAGGGTCGTTTGCTGGAATGAGTTCATTGCAACGTAACAGAAGCCCTCAATGCTTGACGCGGCGGCACTGCCCGACATATGGGTACTGCCGAAAGAGTTGATTGAGGACTGAATAAGCACGTTTGAAATTGCAAACAGCGAACTTTGAAGTCCGGTGGGAATTCCGATTTTAAGTATTTTCAGAAGCGCTTTTTTGTGAATGCGGCACGGAGTATTGCCGAACCGAAGTTATAAAGCATACAGAAAACCATTCCCGCAAAATAAATCTGCATATAAACCGTTGAAGGGGAAGAAGTTCATCGGGCGTACCCATAAGGGAAAGAAAAGTCTTTGAAAAAAGTATTCCCACAATGCTCAATATAATTCCGCCTATAACGGCAATGGGCATTGCAGTGTGAACAGCCTCGTGCGTGTCGTAATAATTCCCAGAGCCTATGCCGTGAGCAACGGCAACGCTTGCGCCCACCGAAAGCCCGATAAACAGGTTTACTATAAGCCCCGTAAGCGAACCGGTTGAACCGACTGCCGCAACGGAATTGCTTCCCGAAAACCAGCCTACAACAACCAGGTCGGCGGCGTTGAACAGAAGTTGCAAAAGACTTGTAAGGATAATGGGCACCGTATAAAGGGGCTCTCCCTTATATTCTGCAATATCTGAAATCTTATGTGCCTGATTACTTCAAAGTCACTTCAAAGTCACTTCAAAGTCACTTCAAAGTCAACTTCAAAGTCACTTCAAAGTCAAGTTCAAACTAACTTCAAAGTCAACTTCAAACTCACTTCAAATAAACTTCAATTTACTTTGAAGTATTACATAGTATGATCCGGGTATTCCCGCTATATCCTGGGTTTTCCACTTTGTTAATGTTGGTATTGAATTAATTGGAGTAAATATTGTATAATGTCCATGAACGATCATATTTACGAGGAGAACGCAATGAAAATAACATGGTTAGGCCAGGCCGGCCTATTAT
>CAVGED010000132.1:0-20459 GCA_963628035.1 Paludibacteraceae bacterium
CGCCAAACCGGGCTGCACATGCTTCTGAAAAAGCCAGGCCTGCCTCTGTTTTTCCGATTCCCATGGGGGCTTCCAGAATCATAATGCCTGGTTCCGACATATGTTGTGCGGCATCCAATACCGCCTGCTGCACAGAATTGGGAGAAAAGCCAAAGCGCTGTTGAAATCCCTCCTCTTCCATCACATCCAACTGTCCCTCCCAGGGAAATGTCAACTGCAGCTGATCCCATGCCCGATCGCTTCTTTCAGGATATAAAGTCATATTCCCATAGTCTTCAACGGAAATTAAAGGGAAATATGCTGTGTTACTGGCGATCCAGTCCGCCATAATGAGAAGTCCCGTCAAAATGATTTCCACCGGCTGTGTCAGATCCGGAAGATCTTCAATGTTTGCATATCCGCTGTCACGCAGTGCAAGATTCAGAATTTCCGTCCAACACGCATGCCAGAATTCTTCTCCGTTCTTCGGGAAATAATTGCTGCGATAGTTTTCCAGATTCTCATCCGCATCATAATTCTGCGGCTTTCCATGATGTGCCCCCGCGATGGAGGCTATCCCGCAAGGACAGCCATATTCCAGCAGTATCGCTTCGCTTGCCAGTGCATGCGGCGTATGCCTTCTGTTTGCTTCCCGATAGGTAAGCGCCGTATAACGCGAAAGTTTTGAACGAACTTCCGGCAACGATGTCGTAATATTTGACTGAAAAAGCACAGTTGCTTTTCCGATATCATGAACATACCCGAGAAAACCTGCCAATGCCGTGAGTACATCCTCCGGCATGCCGAAAAATTTCTTCGTACTGTCCGGCAGCCATTCCCGAACCAGAAGCTTCATGACCTCCGCTGTATCCTTCAGATGCATCCAAAGCGGAAGCCAATACGACGACCTTTCCGGATCCGTTTTTCCTGCTAAATATTCGTACATAAAGCAAGCTCCCTATGCGTATTTACCTTTAATTATAGCATTAAAACAAGCCCCCGCAAGCTGCGCTTGCAGGGGCAAATTTTCACAGCATCGAAATACCAAAGGCGTTCACCAATCCATCCAGTTTCTCGCCGCTTCGGCAGAGGGGACAGCTTCGATAGTCCACACTCATATAGTCCGGCAGCTGGGATTTGTCGTAAACCGCCAGTACCCGGAGGCCGTTGACCTCCTCCAGGGCGGAGAAAATAGCGGAAATGCCGGCCACTCTGCCGCCGTAGTACTGAATGGCCTCCAGCATCCGGTTCACCGTGCGGCCGGTGGAGATGGCGCCCTCCAGCACCAGTACGTTCTTTCCGGCAATCATGTTCTTCATATTGTCCCGGAAAATGATCTGTGAATTGGAATTGTACTCCGGCGTCACCACATAAATGGTCTTGTGGGCGTTGGTGTTCAGGAAGCCGCTCTTGGTCAGCTCCTCGGCCAGATAAGCGCCGATGACCTCGGTGCCCTCCATACAGACGATGGTGTCAATGACGGTGTCGTAAAGATAACGGCTGCACAGTGCTGCGGCAATGCTCATGGCCTCACTGGCTCTTGTCTTTAATGTGGTGAGATCCAGATGATAATTGGTATGGGCATGGTTGCTGGCGAAATGTCCCTTCCGTATCTTTAACGGTGCATCCACTCCGGTAATCGTGATTTTCTGATAGCTCTGCTCCATGGCATCCCCCTGTTCCGGCAGCGCGCTTTCCTTGCCTGCCTGCATTAATAATTATGCGGTAATTATACCATATTCTGCGCATAGCGAAAACTATTTTTAAATTTATATTTCGGAAGAATTTTCATCCATTTGGTTATGGCGGCAACTAAAAAAAATCTGCTGTCGCAGAGCCTTTTATACGCTCGCCGCTAAGGCATCATGCCAGGGGCCCCCGATAGCCAAGCCATCGCTGACCCCAGGCATGATAAAAAAAGGATACCCAGGACACACTGCCATGGATACCCTTTATTGTTCATCAAAGCGTTTCAATAAACCGGTCAAACGCCGCCTGTCCTTCCGCTGTGCGCTTGTAAACACCGGCGTCCTCCAGTACATGAAGGAAGACCTTGCCGACCTCTGCCTGCAGAATGTCATCCAGGTTGTCTGCATTCACCGACTCATACTGCGGCAGGAATTCCGCCACCCATTCGGCATGCTTCGCGAGGGACTCCGACTTTGTGAGGTCCTCTCCCGCCAGAATCGCGGTCTTCAGATCCTCCAGCTCCTTCCGAAGCCGCGCCGGGAGCACCGCAAGACCCATTACCTCAATGAGACCGATGTTCTCCTTCTTGATATGGTGGAGCTTCGCATGAGGATGGAAAACCCCCAGGGGATGTTCCTCCGTGGTGATGTTGTTCCGAAGCACCAGATCCAGTTCAAAACACTCTCCCCGCTTCCGGGCAATGGGCGTGATGGTGGAATGGGGTGTGCCCTCGGTCTCCGCGAAGATGAAGGCACTCTCATCGGTGTAGCCTCTCCACTTCGTGAGAATCCGGTCCGCCAGCTCCGTAATGCGCTCCGTGTCCGTACCGGAAAGACGGATCACCGACATGGGCCACTTCACCACGCCGGCCTTTACATCCTCGTATCCCGGTACAGTAAAGCTTCTCTCCACCGGGGCCTTGGCCATGGCGAAGTCATAGTGTCCGCCCTGGAAATGCTCATGCGCCAGGATGGAGCCGCCCACAATGGGCAGATCCGCATTGGAACCCACGAAGTAATGCGGGAACATGGCCACAAAATCAAAGAGCTTCCGGAACGCCGCCCGGTCGATCTTCATGGGCGTGTGCTCTGCATTCAACACGATGCAGTGCTCGTTGTAGTACACATAAGGTGAATACTGGAAGCCCCAGGGCTTACCCTGAATCGTGATGGGGATAATGCGATGGTTCTCCCGGGCCGGGTAGTCCGCCCGTCCGGCATAGCCCTCGCACTCCCGGCAAAGCTGGCACTTGGGATAGCCCGTTTGCTTCGCCCGTCCCGCTGCCGCGATAGCCTTGGGATCCTTCTCCGGCTTGCTCAAGTTGATGGTGATGTCCAGCCCCCCGTACTCTGTACTTGCCTTCCACTTCATGTCCTTCTTCACCCGGTAACGGCGGATATAGTCCGTATTCCGGCTAAAGTCATAGTAGAAATCCGTTGCCTTTTCCGGGCTCTCGGCATAGGCCGCCTTGAAATCCCGCACCACCTCGGAGGGTCTCTCCGTCAGCGCGCCCATGAGCTTCGTGTCGAAGAGATCCCGGAAGACCACGCTGTCCCCCTCTGTGAGGCCGTTCTCCACCGCATAGTCGGTTAATGTCTTCAGCACGGCTTCCAGGTAGCTGCCGTCTGCAATGGCTTCCGCCGGAATCTCTGCTGCCTCTGCCTGCACCGAAACGGCATCCGCCTCAGTCTCCGACAGCTTCAGCTGCAGCAGCACCGTGTTCAGTGCCCAATGCAGATCCTCTTCCCGGATCAGGCCGGTCCGCAGCGCATAGGCCACCAGCTTTTTGATATTTTCCTGTACCAGCTCCATGCTCCGCTCCTTTTATGAATTGTAGCCGTTCGGGTTCTTGGACTGCCAGTTCCAGGAATCGCGGCACATGTCCTCAAGATCATACTCTGCCGTCCAGGAAAGCTCCTTCGCAGCCTTCTCCGGGCTGGAGTAGCAGGTGGCAATGTCACCGGCACGGCGCGGCTTGATGACATAGGGCAAGGTCTTGCCGCATGCCTTTTCAAAGGCATGCACCACATCCAGTACAGAATAACCCTTGCCGGTGCCAAGGTTGCAGATGAAGACGCCGTCCTTCTTGGCGAAACGCTCCACAGCCTTCACATGGCCTCTGGCCAGATCCACCACATGAATATAGTCGCGGACACCCGTGCCATCCGGTGTATCGTAATCATCGCCGAAGACATTAACCTCAGGAAGCTTGCCGATGGCCACCTGTGCCACGTAGGGAAGCAGGTTGTTGGGGATGCCCTTCGGATCCTCGCCAATGAGCCCGGACTTGTGGGCACCGATGGGGTTGAAGTAACGAAGCAGAATCACATTCCATTCCGGGTCCGCGGTATGGATGTCGGTCAGAATCTGCTCCTGCATCCACTTGGTCCAGCCATAGGGATTGGTACAGGTGCCCTTCGGGCATTCCTCGGTGATGGGAATCTGGGCCGGATCACCGTAAACAGTTGCAGAGGAGGAGAAAATGATGTTTTTGCAGTTGTGCTGCCGCATCACATCCACCAGATTCAGTGTGCCGTTTATGTTGGTCTGATAGTACTCGATGGGCTTATGTACAGACTCGCCCACGGCCTTGAGGCCCGCAAAGTGGATCACGGCAGAAATGTCCGGATTCTCCTCGAAGATCGCATCCATGCCGGGCTTATCCAGAATATCTGTCTTGTAAAACTTAAGCTTCTTGCCGGTGATTTCCTCGATGCGGTTCACCGCCTTCTCATTGGAGTTATACAGGTTGTCCAGAATCACAACCTCATAGCCGTTGTCCAGAAGCTCCACACAGGTGTGACTGCCGATATAGCCCGCACCGCCGGTAACCAGAATTTTCATTTGCTTTTCCTCCTCATATGCTTAATGTAAATCGAACCTTAAACCTCTACTGGATTCATCTCGGGCTGGTGGCCCTCGTTGAACTCGCCTCCGGCGAGCATGCAGTTTTGCTTCGCTTGCTGTCTTTTCTTATTCTTCTCTCTCTTCGAAGCAAACTCTGCATGTCAGTTCGCTACGGTTTTTGCCTTATGCAAAAACCTCCGCTGGACCGCTTCCTATATCTACCACGTAAAAGGTGCAGTCGTAGCCGATTTCTTTCTTGTAGGTCTCACCGACGATTTTCTCGAAGTCGGCGATGGCTTCGTCCCGCACGATGGATACGGTACAGCCGCCGAAGCCGCCGCCGGTCATCCGGGAACCGAGCACACCGGGCACGGTCCAGGCAGTCTCTGCCAGCACGTCCAGCTCGTGGCAGCTCACTTCGTAATCATCCCGAAGCGAAACATGGGAGGCATTCATCAATGCACCGAAGGTCTCCAGATCGCCGTCCTTCAGGGCCTGTACGGCCTTCAGTGTCCGGTTGTTCTCATACACCGCATGGCGAGCCCGCTTCAGTACCACGGGATCCGTGATGGCGGAAGCATACTTCTCAAAGTCTGCATCAGAAAGCTCACCCAGCGCCTTGATGTCCACCACCTTCTGCAGCGCCTCCACGGCCTCCTCGGATTCTCTTCTCCGGTCATTGTAAGCAGAGCCCACCAGCTTATGCTTCTTATTCGTATTGGTGACAATCAGCTTCATGCCGGACAGCTTCACCGGAGCATACTCATAGTGAAGGGTTGCCGTATCCAGGAAGATGGCACAGTCTGCCTTGCCCATGGCGCTGGCAAACTGGTCCATGATGCCGCAGTTCATACCATTGTAATGATTCTCGCCATCCTGTCCGATGAGCGCAAGATCGATATTGCTGACGTCAAAGCCGTAGAGATCCCGGAGCACAAAGCCCGTCAGCACCTCGAGGGAGGCGCTGGAGGAAAGGCCGGAGCCGTTGGGAATATTGCCGTATACCACGAAATCCATACCGCAGTCCAGCTTCATGCCCCGTTTTTCGAAGGCCCACATTACCCCCTTCGGGTATGCCGTCCAGGAATCATCCTGCAGCGGCCGGAAATCGTCCAGACTGGTCTCCACCACCCCGTTTCCGGAAAGGTTCACGGAATAAAAGCGCAGCTTCCGGTCACTTCTCTTCCGGACACAGGCATAGGTGCCGATGGTCAGCGCACAGGGGAAAACGTGTCCGCCGTTGTAATCCGTATGCTCACCGATCAGATTCACTCTGCCCGGTGCAAAATAGGTTTTCGTACCCTCCAGATCACCGAAAACCCGCTGAAAGCCCGCCAGGAGCTCCTGTCTCATATCCTCTGCCATAATGCCTCCAGACCCGTCCGTAAGGACGAAAATATTTGCCTGCACGCCCGCGAAAAAACATTTTTCACTTCTTCGCAGCCGTGGTGAAAATTTTAACATAGCGTAATTATCATACAAAAAAGAGGATTCCTTTTCAATCTCAGAATCCTCTTATCTTCTTAGAAATCCTTCTGTTTCATTGCAAAAAACTGCCCTCTTCCAGCAGCCATGCCGTGCCGTGTAAAGTCTTCGTCAATTTAGATCAGTCCCGTGCTGCTCATGACAAAAATCCACAGGAAGAGCGTGAACACGGAAGCCACAGTCGTGATGGCCACAAGCTGGGCCGCCAGCTCACCATCGCCGCCCATGTTCTGCGCCATGGGGAAGGACGCCGCCGCAATGGGTGTCGCATAGACCGCCACCAGCAGGAAACGCTCCACATTGCTGAAGGGCAGGAAGGTGGTGAGCACGATGATCACCGCCGGCACCACCAGCAGCTTCATCACCAGCACAAAACCGATGTACTTCAGATTTTTGGCTATGTTCGAGAAATACAGGGTACCCCCCAAAGCAAAAATGGCCAACGGCGACGCCATGGCGGAAAACTTCCCGATGGGCGTCATCAGTGCTTTCGGCACCGGGATATGCAGGAAGAGGAACACAAGTCCCACAATGGTACCGAGGATCAACGGATTGATCAGCACCTTCCGCAGAATGGCCACTGCGCTGGGCTTTGCATTCTTTTCATCAAAGCAGGCAAAGAGAATGGCCGCCGACACATTGTATACCGGCACGATCAGTGCCACCAGGATGCTGCCGAGGGCCGCGCCCTCACTGCCAAAAATACTTTCCGACAGCGGAACCGCAAAGAGCAGTACATTGCTGCGGTAAACGCCCTGAATGATGACGCTGCAGCGGGGCTTGGTCTTGCAGATGCGGGGAAGAATCAGCACCAAGAGAAGAATCAACGCCCCCAGGGTACCCCAGGCAAAAAGAATGAAGCTCAGCTTGGGCATCATGGACAGGTCCATGTTGTACATGTTATTGAACATCATGACCGTGAACAGACCCCAGAAAATGAACTTGTTGAGTTTCTTGTAAAAGGCATCATCCGTGACGCCGATGCGCCGGAAAAAGTAACCGTAGAGCATGTAGCAGAGAAAGGGAATCACTGCATTCATGGCAATAAAAAAGCTTTCCATACTGGCCTCCGAAATAGGATATTTTGAACCATTCCATTCTACCATGCTTTTCCGTAAATGTTGTATTTACCGAAACTTCATGTGCCATTTTCTTTTCCACTATTCCCTATAGTTTTTTCCTAATAACCTTTCCCTATTATCCTTTCTTCCGTTTCCGCACCACCCGGCTGACGAGAAGTGCAGGCTCCCGCCGACGCCGACGGCCCGAAGACATTTTCCCGGTACTGCCGGTCTTCTTCCCGGTTCTGCTGCCGATGCCACGTTTTTTCTTTTCAGCATCCTTGTACTGCCGGATTTCTTCCGAAAGCAGGGTATAATCCCGCTCGAACAGCAGCGTACTCATCTGCCGCCGCAGGATCTCATAAGGGATCTTCTCCGCAATTTTGCCAATGACGAATTTTTTCGCCTTATCCTTATACTTCGGGAGCTCGTTCAGGGCCTGAAGCGCCGCCAGCTCCGGCCGCCAGAGCAGCGTCAACTTCAGTCGAATGTCCAAGTGCGGATTGGGCCTGGGGCGGCGCAGAATGTAGAAATCCGGTCCCTCCGGCAGCTCCTCCACGGTGATGATGCCCCAGTGCGCCGGCACATGCTCTGCCACATGCTCTGCATGACGGGTCCCCACAGCGATATAGTTATAATCGAAGTAATAGTCGTAATCCGTCACCTGCCGGGACAGGCGGGCATAGCTGTCCGCATCACTTTTGATTTCTATGCCATAAAAGGCATCTTCCGTGACCATGACAATATCGGCCCGGGAGATGCCCATCATTTTTTCCTCGATCATGCGGGTTTTGCCGTAGCTCTCCTCCAAAAAGGAGAAGAGCGGCTCCCGTATGTCCTTATCGTACAGCATTTATGCCTTCACCGGCGGATGCTCCGCAAGATAGGCCTCGGTCAGTGCCACCGCATCGTTGATGCAGTCCGGACAGCTGCGCAGTACCTTGCCGGTTTCCACGCCCTTCAGCTCCCGGCAGAGGTAAGAGCCGTTCTGCTCCCGGAAACGCTCTGCATAGGCCTTCACCTTCTTGTAGGTGTCTGCCTTGGTGGGCTTACCCTTCTCCAGGTCGCCCACACTATTGGCCAGACCGATGATCATCATCATACCTGACAGGGCACCACACATCTCCATCATGCCCATGCCCAGTCCGAAACCCTCTGCGATCCGAAACATTTCCTCCTGAGAAATGCCAAAGTCGCTGCAGAAGCTACAGGCCACTGCCTGGGCACAATTGTAGCCCTTGTTGTGAAAAGCCTGTGCCATCTCCTGTTTTTCTGTCATGACTCTCCTCCTTATTTTGCGCTGAACCCGTGCATTCGGCACCCGGCGCTGTTCTGTTACGACGTTTACCGGATACAATCCTGCAAGCTTTTTACTCCAGTTCAAATGCACCGGTATACAGCTGGTAATAACTTCCCTTCGCGGCGATCAGCTCTGCATGGCTGCCCCGCTCTATAATCTTACCATGATCCAGCACCATAATCACGTCCGAATTCTGTACGGTACTGAGACGATGGGCGATGACAAATACGGTTCTGCCCGCCATCAGCGCGTCCATACCCTTCTGCACGATGGCCTCGGTACGGGTATCGATGGAGCTGGTGGCCTCATCCATGATCATAACCGGCGGATCTGCCACTGCCGCCCGGGCGATGGACAGAAGCTGCCGCTGACCCTGGGAGAGATTGGAACCGTTGCCCTTGATCTCTGTGTTGTAGCCCATGGGCAGACGACGGATAAAGTCATCGGCACCGGCCAGCTTGGCGGCAGCGATACACTCCTCATCCGTAGCATCGAGCTTACCGTAACGGATATTGTCCATCACCGTACCGGTAAACAATACCGTATCCTGCAGGATGATGCCCAGGGAACGGCGAAGCTCCGACTTCTTGATCTTTTTAATGTCGATGCCGTCGTAGGTGATGGTACCGCTCTGGATATCGTAGAAGCGGTTGATCAGATTGGTGATGGTGGTCTTTCCGGCACCGGTGGCACCCACGAAGGCCACCTTCTGGCCCGGTCTTGCGAAGACATTGATGCCCTGCAGAATGGTCTTCTTGCCGTCATAGGAGAAGTCCACATCCTTCAGCACCACATCCCCGGCCAGACGGCGATAGTCCGCACCGCCCTCGGCCCGGGGATTCTTCCAGGCCCACATTTCCGTGCGTTCCCGCGTCTCTGTGATTTTGCCGTCCTCTTCCTTGCACTG
Source organism: Paludibacteraceae bacterium (assembly GCA_963628035.1). Lineage (GTDB taxonomy): Bacteria > Bacillota > Clostridia > Lachnospirales > Lachnospiraceae > 14-2. The sequence goes on from CAVGED010000132.1 coordinate 9,269, forward strand.
CACAAGTTCCACGAAGCCCTCATCTGTTTCCGGCTCCTCATCCAGCATCGCAAAGATACGCTGTGCACCCGCAAGACCCATGACCACCGCATTGATCTGGTTGGACACCTGGCCGATCTGACCCGCGAACTGCTTCGTCATGTTCAGGAAAGGTACGGTGATGGAAATGCTGAGGGCCATGCCGGACAGGCTCAGGTTCGGCACCTTGAGCGCCAGCAGCACACCGCCCACGATGGCCACCACCACGTAGAGGATGTTTCCGATGTTCATAAGAATCGGCATCAGGGTATTCGCATACTTGTTGGCCTTTTCCGAAACGCGGAAGAGCTCATCATTGATCTTATCGAAATCCGCCTCTGCGGCTTCCTCGTGGTTGAAGACCTTGATGACCTTCTGGCCATTCATCATTTCCTCAATGAAGCCCTCGGTTCTGGCCACCTCCTGCTGCTGCCGCAGGAAGTACCGGCTGGAACCGCCGCCCACCTTCTTCACCACCCGGGTCATGAGCAGCACACCGCCCACCACCAGAATGGTCAGCCAGATGGAATAGTACAGCATGATGCAGAAAATGGTGGCCACAGACACGAAGGACACCAGCGCCTGGGGAATACTCATGGAAATCATCTGCCGCAGCGTGTCGATATCATTGGTATAGTAGCTCATGATGTCGCCGTGGTTGTGGGTATCGAAGTACCGGATGGGCAGGTCCTGCATGCCGTTGAACATCTGCTCACGGAACTTCTTCAGGGATCCCTGGGTAATGATGGCCATGGTACGGTTGTAGATCAGGCCTGCGATCAATGACACCACATACATGGACGCCAGGATACTCACCAGACGAAGGATCTGTCCGGATACCCCGGCCCAGTCACCCTCCCGCCAGGAAAGCTCGATCAGTGCGATGATCCGCTGCTGGAACAGGGACGGCAATGCCGAAACGCAGGCATTGACCAGAATACAGCCGATGGTAAAGGGCAGCAATACGGGATAGAAGCGGAACAGCATGGAGATCAGCCGCTTCATCGTGCCCATCAGATTGCCGGGACGCTTTGCTTTGTTCTGCTCGCTCATTCCTCTTCTCCTTTCTTATTCTGTGAAATGTATACCTCGCGGTAAATGGGACTCCGCTCCAGAAGCTCGGCATGCGTGCCCATATCCTCGATCCGTCCGCCGTTCAGTACGATAATGCGGTCGGCCTCTTCTACCGAGGACACGCGCTGCGCAATGATGATCTTCGTGGTTTCCGGAATGAATTCCTGGAAGCCCTTACGGATCAGCGCATCGGTCTTGGTGTCCACGGCTGATGTGGAATCGTCGAGGATCAGCACCCGCGGCTTCTTGAGGAGGGCACGGGCAATACAGAGACGCTGCTTCTGTCCGCCGGAGACATTGGAACCGCCCTGCTCGATATGCGTGTCATACTTGTCCGGGAAAAGCTGGATAAACTCATCCGCCTGGGCCAGACGGCAAGCCTCCACCAGCTCCTCATCCGTCGCATTGGGATTGCCCCAGCGAAGGTTTTCCTTGATAGAACCGGAGAAAAGCACATTCTTCTGCAGCACCACAGCCACCTGATCCCGGAGGGTCCGAAGATCATAGTTCCGTACGTCCTGTCCGCCCACCATGACATTACCCTCAGTGGCATCATAGAGCCGGGAAATCAGCTGAATCAGAGACGACTTGGAAGAACCGGTGCCGCCCAGGATACCCACGGTTTCACCGCTCTTGATGTGGAGGTCAATGTCGGCGAGCACAAAGCGCTCGGCGTTCTTCTGGTATTTGAAGTTTACGTGATTGAAATCGATGTCGCCGTTCGGCACCTCCATCACGGGCTGCGGCGGATTGTGAAGGGTACTCTCCTCCTCCAGCACCTCCGCGATACGCTTGCTGGATTCAATGGACATGGTCACCATCACGAAGACCATGGAGATCATCATCAGGCTGATGAGGATCTGGAAGCTGTAGGTCAAAAGTCCGGAAAGCTGTCCCACATCCAGAAGGCTGCCCCGGGAGCTGATGATGGTGTAGGAACCGAAGCTCAGCACGAAGACCATCACTACATAAAGGCAGAACTGCATCATGGGGTTGTTGAAGGCCAGGATCTTCTCGGCCTTGGTGAAATCGCCGCAAAGTTCCTCGGCTGCCCGGTCGAACTTCTGCTTCTCATAGTCCTCACGCACGAAGGACTTCACCACCCGCATACCGTTGATGTTCTCCTGTACGGACTCATTCAGACGATCGTACTTTTTGAACACCGCATGGAACAGGGGCATGGTCAGCCGCATGACGATGGCGAGACCGCCGCCCAGAAGGGGAATGGTCAGCACAAAGATCCAGGCCATGCGTCCGCCCATCACAAAGGCCATGGCAAAGGAAAAGATCATCATCAGGGGTGCACGGAAGGCAAGCCGGGTCAGCATCATGTAGGCGAGCTGTACATTGGATACATCCGTGGTCATTCTCGTCACCAGAGAAGCGGTGTCGAAACGGTCGATGTTCTCGAAGGAGAAGCCCTGAATTCTATAGAACATGTCCTTCCGCAGATTCCGTGCAAAGCCGGTGGATGCCGTCGCGCAATAGTTGCCGGCAGCGATGCCGAACAGCAAAGAAATCATGGCCATGACCACCAGGATCACACCATAGTAAAAAATCACATTCAGACCGGCACCCGCCTTGATCTGATTGATCAGCTTCGAAATGATGAAGGGGATAATGCATTCCATCACCACTTCACAGCTGACCATCAGCGGTGCCATGGTGGATGCGAATTTGAATTCCCGTACAGATTTCGACAGGACCTTCACAACATGCATAAATTCGTGTTCTCCTTTCTGCTTTTACCGCAAAAAAAGGACACCCGGCAGCATCTCTCCCATTTCAGGAGAGACACCACCTCAGGCAGTCCTTATAACATCGGCCTGCACAGAGAGCGGTTTATCGCCTCCGCTGCAGGCCCTTCTTAGTTTGTTCAGTTTATGACGCTTTTCCCGGTTAGTCAAGAAAAATATTTGTCAAGCCTTGATCCGGTCGTAGGGCTTCACCTCCACCGACTGCTTGTCGAAGTCAATGAAGATCTGGTAAGCGTAATTGTCCTCGCTGGTGTCCCAGACCTCCACGTACTTGGGATGCACCGCAATGAGGATCTCCGTGTCCTCGTGGGAGTACTTATTGTAGCTTCCCCAAAGATACTGCTTGTAGAGCTTTTCAAACTTTCGCTCCGGCTCATCCACCACGAGTCCCCGGTTCTCCGCGATACCCTCGATCTGCACACCGCTCCAGCACAGCGCCACATGGGGATTCTGCAGAAGCTGCTGCGTCTTCCGGAAATTCTTATCTGTTTTGAAGAACACCAGACCGTCATAGAAGAGGCAGCTGACGTTCCGCACCATTACATAATCGTTGACGGAACTGGCCAATGCCATGATCTTGTCCGTGCCCAGCTTCTCAAACATGAGCTGTACGGCCTCTTCAAAGCTTAAATTCTTGTCTGCACTGAATTTCATGCGATATCCTCCTTCTGTGCGGCTGCCACGCTGGCCTGCTCTCCCAGCATCCGGCGCAGCGGCACGCTGATTCTCTTGTACAGCAGTGCCGTGAACACCGAGGTGATGGTTCTCGACACGATGTTGAAGGGCAGCACTGAGAAGATCACGAAGGTGGGAATGCTGTTGATGTAAGGGTTGATGGCGTGGCAGGTCTCCAGGATGGAATCCCAGCTCATGCCATAGAGCGCGATATAGGCCGGGAAGATCAGGTAAATGTTGGTGAAGATCGCCACAATGACGCTGCACACCGAACCGATCACGATACCGATCATGGCACCCTGCTTCGTCTTATGCTTCTGGTAGTACACCACCGCCGGCAGGACATAGGCAATACTCAGCAGTACGTTCTGCACCTCACCGGTGAACATGGACGAGCTTCCCTGGGTCAGCAGCTTCAGCAGATTCTTTACGATAATGATGGCGACCGCGCCTGACGGGCCCAGCATAAATCCGCCGATCAGCTCCGGAAGTCCGGAAAAATCCAGTCGCGCAAAGGGAGACAGAATCGGAATCGAAATGCCCATGAACATGAGCACAAAGCCGATGCCTCCAAAAATGCCTGCCAGTGTCAGCCGTTGTACATTTACTTTCATACGTTTTTCCTCCTTAAGAAAGAATGTGCCTTGGCACATTCTTCGCCTGCGGCGGGTCGTGAAAGCGACATGTTTCTTTGCCGCCGCAGTGCGATCCGCGCGGAGCGTTTTTGATTCATAGGATGCACTTTCCTATGAATCAAAAAAAGTTCTGAAGTAAATGACTTCAGAGCTCCATGTGAATTCCCGCGGCCGCCTGCATTTCCCTGTCATATCGTTACGAAAGCATCTGCTGCCACTGTCTTTTCCCATCCGGACTTTACCGTCGGTCCCGGAATTCCACCGGATCGGCCTCCACAGGAGGTTCATGGACTATACCATCGGTCAGGAGTTTCACCTGCCCCAAAGACATTTATTCTTTTGTCTCCTATATATAAGCACTATCGGGGCAGGTTGTCAAGGGTTAGAAGAGATCGCTGTGCGTACCGGTCCGGGTCAGATACAGAATCAGCTCACCATTCGATATCTCATAGATCAAAAGCCAGTCGGGAGTAATGTGGCATTCTCTGCAGCCTGCGAAGTTCCCGCTCAGGTTATGATCTTTGTTCTTTGCCGGCAAAGATTCTCCGCTTGCCAAAAGTTTCAAAATCTCTGTCAGCAAAGACATGTCATACCCTCGCTTCTGCATGCGTTTCAGGTCTTTTTGAAATTTTGCGGAGGGTCTGATTTTATACATTGAGCAAATCCCTCATCATTTCATCTACGTCATCATAGGTCTTGCCAATTGTCGGATCGGTCTTCATCTGCTGTACTTCTTCGATGGCATCAAGGGTTTCCGCATTGGGTATCCCATAATCGATGACATACTGCATATAACGCACCAAATTGCCTTTCACATTCTGATGATTCTTCACCACGATGCTCTTGAACGCATCGTAAGTATCTCTGTCCATAGAAAAAGAACAAGTTACGGTATTGCTGTTAACCATGATATCACTCCTCTTCTTTAGAATTCCGATTACTTAGTAAGTTTACTTAGTAAATTAAAGAATGTCAAGGGCGAAGTCACCGCCCCTGACATGTTACAGAATTTTTCTTATACCGTCACTTCTTTTCCATATGTCACACAGTAATTTATGCATTAAAGGCTTCATACTGTCCTTTGATATAATCATAAAACTCAGCATAAAGCATTGATGTATAGGGAAGTACATAAATACCGGCGATACCGCAGGTAATAACATACAATATCCACCATCCGATAAGACTGAGATCTATCTTGATCAGTTCAATGTAATGTCCCTTCATATACTTCATACTTTTCCCAAGGGCTTTTATCGGATTCATTGTATCATCGTCTTTGACAATGTTTTCGGCAAATCTGAACCAGTAAAATGGTAGCAACGCACCCACAAGCAGGAAAAAGGTAAACAAATATATGCAAATGCTCTTGACTATTGCCACCACAAGTGCCTTTCCCTGCTTTTCTTTAAAAGCAATTAAAATGTCACTACTTACCATCTCTTCTTCTCTTGTAGCTTTTAGACAAAACCACTTCAAAGACGTCATTAAAAGCGTATATAGAATGAGATAAATCAAAATGCTGATCAATATGGGCGTACTTCCCTCCATTTTTCCAACATAAGTCATGATTACCAGCATAATAATCCCAAACGCTACAACAACCAATCCTCCCAGAAGTGGATTCGGTTTCACTGACTTCATCAGGCCTTTCGCCCTTTGTTTCATGGAAATAAGATCGAAGTTCATTCTACATCCCCCTATACTTGTTATTTTTAGAAACTACATTTCTTTCTTTTGTTAACATTTCTAACTCATCGAGATTCCTGTTTGCTTCTTCTTTTCTCTTATTTTTCAGGTTTCCAAGCAGTTCAGAAGACTTTGAAATAATTCTTACCTCAATATTTCTTGCTGCTTCCGGACTATTTACATCTCCATATCGAATAGACGAGATAATCTCATCCACCCTATTCAGCACGTTTTCCTCATCACATTCAAGTTTACACAGCTCTAGCAGTTCGTACACTTGATGCAAATATTTAATCTTGCTGTCTTCCGGTTTCCTCGAAGTAACAACATAATGCATACTTATTGTGATAAGAATTCCTATGATGATAACAGCTATAATCGCTATAAATATTGTCATATCATCAACCTCAAATTGGCCTCCGTTTGCATGATCAGCGAGACACTATCATGCAAACACTTTCTTAAACGACATAATCGGCCTCTTCGCCTCTTTTGCTATCTCTGCCACGTATGCAGAATCTTTTATGATCTGTAAATCATTGACAAAGAATCCCTGCGGATTTGAAATTATTCGTATTGTATTTGCCATAGGCTGCCAACCTCTGACTACGACAGGTTTATTATCGAACTTTCTCGCAAGCCCTTCTTCTCTGAAATGTATCGCAACCGATTGATCCAGATAAACCGCATTTCCTTTATTTGCGTCAATGTGAAACGCCGATAGATATAAAACATTAGCCATCATTTTAAACGTTGCAATAATGGAACTTCCTTCCGGACTCTTGAACCGGAAGTAGCTGCCATCTATTTCTTCATATTTTTTATTTTTCAAATCCGCCCAAAAATCGCTGCTCATTTTCTGTTGATCTTGCGCAAATTCGACCGCTCTTTGTTCCGCCGCCTGTCTTTCCCTCTCGCGCTGCTCATTTTCTTCTCGTTGTCTGAGTTCCTCCTGCCTTCTCCTTTCCTCCTCTGCTTCTTTCTGTATTCTTTGTTCTTCCTCTATTCGTGCTCTTTCTTCCGCATCTTTCCGCTCTTGCTCAGCCTTCATTTCTTCCAAAACAATCTTTTTTACAGCATTGTACCTATCATACTGTTTTATCAATTCTATCTTCCGGTCAAGCGGTGCCAAATCCAAAGCTTTATTAAAATACGCGTTATTTATTGTAAATGGGTTAATTGGTTTATCGCCCCCAAGCACAACATCAAAATCCACAGGCTTGCACATTTCCCACCACACTCTATAATCCGCAGGATATTGTTGTGACAAGTCTACCAACAGATCCTGTCCTTTCAAGTAATACGTGGGATCTCCATTAATGTCAGCGTACTCCGCCTTCTCCAAGCTTAATTTATAATAAAATTCAGCTTCTTTCATTTTGTCATCAGGTGCGCCCATATTTACAGCACCTTCATTCACATCAGGTTGGGTCTTTTCCACCTGATCCGGAACATTCTGTCTATATTCATTAACCGCAGCTCCTTCTTGAGCCTGACTTACTGAATGTCCCCTTTTAGGTACAACAATCTTGTTTCCGCATGACAAGCAAAAACAAAATTCTTTTAAATCATCTATTTGTGTTGGCTGTCCACAATTTGGGCAAAAAGCTTTTCTAAGAGCCATATCATCACCTTCTACGTATAATATTTATTCAATTTTCGTTCCACATTCCAAACAGAATTTTGCACCCGGAATCAAATCAGCGCCACACTTGCTGCATTTAGAAACAAATTTATATCCACATTCCAGGCAAAACTTTCCTTTAGGAACGGTCGCCCCACACTTAGGACATTTAATCATGTCTAAATCCTCTTTCTGGACTTCTATTTTCTGTCCGCAGTTAAGACAAAACTTAGCGCCTTCCGGAATCTCTACACTACATTTAGGGCATGTACTCTTCTTTTGCTCCGAATGTGATTTCAAATCTGTATCGACAATATTCGATGCTGCATTACCCATTGCACCACCGACAACTCCACCAATATTGAGCCCCATTCCAAGGCCCATTCCCGCATTCATCAAACCAGCAGCTCCACCTTCATTTGATGCCGCTTTATCAAGGATATTGAATGTCCTTTCCTGTTGGTAATTGTAGCCCATTACAGACATTTCAGCTTTCTTGGCAAGCGCTCTTTTAAGCTGCATGTATGACGGATCACTTTCAGGTGGAACAATATCATTAACATTGAAATTTACCAGTTCAATTCCATATTTTATAAATTCGCCTGCTAAATCACCTTGAATACCATCGGAAATTTCTTTTAAATGCGATTGAATTTCCAAAAAGGAAATCTGCTTCTGTACAAACTGCTTAGCTATATAGTCTTTAATATTTGTGAGCAAAATCCCTTTGAAATATTCTTTCAGAACTCTCTGATCAAATTTAGACACTGTTCCAACAAGGTTTATAAGAAGCTTTTTTCCATCAACAACTCTGACGCCAAATTGTCCATTTGACCTTACTGGAATAATGATTTTGTATACAGCATCCTGAATCGGCATAGGCGAGGGCGTACTCCACATAACATCCATGGATACTGTTTTGTTAATGAAATACACCTCACAATGAAAAGGCGATTCTCCGTTAAACGGTAAATTCACAATCCTTCTTATCAGCGGAATATTCTGTGTATGTAACGTATATCGACCTGGCCCAAAAATATCCAAAGCCTGCCCATCCTTGAAGAAAATTGCTTCTTGCGATTCATGTACGACAAGCTGAGAAAGTGTATTGAAATCTTCACCCGGAAATTTCCATACGAAAACGTCATTCGGTCCCTCATATTTGATGACATCAAAAATTTTCATAATTATCTTCTCCTTCTGGCAAGCCATATCAAAATCGTGGAATATTATTTTTGTAATGCTCGGTCCATTCCAATAGAAGCTCCAACATTATCCAAAATAGCGTTCCACGCCATCCGCAATGCCTGCAGCAAGGGTCTGTAAAACTGCATCACTGTGATCGGAGCTCTGGTTGCCAAGCTCTATATCAATGGACGGCACCGTACTGTACGCGGTTTGGGTGAGGTCCATATCCATCGCCCCTTCACCGAATATCTTGCAGCCCTTCCCCTTAAGACCGTTGATCAGAGAACTTCCGAGCGCTTCACTTGACTGCCATGTAGATGCAACACTATCGAGGTACTTAATGCCCTCCGGCACCGACATGTAGAAACAACCCTTATCATAGCCAAGTCCATCGCCATCCCAATGTATCGCAATATGACAGTCTGCCACATTGTTGCAGATGACCGTGCGGGCCACATTATCCAGCTGCACGTCATCACCATCTCTAAGCATCAACACATCGAAACCTTGTGCAAGAAGTAACGCCTTCAGCATTTGCGCTTCCTTAAGCGTGACCTTTCTTTCCGGTGTTCCGTCGCCGAAGCTCATCCCTGTTGAAACAGCAACAGCCTGTGTTGCACCGGCTGATGTGGTTCCGCCCGTCACCTTGGGCGTTTTGTCCGGGTGACACCAGGTTTTCACGTCTGTCCCGCCCGAGGTACCATGTCCCGCATTCACGCCAATAATTATGTTTTTGCGATTAGCGTCAGCAAGATACATGGTCGCACTGCCCGAATGAATCTCTGAAAACTCTGCATATTGCCATGCAGAATTGAGCGATATCTGCTCGCCGTCTGCATATCCGTTTTTGCTCTGCAATGCTTCCGCTACAGTTGTTTCAGCCAAAGTGCTTTCTTCTGTATGTATCTCAATGATCATCGGTTCAACGTTTTTCGACGCATCCTCCGCACTTGTCTCCCCCACTGTATCTGCTGTTTCCGCAGAACTGCTATGCACATCAGACTCTGCAGCACTTTCCATTCCCGCAATTTCAGTCGGGCTTGTATCCTGACGATGGCAGGCCATGACAGACAGCGCTGCAGATATCACAATTCCTGTTAACTGTACTTTCCTGTTCATATTTTTCTTGTTTTCGCCGTCCAGAATAAACAGATTTATACCCCGTGTTCTTCGACATCCTTGATCAGTACAAGATTGGCTTTTTCGTAAGCATTCAGACAGGACTCGCTAAACTGATCGGCCTCGGTTGTAGGTGCATACCAGCCCTTGCTGTTGAAATAGCTCTGCAATGACGGATCTTTGAATTTTCTTCCATGTCTTGCATATATCTCATTTCTGGCCAATCTCAGCTCATACTGTGAAAAACCGGACAAATCAATGGCTCTGTCCAAATACCGCGAATCACTGTCCGGAATGAGATACGTCCAGTCCAGATCATCCTCCATTGCATCCGTAATCGTCGAGCTAACTTGTGTTTCATATTGCACCGGTGCATTTACATCCGCCTGAGAATTCTGCGCTTCATAACCTGCAGATGCCGTTTCGCCGAAATATCCGTAAGAAATCTCACTCCTTGTGCTATCCTCTGCCATCGAAGCGAGCATAATCAATGTCAATGTTGTCGTCCCGGATAGATTTTCATAACTGCTGTTGGCAATCGGCATCGCAACCACTCTTGCAATGTCTCCTTCTACCAAAGGCGTTGATTTTCCCATATAAAAGATCTGATAAAGATTTCCATCGGCATCAAAGGCATTGATTATCGTTGTATAATCATATTCTCCGCCACCATCAAGTTGATCTTCATGTATCTGATTGACATACAAGCCATCAATCAATGCGAATTTGCCGGACATTGCCGAGGGATTTTTGCTCATATGTGCATAGTCCAGCGTATTATCGATATATCCGGATAGCTCATCAAGATTCTCATGGGTAACCGGAAACAGCTGAAGATGTTCGTTAATAAAGGACTTTTGTGCATCCTTCAATTCAAAATGCAAATCATCGCCTTCACCACAGCTCTCCAACGTTGTCACAACATCAATTCTGCTCTTTGCAGTGTTGGAAGTATCGGAAGTATCGGAAGTATTGGAAGCGCTTTCCTGCTGCACCGCTTCCGTGGCCTTCGTCTCCTCCGTTGACGATCCACCGCAGGACGTAACAAGCGCCATGGACATCAAGCCGAGCATGAACACACCAATTGCCGTACGATTCATTTTCATATTAAGCCCCCGTTATACATGTGATATTGAATTCGGCTGGTTCGCCTCTTCCCTAAAAGAATAGCATATATATATATATATATCAAGCGAACGTCGCCAAAATTTGTGCATTTTGCTTAATACACGCGGATTTATCGTTATTTTTCACTTGATTTGGAAGGGATTTATTTTTCGAGGGTGTACTTTTCTATGATTCAAAGAAGCCGGCGGCGCGATAGCTTAACTATCGCGCCGCCGGCTTCTTCATAATGAGTGGGGCCTACAGGGCTCGAACCTGTGACCCTCTGCTTGTAAGGCAGATGCTCT
>CAVGED010000133.1:0-19651 GCA_963628035.1 Paludibacteraceae bacterium
CGCCTTACAGCTATTATAACAAAGAAAACCGCCCTTTGTAAATAGATTTCTTAATGTGTTTTGCATTTGGAAAATTTTATGAAAAAATCTCATCACCGGCAGCGTAATTTGCCACTTAAGCAATCAATGCCCGATCATTTCCTCGATAAATATCCCATACCCTTTTGTGGGATCCTGGACGAAGACATGTGTGACAGCTCCCACAAGCTTATCGTCCTGAAGGATCGGCGAACCGCTCATTCCCTGGACAATGCCTCCGGTAAGCTTGATCAGTTCCGGGTCCGTCACCTGGAACTGAATCCCCTTATTGACGCTTTCACTGTTATAATCCATAGAGGTGATTTTAATATCGTAGGCGCGCCGCTCCCCGGAGACACAACTTATGATCTGTGCTGCTCCGGTCTTAAGCTCCTGTTTCAAGCCGACATCCACAAATTCCGTGTCCATAAGGCTCTTCGGTATCTGCTTTAGGACGCCGTAAATACCAGTCTCGGAATTGCCGGACACCGTTCCCATACAATATTTCTCATGATAATCGATAACCCCTGCCAGCTCCCCCGGCTTCCCCTTCTCTCCTTTGGTGATACCAACGATCTTTGTCTCGTATAAAAGTCCTTCCCCCAGATGTATGGAAGTGCCGGTATCCGCGTCACTGACCGGATGCCCCAGGGCACCATAGTGAAGATCCGTCGTATAGTAGGTCATAGTTCCCACTCCGGCCATATCATCCCGCACCCATACGCCGATCTTGTATTCCTCTTCCCCTGTTTTCACCGGGGTAACACGAATCTGAGTATATGCGCCGTCACGCAGAAGTCCCAGCACAATATCCTGGCTGCCATAACGGTTTACCTTCTCCACCAGCTCCTCCTTGGTGGTCACCACCTCGTCATTGACCGTCTTGATATAATCTCCGCTTTTTATGAGATGATAAGCTGGCTCGTAATTCATACCATCCATCCCTGCGACTGCTCCCGTTCCGATAGCCAGGATTCCGTCTGTCTTCACGTAGATTCCGATGGGGATCCCGCCGGGCGCCGCCATCTCCTCGTTTACCACCTCCACGGAGACTTCTTTCAGGGAAAATACACCAAACAGCTTACAGACTATGGAGAAGCTTCCCTTCTCCTCAGACTGCAGGGTAAAGGACTCGTTCATGTTAATATGAACCTGACTTTTGTCCAGCGTAGGACTCTGGTTGGTAAATACAGGAAGTCCCTCGTCAGACACCTCGCCTGTCACCGGCACCTTCAGATCGAAGCTCTCCTCACGCCCCGCCACGATCCGTATCTTGTCTGGGATGGACTCCATCAACAAAAAATAGGAAAAAATGCAAATAGAAACCAGCCCTGCCGGCATCAGCCATCTGCATTTTCTTTGAAATCTTTGATAACGCATACCTTCACATTCCTTTCTGTTTCACAGTTAGTATGTGAAGATATGCAAATTTTAACTCTGGGAGTTTTTAGCTGAATATTCTTCTAAAATTTTCACGGAAGCACTCGTTCCAATCCGATCTGCCCCTGCGAGAAGCATGGCTCTACAGCTTTCCCAGCTACCGATTCCACCTGCTGCTTTCACTTTTACGTGCTCGCCTGCCGCCTGTTTCATCAACGCCACATGCTCCGCTGTAGCTCCGGCTGCTCCAAATCCTGTGGACGTCTTGATAAAATCCGGCTCTATTTTGCATGCAATGGCCGCCAGATCTTGAATCTCCTGATTCGTCAGATAACAAGTCTCAAATATCACTTTGCTGACAACGTGATTCTCCCGACAGACCATCACGATCTTCTGCATTTCCTTTTCCATGTAGGAAAGATTTCCGTTTTTCAGTTCGCCAATGTTAATCACATAATCAATCTCATCTGCACCCTCGTCAATGGCAGTCTTTGTCTCATACAACTTTGTATTCAGAGTGGTCTGCCCAAATGGAAAGCTTACAGCAGCTCCAACATGAACCTTCGACCCTTTCAGCAGGCTGCGGCACAGCTTCACCTGTGCGGAATTGACAGCAACCATTCCGAATCCATATGTCATAGCCTCCTGACAAAGCTGTTCCATCGCCACTCGATCTGCATACGCCCGCAGTTGTGTATGGTCAATTCGTTCTGCGAGGCTTTTCCTGGTTAACGCTTCTATATTCATCCACAAACACTTCCTTTCATGGATTCCAATGATCAATTGTCTCTATGACCTCTCCAGTCTCCAAATTTCTGGCAAACTGCTTCAAATAACTCCATACGAAGTATGCCATGGTAGGAGCCGGATAATGCGGTGTATTTTCCAACAGGACACAGCAAAGATGCTCCTTTCCTGCTCTATTCTTGTTATAAGAAACCAAGCATTCGATCCCGTCCACGTAACATCGCCATGATCGGTCGCAGGTCAATTTCATTTTCTGTTCCACATATGTACCGCACTCTGTAGCCTTCAATATCTCTTCCACCGTTTTCGGCATACATCCACTGGCCTTAAGACGTCTGCTCCACGCCTCAGCCTTCTGCTCAGTAGTTTCATGCAATCCTTCCCTGCTTCCCTGAAGATTGATTAATGGGATATCCGTTCGGCTCATAGCTTCCATTCGCTCATCCGTGAACGGAACCGCTTCAAAGCTGTTCTCTGGCCGGGGCAGGCCAAAGCCATTACTGAGCGTAGCTATACCTGCCAACATATTTGCGTGCCGAATAGCAAAATCTCTTACAAAATGACCATTATGAGATTGTCCCATCATATATACTCTGGAAGCATCCAGCGGAAACCGTTTCATGGCATCCTTTAAGATATCACACCACAATTCATTGTCCTCTGGTGATTCTAGCGCAAAGACCAACAGTGCGAACTCCCCCTGTGCCGCCATTTTGCAATACTCCAGATACGTGCTTAACGTAGAAACCGGAAGCCTGTCACTGAATCCATTGACCTCCGCCATCAGTGCTATAACCGGAAGCTTTTCCGTCTGCGATTCCAACGCTCCCTGTGGAATCAGGGAAAGCCAACGCTCCCCCTTACAGAAATGTTCCTCATAAATAAGCCCCAGTTTTTCAAAGTATAATTTCCATCCCGGATCCCTTGCATCTGCAAAGCGATGCTCTAGCGCCATACCCTCCGCAATCTTGCGGCCAGCTTCACTATATTTTAACCGCTCCAGATCATATTTCCCCACATTAAAAACAGACTTCACAAGCATCTCCCACCTGGCGCTGATCTTACGTTCAAACCGATGGCTGATATTTAGTGCACATATCTCACTATTTTTAAAGTGTATCACATATTTCTCAGGATATTCTGCTTTTTTTCCGTCAACCTCATAGGAAAAATTTAGTATTTCACCTAGTTCGATACCGCATGCTCCAACATCACTGACCTCCAATAGAATCCGTTCCGGATCGATGGGGTACAGCAACAATGCTTCACTTAAAATAGCGGCATAGCCTGCGTTTTCATCTGGTGTATTGCGAACATTGTAGGCTATGATCATATTTTCCTGCAAAGCCAGCTCCTGCCACGCTCTCCGGCTGTCTATGGTACGCATAGCCCAATTAGGATCCATCTCCGTCTCGCGGTGCTCCACCAAAAGAAGTGGGTACTTTTTTCCTTTATCTTTTAACAGTTTCTTTGGCACCATAGTCAGCCAGGTATTGAACCCCATCTCATGACTTTCAAAGAAAAATCCTTGATTCTCCAAATTCTCCAAAAAAGCTGGCAATTCCAAGCTTCCGGTTTTCTTTTTAAAATATATTTTCTGATCCTGTTCTACACTGGTAATCGGCTGATAAGCACCATCATATGGCCTAATAATTCCATTTTTCGATATCCATTGGGCTAAGGGATCAATCCCGCTATATCGATCATGCCAAGCTTCTTCCCTCCACAATTCTATATTTGAATATGAGTAATATTTATTCATCATCTACCCCTTTCCAATCCATCCGCTGCACAGCACCTTTACAAATTCCGGATCATCATGAATATCCCGGTAGTTCCTGTCAGCCAGACTTTCCAGTTCCTGCATCTCTTGCTCGTCCAGTTCAAAATCAAAAATATCTATATTTTCCAGGATTCGCGCTTTCTTTGTTGATTTCGGTATAACAGCCACTCCACGCTGCACATTCCAGCGCAACGCAACCTGTGCAACTGTTTTTCCATACTTATCAGCAATCCTTTGGAGCCGATTGTCCCCAAAAATACCGTGGTTTCCCTGGGACAGAGGTGCCCATGCCTCTGCCTGCACTCCGTACTCCTGCATGCACTGCAACAGCCTGCTTCGTTGCACATAGGGATTCATTTCCACTTGATCCACCGCCGGAGGGATCTTATTATTCAGAATCAAATCTGTCAAACGTACTTCATCAAAATTACTCACGCCGATAGCTCTAACCTTCCCTTCCTCGTACAACTCCTCCATGGTTCTCCAGGCACTGTAAATATCTCCATAGGGTTGATGGATTAAATACATATCCACATAATCAAGACCAAGTTCGTTAAGCGAAGCCATAAACGCATCTCTGGTTGTGTCTCCCGGCCAATTTTCCCTCAATTTGGTGATGATAAAAAGCTCTTCTCTCCGGATGCCACTTTTTTTGATAGCTCTCCCTACCGCCGCTTCATTCCTATATGCTGCGGCAGTATCGATCATACGATATCCTGCCTGAAATGCTTGCAATACACATTCTTCACATTGCTCTTGGGACATCTGAAATACGCCGAATCCTATAATCGGCATTTTAACACCATTATTTAAACGTACTGTCTTCATCCTTCTCTCCGATTCTCTGCTATTCCTCGCTCAGCCTTGCAAGCATCTCGTGATGTCTGCGGACCTGTTCGATCTCATCTGCCAGATTCTCCAGGCCATCGTCCTGCTGATACCGCTGCCCTTCGTACTCAGAATCAATGTATCCGTCATAACCGCCTTCTCGAAGAATCTTCATTGGCTCCTCATACGCAATGGCGCACTCTTCATACTGTCCCGGCTTTCCAGGAATCTCCGACATATGGAAGAATTTTCCATGTACGCTGATGATATAAGGAATAATCTCCTTTAGATCCTCCGGCTTTGCGCTGGGTTCACAGACGCACAGATGATCCACAACGATTCTGGCTAGCGCATGTCCTGGATATTTCTCATCTAGAAGCTTCATCATATCATCCGTACCATATTCCTCACAATGCTCCATAATAAAATCAATGCTCTCGGGGATCCGCGCCTGCCGCTTCTCATATGCCACCTGAACGGAAGGCACTGCAAACTGGAATACACCGAAGTCCGGCACCAGTCCCACATGCTTGCTTCCGGTCCGATCTGCCAGCTCCACAATCTCATCTACCATTCGCAAATTAAGCCCAGCCAGGGAGCGCCCCGCATTCTTCGTCTTTCCCGGCTTGATGGGGAAGGGTGCATGGATCTCCTTTCCAATCCTAACATTATACTTTTCCGCCGTCGGAAGCGCCATCTCGATGACGTCTATAGGAACCATACACAGAGTTCGCACATTTTCAAACCCCAACCGATGAGCCAGCCTGATGTCGTTCTTCAAACGCTCCGCAGCTTCATAGTAGTTCATCACATGATCCCGAAATTGAAAAGGCTCTAAAAACACGTCCATAGTGACTGCCTTCATCTGATAGCGAGCCATTTCATTCCTCCATGCATAGACAAATTCCTCTGACGGAAACGGGTAATCCCTCACAGTAGCACCGTCAATAATCTCCACACCATCGGTCTTTAAGTTATCATGTACCTCACGTATCATATCCTTCCAGTCCATCTTTCCCAGGAACTGTTCCTGTTGATAGCTGTAAAAGGATACACCTCGTTTTATCGCCATAATCTATCCCTCCTTATTTCAGCTCCAATCGATACTTCACCACATTTACGATCCTTCCCGGAATATGCTCCCCTATCTCGGGAAGACTCCGAAGAAGCTCTCGATCATTGGGACCATATCCATACTGCTCCAGGTTGCACTCCTGCAGTTCAATGGTGTGAAAGCCTCTTTCTAATCCTCCCGGCTTCTGTACATGAAGCAGAGCCTCTTCCCCCATATTCCAGAATTCCCATACTGCTTTTTTCGTCTCCTCAAAGGAACGCGGAGCCTTCCCATTGATCTCTATGCTCTGCAGATATCCCGGTACCCGCTCCCCATCGCAGACCAGGTAAAACCCATTGCATAGGGAGAGAAAGTTCCCCCGATATCCCGGACTCTTCACCGCAATTCTATATCCGATGATCTTCCCGTCCTTCTCCACATTTTCCAAACTGTCCTGCCGGACAAGATATTGTTCCAGCATAAGTTGCCTCCTCTCATAAAATCTGCCTGTGCTTTACCAGCCCAGAATACTCAGATATGCCCGGCTGCGCCGCGCACACTCCAATGCTGATAATTCATAATGCTCATCCTGCTCCACGATAACCCATTGGGCTGCGGCCTCGATGGATGCTGACAGGATTGGCTCCCAGATCTGTTGACCAAAGCCAACCGCGCAGAACTCAAACATCCCACCGTCCTGCGTCTCATTCTCCTGGTTAAGCCCGATTAGCTGATACATATTCTGTGGCTTTCCTTCCATGACAAAGTCCTTCAAATGCACGATAGGACAACGATCCGTATATTTCCGAACATACGAAGCCGGATCCACTCCGGCCACCTTAATCCAGCATGTATCCGGCTCCGCCATGAGCAGATTCCTCGGTATCCGGTTATAAATATCATCCAGGCCATACGTCCCGTCAGCCAGCTTCACAAATTCAAAGTCATGATTGTGATAGAGCAGCGTCAGCCCCTCCTCCCGCATAACTGCTCCAATCTCCGCAATCTTCTTCAATATATATTCGTATCCTTCCGTCAAAGGACGGTACGCCTCAGGAAGATACGGGATTACGATAAATTGGCACCCTATGGTTTTATAAGCTCTGGCAATCTTAAGAGGATCCGCCAAAAGTTCCGCCAATGGAACATGGGCACTGATAGGTGCCAATCCAACCTTCCTTAACATATCACGGATTGCTTCCGGTGCCAAGCCATAAAGTCCCGCCAACTCCACGCCGTCATATCCCATACGTTTCACTTCTTCCATGACTGCTTCAAACTGCTCCGGTGTTTTCTCCAGTAGTTCACGCAGCCCATATAACTGCAATCCAATCGGCAACTTCGCCATCTTACATCCCTCCTATTCTTCAAAAAACAATATCTTATTTTCCCTGGAAGCCTCCATCAGCCGTTCCATCAAACGTAACACCCGCAATGCCTGCTCCGGTGTGACAAGAGGTTCCGCAATGCCGCAGATGGTATCCACCAAATTCAGATAAAGACCGTTACGGTCGACAATAACCTGGGGCAGCTCACATACCTGTGTAGTCTTTTCATCCCGCGGTGCCATAGTCTTCGTCAGGCCTTCGCCTGCCAGCACTGGTTTTATGCCTTCTTCCTGCCACTGCGTCATGCGCACGACCTTTCCTTCTCCCAAAAAGTTTCTAATCTCCGCTGTCCCCTCTTTGCCTGCCAAATACCATACTGGCTTCCCGATAAAATGGCATGTTCCAACATGAACCTGAACCCGCACACCACTTTCAAAATCAAGAAATGCCTGGAAACCATCCTCGCACTCTTCCCCGGTTACATAGGAGCAATGACAGGATACCGTCCTGATCTTACCTGGTATCATACAAAGAATACGATCCAACAGATGAACGCCCCAATCCAGCATCATACCGCCACCAAATTTCTTAAATCGCCGCCAATCTCCCGGAATGCCTCTGGAACCCACATTGCTACTCTCGATATAGAATACTTCTCCCAACATATGACTGTCCAGGATTTTCTTTGCCACCAGAAAATCATAATCCCATCTGCGGTTCTGCCGCGGATAAAAGACCATGCCAGTTTTCTTTGCCACCTCCATGACTTCCTCCAAATCCGAAGAAGTCATCATCACCGGCTTCTCACACAGCACATGCTTTCCAGCACGCATAGCCTGCATTGCCTGTTGCTTATGCAAATGATTAGGTGTTGCAATGAGAATAATGTCTACTCCGCCATCTTGCAACATATCTTCATAGCTGGCATAACAATGCCAGCCTTGCTCCTTCACCCATTCCATGCGTTTTTTATCCACATCATATACACCTGCCAGTTCAAGTTTTCCAGCTAAGGGAGCTACTTCAATCTGGCCTCGCTGATAGACACCATAACTAGTGAAATCTGGCCGTTCTTCGCTCTTGCCGCTGATGGCAAGAGCATGCCCGCTTCCCATTCCGCCGCAACCGAGGATCGCAATTTTTAATGGTAATCTCATCTTTTTCTCCCTTCTGTCTAACTTTTCATCAGAAATCATATTCTATCACTCCCCAAGGGGTATTCTGCTTCCGTACGCCCATAGGCTCGGAAAGCGCCTTAATTTCCTCTGCTGTTACGCTTCTACGCAGCTTATGTGAAAGGAATATTCCTTCAGATAGCAGTGCTGTCTGCAATGCAATATACGGAGAATCAATACGGTTACTGTCATCCAGTTCTCCCCGGACATAAGCTGCCCAATGTACCTGATTATCGTTGTACAGGTACACACTGGGATCCACCAACGTCTCACGTCTGCCATTTGCCTGGCAGTCAATGGTTTTTGTCACCATCTGGCCATCTTCATAACCGAAATATTCCAGCGTTGGCTTCTGTACCTTTCCACCACCAACAATCATGCCATCCTTACGCTTTGCCAGTTCTCCCCCTGTACAGTCCACATCGATAAGCTTAAGTCCGCCCATGGAACCAGCAACAAAACTACTTCCAACTTCATCCATGTGCATAGCCCAGTCCTCGTATATATCCATGGATATACCGCCCTTAAAACGTGCAAGGCCTACGCTCAAATCCTCTACCTCATATTTCAATCCGCCTGGCAACAACCGCTGATCCTGATAATAATCGGCTGAGTTAAACCCGTAAACGCTTTCCAGCTCTGGCATTCCCATGATATACAACATCTGTGCCAGATGATAAATGCCAAGATCACCCAGTGGTCCATGCCCGCCAATCTCCTTGCTGATAAAATCCCTGGAAAAATCCGGCATGTCCATACCGGGTCTTCCTTCACGACGATGACCGACGCTTCTGGCATGGTAGATTTTCCCTAGTTTTCCTTCTTCTATCATCTTCTTGGCATAGCGAGTCTGAAGATTATAGATGGAACTAATCTGCACGGCAAGCTTTTGTCCATAAGCTTTCTGGGCATCGTAAAGGATTTTAGCATCCGCATAGGTAGCCGCCATGGGCTTTTCTGAATAGCAAGGATACCCAGCTTTCATCACTGCCACGGATACTGGCGTATGAAGATTGTTATGGACACATACGTCAATGCAGTCCAGGTCATCACGCTTTAACATTTTGCGAAAATCCGTATAGAGACACTCTTCCGGGATCTGATACTGTTGCCCCCACTTTTTTAATTTCGCCTCATCGATCTCTGCGGCAGCCACCACTTTGGTTCCGGGAATATTGCTCCACACCGTCATATGCCTGTGCGAGATCATACCTGTTCCAATAATACCAATTCTTAATTCCTTCATTTTTGTTCACCTCGTTATTAGATTATGAGTTAATCTCTGCTGCGCGGCAGCAGGAAATATAATGTCCTTTTTCTATTTCAGTCAGTGTCTGGGGTTCGCTACATGCTTCCGTAGCGTAAGGACACCGCGGTGCAAACCGACAGCCTGGACGCGGATTGATGGGAGAAGTGATCTCTCCTTTTAATAAAATCCGCTTCATAGGACGGTCGATGTCAATGGATGGTATTGCGGACAACAGCGCCTTAGTATAGGGATGCAGCGGATGTGCAAACAACTCTCTGGAATCACAAGTCTCCACCATCTGCCCCAGATACATCACACAAATATTGTCCGAAATATGCCGAACTACAGAGAGATCATGAGTCACGAACATATAGGTCATCCCCATCTCCTCCTGCAGATCCATCAGTAGATTCAAAACCTGAGCCTGAATAGAGACGTCCAGTGCAGAAACTGGCTCGTCGCACATTACAAAATCAGGATTCAACGCGATGGCTCTGGCAATCCCCACACGCTGTCTTCTTCCTCCATCCATCTCATGAGGATATGCTGTCTGCAGTCTTTTTTCCACTCCCACGCGAGCCATCAGTTCTTCGCTTTTCTCCAAAATTTCATTCCGCTTATAGCGATGGGTTTCTTCCAACGGTTCCCGTATGATCTGATCCACCGTCATGCGCGGATTCAACGAGGAATACGGATCCTGAAAAACGATTTGCATTCGTTCTCTCACCCGCCTAAGTTTTCTTCCCTTTGCCTTTGTAATATCTTCACCTTCCAGTAAAATCTTCCCGCCACTGGCATCCAGGAGGCGAATCATGGTTCTTCCCAGGGTAGATTTCCCACAGCCAGACTCTCCTACGATTCCCATGGTCGTTCCCTTTGGAATGGAAAAGCTTACATCATCCACAGCGTGATTGATTCCTGACGCAACAGGGAAATATTTTTTCAAATGAGATACCTCAATCAAGGTTGACATGCCAAGCCCTCCTCCTTCTTAAATTGCAGACACCTGCAATAATGCGTGCCTGACACATTATAAAGTGCTATCTTCTGCTCCCGGCATTCCTCCGTTGCATAGGGACACCTAGGGCTAAAGGAACAGCCCTTTGGCAGATTGGTGGGATCTGGCGGCATTCCCGGAATTGGAGATAAACGCTTGGAAGTATCGTCCAATTTCGGAATAGATCCAAACAGCCCCTTCGTATATGGATGTGCTGTCCCATGAAATAATTCCCGCCTACTTCCAATCTCCACAATCTCACCAGCGTAGATAACGGCGACGTTGTCGCAGGTCTCCGCCACAATTCCTAGATCATGGGTAATCAGTAGCATTGCCGTACGGAACTTTTCCTGCAAGGATTTAATAATATCAAGAATCTGAGCCTGCACCGTTACATCAAGCGCTGTGGTGGGTTCGTCCGCCAGAAGAAGGCTGGGATTGCATGCCAGCGCCATGGCTATCACAACCCTCTGCTTCATACCTCCAGAAAACTGATGGGGATATTCCACAAACCTCTCTGCCGGGATTCCGACCATTTCCAGCATCTCTACCGCCCGCTTTTCCGCCTCCGCGGCGCTGACCTCATTATGGAGAAGTACCGCCTCCGCAATCTGTTTTCCGATGCTCATCACAGGATTTAAGGCGGTCATGGGATCCTGAAAAATCATGGCAATCTGGTTTCCTCTTACCTTCAGCATTTCTTTTTCCGGCATCTCCAATAGATTTTTTCCATCCAGACGGATACTTCCCTCACAGATTTTAGCAGGCGGATCCGGCAGGATGCGTAGGATTGCTTTGGCTATTGTCGTCTTCCCAGCTCCGGTTTCTCCCACCAGGCCAAGGGTTTTCCCTCGTTCCAATTCAAGATTCACACCGTTTACTGCGTACACTTCTACCCCGTCGGAGGTATAATGTACATGCAGATTCTCTATTTTCAAATATTTATCGCTCATAACTGCCTCCCATCAGGTTTTTAGCTTCGGATCCAAAGCATCCCGCAGGCCATCTCCAAACAGATTGATGCATATAATGACGATCACAATGGCGATGCCCGGGAAAAACATTTCGTGGGGATAATCCAAAAAAGAATTCCGGCTATCTGCCAGCATAGAGCCCCACTCCGGCGTAGGTGGCTTAACTCCAAGTCCGATATAGGCAAGCCCAGATGCCGCCATGATCGTTCCACCCACCTGCATGGTGGTACTGACGATCATGGGCGAGAGGATATTGGGCATCAAATGCCGGAACATGATCTTAGCTCTGCTACAGTTGATGGACACCGCCGCCTCCAGATACTCCTGGCTGCGCTCTTTTAAACACATGGCGCGCACCATACGCACCCCTGCCGGAACACTGCCGACACACAGAGCAATCACCGTATTGCCAAAGCCAGCCCCCAGTACGGTAGCAATGACGATGGCCAGCAGCATTCCAGGGATAGAAGCCCAGATATCGATGATCCGCATTCCAATCAGATCAATCTTTCCACCGGTAAATCCGATCAATATCCCAATTACAAGCCCACAGTACATTCCCACCAGCGCCGTACTGACCCCCAGCAGGATAGAATAGCGCCCCCCGTAGAGAAGCCTGGTCAATATATCTCTTCCATAGTTATCGCAGCCCAGCCAATGCTCCGCGTTTGGCAGCCCGTTGATATTACCGTAATCCATCTCGATATAGGTATAAGGGCATATCACAGGTGCCAGCAAACACAGGATAAAGATAATACTCAGGATAGCAAGGCTAACCATAGCTGCACGGTTTTTCCTCAGTCGTTTCCATACCATGCGCAGATTTCTCCCCTTCGCACTTCGCTTTGATACGTTTCTGCTCATGATTTTCCTCCCCTCTCTCTTCTCGAGTTCTGTCCCGCTTTTCCAAACACTCCGGCACCTGTCTCTGGATGCTCTGCCGAACGCTTTCTGCCCAAAGCAGGCTTTCGTATTCCTTTACTGGCATACTGTGCCTTAATCCTTGGATCTACATATGCATACAGAATATCCACAAGAAGCATAACGACTGCCGCGAAAGTGGCTAATATCAGCACACACCCACGCACTACCGGATAATCTCTCTGGGAGATTCCATCCATCATATAGGTACCGATACCGGGGAAGGAGAACACCGTCTCAATGACAACCGTGCCCGCGATAGCCCCCGCAAACATTCCGCCCACTACCGTAATAACCGGGATTAGAGCATTTGGCAACATATGCCGCCAGATCACATGTTTTTTGCTGACGCCCTTTGCCCTGGCTGTGGTTATAAAATCTGCTCTTATAGCTTCCAACACTGCCGATCTGGTCTGACGTGCAATCTGTCCCGCTCCAGCCAATGAACCAGCAATCACTGGCATGATCCAGCATTTCACAGAATCTATTCCCCGTGCCGGCAGCCAGCCGAGTGTCTTGGAAAACAGCACTACCAACATCAAAGCTACCCAGAAATTCGGTGCCGACATTCCTACCAGTGCCGTACTCATAATGGCATGGTCACTGAATGAATTTCGCTTCAATGCGCAGTATATCCCTACCGGAATACCAATGATCACATCCACAATCATACAGATAAACGCCAGGGTAAAGGTTCGGGGCAGCCTGCTTACAAATTCCTGGATCACAGGCGTCTGGTAAATATAGGAGGTTCCAAAATCCAGATGCAGAAAAACGTCCTTCATAAATCGTCCCAGTTGTGTGAAAAAGGGATCGTCCAATCCGTTGGCTTCGTTAAATGCCTGAATCTCTTCCGGAGAGGCAGAGGTTCCCAGGACAAGGGTAGCTGGATTTCCCGGAACTATGTACATAATTGTAAAAATGATAACACCAACGCTCAATAATATGACAATGAGCCATAAAATCCGTTGTATGACATACCGTATCATACGCGTCTTTCTCCTCTCGTATCAATGGTGGAAAGCTGCCGTTTCCGTAAGTTCTGGCATACAGCAGCTTTTCCATACTATCTTACTTGGTAAATGTACACGCTCCTGGAATGATATAATTCTTATAATTCAGGGACAATTTCGCTATATCGGAAGAATATACATTGGAAAACGTGTCATTAAACAACGGCATTGTATACGCATTTTCCACCGTGTACTTCCACCACTGATCCATATTCTCTTCCGTATGACCTTCTTCGGTTCTGCACAGTTGCAACAATTCCTCGTATTTTGCATCGTCGATGAAGTTGAATGTTTTTCCCGTGGTGTAATTGGAAGTGCTGATTCCGCTGTTCCAGGCGTTCACCGTGTAATCGGAAGCGCTTCCGAAGGTGAAGATCAAATCCCAGGCCTTCTCGTCAGCCAGCACCTCCGTCCAGGCCGCTCCGTCCACCGGGTACAGTTCCACATTGATCCCTGCATTCAGTATCATTCCCTGGATAATCTGAGCGTAATTCTGTGCCCCAGAATTAAAAGCGAATATAATTTTTTCTCCGTTATATCCCGCTTTCTTCAGATACTCATCAACCAACTTCTGACCACTGGTAGTACAATAATTCTCAAGGCCATCCCACTCTTTAACGTAATCCTCATAGTTCGGGACCCCGAATGCCTTGCATGCGTAATAGTTACCGCCCAACGCTTTCACAAGGTTTTCATTATCCACGGCATAAAAGATTGCCTTACGCAAATTTGCATCCGAACAGATACTATTCGAGGATAAATTGCCGGAAAGAAGATAAATAGTGTCTGAAGACTCGTCAACCACATCAAATTTGTCTCCATATTTTCCTCCATCACGGAATTCATCACTATAGCTTGGATCCAACACTTCTACCGCATCCAGTGCTCCGGTTTCCAACGCAATCACACGCTGAGCATTTTCCGCAATGCACTGAAACTCCACAATCTTTGCATTTGCCTTTTGTACATCAAGATTACAAAGTTCTTCCTTCTGCCAGTAATCCTCCCGGCGCTCCATAATCATGGTATTGCCGCTGACAAAGGATTTCAAAGTATAGCAACCTGTTCCGCAGGAGTCCGTTGCCAGTTGTGATGGGCTGGCATTATACCCCGCCTCCGTAAAAAGATAGCAGTTTGCCAGAAGTTTCGCCAGTTGCCCTGTCTTCGTCAACTCTTCCTTGCAATGGAAAACCACGGTATAGGTGTCGGTAGCTTCCACGGATTCCAGATCATTCCATGGTCCCTGCCCACTCTTTCCATATGCGGTGTTGTAGCTGAACACAACATCTTTGGCGGTTAGATTGTTGCCTGCGGAGTCTGTAATGTAATCATATATATAGACTGTATAATCTGCTGTCCCTTCCTCATGATCGTAGCCTCCGAACTCTCCCTTACTGGCATCTGCCAGCCATGCCACAGGCGTTCCAAAATCATTGTAGAATAACATCTCATAGAGCTGCATGAACACACCCTGATCCGTAGCCGAACGGTTGGATGCATCCAGTGACTTGGGAAACCGCAGAGCCGCAAATGTGAATTCGTCCGTGATTACAGACTCTCCCGTCTGTTGTGTGGGTGCCTTATCCCCATTTCCTTTCTGATCGCCGGTATCTTCATTCTCCTTGCCGCCATTTCTTCCGCACCCTGCCAGCATTGAGAATGCCAGCACCAGTGCCAACCACATTGTTACTGCTTTTTTCATCCTTTTCTTCTCCTTTTTCTTTTTTTTTCGGTTCTTCCTCCGCAAAAACAGGAAGGAAGCCCATTTTTATAACCCCTCTGCATGATGAGTGCAGAGAAAAGTTCTTATTTTACATGTCTGCGAAAGCTTAGCATCACTGCCCCCGCACAGACCATGGGCAGGATCATGATACGCCACATATTCGTATAGCCGAAGGCCTCCACCACCGCACCTGCTATCACTGGTCCTACCAAATTGCCAAGGTCTGTACCGATATAGCTGGTGCAACTGGCCGCGCCCCGCCGTTCTGTAGGAACTGCTCGCATAGCCATCGCCTGGATGGCCGGCTGACAGCCGCCATAACCAAAGGCCGATACAAACGCCGCCAGCAAGAACATCGGCAACGAATGGGAAAAACTGATAAGTAAGAACGATGCCGCATAGCACAAAAGTCCTGGAATAATCACCTTCGCTGAACCAAGCTTATCCGCCAGCCGCCCAATCAGCGGCCTTGTAACAAACATAGTAATAGCCATTACCGTGAAGAAATATCCGATGTCCATCACACCCCGCTCCTCTGCAAAGATCACCAGAAACGCGTTTACCACACAGGAGGACATAGACAGGAAAAACAGCAGTGCCGCCGGAACCACGGCTTCCTTAGCAATCACACTCTGCAGCGAAAGCGAAAATTTCTTTCCTTCCCTATGCTCAATCCTCATGGTACATGCATAGATCATCGCCATCAACATTACACCTGCTAGCACCGCAAAGGTTTGGTTGTATCCTATCAAGTCAAATAGCTTCAATCCCACCGTAGGGGCAAAAGACTGCACGATTGCTGCACCCAGCGCAAAGTAGCCAATACCTGTTCCCATCTTTTTCTCAGGAAGGGAATCAGACGCGATGGTCAGACAGCAGGTGGTGGTGAAAGCCTGTCCTGTCCCCTGCAGTAGCCTAGCCACGATCAACAACTGTATGGAATGTGAAAAGCTGTAGCATACCATAGCTAAGAATGTCACTCCCATAGCTCCCAGCAGCACATATTTTCGATGGAATGTGTCGATCATGGGCGCAGACACTAGCTTAAAGACCAACGCCGTCAACGCAAACAAGCTAGAAACCAGTCCTACTACGGTAGCCGTTGCGCCCAAATAATTGGCGAATTTACCAACCAGAGTATTCATGGTCTGCACACAGAACTGGATCATCATATTCACAAGGAACGCGCTTATAAACACCGCATTCCAGATTCTATTCTTGGTATTGTTGGCTGTTACTGTCATGCTCTCTTTCTTCATTTTCTGTGCTCCTTAAAAAAAGCGGAATTATATTGAATGCAGTTGTTTCCCACAAAATGATTTCTCACCTGAACCACCTCCGGTGGAATATCCTTTGGCAGGATGCCGATACCTGTGAACGCATCCTCCTTGCTTCCAATTCCCATACCAATCTCCCTTGCAGCGGTCGCAATATTCTTCGCCGCTGTAATGCTCTGGGGAATGCTGACATGTCCTGAATAGAGGTTCGTCGTCTCCCGTACTTGTCCAATGAAGCGTTCCACTGTATCGCCATATGCCAGTATCTCCGTCTCACTCAATCTTCCCAGTGCCACACAGCTACTGATCCCGTCTCCCACAAAGGCCACGTCCTCCGCTTCACAATAATAGGCCATGGAACCCTTGGAATGCCCTGCCAAACAGATGGCTTTCACTGTAATGCCACCTAACTCTAGCACGTCTCCATCTACAATATTTTCAAAGGCAATGTCCGAATTTTCAAGCATCCGGCTCTCGCAGTAGGCTATCACCTGGGGACATTGCATGGAAAAGAAAGCAAGATCATTTTTCCTGCGTTCCATGCTACAAGCACTTTTCAACTGCCCATAATCGCCTTCATTCAAGTAAGCCTTATCAAACACCTTAGCGCTTCCAATATGATCAATATGGCCATGGGTACACGCGCATATCATCGGCTTCTCAACACCAAGAACACTCTCGATATAATCCCGAAGCCCTCTGCCATCGCAACCAAGCCCGGCATCTATCACCAAGATTCTATCATCCCCAACTACCGCTCCGATAGTGAAGCGATGGTCAGAGGAGTATCCTTCTGTGAAAATATAAATGCGGTCTGTCTTTTTTTCATAGCTGTAAAAATTCATAGTTCTCTCCTTATCTGCCCCAGATACTCCAGCGGTTGTAAGCCAACTTGGCATAACGTGTTTGCTTTAGAAAAAGCTCTACGCCAACTGTATGGTCGTCGTTATGTACCAGCCGCTCATCATACTCTTCTGGATTATCCAATATCTCACTGCTACCTGCCAGCAAATCATCCACAATATCCTTCGGAAGTTCCGCGATATCGCCCCCCGCTAGGATCCTGTCATATTCTTTGCTCCGTTCCTTCAATGTCTCCATCCCTTTTTTCAAGGATGCGACGCAGGCATATTCCTTATAGAGTTCCTTCTGAACCCTGGGAGCCACACCTATGGGAATCATCCCCATCACCAGGGTACTGGCAAACAGTATCCGGTTCTTACAATCCAACAATCCGATGCCTCCCTGGGCACTTCCAGGAGTCCAGATCATCTCAACCTCATGTTCGTCTCCCAACCGAAACCGATAGCCCTCCCGGCAGCCAACCACCTGATAATCCTGATAAGGTATTACATCCTCTTTCTTTGATACCACCCAGATACCATTTCCATCCGCATCGAACAGTCGATCCCAGGTGGCCGGATTCTTTAACGCTTCCAGTGCTGGTGCCGCATAACTGTGGCAGTATACGGTATCGAACTGATAATTTCCGCTGGAACGGCAGAAATGTGCCTGTGTATTGCATACAATAACCGGAAGCCCCTCCGCCAACTTAAGAACCAACGCTCTCAGATTCCCAAGGCCAAATCCCGTGTCAATCAGTAGCGCTCGCTGACTTCCTTTGATGAGATACAGCCATACATAACCGTGCCCGTCCGCGCTTTCCAAAAGAATGCCATATACACCTTTCTGAATGGTAAACACTTCCGCAAAGGAATCTAGCTCCGGGTATATCTGCGCCTTCCATTCCTCACGTTTTTTCTCCAGCCAATCCATCACCTCTTGCTTCGGACGCTGGAACTGCTGCGTCATCATCTTCCCTTCCCGCCTTTCTTTTCTGATTTTTTTAGTTTTACTTGAAAAATTGTCTTATCCTTTGCTATAATCATATCAGATAAGAATCTGTCCTTTTGTTATTATGATTTTACCAAGGACTGCTGCAGAACACAATTCCATTTCCGGCAGACCATTTTCCACTTTGGAATAGCGACTATGATGATATTGACGCATATGGAGGATATTCTATTATGATGCATCTTTACTTTGAATTTGCCACTCTGATTGAATGTGGTAGCTTCTCCGAAGCAGCGGAACGGTTGAACCTTTCCCAGTCCGCCCTCTCGAAGCACATGATGAAATTAGAAAATAAGCTTGGATTCCAGTTGATGGAGCGGACGCCTCATGGTGTGAAGGTAACAACCTCTGGGAAACGGATTCTGGCCTGCATCCCAGATCTCAAAAAAGCTTATGAGAAGATGAGCCAGACAATTCTGGAGGAACAATCCAAAGACAAAAACATTGTCACCATCCTGTCCTCCCCCTTCGTCAGCTATTATGACATTCCACAGACAATGGCTTATTTTTCCTCCCGGAATCCCGATCTTGAGGTGGTATTTTCCGAAAAAAATTTTCAGGAAAAGGATTTTCTAGACAGTTCCTATGAATTGGCTTTCTCCTATTCGCCCCAGCAGATGGATGAATATTTCGAATATATTCCTTATTATCATGACCATCTGGCTATTGCGCTCTCATCTGCGCATCCTTTGGCAAAGGAAGCTTCTGTCCATATGGAACAGCTTAAGAATGAAACCTTTCTTTCCAGTTCCACCGCTTTTATATTGAACAATAAGCTTCTGGAGTTGGCAGAGGCTGCCGGATTTGAACCAAATCTCAAGCACTATGATTCTCTGAAATTTGAGAGCATGCTCAGTATGGCAAGCTGCAATGTAGGCATCACTCTGATGATGAAAGAAATTATCCTTGGCAGTGCCATACCGAACCTGGTATGTATCGATCTGGAGCCACGGATTGACAAAACCGTATATCTAATCTGGCGGAAAGGCCAGAAATTGTCGCCCAGTGCGAAGAAATTCATCGCCTTTGTTCAAGATATGGAAGAGGCAGGAGCTTGATACGCTTCTGCCTCTTTTGCATGGTTCTGTCCGTCCACCGGATGCCTGTCCTTTTTCGATTTTCGCATTAAGCAGATTGTCCACATCTCCCATACTATCCTTTAATCACTTTCAGGCGTTTCATCACGTCATTGCTCCCCTTTCCAAAATAGGCAACCAACGTCTTATACTCTTCATAAAGCTTATCATATGCTTTCCTGTTATCCGAATTTGGGGTATACATTTTATTACTGCATCCGGCTATCTTCTTAGTAATCTCAATCAGGGAAGTA
>CAVGED010000134.1:0-17807 GCA_963628035.1 Paludibacteraceae bacterium
CAAGAGGGTTTGGACATTTTTTCAAAGATTGTGAAAGTTCTACAAAAATATCGGAAGGAAACGAAAGCAGACACCTGCAAAGCCTGATAAAATGGGCGTTTGCAGGTGTCAAAAAGCATGACATAATCCATATGGCCGATGACCTTTCTTTTTTATTTTATCTTAACACTGCACTTCCCCCATTCAATTAACAATGTTTATTAAAAATGTTGGAATATTTATATTGCAAAGGAGTAATTCCATAAGTCTTTTTAAATAGGGCAATAAAACCGGAGCAATCCGGAAACCCGCTTTTGGCGCCTGCTTCTGTTATGTTATAGCCCATAGATAAGAGCTTCACTGAATTAGCCAGACGTTTCTTACGGATATAAATGGTGGGTGTGGTATGCAAAAATTCAACAAAATGACGTTCCAGGGTATTAAGACTGACATTTGCCTCTTTTGCAAGGTTACGTATTGAAATTGGTTCTGTGGCATTATTGCTTACAAAAGAAAAACAGAAGATGACTGTGTTTCCTGGGAACATGTATGTTTTTGTAATAAGTAACACGTAGCAACAAGACAAAATTCTTTGCTCCTATTGACTTTCCTTTTTATAACGCAACCAGAAATGCATATAAACGTTCCGCAATTCTTTGTGCTCCTTTGTCTGAAGGATGAAGACCATCCGGCATATATTTCTGTTTAATAATAGGGACTTCCGGCTGCATACCGCTCATGCTGTACAAATCCAAAACCGGCAAACTGTAAAACGCTGCAACTTCTTTTATAATTTTTACATACTCGCATAACGGGGTTTCAATCGGGCGTCCATTGCGATTCAGCTTTGTATTTTCATCATCACGGTGGAGCGGTGTCATAAAAATAATTTCGGAATCAGGATATTTATTAATCAGTTTTAAGCAAAGACTGTGCATTGCCCCGTAAAAGGTATGGCAATCTCTTGATGAGAACTCTCCGATTTCTGCATCACCGTGTCCATAATCATTCGTTCCCCCAAATACTACGACACAATCTGCAACACCGTCCATCAAATCCACCCGCCCTACAAAATCCAAATCGGAGCGCTCGTTTGCCGACCTTACATTTTGTCTTGCAATTCTGGTTCCCCCAATACCATAATTTTCTGTATGCGTTCCCGAGATTTTCTCAAAAACCGCAACATAACTGTTTTCATAGGATGACGCACCGGTTCCTTCCGTGATACTGTCTCCCAGAAATAGT
Organism: Paludibacteraceae bacterium; assembly: GCA_963628035.1. Lineage (GTDB taxonomy): Bacteria > Bacillota > Clostridia > Lachnospirales > Lachnospiraceae > 14-2. The sequence continues at coordinate 1,225 of CAVGED010000134.1, forward strand.
ACCTTTTTCCCTTCTAAGTCCATTGCTTTTTTCCTCCGCTGTCACTTTCCATTACAAAATATTTATGGTATATCTTTCATCATTCGTGCTGCATCTGTTTTTCTCCACTTGCGGCATTTCTGTCATACGTAATTTGGCGCAGCCATAGGGGATCAATAGTTTTTCTTCCGCTTCTTTCTTTGGTTCAAAGCTTTTCGGCACCTTATCTGCAACGGTCTCATATCCATCCGCATAATCCCACTCAACGGGGTACATTTTGGCCTTTAAACCAATAGATGGTTTTTGAGAAGAAAACGGGACTTCATCCCCCTGAAAATGACAAACTTCAAAGTCTCCATCTGCAAAACCATAACGCCACTGCGACATCGGAAACAGTTCATAATCACAATACGGGAATTTTCTCTCTACCCCGTTCTTGGTATATTCATGCTTCCGATATTCCGCCTGAATAGGGAGAGAAAACACCAACGGCCCATATTCCACTGTTTTTAAACCAAAAGGACGTTCTTTCATACGTGGATCGTCTTTCAGTTCTATTATGATAGTTTCCGTACCGCTCCAGGTCTTTTCAACACGATAAGTGCTGCAAACTGCCTCTTCTTTCCCGTTTACTCGGAAGGATTTCGCCCAGTCCGGAATCCGGATTGCCAACTCAAAAGAAACCGGTTCTGATACCGTGACCGTATATTTACAGCTAAGTCGAAAAGGATATTCTGTCTCATTCCTTACTTCTACGCTGACGCCATTTATCGATGTTTCCAAAACAGCCGACAGCATAAGAGAACATAAAATACCTTTCTGTGTTCTTAAGAAAGTGCTCATGGCCAATTTGGGCCATCCCTGGTTATGGTTGGCCGTACAGCATCCAAAATGCGGTTCCAGGCCAAAGATATGTGCCTCTTCATTATTGGTTCGGAAAAAGGATTTGCCTGGGAATGTCACACACGCAATCTGGTTTACCTGCTGTACATACTGATGTGCCCACATATCATCACTAAGAGTTGCCGGCAAGGCATTGAAAGCCACTTTTTCCAACCTGTCCGCCCAGACATTGTCCCCTGTAATGGCATAAAGCAGTTCACAGGAATACATAAGCTCCACTACGCTGCATAACTCCGTCCCCTGGTTATTGGCAATTCCAGAAAGGCACTCATCTCCGGTAAAAGTGCCTACCGCTGTCCCATTATACTGTTCCAGAATCTGCCACAACTCTTCAACATGATTCTGATAAGTCTCTCCAAAGAGTTCGCAGCTTACCGCCTCATATTTCAGCATCATCATGAGATTAACAATATGTGTCTGCAGCGTCCATTGATTCAGAGGACGCTTCCATTCCTCTACATACTTATAATAATCCGCCCCCTCTTCTCGTAGCATATGTCCCAGTTCCAAAATCCATGGTTCCTTATAGTTGTCATACAAAAAACGTAACGAAATAAAGCATTCATACCAACGGAATTTTCCCCAATGAAACAACGTAAGCTCTCTTTCTTTCATCAAATAGTAAAATCCCTTTATTGCACGGTAAAGCCCCTTTTCCGCCCGTGCACTGCCTGTAAAATCACAGTATACCGTAAGAACTTTTCCGATCAGGAATAGTGCCCAGATGTCATAAGAAGAACGTTCTGCCTCTGTGCAGGGACAAATCCATCCGTCTTCCTGCTGCCTGTCCAGAATGGCGTTTATATATTTATCCGCACGTTCCATCATATCCTGATCCTGCAAAAGATATGCTAAAGGGATAAAACCATCCAGCCAATAAGGAACCCTTTCCCAGCCTTCTCTTTCCCCTCCGATCCAGGCACTGTCGCGAATATCCGGCCAGATTTTATCCAGATTGCCGCTCAAACCCTGTGCCTGTATCTTCAGTTGCCTGTACAGCCACCCTTCCGGTTTTATTTCCGTTCCTTTAAAATAGTGATACATACTGTTTTCCTTTCCTGCAAGTCAGTACCACCGGCTTAGCCGGTGGTACTGACTATAACTTCACAATAACCTTATGAAGCATTGTTACTTTGTTTTTTACAGCTACCTTTGGGGCATGACTTTCTCCCGGATAAACTACCAGAAAATCCCCTGCCTGTAAATCAACGACCGTCTCTTTACCCGATAACGCAAATAACTCAAAATCTTTTTCCGCAGAATATTCGGTAAGCCTTTCCGGTTCTGTACTGTCATTCACCAGGATTTCTTCCATACCGCTTATTACATAATGAATATCCGTACGTTCCCTATGATTTTCCAGTTTCGCTTCCTCCGGCAATATAGTTGTTCCTTCCATTTTGTTGAAGGAAACAACACTTGCTTTATCATAGGGTTCATCATTGACAAAATGCTTTAAGGCAACCAACGCCGCATAAAGTCTTGTATCATTCTTGTAATTGTCCAGCTTGGAAATATTTCCTTTTATCATTTTGGTCTCCTCTTTCATGAATTAACCACATATCTTAATGCTATCGCATTATAAATATTTTACGATCTCATCACCAATCAACTGCTTTTCTTCCTGGGATATCTCCCGGAATGGATGCCTGCAGACCCCAAAGTCAAAGCCTAATTGGTTAAGCACCTCTTTTTCTGCCTGCATCACACCTATTTTAGCAAGAACTGTGATGATCCTGTTGGCTTCTTTTTGAATTTCATAAGCTTCTGCTATTTCATCCTTCTCGAAAAGCTCTTTTATTTTTACAAACTTATCCGCCATGAAATTGTAGGTGCTTCCGATTCCTCCGTCTGCTCCCATGGAAAGACCGGAAAGAAACATCTCATCAAAGCCGTTATAGACGATCTTATCCGGATAATTGGTCTTGCACTGCTCCAGTGCAAAGAAGTCATTGGAGGTATGCTTGATCCCGATAAATTTATCGTCACAAAGAAATGCACCCATTTCCTTTACGCCCATGTTCACGCCGGAAAATGCCGGGAAGTTGTATACAAGCATCGGGAGCCCGGAAGCCTCTGCCGTTCTGTAGTAATAATCCTTAATTTCTTCAAAGGAAAATTTGTAGTAAAACGGCGCAACAGATGATACCGCATCATAGGAGAGCTTTTTCGCATATCTTCCAAGTTCATGGGCTTCTTCTTCATGAATGGACCCGATATGTGCGATCAGGGTGTGCTCCGGTGCACAGCTCTTTACAATTTCCATGACCCGCTTCCGCTCTTCCGTTGTAAGAAGAAATGCTTCTCCGGTGCTTCCGCAAACATAAAACCCCTGTACTCCCTGTTTTATATTAAAGCGGATCAATTCTTCCAAAGCTTTTTCGTTGATTTTCCCATTCTTATCAAACGGGGTTAGAAGTGCTGTCAAAATACCTGTAAATTTGTTTTTCATAACGTTTGGCCTCTTTTCATTTTATATCGTTTTACAAGCAAACGGTTCTTCCGCCTGCACAATGTACTCCCTTGATCCCTTTCCGATGATATTGCTGAACCTGCATACCGGCTTACATTCTCCCCACATTCTGATAAAAATCCCACTCTTTGCATTGTGAAGAGTCACATTCTCCATATTGATTTCTTCCAGATTCGCCGCATGCATAAAGTCTGTATGTTCAAATCCTTCCCGAAAGGAAAAATCAATATTTTTCATTACAAACCTGCATGGCTCTTCCTTGGAGCCATAAACTGTCAGAGGCATTGCAATACCCGTTGCTTTCATATTTTCGAAGGTAATGCTTGTAAGCGGCCGATTATTCTGCCACATTTCATTTCCAGAGTAATTAAAATGTATGAACCGGTCTGCGCCCTCTACCTCACAATCCCGCATTATGATATTTCCCGGAGTGTGACGGATCACGACACTTTGATCCGCATAATAAGTAAACATGCTGAGCATATTATTGCGCGGCGGTTCATTCTCAAACCCCGGCTTTACTCTTGTTGCATCATTTGAGTTAATCCCTGCACGTTTATCTTCCATTGCCATCCGCCCGCGGAACAGGTATTTTGCCGGTGCATATATATGACACCTTTTTATCAGTATATTAGTGCCCCCCAGACGAAACGCACTGCATGCGGAATTCAGTTCACAATCTTCCACACGCATATTGTAAAGATCAAAACCTGCAATGCAGTCATCGCCTGTGTAGAAATGACACTTACAGACCATAATATCATCACAGCTTGTAAAATGGATTCCGTCATGTCCGGCAATGGCAGTCAGATCATAGACCGAGATATCCGTACAATTCTGCAACATGTTGGCCCAGTTTCCGGAATGTCTTACGGTATAACCTTTTAAGGTAATATTCTTACAGTTTGTAATACTTACTCCATGCGGTCCTCGGAACTCTTCTTCTCCGGCCTCATCAAAGCAGTTTACGCCATCGATTACGGAGCCTTTTTCTCCAATGATAGATATATTTTCCGCATTCAATGCCCGAATGACCCCATTATGCCAGCGGCTTCCAATTTTTTGGAATGCCGCAGACAGTCCACCTCCACGTTCCCAGGGTCCTTCATCTAACAGACTCTCGTCCACCGGCTCGATCATGTCATATTTTAATTGAAAATAGTCGTCGATATTGTGCGAAGCAATAAGTACTGCGTCTTCCATTAGATGCAGAGTCACATTGCTGCGTAAACGTAAGGTCGTAATGTGATATTCTCCCGTCGGAATGCACACCTCGCCTCCACCGTCTAAAAAGGCATCATCAATTACTTTCTGAATGAGACCTGTCTGTACTTCCCCGGAATTCGGGATTACCCCGTAATCTGTAACCAGATATTGTTTTATTTTCTTATTGAACTGAAGCTTCTTCTTATCCCCTGCATATTCCCCCAATCTGGAAACCACGCATTTCAATCTGCTCTGCTCATTAACAAGCTTACCTGCCATAATATCTTCTTCGGTAATCTTTGCATACAGAATCTCTCTTGCCTGAGCAGCGGCCTCCTCATAGGAAAACTTACCACAGCCCCTTTCCCTGTCATAGGCAATATAAATGAATCCATCTTCTGCTTCCATTACATCTGGATAGGAAACCTCGTTACGCTCATCCAGCATTAGCTGATATTTCCATGTTTTCCCATCGTCCTCCGAAAGCAGAGCCATCAGATTGTTCCTTCCCTGCGGATTTTGGGTGGATTTCCGGTAATTCACATGATTTATAAGAAGCACTCTTCCTGACTTTAGTCTGCATATCTGAAATCTGGATCCCGGTCCTCCAAATCCACTGTCTCTTCCTTCTGACCAGGTCATGCCCTTGTCATAAGAATAGGATACGCCGATTCCGTACCATGTTCTTACATACATTGCAAGCGTGCCATCCTTAAGCTCCAGAACTATATGTTCGTCAAATTGACGATCCTCCACATCTGCCGCGCCGAGTTTTTCAAAGCTTTTCCCCTGATCTACGCTTCTGTACACAAAAGAACCTGTTTCCGTTTCTGTTGTCTCGTAATAAGGTGACCGGATCCTAATCCTTGATCTCCAACCGTTCCAAACAGCAACCGGGAATATCCACTCTCCAGTAGAAAGCACAATTGGCTTGTTCATCATAACATCATGTCCGATCAAGAACGCTTCTCCCCAGACCAGCTCCTCTGCATCCGGATTCTCACAGATCATTCCGTACAATCCGCCAAGAGGCATTACAGACCATGTAAACCATAATCTTCCAATTGGGTCGATCCACAAAACGGGATCAAAGCATCTCTTCTCTTCCACGGAAACCACCGTTATCGGATTACCGAAGCTTGCACCGTCATCAGATTTCAGGATCAGTACATAATTTCCGACTTCTTCATTGGTTCCGCCCGAGTAAAAGGAGATAAACATTCTTCCCTTCTTTGTCACTGCAACTCCCGGAATTCCCTGCCATACTCGATATTCTTCTGCATAGTTCTTTAAGATCTCTCTATCTGTTATTACCGTAGCATCCACCATTTTCTTCCTATCATTTCATCCTTCTATTGTTTTTTTATAATCCTTAATTTTGCAAGTCGTATATCTTCCTTTGCTATTTCCGGCCACACATTTGGTTCCTCAGGTCCCGGATTATAAAATTCATAATCATGATATGGCTCATTTGCAAAAACAAGCTTTAATGTATTTTCGCCTTCATGAAGATGAATTTCAGTCTCCACATTATACCATTGCTCTTCATCAACAGCTTTGTCACAATAGGCGGTTCCGATACGATCATCATTTTCATCATAATACCAGATCTGTGTTTCGGGACAATTCGTGGAAATCTCCGCCGATACTGTATACCTTCCAGCTTTCGGAATCTCTACAACATAATACACAAAGGATCTTTGATCCCGCTGCTCACGATTCAGCCTCCATAAATACTCCACACCATCTTCTCTTGTAGCATGATTGGTTCTCGAGGAAGCAAGTCCGTTTGTTTCCATAACGGGTATATCCAACACAGCTTCCTTCATTCGGTGGATCTTACCGAAATCATGCTGTTTAAAGGCTCTTGTCTTCATGATCGATCGCAACACGTAAAATGCATTTTCTCTTAATACAGCCAACGGGAGTTCCCCATTCCGATAGGCCTGCAGTGCTTTCTCTCCCTCATCCGGATAACCGAAGGGCATTTTAATGTTGTTACCTGCAATGATTTCCGAAACAAGAGAAACCCCGTTTCTCCAATCCGTCATTGTCGCACCTTCGTAGTTCCATTCATCCCGCAATACCCCCCGTAGTAGCTGGGCATTTGCTGATGCATGTTCCCCATTCAACAGATTGTAGGAAGTCATTACATAAGCAGGATCGGCTTCTTTGACAGCAATTTCGAATCCTTTCAAATAGATTTCTCTTAACGCACGTTCTTCAACAATACTATTGTTAATATTTCGAAAATCCTCACAATTGTTTGCCGCAAAATGCTTTATTGTTGCACACAGCCCCTGACTCTGCATCCCGTTTACCAAAGCTGCTGCTGTTTTCCCGGTGATCAGAGGGTCTTCGGAGAGGTATTCAAAGTTTCTCCCACACAGTGGATTTCTGTGAATATTCATAGAAGAAGCCAGCAGAATGTCAATCTCCGTGGAATATCCTTCCTCCCCCATGGCTCTTCCCATAGCATATTGTAATTCGCTGTCCCATGAACAGGCGATCAATGTGCCGCATGGAAAACAAGTCGTATTCACAGAACGACGTATCCCTGCTGGGCCATCGGCGGTCTGTGCATTTGGAATATCATATTTCCTTATGTTACCAACCCCCGAAGTTCCCATCGGAAAAGCAAGCGGCTGGCCAAGTGACAGAGAAACCAGTTCTTCCGGTGTCAGTCGGTTCACGAATTGAGAAAGCTCCATTTTGCCTTCACTTACATCGTAGAGAGATAACTTTTCGTCGGTTTCAAAAAGTTCATCGGTAAAAAGTTTGGATTGATAACTATATTTGCTTCCGCCAAAACGAGCGGTCAACTGTTCCGTCAACACAGTTTCTTCCACGTAATAGCTGCCACAGGAATACAGATCCCTGACGGATTTTCCGGCAAATATCTCATAGTTTCCGGCTTCTAACACCCAGGCCGCAGTGTATCCGGTTACGCCATCTGTATCAAAAGAGGCCATGTCTTTTATCTTAAAAGAGATCTTTACCGCTTCTGTTTCGCCCGGCTCTAAGTCCTTTGTTTTCGCAAACCCCTTCAGTTCAATGGCCGGTTTTTCCAGTTTGCCATCAGGAGCACATACGTACACCTGAACGACCTCACGTCCCGGCACCTTTCCGGTATTTGTTACATTTACAGATACTGTTATACCGTCTTGCTCCTTTTCAAAAGTGCAATTGCTGTATTCAAACTGTGTGTAGGAAAGCCCAAAGCCAAAAGGATATAAAACCTTTTCTTTTGCAAATGTTTCAAAATAACGATATCCAACATATATTCCTTCGTTATATTTTGTTTCCCACTTATCAGTATCAAAGCCGTCGGCGGTTGGATAGTCCGCATAGTCATATGCGATCGTATCAACCAGTTTTCCGCTGGGATTCACATCACCGCATAACACGTCCGCAATAGCGGTACCGGACTCCATGCCGGGCAGATAGGTAAGAAGCACGGCCTTGATCTTAGAAAATCTCTCTATAAATGAAAGATCAACCGTACTTGAAACATTTAGGATCAGAACGACATCTTTCACCTCAGATCGTTCCAGATTCTCCAACAAATGCAGTTCAGCCTCTGACGGATAAAAATAACCATCCTCCTCCGCTTCCATGTATCTTACACCGGTAAGAGACTCATCTCTGGCTAATTTTCGATCCGCGTGCTCTCTTCCGTATCGCTTATATGTAACGATGACCTTGTCTGTATCTGCTGCGATCCGATTCAATAACGCCAGATCGTATTCGGAAGTATTTTCGGCCACTTCAATGGTATATTCCGCCAATCTGAGCTTTTTCAGATCCGCTTTTTCTGTCAGCCCATCTACTAAAGACCTTATGTACTCACATTTAACCTTGGAAGAACCGCCTCCTCCATTTATCAGATCAAGGCATTCTTTCCCAATGATTCCCACATTGTCCTTACTGCCAAGGGGAAGGGTATCATCTTCGTTTTTTAGTAATACCATTCCTTGGGAGGCAAGTTTTCTGGAAATCTCATAATTCTTTGACAAATCATATATCATTTCTATCATCCACCTTTCTACGAAAGACACCGATGGGGATACGAATCTCCCCTTTATATGCTTCCGCTTATCTTTCAACTATATTTTCTCCCGGCTCTAATCCGATTTTCCTGTCATCTAAGATCAGGCTGGCTTTCTTTGGAACATTTACAACAAGTTTCGTCTCATCCCAATATACAGAGATATCTCTGTGATGGCACTTCACCCATTTCAAGCCCTTTATAAAATAAGGCTTTATCACTATTTCATCTCTGTTGATCCGGATTCCTGCAAGATATTTATAGAACCAGAAATCCACTTCACTGAACATATGGTGATTCTGTGAGCCGCTCATACCCCATTGCTCGCAGAGTGTTGTCATGCCATTGTTCATCCAATAAGCATAGCTTGGCATGGTAGGATTCGTCACCAATTTATAGAGGAGATCGATATATCCATTCTCTGTTAAAACAGTAAACATTGCCTTTGTTCCCAAAATACCTGTATGGAAATGATCGTCCCATGCCTTGATCGCTGCAACCAGCTCATCCATTGCTTTCGGAATGTCCGCTTCATCATACATACCATGGTAAATGCCACAGGCGAGCGCTGTCTGCGTGTCTGTCTCCGGTGCATGCGCTTCTATATATTTCTTTTGATAGGATCTTTTGATCCTCTGTGCCAGCTCGCTATAGAAAGATGCATCCTTCCCAAGTGCCCGGGCGCATTCTGCCATCACTACTGCAAGTGTGTGATAGTAGCAGTTCGATACAATACGGCTGTCGATCCTACCGTTATTCCTTGGCGGCGGACACCAGTCCCCAAGCTCAACACATGGCAAGAGATCATCCTCAGCCATAGCTCCTAAAAATCCCATATATCTTCCAAAAGCATCATAATGCTTCTCTATCAGAGATTTATCTCCGGTATATAAATATAAATAGTAGGGTATAAGAATATATGCACCTTCCCATGCAGGTGAACCGCCCCAGCTAAAGTTTGCCGGATTCGGCACTATGCTCGGAAGCTTTCCGTCCGGACACTGTGCATCGGCAAAATCATCCATCCACTTTGCATAAGCCGCAGCCATATCAAAATTCATGATTGACTGTTCTGCTGAAATCGCTGCATCACCGGTCCAGCCATTCTGTTCCCTTTGCGGACAGTCTGTCGGTATACCGAAATAATTCGTAAGTGTAGACTGCACACTTGCGCAATGAATCTTATTTAACATCTCGTCTGAGCATTCAAAATCGCCGACCTTAGCCAAATCTGTATGTACCAATTTTGCTTCTACGTTCAACAGCTTCGCCGTACTCTCTAACGTAAAATAGCGGAACCCATGATAGGTAAACATCGGTTCCCATTCCTCCGGTGCACCGCCCTTTAAAATATATTCATCACTCTGGATCCGATTTAAGGATTTAATCAGCGCGTTCTCATTTTCGTTATCAATGGTTCCATCCGGATGCAGCCTTTCTGCATAAATGACCTTCACTCTCTCCCCGGCATTTCCCTGTACCTTAAACTTCACCCAGCCGCTGATATTTTCCTGCAGATCATAAACTCCGTTTTCCATGAGAACCGGCTTTATAGTCCTGATAACACGAATGGGAGGCATATTGTTCTTCTTAAGGATTCCTCCCGGCCCTTGCGTGACAATACAATCGCCCCAGTCATCATCACAGAATCCCGGAAGATTCCATCCCTCTGCCTCACATCCGGCATCATAGACCTCGCCGCACCTGGTATTATTATATATGAGCGGTCCGGCTTCCGCCTTCCATCCGGAATTGCTGGATATAACTTCTATTGTGCCATCTTTGTAAGAGATGCTTATCTCCGCCAGAAGCTTCGGCATTTCCCTCCATGTGGCACTGGAAAATCCCCAGGTTTCACAGAAATCGTTGTACCACCCATTTCCCAGTATAACTCCGATCGCATTTTTTCCCGACTGTATGAGCTCCGTAATATTATATTCATTGTAATAATCCGTCTTGTCATAGGCACTAATAGGCGTGGTAAGCACATCATCCGTAACATTCTTCCCATTCACGTAACAGACCCCATAGCCCAGGGCACAAATATTTAATATTGCCTTGTCGACCTCTTCCCTGACATAAAATTCTTTACGGATATACGGCATAGGAAGATCTAAACGCCATCCGCACTTCGCACTTTTTTCTTTATACCGGATCCATTTTGCGTCTTTAAACATAACCTGTTTCTCCACATCCCTTTTATCTCACACTGCTTATACGATTACCCTTAACGTTACGACCTCGAACGCCTTGCAGCTGATCGCCACAGAATCATTTTGTACAAGCAATCTCTGCTGATTTTCTTCCAGCATATTTGCGGCATATACTTCCTTCACAGCAAAGCCAAACTCCAGTCGGCAATTCGTATATGAATCTTTGCTTTCATACAGCCTTATGATAATGTTTCCGCTTCCGTCCTCTGCAAATTTTACTGTATCTACAATGATATTCTTATCAGAAACCCTAAGCAGTGACTTCTCTCCTGCGTTTCCTTCTTTTACAAAAGCCGGACAGTTCAGTTCATAGGCCTCTTCTACAACTCTGCTGTCAAAGAAATTATTCATAAACGGCATAACGGAATACGTAAACCTATGTACTCCTTTATCCGCATTCAGTGCAGGTGCCATAGCAGATTTTAAAAGAGTCAGACTCACGCTTCCTCCATCAGCACTGATCCCGTATTTGCAGTCATTTAAAATGGCAACGCCCCTGTTTCCTTCTGTCAGTGCAGACCATTTCTGCTGGCAAACTTCGAAGCGGTCAGCGTCGTATTGTCTGCTCTTATGGTTCGGACGCTTGATATATCCGAACTGGATCTCAGATATCAGTTCCTCTGTATGGATATTGGTATTAAAATCTACTTTTAAAAGTCTATGGGTCTCATTCCAGTCAACTTCCGTCTCAAAGTCGATCCTTCTGCTATCTTTTCGTAAGATAACTCGCTGTGTCATATCGGAATGATTTATCTTTCGCCTGATCATAAGGCTTGCTAACAGATCTCCCTTACATTCCGCTTCAATTTCAGCATCCTTTGTAATTTCCACCTCGGTCTGCTCATAAAAGCTGTCAATATCCCATGCATCATACATCGTGGGAACATCCTGATACATACGGAATCGATTGGAAGCCTCTGTGAGAAATTCCATTCCGGTTTCCTTATCCAGGATACTTACCAGCTCTCCCTGTCTGTTAAACACTGCGATGATCAGGTTGTTTTCGAGGTAGATTTCTTTACCGGAGCTGATACTCTGTGCCGTGCAGATTGCAGCATTTTCGTCTATGCTGTAATCTGCACCTTCGGCATCTGCGGTACTGCACAAACGGTAGGTACTGTATCCACAGGAAGGCACATTCAATAACGCCATTACCTTATTTCCTACAATCTGTGTCCGAATATAATTTCCATCATTGTCACAGACTGCATTCCATTTATCCGGAAGCTCTGCAAGTACCTTTCTATCCCATGACAATGAGTTAAATACCGTAAGATACTCCGGTGTCCTTTCCAGAATCGTTTCCAAAGCATGTTCTGCGATTTCTTCTGCTCTGGAGACTACATGCCTGTAGTTTTCTTCCGTACGTTCATATACCTCTTTTAATGCCGTTCCCGGAAGAATATCATGGAACTGATTGAACAATACGTCCTTCCATAAGAGATTCGTCTCCTTCTGTATGCACTGCTCTTCCTCTATGCAATTATCCTTTCCGATCAGTGCAGTCCACATTTCTGCTTCACGGAGCATAAGCTCGCTTCGTCTGTTGAGTTTTTTGGTATTTGCCTGTGAAGTATAACTTCCCCTGTGGGCAGAATAATAAAGCTCGCCCACATATCTTGTTTTTACACCACATTCCTCTTCCGCATAATGGAAAAATTCATTCGGCGATGCGGCCACAACCTTTGGCATTCCCTCTAAGTCTTTTTCTCTTTTTAAATACTCCAGATGAATCCGGGTTGCACCACCACCTCCGTCGCCATGTCCATACGGTATGAGCTTTGCCGGAACCTCTTCCTTTTGCGCATTTTCATTCCATTTCCGAATAATGGCAGATGGTGTCAGTTCCATTGCATACCCCACCATGAGATGGGATAAGATCTCGGTACCGTCTATTCCTTTCCACATAAAGGTGGTATGTGGAAATCTGTCTCCTCCGTTATACAGCCACTGAATTTTTGCATTCATGAAATATCTGATATTACAGCCCTTCATGATCTGCGGCAACGCCGCACTGCAGCCAAAGCTGTCCGGAAGCCAATAAATCTCACTTTCTTTTCCAAATTCTTCTGATATAAAACGTTTGCCAAATACGAACTGACGTATCAGACTCTCTCCGGAAGGCAGATTTGTATCCGATTCGACCCACATGCCGCCCTCTACAACAATTCTGCCTTTTTTTACTGCCTCTTTTACTTCTTTATAAAGATCCGGATACTCATTTTTTACGGTCTCTAATATCCATGGCTGACTCTGAATATAGATATAATCCTCATACTCTTCGATCAACTTCAACTGATTGCCCAATGTTCTTGCGGCTTTTCGTCTGGTCTCTTCCTTTGTCCACAACCACTCCAGATCCAGATGGGAATGCCCCACAACATACATTGTGGGAGCAGAGCTGCTGTTATGGCTCTCCAAGAGAGACGCTGTGATCTTTCTAGCCCTCGCTGCCATTTCAAGAAGCTCAGCCATTGGCGCTTCTATATCAATAAGATTACATATTGCTTTCAGACCCTTATCAATACATACTGCTCGCAGGCAATTTCCGTCCAGACTGTTCCGCAGGTCATATAAGGTATTCACATCCATCCAAAGCTGGAAAAGTTCTTCATGAAAGATCCCGAACTCTCCGGCACTTACGGTTTTCTGTGTTACATTCTCCGGAAATTCCTGTATCTGTTCTTCCGGTATCATTATCCGAAAGCATGGCAGCACATTTGCTGTTTCAGGAATTCCGTCCAGACCGGAATGACCGGCATAGACTTCCATGGCAATATCATAGTGTTCACCGCCATTTGCAGTCTCTGCCAGAGTGATCATCGGATGTTCCCGATCCAAGGATCCATATACTTTTCCATTTACAAAGATCAGACATTCTCCAAGCTCTGCGGAAAACATCATACGCTTTCCTTTACAGTCCTCTGGGATCGTTACCTCCGTAAAGAACCATCCATACTCCCATTTATTTCCCCACTTTGTGCCTTTTTCATAGGGGCTTCTTTCATGGGCGACTGCTTCCTGAAGGCTTAATCTTTCTTTTGTTACGAATCCGGCAAACCCGGTTTCTCCTATCGGTATATAGGTGCGCTTCTTCATGCTTGCAAGGCAGCATTCTATTTTCTTCTTATATTCTTCGTTCATAGCCGCTTCTAATTATGCCCTTTTTTTCCTTTTTTGTACCATCATCACAACGGTCATGCCAAAACCTGCTGTCATAAGAATGATCCAGATTGCATACGTATTATCATCTCCGGTTTTCGGACCTTTATATCCTAAATTTTTCGCATATGCCGGAACTGCAAGTACAAAATCATCATAAGACACCAAACCATATGCTCTGATTCCGGCAGTACCTGATTGATACGTATCATCTACAACGGTAAAGAGCTCTTCGTTACCCATATAACAGGTGATCACATTACCTTCACATACCATTGTAAGCTGATATTCCGTTCCCTTCTCAATCTTAATATCTGTACGCTGTGCTAATATCTTGTTTTCTGATCCTTGCGTATACAAACGAACATCATTTTTCGAAGGTGAAAATGCAATCGCAAGTGCATAACCATCATTGCCTCCGGTTGTTCTGGCAACAAGTACACCGGATTTTGTATTCAGATTGGCCGTTTGTTTTTCCGGCAGCAGCACTTTTGCAGAGACGGTATAATCTGTCAGTTGCAGATAACCCTGATCCCCCGTCAGATACAAGGTCTGAGGAAAGTTTAGGATCAAACGATCATCTGTAATATCCAGCACCTTATCTTCCCATTTATTATCTGCATATACACCCATATGGAAGTCATCCTGATAATAAATACCATTTCTATCCGGAGTCGGAACTATGACTTCATTCGTTACGTATTCCGTCACAGACAGATTATCAAATAATGCCTGATAGCCTCTTGCGAGAATTCCTATGGAACCGCTTAATTGCGTCTCGCCTTCTACTGTTGCACGCAGAACCTCCCTATCATTCACATAGCAAATGATCTCCTTGCCAACCACTTCCATCTTCATGGATACTTCTGTACCATATTCAAACGAATAAGCTACAACCGCAAGTATCTTATTATTTACAGCATCCATCAATTGGGCTCTGAATCCCTTGTATCTACCTGACTTGTATTCGATCAGGACAAATTCATAGCCCTTATTATTTTCATTGACCGCAGCAGCAAGTCCAAAACTCTTATGCGTGGCACCTCCGGTAATCGCTTCCTCTAACGGAGTCATATCAGCTTCGAATACATAATTTGTCCATTTATCCGTATCTTCAACGCCCGTTAAGAAGGCAACTCCATAAGACTGTCCTTTATCGCCCAAAAGCGCCTGTTCCTCATCAGTTATGGTTATCTTCGAACCAATATTCCAACGATTTTCAACTTTCTGGACATCACTGAAGTCTTCTGTAAATGGCAGATCTCCGTATTCTATCTCCGGCGGCACATACACTGCTACGGTGAGATCATCGAATACCGCCTGGTAACCGTATGCCACCATTCCTATGGTTCCGCTTAACTCGCTCACACCCTCAATGGTCGTTGCCTTTATTACCTCTTCTCTATCTACATAACACGTGATCACATTGCCAACGATCTCCATCTTCAGGGTTACTTCTTTTCCATATTCAAAGGTATAGGGAATTATAGCCAGCGTCTCTCCGGTTATACCATTTCTTAATTGTGCTCTAAATCCCTTGTATTTACCTGACTTGTACTCGATCAGGGTAAATTCATACCCCGCATTGCTTTCATTTACTGCTGCCACAATACCGGCAGATTTATGTGTTGCCTTTTGATTGACATTCTCTTCTGCCAATGGTGTAACCTTGGCTTCATACACATAATTACTCCATCCTGTTGTATCTACTCCGGTCAGGAATATTCTACTGGAGCCACCTTCTACATCTCCCAAACGTGCCTTTCCATCCGTGACCGTGATCTTATCTCCGTTATCCCAACGCTTCACTACCCTATCGGCATCACTGAAATCTTCTGTAAATGGTAATTTTCCGGGTTCCAGTTCCGGTTTTTCCGGTTCTCCCGGTCCTTCCGGGTTCTCCGGTCCTTCCGGGTTCTCCGGTCCTTCCGGATTCACATATTTTGTTACGGAGAGATCATCGAATTTCGCCTGGTAACCGTATGCCACCATTCCTATGGTTCCGCTTAACTCGCTCACACCCTCAATGGTTGTTGCCTGTATCACCGCTTCTCCATCTGCATAACACGTGATCACATTACCAACGATTTCCATCTTCAAGGTTACTTCTTTTCCATATTCAAAGGTATAGGGGTTTACTGCCAGCGTCGCTCCGGTTATACCATTTCTTAATTGGGCTCTAAATCCCTTGTATCTGCCTGACTTGTACTCGATCAGGGTAAATTCATACCCCGCCTTCTCTTCATTTACTGCCGCCACAATACCAGCAGATTTATGTGTTGCCTTTTGATTGAGATTCTCTTCTGCCAATGGTGTAACCTTGGCTTCATACACATAATTACTCCATCCTGTTGTATCTACTCCGGTCAGGAATATTCTACTGGAGCCGCCTGCTACATCTCCCAAATGTGTCTTCCCGTCCGTGATCGTGATCTTATCTCCGTTATCCCATCGCTTCACTACCCTATCGGCATCGCTGAAATCTTCTGTAAATGGCAGCACTCCCGATTCCACATATTTTGTTACGGAGAGATCTTTGAATACCGCCTGGTAACCGTATGCCACCATTCCTATGGTTCCGCTTAACTCGCTCACACCC
>CAVGED010000134.1:17969-19042 GCA_963628035.1 Paludibacteraceae bacterium
CCCTTGTATCTGCCTGACTTGTACTCGATCAGGGTAAATTCATACCCCGCCTTCTTTCCATTTACTGCAGCCACAATACCGGCAGATTTATGCGTTGCCTTTTGATTGACATTCTCTTCTGCCAATGGCGTAACCTTGGCTTCATACACATAATTACTCCATCCCGTTGTATCTACTCCGGTCAGGAATATTCTACTGGAGCCACCTGCTACATCTCCCAAACGTGCCTTCCCGTCCGTGATCGTGATCTTATCTCCGTTATCCCATCGCTTTTCTACCTTTTGGGCATCGCTAAAATCTTCTGTAAACGGAAGTTTCCCCGATTCTAACGCATTTGTCTCTGCTTTTACAGGCATCCACAATTGTAACAATGTGCAGATGCATAACAAAAGGGCTACGATTCTCTTCCTTCCTATCATTGTAGTTCTCCTTTCCCAATCATTTAAGACCTTATTCCTCTGTTTTGTTCTTCTTTGTCCATTTTCCTACGATTGCTGTAATCTGCTTTCTCTTCACAACACCCAGGATGACGATTCCTCCCAAAAGAACAATGCAGATAACCGGTACTATCCAACGAAACATCGTGCTTGCATCTTTCTCGAAGATCACATCGATCTTGATATCTTCAGAACCAACGACCGTAAACTGGTTATCCTTCACTTCAATGGCAGTCCCATTCACCAGAACCTCTTTTACCTTCCAGTCTTCCTCCGGCTCCGCCGTAAAGGTTCTTGCCAGTCCCTTCGCAATCTTCTCGAAATATGGGGTCACTTCACCTTTACCCTCGATATTCCATTCGATATTGTAGTTGTCCGTCACCTCTACTTCAAAAGAGACCATCTGTCCGTATCGGTTCATCAAAGAGATTTCATAAGTCCCCTTCTTATACATATTCGGTTCATCTGATACCATTTCAAGCTTATTTAAATCCAGATACGTTACATTGCCGTTAAATGCCGTCACTTTTAATTTTCCACCGCTGATTGCAAAGATATCTTTCTCACCAAAGATGGTCTGCGGCATGGTATCTATCTCTATGGTTTCCGGTCTGGTGGGATCTGCAATGGTCGCAT
>CAVGED010000135.1:0-14919 GCA_963628035.1 Paludibacteraceae bacterium
GCATACCGTGACTGCAAACACCGATTTCTCCCTCTTCTTCGAATTTGCCCGGACAAGTGTACTGCTTATCCTTGCACGTCCAGTCTGAATTAAATACTTTGTAACCTTTTACCATTTCTTTTTTCCTCCTTCCGCCTGTCGGCTATACTCTCTTGCCACATACTGCCCGTAGGTCATACCGGCCTTTCTGGCAGCCACTTCCATACCTGCAAGGGTTCTATCCTGCCGTGGCTTCTTGCGGATTCTCCCATTGGCTAACCCGCGCCGCCTGCACCAGGCATACAGAGCGTTATAATCGCCATCCATACCCTGTTCGGCAAGCATTTGGCTTATTGTCTTGATCTCATATCCCTGATCCAGAAGAGAGCGTATCTGATCTTCGTAGGGGTTGTATTTGCTCCTGCTCACTTTCACCACCTCACACAATACGGATCCCGAACCTTTCCCATATCTGCTGATTGATATTTTCCAGGCTTTCGTCCTCGCGTTGGAAGCTGTCGCAAAACTCCTTGTAGTGTTCCACAAACCGATTGATTCGCACCTTTCCCCAGCCCTCACAGTCTGCCAGTATACAGATCGCTATCAGCAGGTTGGCTTTCTCTGCGGCATCCCGGATCATTTCTTCCCGCTTCTTTTGTGGAATGAGAGAAGATCTCTTGAACTTTGGCATTGTCTTCATTTTCTCACCTCCTCGGATTTCATGCTGTACGGCTTCCTCCGAAAGGCTTCAACAGCACCTTCGCTTGGCTTCAGCTTTTCCATTTCGCTGTACTTTGCTTTCTGGTTTATCCTATCCTTCATCTTTTTCACAACGTCTTTCTTGCTACTTGATTCCATAATGCTTATTTCCGCCTTTCTCTCTCAATTTCTTCCAGGGCGTTCAACAGTCCAATGGAAAAATGCTTTGAATATGGCGTTTTGTACTTCTTGTGAAAAGTATCAACATCCTTCATTGCATTTTCCCAATATTCGTCCGATTCTTCTGGCTCCCAGTATTTCTGACATAGGATACAGAAATCCTTAAACATTTGATGTTCCTCGGAACCTTTCTGGATATGTTTACTTGCCATATTTACCACCCTTCAAACGGGCTGTCCGAACCATCCATATCCATGAATCCGTCGCCCTTACCCAAGCCTTTGACAAATGCCGCGAACCTCTCGAACGATTCATGTCGCTCCTCAAACCGCATGTGCTCGCCGTCAAATATCAGCCCTTCTTTCATCGTTTCTCCCTGCCGCTGCTTCTCAACCTTAAGGCCCTTATACTTTCTGTTTTCCGACAGGTTCCACAGCAGAATGATGTTCGATGCGTCCTGCTCGATATCGCCGGATTCCCGAAGTTCTGCCATCGTTGGCTCTTTGGAATCTTTTTGTTCTGGTAAGCGGTTCATCTGCGACAACGCAATGATGGGGATATGTAGTTCCATCGCCAATGCCTTAATTGCCTTTGAGATATCGCCAACCTCGTTTGCCCTATTCGCATATCGCCGATCCGCCTTGATAAGTTGCAGGTAGTCAATGATAATTACGTCATACTGTTGGTGCCGACTCTCGGCTCGTATTTCGCTGACAGTTTTTGATCCAGTCGACACAACCACATCATACCCGGACAACTCTTCGTTGGCCTTTTCAAATGCTTCCTGTTCTCCGCCAAGAAACTTCTTTGCTCTTCTAACGCGCGTAAGGCTCAATTCTGCCAGTCTGGAGACGAACCGCTCATAAACCTGCGACTCATTCATTTCAAGGTTAAAATAACCCACTCTGTGGCCTTTCAGAGCCATCTGCCCGATCATCTGTGTCACCAATGCAGATTTTCCAACACCAGGCCTTGCACCAATCACGGTTATGTCTCCATTTTCAAGATTTCCAAGACAATCATCAAGTTTATAAAAGCCTGTTTTAATCAAGCCTTTTCCGACATCTTCGTTAAAGTAGTTGCCCTTATTCTCCTTGACAATCTGCTTCATGGGTTTTGACCGCACCTCTTTGCATTCCTGCAATGCTTCCAGCCGCGCTATGACTTCACCAATCGTTCCATCAATATCACAAGGCTTAAGTGATACACGCTGAAACAAATCCTTTGTAACTCTCGCTTTGTAATCTTTGATAACTGCGGAAGCATAGCTCTTAATCATTGCAGATATCGGCGCAGCAACAATGCACTCACTTACGATTGCAGCAACCGCTTCCCGGTCCCATCGACGATTTTCCAACGCTTGCGACAGCGAAACCACGTTGATGCTTTCTCCACGATCATACATGGCAAGCATTTCAGCATAGCTGTCTTGACAGAATTCTGTGGAAAACATCTCCGGTTTCAGCTTGTTATAAACATCATGCATGGCTTCATTGTCAATCAGTATGCATCCAAGCACGCCCTTTTCTGCTTCGTTCAACTGCCATCACCTCGCTGTTTCTTCTCAACAACCGAAATCCAATAGTCGCAATCTTCGGCCAGCCAATTTCCATATTTCGGAATAAACTGAAAGTTTTTATCCTCCGGTTTATTTTCTTTGTAGTCAGCAAGATACTCTTTCGTTGCAAAAAATATCAGCTTCGCCACATCCCGGCGGTTCGGCTCAACCACACCAAGCAACTTGTCCATCCATACCTGCTTCGCTATGACAGCCTTGGATTTTTTTGGATAGATTGCAAAAGTATCATTCCATGCTTTTTCTGCATTAAAATCATCAACAGAAGATGACACAATCGCTTTTTCTTTATTTATTTCTTTTTCTTTATCTTCTTCTTTATCTTCTTCTGAAACAGCGACGTCAGACGAGTTGTCAGACGATTTTTTCTCAATTAGGCTCTTTTGGCGGTTCCTGCGCTCTTGCTGGTAAATCCTATCTCGGCACTTCTTTCTCTCATAAGCGTCCAGCGTTTGGTGTTTGCCCCAGTTTGGAATCGTTATAACATTGTCCACAACTTCTATCATCCTGAACTGCTCAAATGTACTTAAGGCAAGCCTAACTGTGTTCAAGTCCCTACGGAATATCACAGACAGCATTTCGTCCGTGTATGGCAATTTGTTGCTCAACATAAAAACGCCATCATTGTTCTGTTTACCTGCCAATGCAAGAAGCTTGAACCAAATTGTTATAATCGAATCTG
Organism: Paludibacteraceae bacterium; assembly: GCA_963628035.1. Taxonomy (GTDB): domain Bacteria; phylum Bacillota; class Clostridia; order Lachnospirales; family Lachnospiraceae; genus 14-2. Next base: position 3,117 of record CAVGED010000135.1, read on the forward strand.
CGCTCGGCATACTCTCAATGAGGAGAATCTTTTCATCATCGAAAATATCCGTGGTAATCTTTATCCATTTCACGTCTGCCAAACCTGTTCACCGTCCTCTCCTGCTTCGCCGTAAAGCAAATCCATAAATTTCTCATACTGCTTCTGCGAAACTTTGTTGCCGCACTTATCCGGCTTTAATCGGATTTCAAGGTGCTTATCTGCAATATGCGACAATTCCCTTGCAAGGTTGGTTCTGCCTTGCTGTACGCCCTGCGAATACGTCTTAGGCTGCTTATATTGCCCGGTGACCTGCTTTCCCTTTCCTTGGCTTCCTGCACTAATGTTGTACATCTGAAATCCTTTATCAGCAAAAGCCTTAATCGTTGCAACTTCCCTTTCGTCCAACTCGAATTTGGGATAGGTCTTAAAATTCAGCCGCCAACCACAAGGATTATCCTTGCTGTAAAAACCATGCTTTTTAAGACTCAGCGCTATGTGATCGTATTCAGCAAGATGAGAAGCACAGCGCTCGCATAGTGACACGGCTTGTCCACAATATGCCCTTCTTATCCCGGCTTCGTCCACTCTATGGAACACATAAATGCCGCTTGAATACGGGATTCCCGGGCAAATGGACTTAATCCGCTTCTCCCTTTCTGCTTTCATTGCATAAATTTTTCTATAATCCACAATCTCCACCTCCCTTCGCAGGCATTCGCTCAATGTAATACCGATCCCCTTCCAGATATTCTTCCCGCTCCTTCTGCTGCGGGATTAAGGTTTTCAAACGCCTTAACATAGGCTTGTTCTGTGGGTCTCGCCAGAAGTTATAAATCTTCTCCAACTCCTGCACCTTGTCCTTGGCTTTTCTACGCCTTTTTCTGCTTTGCTGGAACTGTGTAGCCACCTTGTTCCTTTCTTGCTTATTTGGGGCAAATTCAAGCGCGTGGAGCATATCCTGTAGGCGCTTGTCCTCTTCACCGACAGCAGCATAGGCTTTTTCATATTCCAGCCGGCATTCTTCCAAGTATTCAAGTACCTCTTCCGCCCACTCTGATGGTTTCTTTCCGTTCATGATTTCACCGCCTTAAGAGAAAGGAAGGCAATCTTCGATTCCGTCCGGTACCTGCATGAAATCACTGCCAACGTTATTTTGTGCTGGCCTTCCCGCATTCTCACCGGAAGAATTCTTACTCTCTGCAAACTCACAACTTTCAATAAGGCACTCATTGGTGTATACCTTCTGATTGTCCTTATTGGTGTAACTGCCTGTCTGCCAGCTTCCTTCGATAACCAACTTGGTGCCTTTATGGCAATACTTTTCTAAAAACTCTGCCCTCTTGCCAAATGCAAGGCAGTTAATGAAATCCGCAGAAGGTTGTCCGTCCTGCTTGAATTTGCGATCAACCGCAAGTGAGATTCTTGCTATTGCTGTTGCTTTCTCCCCCTGTGAATATCTAACGTCTGGATCGCGGACAATACGTCCCATCAAAATTACTCTGTTAATAAGTCATTCCACCTTTCTTAAAACGGGCAAAGGTCTAAGCTGACATTTAAGCCTTTACTCGCAATATAAACATCTGCTCCATATCTAAGCGCTTCTTCCGTCTTTTGTTTGAATAGTGCGGGATCACCGCTTTTATCTGATAAGTGTATCAGCACTACATTTCTAAGTGCCGGACTATCGTTTGTGCGTATGAAGTCAAGTGCCGTATCAAGGTTCATATGCCCCCTTAATCTGTGTTCGTAATTTGGTTCGTCTCGGTCAACCAGTTCCATAGAGTAGTTGGCTTCAATCATGATGTGTTCGACCTTCAGATTGGAAAAATTGTACTTGCAATATTCCAAATCCGTAAGGAACAACAGCTTTCCCATTTCTTCGTGTTCAACCAGATAGCCGTAGCACGCCGTATTTGGCTCATGTGGCACATAAAATGGTGTTACCGTAAAGTTGCCCGCCTTAACGCGCTTAAGTGGCTGTATGGCTGTTATACGCTCTCCTGTGATGGTCTCCAGTGCTGTTTGCGTTTCTGGTGCCGCGTAAACTGGAATTCCGGCCTTCAAAAAGTCCCTTATGTATCGTGCGTGGTCTCCGTGTTCATGGCTCACAATACATCCAACAACATCAGAGATACGCCAATCAATCATCTTTTTGAAGTCCGCAAGCTTGCACCCTGCTTCAATGGCAAGGATTTCTCCGTTGTCAGCGATCAGCGCGTATGAGTTTCCCGAACTTGACGAACCTTCAACTCTCAAAAGCATTCACACCAACTCCTCCCCACCTTTGAACATGCTACTTCAGAAAGTCCGGCATATCTTCTTCGACAATCTCCGCTTCGACCTTTTCCGGCGCTGGATTTGCCATCTTCGGATTTTCCACGGTCTCCATCACCTCTGGTTCGACAGGGAAATCCTCGGTGTTGGCGTTCTGTGCAACGTCATGTTCCATGTCCAGAACCGCTCTATCGTCCGTTTCTACAGCTTCTATATTGTCGTAAGCGTCGTTGACAGCCTGCGTCCCATATGTACGGACAATATACTTTAACGCACGGTTCTTGACGGTTTTCATAGCCATCTGATCGGTAAATTTCTGATGGGTACCATTTCCAGATTCTTTGTATCCGAATCCCTGCTTCCATGCCTGCTTAATCATGCTCATATTCATGATTTCAACATACTGGCTACCATCTTCCATCGTGACTACTGCATACGCGCCAACAATCTTGTCGATGTTGATGTTCATAAAATTCTGCTTGTGGCAGTCAATTACGATCTTCGCGTCCTCGATGTGGTACTGAAAATCATCCCCCTCATAAATGCACATGGCAGAAATGGATTTAAGACCATATCTGCGGGCAGCACATGTGTTTCCGTAAACGGATACCTGACACTGCAACTTCCCGCCATATGCTACCGGATAGCACTGCTTCTTCTGCATGGATAAACCAAGAGTAACCATGTCCATCAAAGTGTTTGCAATTGATACCTGCGAACAACTTTCAAGAACGCACTTATCGTTCTTATCCTTCGTCTCCTTCAGAATGAGATATGCGCCCATCAACTCATTTGAGTAGTTGTAGTCCTTCGGAAATGTAAGCCCATACTTTTCCTTTTCCTGCAACTGCGCAACCAGACCGTCTATGAACGAGTTGTTTACAATAAGCCCTGCCTGCTGCTTTCCCTGTGCTGCCACTTCCTGCTTCTTTGCTTCTGCCATATCATTTACCTACCTTTCTGTCTTGATATATTCAATGTTACCAACTTTCTCGCCATCTTCGATCTCTTCGTGCCGTCTCTTTAAGACGATATTCCATCCGTGATCGATAATCCCGCATTCGCGGCAGGCCCCTATGATTCCCATAACATACGCTTTGCCACTATAAAAGACGATTGCTTTCTCGCCACGTGATTTGCCGTTTTCATTGAACAATTCTACAGTGTCTCCAATTCTCAACATCCTGCAAGCGGCATCTTTCAGGCATGTTTTATCTCCAATTGCCCCGAAAAACGAGTCGCCAAATTTAAGGTGTGGAATAGGAAAAGCCTTCTTCTCCGGCACGTAGTTTTCAAGGACAACGTACTCCGAATCATAAGCGGTTTTTCTTTCGCCATTCAAAAGAAAATCAACTATACCGTTACCTACTCGAACAACCTTTCCAATGTCACCATTCTCATATACTTTTTTGGCTATGTGCTGTTCATCAACAATTTTGATGAATTCTCCAACCTCTGCCGGACGCTTAACCTCTTTTGGATTGTCCGGCCTAGCTTCTTCCGGTTCGCCCATCAGACGCTTAAATGCCAACTTCGCTCCGGTGCGGAAGTCGAATTCATCTTTCGGATTGCAATGTGCTTCAGCTTTCTTTCCGGTGGACTTGTCAAGGGCAATCACCTTGTTGTCCTTGCGGTAGAGGACGATGGTTTCATCTTTCTTCCTTACAAGTTCAAGATCTTCAATACGGACAGCCCATCTTCCATCTACTGCTATGCTTCCATTAGAAATGAATTTTTCGATTCTTATTTCTTTTCCCATAAGGTAATCCATTTTCCCTTCCCAGTTCCAGTAGGATGGTCTTTCGCCAAATTTCTTGATCCTTACCTTATCCCCAACCTTAAATTTTCTCTTTGCCATTTACTTTTCCTCGCTTTCCTTAAATCGCATTGAACGCCTGCACAGCAAACAGTTCATTCGGTGTCTTTTTGTACACTTCGCCGTCAGCCACCACAATGTAATCGCTGCCCTCTTTTTTAAGCTCCACATTGCACACTCTCTTGCCTACATAAAACCACTTTGTTTCGATAACCATGCCTACTCCTCGCTTTCTCCGGTCTCTACCGGCTCAACATACTTCTTCACTGCTGCCACCTTGTCTGAACCGTAGGTCTCCACCCATGCCATATCCACGGTTTCATCTGTGACGGTCAACTTTGCACCCTTGGCATTTACAACTGTGTCACCGGCTTTCACGGAATCCTCGGTGCAGTAAGTGTAGCTTCTCTTGCTGTTTGGAAACTTTGCTTTGATATAATTCATTCTGATACCTCCACTTCCAAATCACGATCATCCGACACATACAAGCAGATCATCTGGCTATCCATATCCGGCAGATTACCGCTCGAAACTGCTTCGCAGTTATCTATAAAAATCGGTACGCTCACGCCACACAGCTCACTCAATGAACGGATAATATCAAGCCCGGCTACAATACGATGGCCCGTATTAAGGCTTGAATACGGTACGCCATTTACGGCACACTCACAGCAGTCTTTAATTCCCTCATTTAATTGTTCTTTGAAGAGAACAAAGTTTACAGTCTTGAAATGGCTATTAATGGAATCCGAAATCTTGTCCAACTTGAATCTGATGAATGATTCCAACAGGTATAGCATTTGTTCCTGATCTGCCACCTTCTGACCGATTTCTTTCTGCTCTGTCTGTAACTGGGCGATACGCTCATCAATCTCAACATTCATAGCAGCCTGCGCGATAAGCCTGTTCGCACCTGCAAGTTGCGCCTGTAAGTCGGCCTTCTTGGATTTCAGTTCTTCAACAAGCATGTCTTCTCCGGCAGATTCCAACTTTGCAATTTCAGCAACAACTTCATCGTGCCGCGATTTCAGTGAAACGTATTCTGGATTCTGTGAATAATCAGCCTCCTGCGGAAGCTCTGAAAGTTGCTTTTCAAGATCATTCTTCTTCGCAAGTGCTTCTACCTCCTGCGCCTTTAAGGATTCGATAGACACCTTTAATTCCGAATTCTTTTCCCTTGTTTTCTCGATGAAGTCTTTGCACTTGTTACCGCTTGCAACCAAGGCATCCAGCTTCATTTTTTTGTCAGCGTTAAACCTTGTGATAGCGTCCTTTAACTGCCTTTCCGCACGCTCTTTAGCGTCCGCTTTTTTCTGCTCAAATTCAGCCTTAAGGGACTCGATCTTATCCTCCGGCAACTTCTGACCGCATAAAGAGCAAACCGTTGTAGATTCATCAAATACCCATTTGGATTCGTCGAACTGATAGGGCGTTTCATCAAATGCCTTTACTCGCTCTTCGTTGTACAGAACACCCAGTCTCTTGCGTTCCGCGTCATTTTCTGCAATCGCCTTTTCATTCAAAGCGACTGCATTCTCCGCGATTTGAATCTCCTGGTGTAAATCGTTAAATCTTTTAGCCACTGATTCCGCTTCACGCTCTATGACCCTACGCTTCTCTTTGAGTTCCATACCCATAGTCTGCATAATGCCAGACATATCAAACTGTAGTTGCATTTCCTCGCGTTCCAGTTCGGCAGTAGCATTTCCAGCATTCGCGATCCGTCCATCAATCTCTGCAATCTGACGCTCCAGCTCAACCTTGGCAAGTTCCTGCTCCGCTACATCAACATCAACCTTGGATTTCGTTGCTTCGTCGATACGGACCGGGATTTCAACCTGCTTCTTCTTCCACTCTGTAAGAGCCTTTGAAAACTTCGCCCGGATATCATCCGTGGACGGTGCTTTTTCCAACTCCGGTATCAATGGACAATATTTGCTATCTTGCTGTGCCAACTCCACATCGGAAAAACCTGGCACAAGTTGCATTAAGATATCGCGTTGATCTTTCCACTTCATGGATGGAAAATACTGCGGGTTGGTCAGAATCTTAAACAAATCCTCGTCATGTACCATTCCAGAAACAAATTCCTTGAAATCGGACTCCAACTTTGGGTAGCCATCAACCTCAAATAAATTGACGTTTCCCTGCAACGCCACAGTATCAGTGCCGCGCTTCTTTACCCAGTTCTGTTTCTGCACCTTGGAGAGTTCCACTTCCTTGCCGTCCACGTCCAGTATGGCAGAAACTTTGATCTCTACGTTGTCAACGCGGTTTCCGTCTTTATCTAATGGACGAACGTTGAATTTTTCATCTCCGGCGCTGTTCTTTCCAAACAGGAGCCATGTAAATGCGTCAAAAATTGTTGTCTTTCCAGTAGCATTTGCGCCTTTTATGCTTGTTTTTTCGCCAAAAATAACACCCTTTTCCTTAGCTCCCTTGAAATTTTCCAAAAGAATCTTCTTTAACTTAATCTTCATATTTTTTATCCTCCACTATTTCTATTCTGCTGACCGATACCTCATAGGCAATCCTAAGTTCGCCCCTTGTTTCGTCTATGATCTTCTTATATGCCCGGCTCTGTACCCGCCCACGCAGGCAGACGTGTGTTCCGGTCGGCAAACCAGATACAAATCTGGCACTACGCCCCCAGCAGATACACGGAATGTAATCAGACTTCCCATAAGAACGGTTCACTGCGATCAACAAATCCGTAATCTCGCGACCCAATGGCGTTTTCCTATATGTTGGTATTTTGCACACGTATCCATCTAAAAGTATTTCGTTGCTTTGACCGCCACATGGGATATTTCCAACAAGTTCCCATTCCAGCACAAATACATTTAAAATCAGCCTGTTTTTCGCTGCCACATGTTTATTAAAGGAGCGGAACTGACCCGTGATATGTACCATCTGACCGACATAGCTCTGTGTCACGTCAACCAATCTCTCGGATACAACCAGCGGAATCATATCCTCAAAGCCGCTCAACCGCTTCACAATCACGTCTGCCTTGTAAAATTTCTCTCCAAACACCTCATGGTTGTAGACAAAACTTGTTGCAATCTTCCCGGTGATCTCCACCTTGTTCTTTTCTAAAATGTCTCTATTCATTGACAATTTTTCCTTTCCGACCTATAATGGTCTTGTGTATTTTTGTTTTGGGCACAGATTGGAGTTGCCGCTCCGCTGTGTCCATTTCTTATTTTCCATGATGTCTCTCCAATTTTTCAGACAGATCCAGTATCTTTCCTGCATACGAAGATATAATTCCGTTTTCGTGATTGTATTTCGCCTTCGAGTTCCCGTTGTACACGTCAAGAGCATATGCAACATCGTCGTACTCTTCCAGTAGTTCAACGAGATAATCCGTGCCGGTCAATATGTTGCCGTATCCATCGTAGATACTCACGCCCAGCTTATCGGCTCGTCCACCGTGATACTTGGTGCTGACCTGCATGTACCCGATACACTTACCGTTCTTGGCAGACATCTTGTTACTGGATTCGTAAAACACCATTGCCTGCAACAGTTCCGGGCAGATCGCATATTTCTCCGCTACTTGATTCGTGTACTGGATAACAGCAGCATTCTCGGTCTGTTCGATACGGCTGTAACCGGGGCCACCTGCATTCGCTTGTGCGGTCAATACGCTTGCCAGGATCGCCACAAACGCCAGAATCAATCCAATTCCTGAAAAACCTGTCCATCCTAATCTTTTCCGCATGTTCCCACCTCCTTCTCTTCTTCTCTCTTTCCTCGGCTGCGATAGCAATCGCTATTCCGATCAAAACCGTTACCATTCCGCCGACCCATAGGCTTGCTGCCAGGTACATCCAGATTCCGGGAGTGTCAATGGTAATGCCGCCGACTGCCATTTGAGTCAGTCCAATTACGACCAGCGACCTGCTAAACCACTTCATCTTCCGACTCACTCCTTTCTTTCTATTAACGGGTAAATGCCGTTCTTCTTTAACAATTCGTACAGGAACAGTCTCCCTTTTTGCGTCCATTCGGTCTGCATAACCACATCTGGCTGTCCATTTGACCTTGTAATTTCAATTGTCTTGCTGTGGACATATCCAAGACCTTGATAGCAGCGATATAGGATCCATTGGCCGCCAACCTTACGCTGAACACCCAACTCCTGTAACTTCTTATTAAATGCCTTTGCTGACACTCCATAATCCTGCGCAATCTGTGTTACAAGAACCGTGGCTTTGCTTTTCAAGATCAAATCCACATAGTTTACTTTCGGCTGCATTTCTTCTATTACGGAATTCATTTCTTGAACTGTCACTTCAAGTTCCCTGCGTTTCTCTCGTTCCTCTTTTAGTTCCGTTGCAACCGCAATCAACAAATCTGGATTTGCAAGCAGCTCTTCTGTTGCATACATTCCGTGCTTTCTGATGGAGGGAAGAACTTCGGATGTTACCCATTCTGTAAATCGTTCAGAACTTTCTTTTCTGCTCTGGAAAATTGTTTTGTAAAGGTTACTCTCGTTGATAAAAGTAGCTTCTTGTACTCTACCTAATCTGTCGATGACCTTACTGGTAGTAACCCCATCTTTTTTAAGCCTTGATTTAACTCTGCTTACCTGTTCGAGTTCCAACGCTTTGCAAACATCAGCCAAGCAAAACATTGGTTCTCCATCTTTTACTACTGTTCGGATTTCTCCGAACTCTTCATTATTAAAAATCTGCAATTCGTTCATTTACTTCACTTCCTTTCTTTGTTATAATCTCCTTATTAAACTATAAGGAGGTGGTTAATGTGGATAATAAGCAAAAGGCTAACGCCTACGCCATTGCCAGGGTCTTGGGTTATAAAAATTCTGTTGAAGATTTCATTCATGAGTATTCACGGTACTATGATGAAACATATAAAGCACTTCAATCAGAACTTCCACCAAATACTGCAAAAGCAGTAGAAAACCCATTTAGAACAAACTACAATCCTGATCTTTTGTAATTTGCTAAGGCATTAACTGCGTTTGACAGGGAATTAAGAACTTGGATTTCTAATTCAATTTGTGTTTCTTCCTTTTTCTTTCTTCCCTGTCTTATTGCTTCCATTTCCTCTGCGATATCCAAACCGATACTGTCCACAAAATACTCTAAGGAAAGTATTCTGTTCTCGCTCAAAACACCAAGCCTTTCTTCTGATGTTTGAGTTGTTGAAAATCTCTGTAATTCTTTCATTTGCTCTCCTTTCCTACTTGTCCGGCGAATTCTTCTCACCATCATCTTTTTTCTTGTCAGCCATACCCTCAACCTTACCGAGAACATATCCCTTGTCAAAATCCGACATTTTAGGAATAGCTTCCTTCAGCTTCCGAATAACCTGTTTTTCCTTTTCACTCATTTACCTCACCTCCTTTTTGTGATATACTTATTCCAAAATATTTTGGAGGGCATATCATGCTACTTAAAATCGAAAGGACAATTTTACGGAAAACATCTAAAAACTGTGACAATTCCATTTCGCTTAATGAAATAGGCAAATATGACGGAGAAGATGTTTACCAAGCATTCCTTGTGCTAAAGGAAAAAGGATATTTTTCAATGGTATGTACAACTGTAACTCGATCAAATTTTTCATATATTCTTACACCGAAAGGCAAATACTATAATGAAAATCGGCGTATTGAATTTGTGAAAAACATCTTAATCCCTATAGCAGTTTCCATAATTACCGCAACAGCCACTTATCATTTAGAGAAAATGTGCGATAAAAATTCCGATAAAAGCACCTGCGAGACAAGATATGAATCGGACAATACAAACAATTAGCCACTCCCATTTGTCCAAAAAGTCTCGTTTCTGTCTATACGTAAGCTTTTTCATGTATTTTCGCCCTTCCTTATTGACTTTGTGAGTTTAATATATCACAACGTGAGAATATTGTCAATAGAAAAATGTTGACTTTGTGAGTTTTTTTTGATATATTAATTTCGAAAGGAGGATTTAATCATGAAAGATCGTATAAAGATGGTTAGAAAAGCAGCAAATCTTACACAGACAAGCTTTGGTGAAAGGATAGGTGTGAAAGGAAACACTATTACAAACTACGAGACCGGACTTAGAAATCCAACGGACGCAGTAATCCTTTCTATATGTAGGGAGTTTGATGTGAATGAAAAATGGCTACGAAACGGAACTGGAGAAATGTTTATTCAAAAATCAAAAGATGAGCAAATTTCCGAAATGCTTGGAGAAATTCAACGAAGTGGCGAAGATAGTTTTAAGCACAGGCTTGTGACTGCTCTCTCAAAGTTGGACGAAAGCGAATGGGAAATCCTTGAAAAGTTGATTGATTCTATAGCTGGAAAGTAAAAAGAAAGACAAGGGAAACTTGAAGTCCCTTGTCTCTTTTTATTATTTTAACAGTTTGCTTAAATAGGCATATATGACCTTTAGCCAGTGTGTGTCATTACATTTATTAACGATATCAAAAATCTTTTTCCTGTAGTATTCGTTTTCCCTATCATTCATCCTTAGCACCTCCGCCAATATCTTTTTTCTTTTTTTTGCTCCGAAAATGTCCTCTGGTGGTATTATAGTACCGAACGTGTGTTTGTGTCAAGTGTGTTTCAAAATTTCCAGAAATTACCAATTGTGGCTATCCGCCCTTTAGAATGGCGACAATCATCCTGTAAATATATGTAAGGACAGCGCTGTCCCCAATTCCTTTCACCATTTCAACAATCTTTTCTCTATAGTATTCTTTTTCTGTCACTTTATCTTCCTCCTGCGTTTTTTTTCAAAACCTTGTCACTTCCTTAATTTGACTCATGGCGTTTTCGGGGTTATAATTAACCTATCGACTTTTTTAGAGGGAGACAAAGAAAATGCGGAAAAGGTCTCCCTCTTGCCAGAAATTGATTGTCTTGTTTTCAAGACAACAATATTATGCCACAACAAATGGAGGAAGTAATGCAATACATTTCCTTTCTTTGCGATTTTCGCGCAATCTAAGGTATTGCACGAAATCAAAATGCCATCAGAAAAATACATAAAAAATTTGAGGGAACAAATTTTACTAAAGATGGAATGCGACCACCAGACGTTAACCGACATATCTATAAAATGTGATGTATCTAACAGGCGGTTGTCCGACATTGTAAGAGGACAGGCAAAGGACATTTCTTTCTCCACACTTGTCAGAATTTGCGAAAACGAAAAAATATCTTATGTGGAAATCTTCGAAATACAAGACGCATTATTATTGGAAGCCACTTTAAAGAGGCTAAAAATATCTGACGGGATGAACAGGTACGTAATCCAGAAGTGCAAGTAGGCATTTGTCATTGCGCCATTTTAATATGCATATTGCATATTTTTGTTCTGTGGAATCTTTTTCGTGCTATCATCTTCTGCCGGAGGTGATACATTATGCGAAAGATAGAGAGCGCAGTAATGCAATTAAAGGGAATTGAGCAGCTCTGCACACATCTTGGCGTGTCAGATTACTTGCAGGCATCAGGCGATGCTGAAATATTTCTGGTACTGGGAGAATCAATCGCAAATATCAGAAGATCTCTGGAAGAATCAGAAAATAATTGAAAAATTTTGAAACAAAACCGCCCCGGCTCATCACCGGGGCTTGTCCATTATCTAAGCAACGACAGTACTTTCTTCCAGCACTTGGGGCCAAACGAACTATCCGGTTTTCCGTTCGTGCCGCACTCTGGATACTTTTCCTGAAAGGCGTTGCAGGCGGCTACACATT
>CAVGED010000136.1:0-14292 GCA_963628035.1 Paludibacteraceae bacterium
CTTACAAAGACGATTGAGATAGATGGACAGCAGGTGACTTTCCGGGCATCGGCTGCTATTCCAAGGATTTACAGAAATAAATTTCACAGGGATATTTATCGGGATCTGAGTGCTCTGCAGAAGAGTATTGATGAGGAAAATCCGGAGGTCTCGATGTTGGATTCATTTTCCCTGGAAGTATTTGAGGATATTAGCTACATCATGGCAAAGCACGCGGATCCTGAGGGAGTGCCGGATACAGCAGATGCGTGGTTGGATCAGTTTGGAACATTTTCAATTTATCAGGTATTGCCGGAGATCATTGTGCTGTGGGGACTGAATGTACAGACACAGGTGGAATCTAAAAAAAACTTCGGGCAACTGACCGGGAAATGACGACACCGCTCCTATTGCTGAGGGCGGTACAGTTAGGGGTGCATATCAGTGAGATGGAATTGCTGACCATTGGGGAAATCAATGATATGTACAGTGAAATGCAGAATGATGAGGTGCCGGAGGTGTATAGTCAGCTGCCGGTGCAGAGGGACTTTGATATGTTTTAAAAGGAAAAGAGCCACTTACACAGTGACTCTTTTGAATTATTTGTCGCCGTAATGACCACGGCAGTGTGCAATGTAGATGCGGCCACCCTCTATGTGATAAACAAGACGGTTTTTCTCATCGATTCGACGACTGAATTCTCCTTGAAGATCACCAGATAATGGCTCTGGTTTTCCAATACCTTCCATGCATCCGTTGCGTTCAATGTCTTTGACAAGCTGATTGATGCGTTTCAAGGTTTTCTTATCCTGTGATTGCCAGTATAGGTAGTCTTCCCATGCTTCATCTGACCATATTTTCTCACTCATCGTCCACCTCGATCAGTTCATGGGCGGTACCTTTACCGGCACGCAGCTCCTGAACAGATTTTTTGACATGAGCCATATTGCTTTCAGAGAAAAATGGATCAGAGGCCTGTGTAATCTCAAAAGGAATGCGGTTCTCTCGAAGGACTGCTTTCACAAACATATTGATGGCGGTAGAAGTGTTGATTCCTACATTAGAGCAAAAACTGTCAAATTTGCTTTTGTCAGAAGAATCAACGCGGGCAGTAATGGTTGTTTGTGCCATATGAATCATCTCCTTTCGGTATTCGTTCTGCTTATATTATAACCATATTGTATGTAAATAGCAATGTATTGTAACACAATTCACATATTTTTAATATTTGGAGAGGAGGGAACCAGATGGCTGGCAGAATCCAGGGTATCACAGTCGAGATCGGCGGCGATACCACGAAACTTCAGACTGCCTTAAAGGGAGTCAATTCAGAAATCAGAAATACGCAGAGCCAGCTGAAGGATGTAGATAAGCTCCTGAAACTGGATCCGGGAAATACAGAGCTGCTTGCACAGAGGCACAGGCTTCTGGGGGATGCTGTCAAGGAGACAAAGGAAAAGCTGGAGACTTTAAAGACTGCGGCGGAGCAGGCCAATGCGGCTCTTGCCAACGGAGAGATTACCCAAAGTCAGTATGATGGATTGCAGCGGGAGATTGCGGAGACAGAGGCGAAGCTTAAGTCTTTGGAAGAGCAGGCCAATCAGTCGGCTACGGCTTTGCAGAAGATTTCTGCGACAGGGGAAAAGCTTCAGTCTGTGGGAGATACGATTTCCGGTGTGGGAACAAAGCTGTTGCCGGTGACGGGTGCAGTAGCTGCGGCTGGAACTGCTGCAGTGAAGACAGCGGCAGATTTTGAGTCTGGCATGAGCAAGGTAGCAGCCATTTCCGGAGCCACTGGATCTGATCTGGATTCGCTTTCTGATAAGGCCAGAGAGATGGGAGCCAAGACAAAGTTCTCTGCTTCCGAGGCCGCATCAGCTATGGAATACATGGCAATGGCAGGTTGGAAGACAGAGGATATGCTAGGCGGTATTGAAGGGGTTATGAACCTGGCTGCAGCTTCCGGTGAGGATCTGGCTACCACTTCGGATATTGTGACGGATGCCTTGACCGCTTTTGGACTAACGGCTTCTGATTCTGGGCACTTTGCGGATGTGTTGGCGGCAGCGAGTTCCAATGCCAATACCAATGTTTCCATGATGGGTGAGACCTTCAAGTACTGCGCACCGATTGCAGGATCTTTTGGATTTTCTGTAGAAGATACGGCGGAGGCGATTGGTCTGATGGCCAATGCGGGAATCAAGTCCACCCAGGCCGGTACTTCACTTCGTACCATTATGACGAATCTTTCCAGTGATTTTACCATTGCAGGAAAGAACATTGGCGAGGTGACGATTGCCACTACCAATGCAGATGGCTCCATGCGGAGTCTGTCGGATATTTTGGCAGACTGTCGAGTGGCTTTTTCGGGACTGACTGAGTCCGAACAGGCGGCTGCGGCAGAGACCTTGGTTGGAAAGAATGCAATGTCCGGTTTTCTGGCATTGATGAATGCGGGAGAAGGCGATATTAACAAGCTTTCAACTGCCATTGATAATTGTGACGGTACGGCGCAGAGTATGGCCGATACCATGAATAATAACCTGGAAGGTCAGCTTACCATTCTGAAGTCAGCATTGGAGGAGCTGGCCATTTCTTTTGGAGAATTATTGCTTCCGGCAGTGAAGAATATCGTGTCCTTCCTGCAGGGATTTGTTGATATCTTAAATTCCATGCCGGAGGGAATGAAGCAAACCATTGTCACCATTGCCCTGATCGTGGCAGCAATCGGTCCGGTGTTGATTATAGTGGGCAAGGTGATCTCTGCCATTGGAACGATCATGACCATTATTCCGCAGATTGTTGGAGTCATCAACACGGTGAAGACAGCTTTTGCGGCATTGAACGTGACCATGCTGGCCAATCCGATCGTGCTGATCATTGCGGCGATTACGGCATTGGTGGCGGCGTTTATTTATCTGTGGAATACCAATGAAGAGTTCCGGCAGTTCTGGATCGGCCTTTGGGAAAATGTGAAAGAGGTGGTGCTCCAGTGTTGGGAAGCGATATCAGCATTTCTTCCCCAAGCCTGGGAGGCAATCAAAAATACTGCCGTGACTTTATGGAATGGCATTAAAGATTTTTTCTCTAGTCTCTGGACAGGAATCCAGGGAATTTTCACCACGGTGGTGACAGCTATTAGTGGATTTTTACAGACCGCATGGACGACTATTCAGAATGTAACATCGACCGTTTGGAATGGAATTAAAACCTTGATTTCGACCATTTGGAATGGTATTAAGACCACGATTTCAACTGTGGTCAATGGAATTAAGTCAACTATTACCACGGTGTGGAATGGGATCAAGAGCGTGATTTCCAGTGTGACCAATGGCATCAGGAATACAATCTCATCGGTTTGGGAGAGCATCAAATCAACCGTCAGCAATCTGGTGAACGGCATCAAGGATACTGTGGGCAATGCCTTTAATGCCATGTGGAATGCGATCAAGAGTACGGTGACGGGAATCTACAATAGCATTCAGGAAGGCTTTAATAATGCCGTCAGCTTTATCACGGGACTGGCTTCTTCTGCATGGCAGTGGGGCGCGGATATTATCAATGGGATTGTGGATGGTATCCGCAGCTGCATTAGTGCCGTGACAGATGCAGTGAAGGAAGTGGCGGGAACCATCAAGTCCTTCCTTCATTTCTCTGTACCGGATGAAGGTCCATTGACGGATTTTGAATCCTGGATGCCGGACTTTATGGAAGGTCTGGCGCAGGGGATTGAGAAGAGCAAGGGACTTGTGAAGGATGCTGTGGACAGTGTGGCACAGGATATGGTGCTGTCGCCGCGGATGATGGTTGGACAGACGAATGGTAGTGTTGGGCTTGCTTATGGAAATGTAGGCTATGGCGGCAATGTTTCTGGTGGTGATCGGGGAAGTCTGGTTTCTGCGATCCGGGAGGCGGTCAGCGGTATCAGCATGGGAAGCGCTGGAGAGGCCGGAGACATTGTCATTCCGGTATATCTGAGCAATCAGCTGCTGGATGAGGTGATCGTAACAGCGCAGCAGAGAATGAACCTGAGAAGCGGAGGAAGATGATTTTATCAGAGGATTTATGGAAGGGGTGTGCTAGATGGCATTTTATCAATATTTGATTTTTGATGGAGAGAAGCTGCCGCTTCCGGATTCCTATGATGTGGAATTAAAGGATGTGGAAGCGGATTCCGGCGGTGAGACAGAGGCCGGTACCACGCAGAGAGATGTGGTGAGGCATGGGGTGGTCAGTATTTCAGTTAGCTTTTCTGTCACAAAGCTGTGGCTTACGAAGCTTGGAGCGTATGCCAAGAAAGATAAGATCCAGGTGCAGTATTTTGATCCGGTGACGGCGGAACTGGTCAGCACGGAGATGTATGTGGATGGATATAAGGCAAATCTTAAGAAGGACACAAGCTATAAGGGATTGTGGACGGTGGGATTTACGCTGAGGGAGATGTGAGCTCCTTTTGCGCGCAGTTGCGATCGAACGGAGGTGAGACAATGTATCCGGTGTCGGAGGCCTTCCTGCAGGCGGTGCAGGAGAATACCAGGAGCTATTACTGGACGGGAAAGATTACAACCAAGGCTGGAGCGGTATATGAGTTCGGGGCGAAGGATATCGTCAAGGGCAGCGGATATATTACCAGACAATGCTGCGGAAGTACAGAGATGGAACTGGGGACGGTATATGCGGCAGAGATGGGAATCACGATTTTCGGTGACATTGACCGGTATACCTTGGAGGATGCGGTTATTACCCTTGGCTATCATCTGAAACTGCCGGATGGCACTGAGGAAGAGGTGCCGATGGGAATTTTTGAAGTCTCGGAGGCAAATCGTCTGGTGAAGTGTCTGGAGATCAAGGCCTATGATTATATGCTGCACTTTGATAAAAGCTTCAATGGCTTTGAGACGGTGGGCACGGCTTGGGATTTCATCAACCTGTGTTGTAAGACTTGCAAGGTGGATCCGGAGCAATCGGAGGCGGAAATCGAGGCCATGCCGAATGGCAGCGAGGTGCTGTCTATTTATACAGAAAATGATATTGAAACCTGCCGGGATGTGCTGAGTTATGTGGCACAGGTCCTTGGCGGGTTTTTCTGTATCAACCGAAGTGGGAAGTTGGAACTGGTGAAGTATGGTGTGGAGCCGGTGATGACGGTAGCACAGAAACACCGATTTAGTTCCAGTTTTTCCGATTTTATTACCAGATATACGGCGGTCAATTCTACCAATAAGAAGACAGAGACAGCAGAATATTATGCACTGGATCCGGATGATGGACTGACCATGAATCTGGGTGTAAATCCGCTGTTGCAGTTTGGCTTGAAGGAAACCAGAGAGACTTTATGCCGGAATATTCTGAATGACATTTCTGTGATTCGGTATGTGCCCTATGATTCCACCACCATTGGGAATCCGGCCTTAGATCCGGGAGATGTGCTGAAGTTTTCCGGAGGTCAGGCAGACAGTGATGAAATCAGCTGCATTACCAGTATTCAGACGAAGATCGGTGGAAAGCAGACCATCAAATGTGTGGGGAAGAATCCGAGACTGGCTCAGGCGAAGTCTAAGAATGACAAGAATATTTCTGGACTGATCAACCAGATCAATGAGACGGCCTCCAATGGAAAACTGGGGATTCATACCTTTACCAATGCCAGTGCTTACAGTATTGCGGACACGGACGTGAAGATCATCAGCATTGAATTTGCGTCATCAGAAGAAAACCATATGCAGTTTCTGGGCGAGGTGGTCATGGATGTGCAGGCGGATCTGGTGAGCAGAAGTGCCGAGGCAAAGGGAACGATAGTTGTGCCGATACCGGAGAGCAGCTCAGGAGCTGACAGCGAGGTTTCGACAGAAAATGATGAGGCAGTTACTTCTGCGAGCAGTACAGATGTATCCGTGGAAGTTGCCTTGCCGGTGGTCTGGACAGAGGATGGTCAGGCACAGTGCTTTGTGACCTTTGAATTAAATGATGAGGTGATCGAACCATTTCATCCGGTAGAGACTTGGTATTCCGGAAAGCATGTGTTGTTTCTGTATTATCCCATTGAGAAGGTAACGGCAAATTTCACCAATACGTTCAATGTGTATCTGCGGATGAGTGGCGGCAATGCTGCCGTGGATGTGGGGAATTGTATAGCATCCATCAGCGGTCAGGCAATGGCTGCAGAAGAAGCATGGGATGGCAAGCTGACTTTCGAGGAATATACGGAGCGGTTTGGCTTTGGTACCGGCAAGGAAACTGGAAGACTTTGGGTGAAGACATTTGCCGAAAGTAACGAGTGGGAGATTCAGGAACTGGTGCAGAGAAGTTATTCTGACGTAGTGACCGGTAAGTTTGGTATTGGTGGATTCTGCAGGCCGGTGGATATGTAAGGGAAAAGACATTAGCCTCAGATTCCGCGGGATGAACAAAGGATGAGGCTTGGGATGGTCTCGAGACTATGTGCTGCGTGTGATTTGCAGCGGAAAGGAGAAGGCATGAAGTTAAAAGGTGAAATGGTCATTGAGCTGACGGATGCGACTACCGGTGAGGTGGAGACCATCAGCGAGACCAATATGGTGACGAATGCGGTGAACAATATTTTGGGAATCAATCCCATGGCAACCTGGATGAAGGTGGGAGATGAGTATGGAAACATTCTGCTCTGGAATGGAAATTTACTGCCGATCTGTCCGAACATGATCGGGGGGATTTTGTTGTTCTCGAAGACATTGACAGAGGATGTGAACAACATTTATCCGTCTTCGGACAATCTGCCGGTGGCCTATGCAAGCAATGATGTCAATGCGACTGCCAATGTGCAGCGGGGAAGCTTGAATCTGACGGAGAGTAAAACCTTGGAGAATGGCTATAAGTTTGTCTGGGAGTTTACGCCGAGTCAGGGAAACGGCACCATTGCCGCAGTGGGGTTGACATCCAAGCAGGGAGGAACCAATGCTTACGGCAGTGTGGCGGCTTCAAACACACCGTTTTTGGGTATCCAGACTGTGGATATAGGAAACCTTACGAAGGAACAGCAGATGGTTTTCTATGAGGCTGTGGAGATTGATTTTGAAAAGAACCTTCTCTATACCATCAGTTATGCCAGCAGTACGGTGACTATTCGGAAGTTTCGGTATCCGGTGTTTAACATTGGCCTGAATGAGAAACTGGATGATTCTACAGTGACCTTGTTGGATACCCAGGTATTAAGCTGCAGCACGTTCAAGTTCTATGGAAGTTATACTCCATATGGCC
Source organism: Paludibacteraceae bacterium (assembly GCA_963628035.1). Classification (GTDB taxonomy): domain Bacteria; phylum Bacillota; class Clostridia; order Lachnospirales; family Lachnospiraceae; genus 14-2. Next base: position 7,216 of record CAVGED010000136.1, read on the forward strand.
ACTTCTTTGATGGAGCGGATGGATACTGGTATGGATTTGCCAATCAGCAGAATTCTTCCGGCAATGCAACAGTGCTTTGGATCAAGATTAAGAAGGATGATTATTCCTTCACGGAAGGATCCTGGACGCTGACCAATGCGAAGCTGCAGTACATTGGAAGTGTGAAGTATGACAGCTATCCCTGTATCACAAACAGGGCGGTGGTGCGAAAGGGCTATCTGTATGTGGTGGCTTATGATAAGACCGGCATTTACAAGATCAATGTGAACAATTCTTCGGATGTGACCTTGATTCCATTTGGATTTACATCTGCGTTCAAGCCGCTTGGAGGAAGCGGAAGCAGTGAGTCCTATCTGCAGCTGATCGGAGATCTGATCATTGGATGGGATTTCCAGATTGATGTGAATGATAAGGTGATTCAGACGGCGGGTACGGTGCGGTTTGATAATATCGCAACGCCGCTTTTTTCTTATAAGGGATACCTGATGGGATGGTCATCCAGTTATGGCAGTGAATACCGGAGGATGTATTTGCTGACGCCATATCTGGCTACCATAAATAACTTGAGTCAGGCAGTGGTGAAGAATGCGGATAAAACCATGAAGATCACTTATACGCTGACGGAGGAGAGTTCAGAGTAGAGCAGTGAAAAGTGGAAAACAGGGTAGTTACTGGCAAGGGCAGTTTCCGGGAGACGGAGGCTGCCTCTCTTTATGACGGAGGTTTTGCAATGAAGGAATTTTGGAACACAATTCAGGTGGTATTTGCAGCGGTGGGAGGATGGCTTGGTTATTTTCTGGGTGGCTGCGATGGGCTTTTGATGGCACTGGTGCTGTTCGTAATCGTGGATTATATCACGGGCGTCATGTGCGCAGCGGCAGATCATGTGTTGTCCAGCGCCGTGGGCTTTAAGGGAATCTGCAGGAAGGTGCTGATCTTTATGCTGGTTGGCATTGCCAATGTGATGGATGCGGAGATTTTGAAGAGTGGCTGTGTGCTTAGGACAGCGGTGATTTTCTTTTATCTTAGCAATGAGGGCATCAGCCTGTTGGAAAATGCAGCGCATCTGGGACTGCCGATTCCGGAGAAGCTGAGGGAAGTGCTGGAACAGCTGCATGATCGCAGTGAGAAGGAAACTGAGAAAGAGCAAGATGCGAATAGTGAGAGCAGAAAGGATGGGGAATAATTATGGCAGGAAAAGCAAGTACATTGGTGGCACAGGCGAGAAGTTGGATCGGATGTAAGGAATCCGATGGAAGTCACAGAAAGATTATTGATGTTTATAATGGGCATCAGCCTTTGGCAAGAGGATATAAGGTGCAGTATACGGATGCATGGTGTGCGACGTTTGTGTCGGCCTGTGCTATTAAAACCGGGATGAGCGACATTATTCCGACAGAATGTGGCTGTGGTCAGATGGTGCAGCTGTTCCAGAATCTGGGAGAATGGGATGAAAATGATGCCAGGGTGCCGAAGGCGGGAGATATTATTTTCTATGATTGGGACGACAGTGGAAGTGGAGATAATACCGGCTGGCCGGATCATGTGGGAATCGTGGAGTCGGTCAGTGGAAATAATATTACGGTAATCGAGGGGAATAAAAATAATGCGGTGGGAAGACGCACGCTGCAGGTGAATGCAAGGTATATCCGGGGATATGGCGTGCCGAAGTATGCAGCGGAAGGTGGAACTGGCGGAGGTACGGCAGGATCTGGCGCAAGTGCATCCAAGAATACTACAACAGGTGCATCTGGATCCGGTGGACTGTGTAAAACGCCGCAGTGGGTCGGTAAGGTGACGGCAGACAGGCTGAATGTTCGTTCCTGGGCTGGGATGGAACATGCCAATATTAAGTCCTGGCCAGTGTTGGGATTTGGAAATCTGGTGGATGTATGTGACAGTATCCTGGCGAAGGATGGAAGCAAGTGGTTTTATGTGAGAATTGATGGACGGATTTATGGGTTCGTGCATTCAGGGTACATTGAGAAGGAATAACAGAATAGAGAAATGATAGAGAGCCTGCGGGTGTTGGGAGTGATCCTGATGTTCGCAGGCTTTTTTTTCTGTGGATATACATAAAGTTTGATGTTAATATGTAATCATATCAATTCGATATGATTGAGGATTATGTGTGAGGGGTGTTAGCTATGGAATATAAGGGAAAATACAAGGAAATGGCGGAGCAGTTCCGTAAGGATGGCTGTGACGAATATACTGTTGAGAAGTTCATCAGGCAGGAAATGGAAGCGGATGAATTTGCAAAAGGAGAGGGAACCACAGATATAGAGGCAATTCGTCTTTGGCGGACTTATCCTGAAGACATCAAGGAGATGTGGCTGCATAATGCTTTCTGTGTAAATTGCGGAGTCGCTTCTTTTAAACCGGGCTATAATCTGCGAAAGGATAAATTCGGTGTCGTAATAGAAGGCCATTGCGATAAATGCGGAGAAAAGATTGCGAGGTGCTGTGACTGATGAATCGATTTTCAGAGAAGGACTGGAAGATCTTCCGAAACAAGATAGCTGACTGGCAGGAATCCTACATGGAAAAACTGAACAGGGAGTATATTGAGCTCCTGAGTGGTGAGGGCAATGCCTCAGATAAGTTTTGGGCACTGGAACAGCGGATTCGAAAGGATAAGAAGGACAGTGGTGTGCAATGTGAGATGAGCAGATCGACGATGCATTTTACTATTATGAATCTGCTGAGTGAAGGTGCAATCACCTTGGCAGATCTATCAGATTTCAGCGAGGATCTGCAGGAGACAATGAAGCATTTCTGCGGAAGGGGATGATGATTTGAAGCAGGCAGGTTTTGCAGAGAAGGCGGATATTTCCTGCGGGGAGTCAGATAAGTGCCCGTCAATAATTCGTTGATAATCGACAATGTTCGTGGTAAAATAAAGGCACTTTGAGATAGAGGTGTTTGATTGATGGACATTACGAAACCAAGACTATCTCTAGATGGACAAGTTGAGCATCTGAAGCAAAAAGGTGTGCTCTTTAACATAATGGATGAAGAGGCAGCTAAAGAATATCTTACACAGAATAACAATTATTTTAAGCTGACTGCCTATAGAAAGAATTATGGTAAGCATCCTGATGGAGAAAACAAGGGAAAATACATAAATTTGGAATTTGCATATTTGGTAGATCTGGCAGTGATTGATATGAAACTGAGATACAGAATTGTACTCATGGCGCTTGATATTGAACATCACACAAAACTACAGCTCTTGCATAAAATAGATAAGCATAATGAGGACGGCTACCAGATTGTACAGGATTACCTGGATTTTTTGAATGAAAATCAGAAGAAAATTTGCTATAGTGAACTTAACAGAAATAAGGGAAATATCTATTGCGGCGACATTGTGAATAAGTATGCTGGTGCATATCCGATATGGGCTTTTATTGAGATAATTCCTTTTGGAAGACTGGTTTCCTTTTATGATTTCTGTGCGCGTAGATTTGACGATGATGAAATGAAGAATAATTATTACAGGCTTCTGACCTGCAAAGAAATTCGAAATGCCTCAGCTCACAGCAATTGTATTTTGAATGACCTTAAAGCCAATACGACGACTCATAAAACAAATAAGGATGTTACCGATGAACTTGTGAAAATCCCTAAGATGAACAGTAATTTTAGGAAGAACAGGATGAGCAACGCCAGAATTCAGCAGATAATCACCCTGTTTTATATGCATAAGACCATGGTGGGAAGTGATGGAATAAAACAATCTGAGGGTGAAGAACTTCAGAAGGTGATGAAACGAATTGATAAGAATGAGAGTTATTATCAGACAAATCCATTGATAAAGGGAACGTTTGATTTCTTGAAAATGGTGGTTGACAGCTGGTTTGAAACTGTGTAAAATATGTACTACATAGAAAAAGATTATCTTTTGCGGAGCGGCATTGCGGAAGCGATGTTAGCTCTGTTTTTCTTTATGGATGTTTTTGTTGGGATCTCTTAGGAGGTCCTTTTTTTGTTGCCTAATTCGGTAGGAATTCGGTGAGAGGCAGACAGGCGCTGTAGCGAGAGGTATGGGCAAGCTATTCTGAACGAAACAGGTAACAATCAGCACCATCCGACAGCGTAAATCATCACCGAGTATTCAGGGGTTGCAATTTTTCCAGTGTAGTAGAAGCAGACGCTTCAATAAAAATGAAGGAGGCACACTACTATGCAGAAGAAAAAAGTGGACCGTAAGAGATTTGTCAGATACAAGGAGGGCGCAGAGCTGTACTCCATGTGTCAGTCTAAGTTCGAGGATATGGCCAGGGATGCCGGTGCCATTTATAAGCTGAATAAGTTGGTGCTGGTGAACTGTGACATCTTTGAGGAATACTTGGAAACATTTCATATCACGGAATAACAGGGAATGATTTGCGCTTATTTTTTCAATTAGGCATTGACTATTTGTCCGTCACTTAGCATAATGAGGTTGTGTTGAGAGAGGAGGCAAGGCCGATGGCACAGATGGGAAGACCAAAATTGGAAGAGCCGATGATACATAAGGTATCGGTTCGATTTACGGAGAAGGAGTACCAGAAGCTGAAGACTTATGCTGAATCTGCCAACAAGACGATGACCGAAGCTATGAAAGACGGCATAGAGTTGCTTTACAGGAAGGAATCCCGGAAACGAAAGTAAGTGCAAATCTCTTTTCTGCTATTTTGAAAGGAGATTTACAATGGCATCAAGAAAAGATAAAAAAGGCAGGGTACTGCGGAAGGGAGAATTCCAAAGAGCAAGTGACGGCAAGTATGTATATGGATACACGGATCCATCTGGGAAGAGGCATTATATCTATTCCAAGGATCTGAAGAAACTGCGTGATCGAGAAGAGAAGATGTTAAGGGATCAGTTAGATGGTCTGGATGTGTATGCAGCAGGAAGTGCGGACGTTAATTTCGTATTCGACAGGTACATTTCCACAAAGTCTGAGCTGAGAAGTTCTACCAGATCAAATTACCATTATATGTATGACCGTTTCGTAAGAGACGGATTTGGCAAGAAAAAGATTGGTAAGGTGAGATACTCAGACGTGCTTCGATTCTACTACGACCTTTTGAACAACAAAGGGTTGCAGATCAACACGCTGGACACAGTCCATACGATTTTGCATCCGACATTTCAGCTTGCTGTGCGGGACGGCATTATCAGAAACAATCCGTCCGATGGCGTGATGGCTGAACTGAAGAAGAAAACCGGCAACAAGAAGGGAATTCGACATGCCCTGACATTGGAACAGCAGAGAGCATTTATGAACTACATTGCTCAGAGTCCGGTGTTTGTGGGATGGTATCCGTTCTTTACGGTACTTTTGGGAACAGGATGTAGAATCGGTGAGTTGGTGGGACTTCGTTGGGAAGACGTGGATCTAAAGGAACGTACCATTAACATCAACCATCAGATGACCTACTATCCAAGACGGGATGATACCTATAAATGTGAGTTTAAGGTATCATTGCCGAAGACGGATGCGGGCATTCGGATTCTTCCGATGATGAACCAGGTATATGAGGTTCTGCAAGAAGAATATGATCGGCAGATGGAAGATGGATTTTCTACGGCAGTGGTGGATGGTATGACAGGATTTATTTTTACCAACCGCTTTGGCACCATTCATAATCCGCAGGCAATCAACAGAGCCATTAAGAGAATCTACGAAGCACACAATGCAGAGGAGATTCTGAAGGCGAAGAATGAGCATCGTGATCCTGTGATCATTCCTCATTTTTCCTGCCATCACATGAGACATACTTTCTGTACACGTTTCTGTGAAAATGAAACGAACATAAAGGTCATTCAATCGATCATGGGGCACGCCAGCATTGAGACCACGATGGATATCTATGCGGAGGTGACTCAGGCGAAAAAGAAAGAAGCATTAGACAACTTATCGGCAAATCTGGATGTTTTCTGAGCGGGAAAAATCAAGTCTGCGGTGCTTGCAGCGCATGTGTCAGACGGGAGAGTTCAGGGAGTATTCGGGTGAGAACTTAGGAAAGAGTCCGGTGGTCTTTTGCTCAGGTACAGCAAGAATTCCAGAGTACAGCATTTGCACAGCGGATATGCTTTACGGGCTACTGTACATTGCCCGTAGATACTGCTAAACGAAAGCTGATACTACTTGATAACAGGGCATAAGAGGGGATAGAACGCTGAAACAGGCAGCACTCCCGACGATGAAAACCTTAAACGATGGAACCAAGAAAGCAGAAGCAAAGTCCAAAGCTGCAGAGGAAGTAAAGGCAGAGCCTGAGAAGATCGATTTTTCTAAGGTAAAGATTGAGCCTTTATTTGAGGAAGCAGTTGATTTTGATACATTCAGCAAGTCAGATTTCCGTGCCGTAAAGGTAAAAGAGTGCGTGGCAGTACCGAAGTCAAAGAAACTGTTACAGTTCACTCTTGATGACGGAACAGGCACAGACAGAACCATTTTAAGCGGTATTCACGCTTATTATGAGCCGGAAGAACTGGTTGGAAAGACTCTTATCGCTATCACAAATCTTCCACCGAGAGCTATGATGGGCATTGACTCTTGCGGTATGCTCCTCAGTGCTATTCACGAAGAAGAAGGCGAAGAAAAGCTCCATCTTCTGATGGTTGATGACCACATTCCGGCAGGTGCAAAGCTCTATTAAGATGATGTAAAGATGTACCGTTTTACCAAATAGACGGGACATACTTCATTTGTTAAAAAACTGAAAAAACAGCGATTTACATCAAACTTACATCATTTGATGCAGAAATCGGTGCAAGGAAGAAAAAAACGCATAATTTGTACAATGAGTGGGCAATTCCAATCGGGATTGCCCATTTTTAAAACAAACAGAAATACAAAGCGGTATTTGTAGAGGAGATTAGATATTATGAATGATACAAAGCAAGCAATTCATACAGCATTTATTTCTCTTTACCGAAAGCATTTTTTTAATCAAATTTCAGTAAAGGAGTTATCTATACAAACTCCTGTTGCCAGGACAACTTTTTACAGCTACTATAATAATCCTGAATTATTCACAGAGCCATGTGCTTGACTTATTAACAAGCCGTAACCCGCTG
>CAVGED010000137.1:0-12799 GCA_963628035.1 Paludibacteraceae bacterium
TGACGCTAGGACCAGATGGGTGAGATACAAATCTCGTAATAAAAGGGAGCACCAAAGGGTCTAGCAAGCCCCGATCCCTTTTAGGGTCGGGGTAATTGACGTATCCGCAGGCTCCTATCAGTTTGGCTTCTTCAAAACCCACCCGTCCATGTTCTCGGAGCATGGCATGAATGTTTACCTTGCGGAAGAGATCAAAAAGCACGTGCAGAAGCCGGTGGCAACCATTGGCGGACTCAACGATCCGGAACAGATGGAGGAAATCATCGCTTCCGGCAAGGCGGATGTTGTATACATGGGGCGGGCGCTTTTGGCGGACCCGTATCTGCCCCAGAAGGTGCTTGCCGGAAACGACGATAAAATTGTGAAATGTCTTCGATGCTTCACCTGCATGGCAGAGCGCCCGACAACGCAGACCAGAAGATGTACCGTGAACCCCCTCATCGGTCGTGAGATTGAGGGAACCGATATCGTTCCGGCGGCAGTCAAGAAGAATGTGCTGGTTGTCGGCGGTGGTGTTGCCGGTCTGAAGGCGGCGGTTACCGCGGCATTGCGCGGTCACAAGGTGGTGCTTTGCGAGAAGAGTGACCAGGTCGGCGGTATCCTGAAGTGTGAGCAGGCGATTGACTTCAAGCAGGAGATGTACCAGCTCGGCCTGTCCCTTGCGGCCCAGGCCATCGAGGCGGGCGTTGAGATCCGCTGCAACACAGAGGTGACGCCGGAATATGCAGAGGCACAGCAGGCAGATGTTATGATTCTCGCTGTCGGATCTCGTCCGATTGTTCCGCCTCTTAAGGGTATGGATGGGGATAATGTCGTCATCGTCAACAACTATTACCTCGAAAAGGAAAAGGTTGGCGACAGTGTTGTTGTGCTTGGCGGCGGCCTTGCGGGCTGTGAGGCGGCCATCCATCTGGCGCAGGAAGGTAAAAAGGTGCATCTTGTGGAAATGCGGCCGGAACTGGCAATAGATGCCAATATCCGTCATCGCCCGATCCTCATGCAGATGATCGAAAAGTATGTCGAGGCGCATACGCAGTACCAGGGCATGGAAGTGACAAAGGATGGCGTGATCTGCAGGGATGCGGATGGAAATGAAGTACTCGTGCCGGGAAAATCCGTGGTATGCGCGGTGGGGCAGCGTGCCAACAGAGACTGTGTGAATGCACTCAGAGACAGCGCCCCGATCGTGCGTGAAATCGGCGACTGCGTCCGTCCGGGCAACATCACCAATGCGATTTACATGGGATACCATGCCGCGTTGGATATCTGATCATTGTTTAGAAGAGAAAGGACCGTCAGGTCATATTGGCTCTGTCGGTCCTTCTTGTGTCTGTACATTAAGACGATGTTTGCAATCTCGCGATTAGTGCTTCTTGCAGTACCTTTGAATAGTTAATGTTGTATTTTTCGCATGCACTATTAAGCCATGCGGGGATACTTAGGGTTTTCTTAACGGCTTGTTTTCCATATGCGCGAGCATATTCTGAAAGATTAACACTGATTAAGTTGACAAATGCAGCGTCTTCGTCTTTTTCTACTTTATCTATTGCTGTCGGATTCGGAAGTTTTTCTCCGTCCTGCAGTGCAGTGAACAAATACTGTCCACATGCTTCTTGCGCCATTGCAAATGCATCGGCTAGGTCGTCTCCAAATGTTGCCAGATCATTAAGATCTGGAAAAACAACAGAATATCGCCCATCTTCTTCTTTATAGAAAACAGCAGGGTAAATGTAGTTCACAATATCACCTCTTTCTGCTATTGTAGGCGAGTCTTATTTAAGACCCGCCTGCTTTAATACGGAGTTAACAACTCTTTGTGGGATGTCTCCTCTGTGATTGGGTATGGTGACCTTCCCGGATTTACTAGGATGCTTATACTGATGATGCGATCCGCTAATGTCTACCAACACCCATCCATCACTCAGGAGAATCTTCTCGATTTCTCGAAATCTCATTGGTAATGTTTCCTCCTGATGTTATACTAATACGTATATTACGTATAGTCAACCAGAAAAAGAAGCTTGATTTTTTCGATTTGTAAAACATCTCCCTGATGTATATTTTCCAACATTACCAGCTCTCCCTTCCTGTTGGTTCTCCCCAGTCGAACTCTCCGTCAAGACCCAATTTTCCTCCGAACTTTGCAGCTCGCTCTTCAAGCGTCTGGTGGCGGAATTTCTTTGTGAGCGTTATTTGCCCGTGGCTTACTTCAACGTTTAAAATATCATCCACGAAAATATTGGCTTCTTTTAGAATGTCTTTTGCGATGCGAATTCCCTGACTGTTGCCCCATGTTTTTACTTGTGCTTGCATATATAGCCTCCTTTCGAAGTATATACCTAGTTTATACGCTGGCGAACTTTTCGTCAAAACTGAGACAAAGAGACTTAATGCTACTTTTTTTTCTAATACAACGCCATACCCCAATGCTCCGGCAATCAGCAATAGATTCTTTAAAGATGGGGCGTAAGTTCCGCTTTCAATACGCGATATGGCCTGCTGAGCAAGGCCTGTACTTTCAGCAAGTTCTTTTTGGGATATATTCTGCGACACCCGAAGATTAGCGAGAATTGATGCAATTTGCGAATGATCAGCGTTCAAAATCATCATCTGGCTCATAATCGTCACGCTCACATTCTCTCATTTCTTCGATTTCATCATTTTCAAGATTCAATCCGATCTTATCAAAAGCTTCTAGGAAGTGCTCTGCAAGTATATCCACATCGATGAGTTCGTCGGATTGATCATGGGTGATATAATCGAAATGCTCGATTCCCTTATATTGTAATGCGTTTTGCAACATAAACTGCGTCGAAGGATTCAACTTATCGTGGTAATTGTTAATGATGAACGTGACATCGTAAAGATCGCGGATTTTATCACGCTGCTGATAGGCATTAGCCTTCATCATTGCAAGCATATCTATTGTATACATGCGTGAACCGGTGGAAACCTCCATCGGAAAAATCGGCACCCTGATCTGCTATGATATTGAGTTTCCGGAGCCGAGCCGTGTGCTGGCGCTGAAGGGGGCCGAGATTATCATTGTTCCTTCGGTATGGAGCATCCCGGCGATGAATCGCTGGCATATTCAACTTCCGGCCCGGGCGTTGGACAACACGGTTTTTGTAATTGGTGTGAACAATATAGAAGAAGGTGCCGGCGGCTGTTCGAAGATTGTAACACCGATGGGAGATGTGGCGGCACAGGCCTCCGATCGTGAGGAAGAAGTTCTTATCTATGATATTGATTTATCTGAAATTGCAGAGGTAAGGCAGAGGATACCATACTTGAGAGAGTATGATCATCAGCTTGCACCTGCCGCGGAGCTTCGTTGACATACGAAAAAAAGGACCATGCGGAAGACGGTTTCCGTGTGGCCCTTTTCTTTTTTTTCATTAGTGAAAAAGGATTCCGCGTGAAGCTTGACCTTTTCTATCCGCGGATGTAAAATTTTCTAAAATGTTGATACACAATACATTTTAACCTTCCAGAATGTTGATAAGACGCGTTAATAGAATGAAAAAATGTTGAATAGAGGCGATTTATGTTGAAACGAAAAGCCATGACTGCACTTGCAGACTGGGTAAAAACGAAGAGAAGAAAATGCCTTGTGGTTCAGGGGGCACGTCAAACCGGAAAAACGTACCTTGTTGAGCGATTTGCGGAAGAAAATTATGAGGAACTGCTGGAGATCAACTTTAAACAAATGCCGTCGGCGGCTGAAATTTTCTCGGGAGATTTGGTTGTTGACAATATGGTGATGGCTATGCGTTTTCGGTTTCCGGATAAGAAAATATTGCCGAAAAAGACATTGATTTTTCTGGATGAAATACAGGAGTGCCAGGAGGCGATCACATCGCTGAAGTTTTGGGCCTTGGATGACAGATTCGATGTTATTGCATCAGGCTCGCTACTGGGGATAGACTATAAGAGAGCATCTTCTTATCCGGTCGGCTATGTTGATTATCTGAAAATGTATGGTATCGATTTTGAAGAGTTTCTTTGGGGAATGAACATTTCCAGGGATATGACAGAGCGTATTGCGGTTTATCTGGAAGAAAAAACAGCGATACCAGATGCCGTTCATACACAGATGATGCGTTACTACCGACAGTATATCGCTACCGGCGGGATGCCGGAAGCTGTGCAGAAATATATAGATTGCAAGGACTTTAGAGAGGTGGATCGGGTACAGCGAAATCTGCTGCAGGGATATCTGTATGACATCGCTCATTATGCAACCGCGGAAGAAAAGGTCAAGGCGGAAAAATGTTATTTATCTTTGGGCAAGCAGTTGCTGGATAAGGAAAATCATAAGTTTCAATACAAGGAGGTTGAAAAGGGTGGAAGAGCACAGAAGTACTATTCCAGTATAGAATGGCTGCTTCGGGCAGATATGATTCACCTGTGCAAAAGAGTGACAGAGGTGCGTTTTGATTTGGATGATTATGCGGGAGATACATTCTTCAGAGCTTATACCACGGACCTTTCACTACTTATGGCAATGAAGGATTTTTCTCTGAAGCAGCATATTGTGGAAAATACGTTAACCGGAAATTCCAAGGGCGGTATTTTTGAATGTGCGGTGGCAGATGCCTTGCATAAGAAGGGATACCGGCTTTATTTCTATAAAAATGAAACAAGTAAAAAAGAAATTGATTTCATTATTCAGAGAGAGGGGACGGTCCTGCCGGTGGAAGTAAAAGGTGGAAATGGACGTGCAAATTCATTGAAAGCATTGCTTCGGGACAACAAGAATATTCCCTGTGCATTTAAATTTGCGGATGCCAACATTGGCATGGATGAGGATGGAATTTTAACTTTGCCGCTGTATATGGCAGCATTTATTCGCTGAAGTGGAGAATGCTAGGCTGGTGCGCTGTCTTGTGCCCGAAATTTGTGCAGCCGTGCGTCAGATGGATTGACATTGACATCAAAGCGATAAATCTTTATACTCTCCTCCGTAGCCGTTGGCTGCTGACAGTTCGTTTGTACCATCCTGTCATTAAACAAAACCAGGACTGTATAAGGGAATTGGACTATCTACAGCTCTGCGTTTTTGCGCAGAGCTTTTTTAATTCATAGGAAAGTGCATCCTATGAATCAAAAAACGCTCCGCGCGGATCGCACTGCGGCGGCAAAGAAGCATGCCGCATTCGCGGCCCGCCGCAGGCGGAGAATGTGCCAAGGCACATTCTTTCTTAATTTTTGGAGAGAAAATATGTATTACATTAAATCAGAGGACAGCTTTGATGCTGCGCATTTCCTGAAGGATTATGAGGGGAAATGCAAAAATGTGCATGGCCATCGCTGGAGAGTGGTGGCGGAAATCCAGGGCGAAACACTGAGCGAGGAACCGCAGACGCGGGGGATGCTCTTTGACTTTTCGGAACTGAAGGGGCTTTTAAAGGCGCTTTGCGATGCTCTGGACCACAGCCTGATCTATGAGACGGGATCCCTGCGGGAGAAGACCGTGGCGGCGCTGACAGAGGAAGACTTCAAAATGGTGGAAGTGCCCTTCCGGCCGACGGCAGAAAATTTCGCCGCTTATTTTTATCGGAAAATCGAAGAGAAAGGATACTGCGTGCATCGCGTGGAGGTTTACGAAACGCCGAACAACTGCGCAGCATATGAAGGATAATGCAGGTTGTAGAGAAGTTTATCAGTATCAACGGAGAAGGCCCCCGGGCCGGTGAGCTGGCGGTGTTCGTCCGCTTTAAGGGCTGTAACCTGCGCTGCAGCTACTGCGATACCATGTGGGCCAATGAAGCAGATTGCGCATATACGGAAGAAAGTCCGGCGGAAATTGCGGCCTACATTCGGAAAAGCGGGATAAAGAACGTCACCCTGACGGGCGGTGAACCGCTTTTGCAGAGGGAAATGCAGGCGCTCCTCACACTGCTTCTGGCGGAGACAGAGGAGGACGCGCTGCGGGTGGAGATTGAAACGAACGGCGCTGTTTCCCTCGCGCCCTTCTGCGGTGTGCGGCGTCCGGTATTCACCATGGATTACAAAACGCCCTCTAGCGGCTGTGAGAAGGACATGAAAACGGAGAATTTTGCGCTTCTCTTACCGGAGGATAGCGTGAAATTTGTCTGCGGCAGCCGGGAGGATTTAAACCGGGCCGGCGAGATCATCCGGGAGCAGAAGTTACTCGGCAAATGTCATGTGTATTTCAGTCCGGTTTTCGGCAGGATTGAACCGGTGGATATCGTGAACTACATGATAGAAAACCGGCTGAACGATGCCAAGATACAGATCCAAATGCATAAGGTGATCTGGGATCCGGAAAAGAGAGGTGTCTGAGTATGATCGATACAAAGGCGATAGAAGCGCATATCCGAGGCATCCTCATTGCCCTGGGAGATGACCCGGAAAGGGAGGGGTTGAAGGAGACACCGAAGCGTGTGGCGAAGATGTATGAAGAGGTCTTTGCGGGGATGAATTACAGCAATCATGAGATTGCCGAAATGTTCAACAAAACCTTTTCTGAAGGCATGGAGGATAATGAAGACGTGCATATCGAACCCGGTCGCGTGGTGGTCATGAAGGACATCGATCTATTTTCCTATTGCGAGCACCACATGGCGCTTATGTACGACATGAAAGCGACGGTGGCCTATATTCCCCATGGTCATGTCATCGGGCTTTCCAAAATCGCCCGGGTCTGCGATATGGTCGGCAGAAGACTGCAGCTGCAGGAAAAAATCGGCAGGGATATCGCCGACATTATCACAGAAATCACCGGCAGCGAGGATGTGGCGGTTACGTTGGAGGGCTGTCACAGCTGTGTTTCGGCAAGAGGCATTAAGAAAAACAACACGAAGACCTTTACGGCGGAGCTGAGAGGAACCTTTCGGGACGATGCGAGCCTGCAGCTATATCTGAAGTGAAAAAGGAGAAAAATATGAGAGTACTTGTTCTTTCCAGCGGCGGTGTGGATTCCAGCACGGCTTTGGGACTGGCCGTCAGCAAATACGGCGCAGACAATGTGACGGCGCTGTCCATTTCCTACGGACAGAAGCATGATAAGGAGATTGAGGCGGCGAAGAAGGTGGCAGCCTTTTATGGTGTGGAGCAGCTTTTCCTGGATCTGAGCCTGATTTTTCAGTACTCAGACTGTTCCCTTCTCAAGCAGTCAACCGAGGAGATTCCGGAGGAGAGTTATGAAGTGCAGATTCAGAAGACCAAGGGAGAGAAGCCGGTCAGTACCTATGTGCCCTTCCGAAACGGTCTGTTCCTTTCCTCGGCGGCAAGCATTGCGCTGAGTAAGGAATGCGGCGTGATCTACTATGGCGCCCATGCCGATGATGCCGCAGGCTTTGCCTATCCGGACTGCTCGGAGGTCTTCAATGACGCCATGAACAAGGCGATTTATGAAGGTTCCGGTCATCAGCTGAAGATTGAGGCGCCCTTTGTCAGAATGAACAAGGCAGAGGTGGTGAAACTTGGCCTGGAATTGGGTGTGCCTTATGAGCTGACCTGGTCCTGCTACGAGGGCGATGACAAGCCCTGCGGCAAGTGCGGCACCTGCATTGACAGAGCCCGCGCCTTCGCGGCCAATGGTGTAGAAGATCCGGCATTATCATAAGAAGAAAGAGGTAGAACATGAGAGAAAAAGAAGGACTCAGCCTGTTGGGCAATCAGCACGTGAAATACAGCGCTGACTACGATCCGGGGGTATTGGAGACATTTTTGAATAAGCATCCGGACAACGATTATTTCGTAAAATTCAACTGTCCGGAATTCACCAGCCTCTGTCCGATCACCGGGCAGCCGGATTTCGCGACCATCACGATTTCCTATGTACCGGGAGAGAAGATGGTGGAGAGCAAGAGCCTGAAGCTGTATCTTTTTTCCTTCCGCAACCACGGTGATTTCCACGAGGATTGCGTGAACATCATCATGAAGGATCTGATCCGCCTGATGGATCCGAAGTATATCGAGGTATGGGGGAAGTTCCTTCCCCGGGGCGGCATTTCCATTGATCCCTACTGCAATTATGGTAAGCCGGGGACGAAGTGGGAGCAGGTGGCCTGGGAACGCATGACAAAGCATGACATGTATCCGGAGACTGTAACAAACCGTTGATGCGTTGCGCATGAAAATCTCTTGACGGCGGTGCTTGCCGGGGATAGAATCGTCCGGAATACTGAAAGAGGAGAAAATGCATGGAAACGAATCCCAATAAGATGGACATGCTGCATGGCGGGTTGTTCTGGAAGCTGGTAATCTTTGCACTGCCGCTGGCGGCCACCAGCATTCTGCAGCATCTCTTTAACTCTGCGGATGTGGCGGTGGTGGGCCGATTTGCCGGTGGTGATGCGCTGGCGGCGGTGGGCGCCAATGTGGCCAATGTGGGCGTCTTTGTGAACTTCATCGTGGGCGCTGCCGTTGGGCCTAATGTTGTCGTGGCCACCATGCTGGGCAGCGGCAGAACGAAAGAGGTATCCGCGGCAATCCATACGATCGTGGCGGCGGCTGTGGCGCTCGGACTGCTCATGATGCTGACCGGGCTTGTGATTGCACGGCCTTTGATCGAAGCCATCGGCACACCGGAAGAGGTACTGGACATGGCGGTGCTCTACTTCCGCCTGTATATGCTGGGCATTCCCTTCATCACTCTCTACAACTTCGGTGCGGCGATTCTTCGTTCCATCGGCGACACGAAACGGCCGCTTTTCTACATGCTGTGTGCCGGCGCGCTGAATGTGGTGCTGAATCTGATCTTTGTGATTGGCTTCCATCTCAGCGTGGCCGGTGTGGCGCTGGCGACCTCCATTGCCAACCTGTTCTCTGCCGCGATGGTGATGCGGACACTGATGCATGAGGAGGGACCACTGAAGCTGCATCTTCGGGATATCCGTATTCATCGGCGCTATCTGAAACGGATTCTGCAGGTGGGTATACCGGCGGGAATTCAGGATTCCGTCTTTTCGGTTTCCAATATCTTCGTGCAGGCCGGTGTGAACAGCTTCGGTGCCCAGGCCATTGCGGGAGCGGCTGCCGGTTTGAATTATGAGTATTTTACCTATGATATCTGCGAGGCTTTTGCCCAGGCAGCGGTGACCTTTTACAGCCAGAATCTCGGCGCAGGGCAGCAGAAGCGCTGCGACCGGGTGTTCCGGCTCACCATGCTGCAGGCCGTTTTGTTCACGCAGCTGCTGGCGCTCCCCTTTACCATTTGGGCCAATGCCTTTGCGGGTCTGTATACGACGGATCCCACGGCCATCGATTTCGCCGTGAGACGCATGTACCGCGTCATGGCCATTGAAGGGCTTTGCAGTATTTTTGTGGTGCCCTCCGGCGTATTGCGGAGCCTGGGCCACACCATCAGTCCTTCCGTCATTACCATTCTGGGCACAGTGGTGTTCCGTATCCTCTGGATCATGACGGTGTTCCGGAAGATTCCCACCTACGATATGCTGATGAATGTGTATCCCGTGTCATGGATACTGACCGGTGCAGCGCTCCTGGCACTGTATTTCAGTGCCAAGCGGAAACGAATTGCATAGAATTTTGTGGGCATAGAAGAGGCCGCCGGTGCAAAGCACCGGCGGCCTCTGACTGTCCGAAGGCATTATCCTCTGTTTACTTACGGAAAGGATTTTCTCCCGGGTAGCGGTCTCCGGCAGTGCGGTTGAAACCGATTTCTTCATTAGAAAGGCCGAGATACTGCAGCACACGGTACAGGGTCTCACCGTAGTGACCGAACATGACCGCGCCGTGGTGCGGGAAGTTTTTCTCGATCAGCACGTGGCGATAGAAACGGCCCATTTCCGGAATGGCGAAGACGCCGATGGAACCGAAGCTGCGGCTCGGTACCGGCAGAACCTCGCCCTCGGCCACATAGGCCCGGAGCAGATTGTCGGAGGTGGACTGCAGGCGGTAGAAGGTAATGTCGCCGGGGCGGATATCGCCTTCGATGGTGCCGTCGGTGAATTCCCGCGGCAGGTTGCGGGCCATGATCCGCTGGAAGTCAAGGTGCGGGGAAACGAGCTTGGAGGAGCAGGTATTGCCGCAGTGGAAGCCCATGAAGGTGTCGGTGAGCTTGTAATCAAACTTGCCTTCTATGCTCTCGTGATACATGTCCTTCGGTACGGAATTGTTGATGTCCAGCAGCGTTACCGCATCCTGGGAAATGCAGGTGCCGATGTACTCGGACAGGGCACCGTAGATATCCACCTCGCAGGAAACCGGAATGCCGCGGCCGGTGAGACGGGAGTTTACATAGCAGGGCACAAAGTGGAACTGGGTCTGGAAGGCGGGCCAGCATTTTTCGGCAATGGCAAGATTTTTCCGGTATCCCTTGTGAGCCTCAATCCAATCCAGCAGGGTGATCTCGTACTGCGCAAGCTTCGGCAACATGGCACTGTTCTTGCCGACACCGGCACCGAGTTCCGCCGCCATCTCTGCGGCCACGGCCTCGATGCGCTTGTCGCCGTCATGCTTCTGGTAACTTTCGAAGAGGTCCAGCTCGGAATTTTCTTCGATCTCCACGCCCAGATTGTAGAGCTGCTTGATGGGTGCGTTGCAGGCGAAGAAATTGGAGGGACGGGGGCCGAAGCTGATGAGCTTCAGTTCGGAAAGGCTGATGACGGTCCGGGCAATGGGAACGAATTCGTGGATCATGTCCGCGCAGTCCTCGGCATCGCCCACGGGATAATCCGGAATGTAGGCCTTCGTGTTCCGGAGCGCCAGATTGTAGCTTGCGTTCAGCATGCCGCAGTAGGCATCGCCACGTCCGTCGATGAGATCCTTTTCGGATTCCTCGGCAGCGGCACAGAACATCTTCGGGCCGTCAAAGTGTTTGGCCAGCAGGGTTTCAGAGATTTCCGGACCGAAGTTGCCGAGATAGACGCAGAGGGCATTGCAAGCGTTGGCTTTGATATCATTCAGCGCGTTGATCATATCCATCTCGGATTCGATGATCGTAACTGGGCATTCGTAAATGTCTTCGGCGCCATATTTCCGGGTATAGGCCTCGACCAGGGCCTTTCTGCGGTTGACCGCCAGCGAGGCCGGGAAGCAGTCACGGCTTACGGCAACAATTCCGATCTTTACGGGACTTACATTCAACATAGTGTTTCCTCCTGAAAAATAAGTGTGTATTACATTTCCCGGAAGCAGTCCCGCAGCGCAGGATAGAGCTTTCGGAAAAGTCGATAACGTTCATCATAGCGGTCCATGAGCATCGGATCCGGTTCCTCTGTGGACTTGATTTTTACAATGGCCTCTGCCGCGGCTTCTGTGCTGTGATAAACACCACAGGCCACCATGGCCAGCATGGCTGCGCCCATCCCCGGTCCCTCCTCGCAAACCGGCACATGCACCCGGAGCTTGAGGACATTGGAGATGATCTTCCGCCAGAGAGGGCTTTTCGCGCCGCCGCCGCAGATCATGGTCTCCCGGAGGTCAATGCCCTGGGACCGGGCGATTTCACAGCAGTCCCGCAGGGCAAAGGCCACGCCTTCGAGCACCGCCTGGGTGAGGTCTGTGCGGCTGGTGTCCATCCGCATCCCGAGAAAGGCACCCCGGGCACTGGGATCGTTCAACGGCGAACGTTCGCCCATCAGATAGGGAAGGAAGAAGACGGCGTTTTTCCCCAGTTTTTCCGGTCTAATGTCGGCCTGCTCTGCGGAAAAGTCCTGCGTCCGGAGTATTTCTTCCATCCACCATTTGTTGCAGGATGCCGCGCTCAATATGCAGCCCATCAGGTGGTAGTGGCCGTCGGCATGGCAGAAGGCGTGGAGTGCGTTCTGCGGATCCACGGTAAAATCTTTCGCGGAAATGAAGATGGTGCCGGAGGTGCCCAGGGAAATGTTGCAGTGTCCGTCACCCACGGTGCCGGTGCCTACGGCAGCGGCGGCATTGTCGCCGGCGCCGGCCGCCACGATGGTGTCCGGAGAAAGTCCCAGTTCCGTAGCCATCTCCGGCCGAAGTGTTCCCACGGCTTCATAGCTTTCATGTAGAGCCGGCAGCATTTCCGCGGTGATGCCGCAGATGGACAGCATTTCGGCGGACCACTGCCGTTTCTCAACGTCCAGAAGCAGCATGCCGGAGGCATCCGAGAAGTCGGTGGAGAAGCTGCCGCTCAGCATGTAGCAGAGATAGTCCTTGGGCAGCATGATCTTCCGGATGCGGCGGAAATTCTCCGCCTCGTGCTTCCTGAGCCAGAGAAGCTTGGGAGCGGTGAAGCCCGCGAAGGCAATGTTGGCGGTGCAGGCGGAGAGTTTTTCTTTACCGATCACTTCGTTCAGATAGTCGGTTTCTTCCTGAGTGCGGCCGTCGTTCCAGAGAATGGCGGGACGGATCACCCGGTCCTCATCGTCCAGGATCACAAGTCCGTGCATCTGACCGCCGAAGCTGAGTCCCTTAATCTCTTCCTTTGGAATGCCGGCGCAGAGCCGGGGGATGCCCCGGCGGAGGGCGGAGAGCCAGTCTTCCGGATTCTGCTCGGACCAACCCGGCTGCGGGAAGGAGACGGGATAAATCTCAGAGATCACATTCTGAATTCTGCCGCTTTCTTCCATTAAAAGAAGCTTCAGGGCAGAGGTTCCCAAATCAATACCGATAAAGTACATAGGCATACCTCGCTATAGTTTATTTGATCACGATCCATAAACGCAGACTGCGTCATTACCTGCCTCCATCGTAGCACCTGTTGCTGTGCTGTCAATAAACGGGGGTTAGGAAAAAGAAAATTTTTTTGAAAAATCGCTTGACGAAAGTGACCCTATACTGTATAGTACATCAAGTCGCCGCGAGTGAGACACAAGCGGCGACAAAAAAATGA
>CAVGED010000138.1:0-12678 GCA_963628035.1 Paludibacteraceae bacterium
TTCCAGAGGTCGGAATCGGTTTCCTCTATCCAATGGCTCGGATCGGTTCCCTCTGTCTCATCTTCAAAATCATCGGTATAATAGGTTGGCTCAATCTGAGGCTCATACTTTGCTGTCGCCGTTCCCATAACGCGGAGTGAATCAAATCTCATATCTCCATAGAACGCACGGAAGCCAAATGTACCGATTGTCATACAGGTTGGTGAATCGGAATCGTCATATTCAATGATCTTGGTGTCATTCAGATAAATCGTCAATTTTCCATCTATATTGGTGAATCTCATGGTGTACCATGTATTAAGCGCCATATCGATTCCCTTATCACTCATGTTAGCAGAAGCCAGAGTGGTATCGCTTTCGGCATTTTTCAACAACTGCATCGTGAACTGCCGACCTGCTTTTGCCTGTGGCGAATAACGAACACGCGCATAATAATATCCGTATTCTCCAATACAGCTTAATAAGGATGTGTAGGTATCACCGTCTTCACCTGTCAGCATGATATCTGCTTCCACGGAATTGATCTCTCCATAAACAGACGTATTTTCCAAATAAGAGATTGCATCACTCCATCCGTATCTTTGTTGTTCATCTACAATCATGCTGTTAAAGGTTCTCCATGAACCTTTTGCATCTCCTGCAGCACTATCCCATTCGCGATCATCAAAGCTCTCATTAAAGTCATTGATATATATCGTGTCATACTCCGCCAATTCCGGATGCTCCAGGCGATATAATGCATCCACAGCTTCCTGATATTTTTTGATCACTTCCTCATCAATTGTTCCAACTTCATATCCAGAAAGAGAATTGTACATCTCCTTTAATCCATCTACATATTCTTTTTCCGCAAGCGCAAGCTCCTTAGCGGCCTTGCAGGCTTCTACCTTTGCTGCAAATTCCTGAATATATTCCGGTCTTGCAACGATCTCTACTTCCAGATCGACTGTTTCTCCCAGACAGTTGATCGGAACGCTTCTTTTTCCCGTTGTTATATTATCGTACGCTCCGATCAGATCTGCATTCAGTGCCAGGCCATAGACGAGTCCATCACTAAAACTAATGTTTGCCGTATAGTCATAAGGCGAAATCTCAAATCCCTGATATAATTTCAATGTACCATCCACGAATGTACCATCCATATGAGAAAGTTTCACCGATTCGATTGTTCGCTGTGAAGCTTCTTCAACACGGAAGTTTGAGACAGATGCAGAAGTATTTATTGCCCGAAAGCCGGCACGGGAGCCGGATGACAATGCATATTCACTGGTATCCCGATATACATCCAGCAGCTTGTCATCAACGTAAAGATAAATCATATCCCCGGAACACTCCATGGAAAAGGTATAGGTGGTATCAAATCCAATGCTTTTTCCGGTCAACGCTGCCAAAGTACTCGCACTGTACCTTGTAAGCTCTCTGGATTGATCATTGCCTCCATCATCCCCTTTGCGAAGCAAAGTCGCATAGAACTTCCCGTTCGATGCATTATAATGCAGGAAAAATCCATAGTAATTTCCGGTTTTCCCGTTATATCTTGCCCACACTCCAAGCATGCGTGTCTTACTGTTATCTGTGGATCTCATTGTCAGATCCGCCGATACCCGAACATCTGGATAGTCTGCAAACAGATCCACATATTGGGAATTCTGCTGCGTGACGCTGCCCGCCTGGCATGTAATCTGAAGTCCATTCTCAAAATGGCGGGTTATGCCGTCTGTTATGGTACCTTTCCAGTCGTCCTTCTGACTACTGCTCATAGCATCGTAGAAAAGATACTCCTCTGAAGCATTTACAAAAAGCTCTTCCGGACATAAGGTTACAAGTGAGCATATCGCTAATAAAACTGCCCAGAACCGTCTGATATTTTTTTTCATAAAAACCTCCGTAACTTTTTACATTTTGCAACATTACATTCCATACAAGGATCGATTCGTTCTATTAAATAAGGCTGGCATTTTTTCAAACACCAGCCCGTCAAATCAACCTTACGCAAACATTCCACTGCCGTCTTCCGTTCCTCCGCTGCCACTGTCGCCTCCGGAAAGCGTAATAACATCACTACATTCTAAGAATTCAATTTCCATCACAGGATCTTCGTATTTCACCAGTATGCCCTCCTTCTATCATTCATTGGAATTGGAATCAGTTTCAATTCCCTTTCGAATCGTAATATCATTGCGGATCACACCTGCCACATAGGTACCGTCTGTTGTTGTCCAATAGGGTGTAACCGTAATCGCTTTATCGAGATTGCCGGAAACCGGAATATTGTTTACCGTCACGGTTGCAAAATACTTCGAATATTCGGAAAACTTCGTCGGTCCATAGCTGATCTGAATACCACCCTCATTTGCTGCAATCTGCTTGTATACGCTTGTGGTTATATAATCGATCTCTTTTCCGCCGCCATTAATCTTCATTCCGACATTTTGATAATCCAGGGAGTCTACTGTCGTTACAAATCGTATGTCCGTTGTCGAACTCTCTGTTGTCGTACCACTCTTAATCTGCGCCTTTACGCTTAATACTTCTTCATCCACCCATTTTGCATATGCCGATCCTGTCACTGTATCTGCAGCCAGAGCTTCCGTATATTCCGCATCTTTATACCAACCCGCGAATACAGATCCGGCCTTAAAGGGATGGAGCTTGCTATCTCTTTCGGAACGATAAAAACCTACCTCATAACAGTTGTCGTCCAGCTCACTCTCGTTGGGATATACCTTGATGTTGTCGATCTTCGCCTGCCGTCTCATTGCATAAAAAGCAATGGAACCGGAACTCCTCTGCGAAACTATATCGTCTGTATAAGTAAGCACTGGCTCAGTATATTCATTCATATAAACCGTCATCGTATTGCCTTCAATGACTATTTTGACATGATTTAATTCAGCACGATTATACCCATATTTTTCAGGCAGGCTCACCCCAGTCCCAAGAGACGTCATCCCCGCGTCGAAGGTTACGGCTTGTCCTGTTACTATAGCTTGACTAGCATTCATACTGATATTAAATCCTATACTATTGCCCAGACTTCCAGAACTACCCGCTGCGCCTAACAGAATCCCAAAATTCGCAGTCATAGCGTTCAATCCACTAACCATGCTCCCTCCAAGCAACACATCCGCCTCCAGCGTGTAATTCGTCCATTCACCCGCTATTGCATTGTCCAAAACAATCCCAGTCAAGTTTTTGTCGTTCGTGATTTCATCCGCCGCCGTGTTATATACCAGCATTCCATTCTCTATATGGAAATACGTTGCTGTATTTCCACTCCAGCCCTCGGCGGTCAGATCTTCCAACGTACCGCTGAAATCCTGCTGATACAGATATCCCGCCACAAACTTCGCATAAGCAGTACCCGTCATTGTGGTTGCGTCCAATTCTTCCGTATAGTCTGCATCTTTATACCAGCCCGCGAATACAGATCCGGCCTTAAAGGGATGAAGCATGGTCGCTCTCCCGGAGCGGTAGAAGTCCACCTCATAACAGTTGTCGTCCGGTTCACTTCCATTCGGATATACCTTGATGTTGTCGAACTTCGCCTGCCGTCTCTGTGCATAAAAGCCAATAGAACCGGAGCTCAGCTTTGAAACATCCTCGTTCTCATAGCTAAGCAACTCTTCGTCATTCATATAAACCGTTACCAGATTCCCGTTAACGACTATTTTGATATGATCCAGGTCACTTTTTCCTGCATAGTTTGCGAGGGTAGTTTGCACATTTGTAGAGACATCTCCTGCTGCATTAACGCCAGTTCTCACGATGCTGCCTGTAGTTACATAATTCGACTTCATACTAATATTAAATCCTATATAATCCGTCAAAGCACCGCTGCTATTAGTACCATTTACGCCTAACGCAATTCCAACATTCGCAGTACCTGTTACTCCTTCAACATATGTTGTTGTAAGCAGCACATCCGCCTCCAGCGTGTAATTCGTCCATGTTTTTGCTATTGCATTTCCTAAAACAACTTGCATTTTGGCCGTGCCGCCCGTCTTAGCACCTGTCGTATCATCTGCTACTGTATTATATACCAGCATTCCATCTTCTATATGGTAATAGTCTGCTATATTTTCGCTCCAACCCTCGGCGATCAGGTCGTCCATCGTACAGCCGAAATCCTGCCGATACAGATATCCTGTGTTCGATGTTGCGTCAGTGGTTTCAGAAGCATCCACCTCTGTGGGAACCTCAAGCAAAGATGCCATCAGTCCTAACAACACAGCCATTGTAATGATTCTTTTTCTTATCTTCATCTTCCTGTCTCCTTTACATTTTCTTCGCTCATTCGTTATATTCGCCCGCTTATACGTCAATATCATTATAGCAAAGGAAATGTTTTACGTAAATCGGACATTCATGCTGAAAAAATAGGACAATTTTGCTAATTATCCGCTTGATTCAACTTTGCTTCCAGCTCCGATAATTTGAAACGTACCGTTATCACATAAGGCCGCACTCCTTCCGTCCAATGACCATAGGTTGTGGTAACAATCGTATCATCCGGCAGAATAACGACTCCGGGATATGCGCAGTCTCCTCGGAAGCGCACCTCCCCCTTATAGTTTCTCATAATAAATATGCGATACTGTCCTTCTCTTCCATTTACAAGATCATCATAGGTACCTACCCAGCCTACCCATGAATATTTCGTTGGACTGTCTATCGCCATATCACGAAAACTGATAAAAAGCCTTCCATCCTTTGTATATCGGATGCAGTGACGATCTCCTGTCAGTGCTGCCGGAAGCTCCACCGGTTTGGACCATGTCCTTCCGTTATCGTTGCTCAATATCAATAAAGAATTATGCATTCTTTTGTTTGCACGCAGTATCACTGCTATCTGCTTTCCATCCGGGGAATAGACAGCTCCCGGTTCACACAGGAATTCATCCTCCATGCTCGCCACCGCATAAGGCATACTCCATGTAAGACCTCCGTCCTTCGAGGTCGTGGCGTAAACCGTAAATTCTTTCTTTTCCAGGAAATCACTTTTTACCTCATATATCGGTTCCCAAACATCACCCGGATGCGCAGGCGGCGCGATCTCATGCGGAATCTCCTTACTCCACGTAATTCCATCATCCTCTGAATAAGACTGTGTGACCAAGGTTCTGGCATCCATACCCTCCCCTGCTTTATAGACCGTAGTTCTTCGGCGATTGCCGCTGTACCAGTCACCTTCATTGTGAAAGAAAGCCATATATTCTCCCTTCCCGGTACAGATCATCTCTCCCATGGCCACAATTCCGCCAAAATCACCAATCGGTGTAAGTTCCGTCCAGGTATCTCCATCATCTTCGGAATAGGACATACGGATCGGATAACATCCTGAAAAAAGAAGTAATCGCCGTTTTCCCTGCTTGTCGTAAGTCTTAAACAAAGTCGGAACCTCCAGCGAAGTAGACCAGCTTTCCGGAACCGGCAGCCTGTCACTCCATGTCTTACCGCCATCATAACTTTTCTTCAGGACGATCTGTCCAAATCCATGACCCTTTGGATAAACACACACTATGGTTTTATCATCATCCAGAAGCACCGTTGTCGGATGTCCAAGATATAGGCCGTCTTCCTTATCAACCGGAAATTGACGTTCTGTCTCGTTTGAGATATCGATCATGGGAATCGTAAAATTTTTGTACATAAAGAGCTATCCTCTCTTTCCATTTTTTACATCATCTAATGTTTTTCGTGTAATAACAGCATTTTTCAGGATGTAATCATAGTCTGCCCCCGTAGAGATCATATGGATCCCCATATCATAGTAACGCTGTAATGTTTCCTTATCCGTTGCAAACGTAGATACTCCCACAGCCTTTCCCGCAGCACGAAATACCTGAATTGTATGATTTGCCAGACTTAAATTCTTCTCACAGAAAATGTCTCCAAGTCTTCCGATGGATCCGGATAGGTCATGCATTCCGAGCACGCAGCCATCCAGGTAAGGCAGTGATGCGATCTTCTCAGCCTCCTCAGCCGCACTTTCCTGCTCGATCTGGACAAATCTGCACAGTTTCAGGTGCCCTTCCTTGTAGAATTCCGGCTCACTGTCTATTCCGTAACGAACCGCTCCTTTTGGTCCACAGCCTCTTGTTCCATATGGTGGATAAAGCGTATTATCAAGAAGTCTCTTTGCATGTGCTGCATCTTTCACCATTGGAAAGATAATCCCATCAATTCCCATCTCCAGCACTCTTTTCGTAACTGTAAGATCATCTACCGGCACTCTGACAAATACAGGTGTACCACCCGCCTTAGCAGCGAGCAAATGATGATAAACCTGTTCACAGGAAAGTGCCGTGTGCTCCATATCTACCCAGATAAAATCATACCCAAGTGACGCAAATATCTCCGTAACGATCGGATCTGTCAGATTCACATGGGTACCGAACACAGGAAGCTGTGCTTTCAATTTTTCTTTTACATTCATTTTCCATCCATCCTTTTCATAAACAATAAACCTTGCTGATGATACGTCAATATCATTATAGCAAAGGGATATTTTTGTGTAAATCGGACATTCATGCTGATAAAATAGGACAATTTTGCTAATTCAAACAAGTCGCCGCATCAAAACATATTTCTCTTTGATGCGGCGACTTGTTTCACTATTCTAACATGGCAATTCTATTTAAGAGCTGCTTTATAGGTATCATAGGCTCTCTGATAAATTTCAATGTATTCTTTTATTCCCATCTTTTCCATATCTTTCTTGAAACTATCCCATTCCTCGTCAATATCACTTACTCCTGTTACCCACTCAGCTCGTTTCAGAGACACTGTATTAAAGAGATCTGTACGCAATTCAGCAGCTCTATTCGCATCCTCTTCGGCAATATATGGTCTTGGCCATACTTCATCCGTTATATACTCTTCATACAATTCATAGCTTTCCATATAAAAAGCATCTGTACCACTCAACAGAATTCTATTTTCATAATCGTCCGTATTAAGTGCTGCCGGAATATTCCCTACTATATCAGACAGCGCCGGAGATTCCTTCTTTAACTGTTCTTTTGTTTCACCATCAAGTGTAACAAACTCTATCTTGTCATCAATGATTTTGTAGCGTCCATCCTTTTCTGCACCATAAATACTATTAACTGAATTTTCAAATGTGTATAATAAATCAACCCAATGCATCAAAATCTCAACATTTTCACATGAGCGAGTTACTGTAAAAGCATTTTTGACCCCTAAATATCCAGGATGTATATACCAGGATGCTTCATATCCTTTAACTGATACCGGAGCCATCCGTATGTAATCTTTCTCATTGGTTGTTGGAGGTGTTTTTCCGGTCATCATACCTACAAGAGGTACCTCTGCAGAAAGTTTTGCCCCATAGCTTTCCCCTGTTGTTGTAAATGCCTCGGACCAGATTAAATCCTCTTCCCACCACCGATTCAGCGTTTTAATCGCTTCCTTATATGCATCAGCCGTAGGCGCAAACAAGACTTCTCCATCTTTCACATATACATAAGAGTCAAGCTTGCCATCCTTGGTTGCGATTCCCCACAACCCCAGCATTGCTTCCATATGATTAAAATTATGAGACTCATTCATCATATATGGAATTTCATCATCCGCAATACCATTTCCGTTCATATCATTATCGCGAAATGCTATCAAGACTTTCTCCAAATCTTCGATCGTTTTCGGAATATCCATGCCCAGCTTATCCAGCCATGCTTTATTGATCCAAATCGGACTTTCCAAATACCCTCCTATATTTACTGCATAATTAGGCAAAGAATAGATATGACCATCCGGTGATGATACCACTGCCATGACTTCCGGTCTTTCTGCCAGTACACGTTCATTAAAATTCGGCATAAGATCCGTATTTTTGATATATTCCTCTAATGGTACGATCAATTCATTTGAAGCCATTATAATCGTATCTGTATCAGAAGTCATTTGGCCAAACCACGCATCACCTTCTAGCCCTGCGGAAAACAGTGCATTAAGGTTTTCTTTTTCCACCGCAACAAAGTTGATTTTTACATTGGTCGCTTTATACAGCTCCTGCCACCAGTCACTTTCTTCAAGAGGAGTTTTGTCTATAGTACCTTCAACATACATAATATCAAAGGAAACCTCTTCCTCTAACGGAAATGAAACCGTTTTCTGACTATTATTTCCTTCATTTTCACCTTCCTTCTCTCCTCCAGTGTTCTTTCCGCAGCCTGCCATGGCAAATAGCATGGTTGCTGCCAGCATTACAGAAATTACTCTTTTGAAACTCCTTTTTCTCATTATTTTTCCTCCTTTTATTTGAGTAGTTTCGCGGAATCCTTTGATTCCTATGTAAAATACTTTGAAACAAGTATTTACTTTCTAATCATCCCTTCACAGCTCCAACCATTATACCTCGAACAAAATATTTTTGAACGAAAGGATAAATGATTACTAACGGAGCCGCTGATACAACAACCACCGAATATTTTAGCAGCTGCTGTTTTTGCAGGACCAGAAGCATCTCTTCTGTTGTGGCTGCCTCCGTCAATGCATCCTGAAGATGTGCCGTAATTGTTTGGATCACCTGTTGTAATGTTTTCAAATTCGGATCATAAATATACGTTTTTGCACCTAAATAGGAGTTCCAATGACTCTCTATGCAAAACAATGCGATCACTGCAATGATTGCTGTCGAAAGCGGCAACACAATTTGAGTAAAAAAACGTATATAACCTGCACCATCAATCCTGGCTGCATCAAATAGCGATTCCGGTATACTCGACTCAAAAAAATTCCTTGCAACAATTAGATAAAACACATTAACACAAGCTGGAATGATCAGTGCCAAAGGAGAACCCACTAATCCCAATTTTGAATACAGAATAAACTCCGGAATAACACCACCACCAAAGTACATCGTGAACGTAAAGAAAACGGATATTCCTTTTCGAAACGGTAATCTTTTACGTGATAGCGCAAAGGCACATGGTATTGTAACCAACAGATCTAATATTACAGATGCCGTTGTATAAATAATGGAATTCCGATACCCGATCCAAATGCGGTGTTCCTGCAAAAGTTCCTTGTACGCTGAAACATTAATTCCTTTTGGCAGCAGTATTACTTCGCCTGAACTGATCGCAATTGGAGAACTTATGGAAGCGATCAAAACATACCACAAAGGATATATCGTTATGATAACAATGATCAGAACTGCAATATTCAATATTATGTCAAAGAGTCTTTCTCCACCTATACGTCTCATGCTCTCTCCTCCTACAAAACCGATGTTTCAGAAAATTTCTTTGCAACCTTATTAACGGACAAAAGCAATATTATATTGATAACATTCTGAAAAAGACCTATCGCAGTTGAAAATCCGTATTGTGCACCATTGACCCCGGTTTTATATACATATGTAGAGATGATCTCAGATGCAGATAGGTTCAGATCCGTCTGTAACAGCAACATTTTGTCCGCACCGATCTGAAATGATTTCCCTAAATTCAGGATCAACATTGTAACAATCGTTGGAAGGATCGCCGGAATCTGAACATGCCAGATCTGCTTCAGTCTTCCGGCTCCGTCTATCTTAGCCGCTTCTATTAATTCTTCATCTACGGAAGCAAGTGCCCCTAGGAATATGACTGCGCCGCTCCCGGTGGTAGACCAGACATGTGAAATTAAATATAGCGGCTGTACCCAATCAGGATCCCCGAAAAAATTTATCTTATCATGTCCTAAATTCGTAAGCAGAATATTAATCAGTCCTGTTTCTCCCGAACAAAAAACATTAATGATGCTTACAACCAGTACTATTGATATCAAGTGTGGAATATATGTTATTGTCTGGGCAAACTTTCTATACCTGTTATTTTTAAGATTAAACAAAGTTAATGCCAAAATCACAGGAAACGGCCAGACCAGTACATTAGAAAGCAAGCTGGTGACAATCGTGTTTTTCAAAATAGTAGAGAACCATGCACTTTTAAAAAAACGTACAAAATGATAAAATCCGACCCATTCATTCTGTCCAAATGGATTACCTATCTTTACATTCTGGAAAGCCATCAGGACTCCATACATAGGTATGTACTTAAAAATAAAACATACTGCTATCCCCGGTAACATAAGAAGATATAATTCTCTGTGCTGCCATATAAGCTTTTTCTTTTCCTTCCATCTGCTTTTGTTTTTCACTTTTCTATTCATCCTCCGTTTTTCTGTTGAGGCGAGTATAATATAAAAAGTCCTTCTTTTCAATGAGACAATAAGCGCAGAATATGCCAAACCGAACCTATGGCACAAAATATGAAAAAAAGAAACAAATGGATTATATGAAATCGTCTTTCATTCCATAGCAGAAAATTTCGAGATATGCTATACTGTTAACATCGAGAGAAAACAATACGAAAAGAAAGACTTACACCAGGAGGAACATTATGAAAAAATTATCGGATCTTTCCTTGTATTATCAATATCTGATCTTATATCTCTTAGTAGCATTCATACCCGCTACCATA
The DNA here is from genome assembly GCA_963628035.1 of Paludibacteraceae bacterium. Lineage (GTDB taxonomy): Bacteria > Bacillota > Clostridia > Lachnospirales > Lachnospiraceae > 14-2. The sequence continues at coordinate 10,494 of CAVGED010000138.1, forward strand.
GTCTGCAGTACATTATTTCTTTCTTATAACAAATTAAGAACTGAAGTGATCCAATCCAATCAATCTGCATTAACCTTAATTCAGCACACAGTAGATACTATAATGGATGAAGTGGATAATACTTTGGATTTTATTGAGAATGACTCTACCCTAACGAAATATAATCTGGATACACATCCATATACTGCACTAATCAGTTTAAAAAAAACCGTATCAGCGCAGCCTCCAATCAGTAATATCATTCTCCATGCACAAGGTACAGAAGAATATTTTACTTCAAATGGGAGGTTTTCTCTCTCCGATTTGGAGAAACAGACTTTTTGTAAAGATTTAATGAGCAACGGATATTCTGCTGACGAATGGGGCGATATGATAAACACTGTAACAGTCCCTACCTTCTGGCCCACCAACAGTTTCAACTCCTCACCACAATACCTATATATATTTTCTCCTGTATTGTATTCCTTTTATAATAATGTATCTACCCCTTCCAGAACCGTGGTTATTCTTATAGATAGGGAATATATTCAGAAAATGCTTCTTATGTCTCAAACAGATATGGATGAAAATATTCTAATATTAAATTCAGATTTGGAAGTACTGCATTATCAGGCTCCCTCTGTATCCGAAAAAGCACTTCTGCAAATTTGTGAATATATGCAAAATACACCCTCCACCTCATCCGGGGCGCATAACATGATTATCGACGGTGAGAAGAATATGCTTTTTTTGTCTCATTCTGACGATAGTGGATTGTATTATGTCCGTTTTCTTTCCGAGAAAACGGCTTTACATAGTGCAAATATGGTCCTGATCTACATCCTGATCACAGTATTTGTTGTACTTATCATAGGCATCGTACTGATTTTCCTTTGTATAAGACATAGCTATGCTCCGATCCGCAGCCTTGCTGACAAAATGATCAGCTCTCATCCACAACCGGTTACACCTAAAAATGAGTTGCTCCTTTTGGAACAAACCTTCGATAAAATCTTTGAGAACAATTCATCATTATCTGCTGCATTGGACAAATCAAAGCATGGACTTATCAATCAATTATTGTCCTCTCTGATTCTCGGAAAGTTCTCCTCTGACGAGACCTTTCATAATGCATGTAAAAATCTGGGAGTGCCTTTTCAGAAAAGGTTTTATTCCGTTTGCAGTATATTAATAGAGACAAATAATTATTCCATGCTGGATATTGATCGCATATATTCACTTGTACAAGAGACCTCTCCGGATGCTCTTCATATAGAGATCATGGATCTTTTTTTTGCAGGGAAATTTGTATTTGTTGTAAACAGCGATTCCAATGATTCCATCTTCTGCAACGCTACCATAGCCTCCATACAGGAGAATTTACGGACAGAAATAGGATTGTTAACCACGATCGGTGTAGGAACATTTTATGATTCTTACGAACAAATCGGTAAATCCTATCTTGAAAGTATCAATGCGTTGGATTATAGGATGATCTATGGAAAGGGAAGCCTTATTACCTCCAGCATCTACACAAACAATTTTGTCGAATCAAACTATCCGACCACAACTCTGGATGCATTACACACCGCGCTCATGTCCAATAATATAGATTTGTCCATCAATATTATTGAGAAACTTCGGGAATATACGAAGTCCTCATCTTGTAACCTTCATACAGCAAAATATATCTGTTTTGATATATTTGCTCTTTTAAAAAAAATACCTTTCTATGCAAATGCAGGCTATGTAAACAAACTGTCAACTACATTGAACTTCACACAGTTAACTAATTATGACACCATAGACAGTTTTTACTCCTCGCTGATAGATATTATTCAAAATACCATTGAATTTTTCACTGAAAAGGCGAATAGAAATACCTCTGATATAGGTGAGGAATTCGTGCAGTATATCTATGAAAACTGCTTTTCCTATGAATTTCAGATTTGTACTATGGCGGAACATTTTTCTATTTCTTCACAATACATGCGAAAGTTGTTCCGGAATCATACCGGTCAGGGGCTCTCCGAATATATTACAAATATCAGACTTGAGAGAGCTATGCAATTATTACGTGAAACCAATATGCCTTTGCAGGATATCACTACACAAATCGGGCTTACAGATGTTTCCGGATTCATAAGACTAAGTCATCAACCACCACTTCAAGTGGTGGTTTGATATTAGCCCTCATAAGGGCTAT
>CAVGED010000139.1:0-11403 GCA_963628035.1 Paludibacteraceae bacterium
CATTGGTGCCTGTCACCATTAAGAAAGTATTACAATATATTACAGAAATATTAAGCTTGCTAGGCTTGCTGCATATGATGCATTGCATTTGGTGTAAGCGCTCAGTGTTAGGCCGTATGGATAATCCTGATCTGAAATGCCATAATGAGTAAACGAGCACCGCGCCGATCCGATGAAGAATGGCGTAACCCCGTTTTTTATCGTCCTTCTGCCACGATCTCATCAATGATATCCACATATTCTGCGCAATACTTCTCATACAGCGGCATAACTGCCTGCTGGAACCGCTGCTTTTCTTCTGGTGAAAGCTGGGTCTCAACGCAGCCTTCTGCTTCCACCTTCTGTCTGGAAGTAGATTCTCTGGCTTTCCACTGGCTCCTTTCGTACAAAGCCGACTCCTTGGCACACTCCCGGATGATCTCTCTGTACTCTTCCGGGATCTTGTTCCAGGTATAGGTAGACGCAATCTGTACTTCCGGTACACGGCTATGCTCATCCACGGTAAAGTATTTTGCCACTTCATAATGTCCGGTAGATTCATAAGACGGCCAGTTATTTTCTGCGCCATCTACTTTTCCGGTCTGAAGTCCGGAATATACCTCTCCATAGACCATAGGAACAGGTATGGCTCCTAATGCTCGTATCGTATCACTCATCAGTTCTGACTCCTGGACACGTATCGTCATGCCGCTTATGTCTTCCAGCTTTTCAATCGGTTTTACAGAATTATAAAAGCTTCTGGCACCTGCGTCATACCAGGATAAAGCTTCTAATCCAGAACCCTCAAACGAATTAAGGAAATCATCCCCGATAGGACCTTCCAATACCTTCCACATGTGGTCTGCGCCTGTATACAGATAAGGCATCTGTAATACATTTAGTTTAGGAATATACTCTGCCAATGTAGAAATGGCAACCCTGGCAAAATCAATTCCGCCAAACTGCATCTGCTCGATCACCGATTTTTCATCACCCAGGACGCCTCCTGTATTGACCAGTATCTCTATCTTTCCCCCAGTCCGTTCTTTTACAAGCTCTGCAAATTTATAAGCTCCCTGAGAGGTAGGATAATCCTCAGCCTGGTTTTCTGCATAAGTCAGGACAAAATCCGGTGTTATTTCCTTTTCTTTCTCTTTTAAAGCGCCTGAACAGCCTCCTAAGATCAGCACTGCCATACACAGGCAACAGATCCCCTTTTTTACCATTGTCTCCTCCTGAGCTTGTAAACATCCCTTCGATGCGATCCTGGCATCTGCTTTTATTTTTTCAAGGTCTGTTTTGACATCAGCCAGTCATAAAAGGCTTTTTTATCTTCCCCCACCACCCGGTCTGTGAGCAGATATCCATGGGACAGGTCAGTAAAAATAATTGCCATACCCGGCAACTTTGCGATCCTTACTATTTTTCTCCACGGGATCTTATCCTGAGTATTTCCCACTTTTACCTGGATCCCGATATCATCCAGACGAATCTGTGTATCTTCACCGGAAGCAGCTGCCATTTTTCCTGCACTCAAGTAAATAGCCAGTGGCTGAAAGATGGTAAAAATGCAACAGCCAAAAACCATGCAGATACGGAATATGGCTCCTGAAGATCCCCATTTAGCAAAAGTAAGGGCTAAAAGAGCTGCTGTAAAAACCAGATTTACCACGCCGGTCATGGAATGGTAGATGAAATACATGGACATTTTCCAGTATTCGCCTCTGGTGGTTTTATAACGGTATTGGTACATAATAGGATTCCTCCTGATAGTAAGAGTACAGCACAAAGGGGATGTCCACGACACCCCCTTTATTATACTATGTTCTTATGAATTCCTATCAGTGCGCAAATACACTCGGAAGCCATAAACTGATTCCCGGTATAAAGGTGATCAGCAACAGAGTGATGATCATGCACAGATAGAATGGTAATGTTGCTTTTACAACCTTTTCCATTGGAATCTTTGCAACAGCTGAACCAATGAAAAGCACGGCACCTACAGGAGGTGTCAGAAGTCCGATACCGCAGTTAAGGACAACGATGATACCAAACTGGATCGGATCGATACCAATGGAGGTCGCGATCGGAAGAAGGATCGGCGTTGCGATCAAAATGATCGGTGCCATATCCATGATACAGCCTAATACCAAAAGGATCAAGTTCAATAAAAGTGCAAGAAGGATCGGATTGGTGGTCAGTCCGGTGATCGCCTGTGCTGCCAGATCCGGTACATGAAGTCTTGTAAGGCAGTAACCAAAGATACTGGAAGTTGCGATCAGGATCAGAACGATGGAAAGTGTATCCACGCACTCACCCAAAACTCTCCATACGCCCTTCAGGTCAAGACCTTTGTAAATAAACAGGCTGACGATCAGGCTGTAGATAACTGCGATCGCTGCGGACTCTGTTGCTGTAAATGCACCGCCTACAACGCCGAATACAACGATCAGAACGGCTGCTAAAGCCCAGAAAGAAACGCTTAACTGTTTGATCAGGTTCTTCATGCTGAACTTATCGCCCTTTGGATAATTGCGCTTTACTGAAATAATATAAGAGCCGACCATCAGGGATACAGCTAAAAGTGCACCCGGAACATAACCTGCCAGGAATAAGCTTCCTACAGAAATACCTCCTGCCGTAGTAGCATAGATGACCATGTTATGGCTTGGCGGAACCAGAAGTCCCTCACAAGAAGAAGTGATGGTAACTGCAGTAGAGAAGTCACCGTCATATCCCTGATCAACCATCATAGGGATCAGAATGGATCCTAAAGAAGCGGTATCTGCTGACGCAGAACCGGAAATACCACCGAAGAAATAAGAAGCAACGATATTTACCATTGCCATACCGCCTCGCATCCAGCCTACACAGGCATTTGCTAAAGCGATCAGTTTTTCAGAAATACCACCGGATCCCATGAGACATCCCATTGTGATAAAGAAAGGAACAGCCATTAAACTGAAAGAGCTGATGCCTTTTACCATCTGCTGACAGATGGTAGTCAACGGAAGTCCCTGGCTCAGCAGACATAAAACCGAAGAAAGTGCTACTGCATATGCGATCGGGAAACGAAGCAGGATCATAAGGAAGAAGCTTCCCAGTAATACGAGAATTGCCATGCTATTTACATCCATACTACTTCTCCTCCTTTACAAAAAAGCTTCTGATATGATTATACAATGCCTCGATCTCAAAAATGATCATTGCCACACCTGCTAACGGCACCGGCAGATACATCCAGAAACGAGATACAGTCGGCATACTTACATAAGTACCCTTTGCACCAATGCCGGCAGCATAATTCCAGCCCACGGTCAGCATGATGATCGCCAGCGCAAAAACAGCTAAATCTGCAAGGATATCCAGAGATTTTATCAGATTCTTCGGCAGATAATTATCAAGGGCGGTCATACGGATATGCGCACCGCGGCGGATTGCCAAAGCTGCTGAAAGCACAGCCATATAAGCCATACAGGAAAGAACTACTTCTTCAGACCACGCCGGGTCCGGAATAAATGAAACATATCGTCCTACAACTGACATGCAGGTAATAAGGATATCAATCACAAGCAGAAGCTTGCAGAGAAACAATATAAATTTATACGCTGCATCATACAAAGGACGGATTTTATCGATCTTTTCAAAAATAGAAGGCATAGTTTAATCCCCTTTCTTTTTAAAAGCGCAGGAGAAACACGCTCCCCTGCGCCAGATACACCATTTCCTTGAATTCAACTGACCGGATCCGGATTATTTCGCCATATCAAGGATCTGCTGATACAGTTCTGCGTTATCCTTGGTTGAAGATTCGATAATGTCCTTGCAAGCTTCCTGCCATGGAGTCTTATCTTCTACTTCTACTACATTTACGCCAGCTTCCTTTAACTCATCCAGAACTTTGTTCTCTGCTTCTTCAGAGATCTTGCGGTTGAACTCAGATGCATACTTTCCTGCCTCAGTCAGAACATCCTGCTGCTCCGGCGTTAACTTGTCCCATGCCTCATCTGTGATGATAACCTGGATAGCACCTAATGTGTGTCCGTCAAGAATCAGGTTAGGAGCAACTTCAGGGAATGCATTGGACTGATAGTTTGCAATCGGCTGCTCAGCACCATCAACAACACCGGTCTGTAATGCAGAGTACAGCTCGTTGAAAGAAACAACGGTTGCATTTGCGCCAAGTCCGGCTACCATACCGGTCATGATCGGGTCATTAGAAACACGAAGTTTCATTCCCTTTAAATCTTCAACGCTGCTTACAGGGTTAACAGTGAAGAAATGACGGAAGCCTTCTTCTCCGTAGAACAGACCTCTTACACCCAGTCCGTTATCATGCGGTTCCATTAAGAACTCCGGAGCCAAATCACTGTCTGCGAACTTCCAGAAATGTTCACGATTCTGGAATGTATAAGGTACGGACAGAAGAACGGACTTCTCTGCACCATAGCTTGTAAGAGCGAATGCGGAGATACGGGACATATCAATGGTTCCGCCGCCGCCAAGCATAGTATCCAGGACATCGTTTTCAGAACCAAGAACACCACTTGCCTGAAGGTCTACTGTGATAGATCCGCCGGAAAGTTCTTCTACTTTCTCTTTGAATGCGCTGTCTGTCTGACCAACAATGGTATCTAATGGGTTAACTTCTGCCATTACCAAAGTAACTGCAGGTCCAACAGGCTCCCCATCTGCTGTGGCCTCCTCTTTGGCTTCTTCTTTTGCGTCTGCTGCTGTGGTTGCTTCTTCCTCCTTAGCTGCTGCTGTAGTTGCTGTCTCTGGGGATTTCAATCCGCATCCTGCCAGTGATCCAGCTACCATAGCTGTACAAAGTGCTGCGCTTAACCATCTTTTTTTCATTTTATCGTCCTCCTGTTAATGCGTTTTTGACATATTTTTTATGTTTTTCACGCTTTTTTTGTTCTTGTTTCATTATAGGAGGAAAAATTTGTCCTGACCATGGTGAATTTTTGACAATCCTAGCAAAATTTTATCTTATATCGCTCTGATCATGTATTTTTTTGTCTATTTTTCCCTAAAAACAGTGTTTCTGTACTCTGTGGGGCTCTGTCCTGCGACCCTTCGGAATACTTTTGTAAAATAATTAGAGTCTTCGTAACCTACCGATCGGCCCACATCTTTTATGTTGACCGTGGGCTGCTCCAGCATTTTCTTGGCCATATTAACCCTGTATTCTGTAAGATAGGACGTAAAATTCTGTCCAAAGCTCTGCTTGAACATACGACAGAAATAAGGTTCTGAGTAATTGGTTTTTTCTGCCAGTTCCTGAACGGAAAGATCCTGCATATAATGGGTACAGATATAGTCCCGCACCATTTCTATCACTTTATTCATACGCAGATTTTCATTTGTATCCATATCCAGTTCAGGGTCTGTATCACCCCCTATGCCAGCTTCCCTATCCCGGTTCAGCTCTTCTTTCTCCTTTTTTTCCTTCCTTTCTCCTGCCAGTCTTATTGCTTCTTCCATGATCAGCATCAGTTCTCTTTCATCCCATGGCTTCAAAATATAGTCCAGCGCCCTGACTGTGATCGCCTTTTTTGCATAAGAAAATTCATCAAACGCCGTCAGAAAGATAATACAGCAGTCCCGGTCTTTTTCCCGGATCTTTTCTGCTGCCGCAAGCCCGTTGATTCCCGGCATCTCAATATCCAATATGGCGATCTGAATCTTTTCATTTTCATATATTTCCAATGCTTCTCTTCCGTTTTCTGCCTGAAAGATCTTACACTGCCCCTCTAGATTTTTGCTCAATATTTTGAAAAGAACCTTTCTCTCGATCATTTCATCATCTGCGATCAGCACTCGATACATATGTTTTCTCCCCCCGTTTTCCCTCTCTTTGCGGTATCAGCAGCCGTATGACCGTTCCTCTTCCTTCTCTGCTGCAGATCTTTAAATCTCCTTTTTCATACATCATATGAACACGTTTATAAATATTCCCCAGACCAATCCCGATTTTAGCGGTACGTCGTTCCTTCATAGCCGCAGAAACTTCCTCACAGCGTTCCTTACTCATGCCAAGACCAGTATCCGCTACCGAAAGAACCAGTATCTCCCCTGTTTTCCAGATGCGGATATGCAAAATGCCGCCTTTTTCTTTTTTTGAAAGTCCGTGTACGACTGCATTTTCTACAATGGGCTGCAGCGAAAGAGAGGGAATGATCGCATTTTCCGCATCCGTTTCCAGATCCAGGCTATATCGAATCCTGCTGCCAAAACGCATTTTCTGAAGATACATATAATCTTCTACGATCTTCAGTTCACGATCCAGTGTTACTGTCTGTTCTCTGGCCTTTAGATTATACCGGAACAGATTTCCCAAGCTTAAGATCATTTTTTCTGTATCGGCCGCATCTTCCAGTTTTGCTGTGCAGGCGATCATATTTAAGGTGTTAAAAAGGAAATGAGGATTGATCTGGCTTTTTAGCAGTTCCAGCCTTGCACTCCCCAACTGCTTTTCCATCTCGCTTCGTTCCAGCTCTTCCTTATGGAGCAGCTCCTGCATCTCGTTATTTTCTTTCAGCGTATCAATATAACCTTTTGTGCTGTGTTTCATTTTATTAAACGCTATAACCAGTTCACCTATTTCATCCCGGTTCTCCACTTCCAGGTCCGGCTGGTCAAACTCATTTGCTCCGATCTTTCTGGCACTGTCTTCCAGTGTCAGGATCGGTTTGGCTATTGTACTAGAAAAAATTCTTGTGATCTGTAATGCCATAATAGTAAGACCCACTGAAAACAGGAGGATCAGGTACGGAATACTTTCAAAAAAAGCAGCTTCCTTCTGATACCGTCCGTTGCCTTCTGTAAGAGTCACCTGCACCAAACGTCTTGTATATTCCTGAAGATATTCCTGCATGCTATATACGCGATACAGTTCGTCTACAAACTCTCTGCCTGTTTTCGTTCTGCCCGCCACATCATCCCGATATATTTTATAGTTTTCATACGCATTTTTCACGCTCCATGTCCTTGCACTGCGCTCTATTCCCATTTTTTCTGCGTCAGAAGGCAGTGACCAGAGACAGCGTTCTGTTCTCACGCAGGCCACCTGATAAATACTGCGGTTTTCTTCTCCATAATTTCGTATATACTGTTCAAACGCTTCGATCTCCAGATCCAACGCTTCCTGAAAATCATGGCACCGAGAGTTATCATTTAAGATCTGTCCAAAACTCCCCAATGACACTTTCGTGATCCATATGTTAAAAGAAGCGGAAAGAGCCACGATCAAAATGACCATGGCTGCAAAAATTCCGGTTTTTCTTTTTATGGAGATCGTCATCCATAACTTTCTCAGAGAAAAACGCATGATAACCCCCTATAGTAGCTCTTAAACCCTAGTACCTGTCACCATTAAGGGTAGCAGAGAAGCAGAACTTTGTATATGGAAATCAAATACGTTTACACAAATGATTCATAGGATGCACTTTCCTATGAATTAAAAAAGCCACGGGCTTCTGCACCCATGGCTTTTTATTTCTAAATTTATTTCTCCTTCGACCGCTGTATCAGGTAACAGGGGATGCCCACAAAGAGCATGCCGCCGAGAATGTTCCCGATGGTGACAGGAATGAAATTGTGCAGGCTGTTCAACGCGGTCAGCTGCTGTAGCTGCTCTGCGGTGATGCCGTACATCTCCTGGGCTTTCGCGGCATACACCGGATTGGTGGCTGCCAGAATGCCGGAGGGGATATAGAACATGTTGGCGACGCAGTGCTCGAAGCCACCCACCACAAAGGCCAGGATCGGGAAGAAAATGGCCCAGACCTTACCGGCGATGTCGGAGGCGGCACCCGCCATCAGCACCGCGATGCAAACCAGAATGTTGCAGAGGATGCCGGAGCAGAGTCCCCGCAACGGTGCAATGGAAACCTTTCCCAGCGCCACCTTGATGGTATAGGCGCCCAGCAGACCATCGGAATAATCGAGATTTCCAGAATAGAACAGCAGCACATCAATGAGCAATGCCCCCAGAAGATTGCTGAGATAGACAATGCAGAGGCTGCGGATACAGCGTCGCCAGCTGACCTTACCGCACATGACGTCCATCACCATGAGACAGTCGCCGGTGAAGAGTTCGCCGCCCACGAAGACGATCATCATGAGGCCCACGGGAAAGATGCACCCGGCCAGGGCACGGGAAACGCCGACATTAGCCAAATTGTGCACCGCGGTGCTGCTGGTGGCGCCGCCCAGGGCAATGAAGGCGCCCGCCATGATCCCGAGAAGGACCATCTTGCCGATGGGCAGCTGGGACTTCCGCTTGCCGCCCTCCAAAGTAGCAGAGATCACCTCTGCCGGGGTATTGAAATGCTGTTCTGACATCTTTGCTGTCTCCTTGTTCTTCTGTCAAGCTGATGTAAGTATTTGATATCTTTTTAACAGTCTACATTATACAGAATACAGAAAGAAAAGAAACAGCAAAAGTTAGATTTATCAAACTGCACGGAATTTTGTGCAATCAGGCGGTCTCCACCTCTGCCGCCAATGTGCCGTCCTTCAGCACGATGCGGATGGTATCGCCTTCCTTGACACGATCCTCGAGAATCACCCGGGCCGCCAGTGTTTCCACGTGCTTCTGCATATACCGCTTCAGCGGACGGGCACCCAGCGTCGGATCGAAGCCATTGTCCTCGATGTAGCTCTCTGCCTCGGGGCTCAGAGTCACCGTAAGCCGCTTGTCAGAAAGCCGGCGGTTAATGTCTGCCAACGTCAATGCCGTGATTCTCGCGATATCTCCCTTCACCAGCGGCTTAAAGAGAATGATTTCGTCCAGACGGTTCAGGAACTCCGGCCGGAAGCTTGCGTGCAGTTGCTGCATCGCGGACTCCCGGGCCGCGTCAGAAATGTTGCCGTTCTCGTCGATGCCCTCCAGCAGATCCTGGGCACCGATATTGGAGGTCAGGATAATGATGGTGTTCTTGAAATCCACGGTTTTGCCCTGGGAATCGGTGATTCGACCATCATCCAGTACCTGCAGCAGAATGTTGAAGACATCCGGATGGGCCTTTTCGATCTCATCGAAGAGTACCACGGAATAGGGCTTTCTGCGCACGGCCTCTGTCAGCTGGCCGCCCTCCTCATAGCCCACATAACCGGGGGCTGCACCGATCAGTCGGGAAACAGAATACTTCTCCATGTACTCGGACATATCGATACGCACCATGGCATTTTCATCGTCGAAGAGGTTCTGGGCCAGGGACTTGGCCAGCTCCGTCTTACCGACGCCGGTAGGTCCCATGAACAGGAAGGAACCGATGGGCTTGGTGGGATCCTTGATACCGGCCTTGGACCGGAGAATGGCCTCTGTCACTCTCTCCACAGCTTCATCCTGACCGATGAGCCGCTCATGGATGGCGTCACCAAGATGCAATACCTTGGATCGCTCGGATTCGTTGAGCTTCGTCACCGGGATGCCGGTCCAGCGGCTGACGATCCGGGCGATTTCATCCTCGGTCACCCGGTCATGCACAAGTTTTCCATCCTCTTTCTGCGCCAACTGCTCGGCTTCCTCCAGTTCCTTCGTCACGGCCGGAAGATCCTGGTACTGCAGCTTAGCGGCCTTCTCGTAATCAAAGCTCTGCTTCGCAATGTTGATCTCCGAATTGATCTTGTCCTTCTGCTCTCGCAGGGACTGGAGCTTTCCGACGGAATTCTTTTCATTCTCCCACTGGGCCTTCTGGACATTGAAGCGGTCTCTAAGCTCAGACAGCTCCTTGGAAAGTTCCTGCAGCCGCTCCTTCGACAGGGTATCGTCCTCCTTCTTCAGCGCCAGCTCCTCGATCTGCAGCTGCATGATCCGCCGGTTCATTTCATCCATCTCCTCCGGCATGGAATCCATTTCCGTCTTGATCAGAGCACAGGCCTCATCCACGAGGTCAATGGCTTTGTCCGGCAGGTAACGATCGGAAATGTAGCGGTCGGAAAGGCTGGCGGCTGCCACCAGGGCGGTATCTGTGATCTTTACGCCATGGTAAACCTCGTAGCGCTCCTTGATGCCTCGAAGGATGGAAATGGTGTCTTCCACAGAAGGCTCATCCACCATCACCGGCTGGAAACGCCGCTCCAATGCCGCATCCTTTTCGATATACTTATGATATTCCTCCAACGTGGTGGCGCCGATGCAATGCAGTTCACCCCGGGCCAGCAGCGGCTTCAGCAGGTTGCCTGCGTCCATGGAGCCCTCGGTCTTGCCCGCACCCACGATATTGTGAATCTCATCAATGAACATGATGATCTCACCGTCGGACTTCTTCACTTCATCCAGCACAGCCTTCAGACGTTCCTCAAACTCACCTCTGTACTTGGCACCGGCAATCAGCGCACCCATATCCAGGGCAAAGATCTTCTTGTTCTTCAGAGAATCCGGCACATCTCCCTTGGCGATTCGTTGCGCCAGACCTTCTACGGCTGCGGTCTTACCGACACCCGGCTCACCGATGAGGCAGGGATTGTTCTTTGTTTTCCGAGACAGGATCCGTACCACATTCCGGATCTCCTCGTCACGGCCGATGATAGGATCAAATTTCTGGGCCTTGGCCCGCTCCACCATCTCATAGCCGTACTTATTCAGGGTATCGTAGGTGCTCTCTGGGTTGTCGGAGACCACACGCTGGTTACCGCGGACCTCGGACAGTACCTTCAGGAAGCCCTCCTTCGTGATGTTCCATCGGCGGAACAGCTCCTTCACCGTCGGATCTGCTTCCTTCAGTATCGACAGGAAAATGTGTTCGACGGACACATACTCATCACCCATGGACTTCGCATGGTCTTCCGCATTCATGACGGCGCGGTTGGCACCCTGAGAGAAATACTGCTGCCCGTTGCCGGATACCTTCGGCAGCTTGTCCAGTTCCTTCTCCAGGTCACTCAGGAATTCCTCCTTCGGCACACCCATCTTGGTCAGCAGCTTCTCAATGAGACTGTCCTCCACAGTCATGAGACTGTAGAGAAGATGCAGCTGCTCGATCGACTGATTGCCTCGATCCATGGCCAGCTTCTGGCAATTGTTAATGGCTTCCACCGATTTCTGTGTAAATTTATTGATATTCATAACGAACCTCCTGATTCTCAAGCACATCCACTATGGTTTCCTCTATAGCATCAGGCTTTTTCACCTGTCGATGTTCATTATAGCACGATTGTTAGCACTGTCAATGGTTGAGTGCTAACATGTAGTGAATGGTTAGCACCATATAAATCCAGGTATCATAATCCACCGGATTGCTCATATTTTTAGCGGGCCTCAAGGTAAGAAAGAATGTGCCTTGGCACATTCTCCGCCTGCGGCGGGTCGCGAATGCGACATGCTTCTTTGCCGCCGCAGTGCGATCCGCGCGGAGCGTTTTTTGATTCATAGGATGCACTTTCCTATGAATCAAAAAAGCCCCTGCAAGC
>CAVGED010000140.1:0-9453 GCA_963628035.1 Paludibacteraceae bacterium
GGCCAGATCACAAGGCTGTCCGTTGTCTTCTCAACCACTACTTCTATCGCCCTTCCATCCACCGTAACGCTTGTCTTATAGAATTTTGCGGTTGCCTCTGCGATGTTATCTGCCGTAAAATACCAGGAATTATCAACATCCACCTTGCCAAAGCTCACAGCTATTTCCGGTATATCCTCTGTCAAAGTAATATCATCTATATAAAACACTTTCCCCTCAGTGCTTCTATAACGTGGCTGTACCAGGCTGTCATAATCCCTTGCAGGTATCGTACGTTCGATCAACGTCCAGTTTCCTGCCTTGACATTCATAGTTGTATAAAGATCAGATCCCGTCTCTGCGTGATCCCAATTGGGATTTCGCCATCTCGGCACAAAGAGCTCTATGGTTGTATCTTCCTCTGCATATACATATGCCGCAAGCTTATATACTTTATTGGCTGCCATTGGAGAACCGCCATTTACTCCGTCTGTAGTAAACATCAGTTGGTTTGATCCTGTTACCTGTGCCGCATACTCTCCGCTATGCTTTCTTGTACTTACAACCGTCGCACCGGAGTATCCCTGGGATAATGAACCGGTCTCAAAATCACCGTTAAATATGAGATTTGTATCTCCTGCGCTCACTGTTTTCGGTCCTGGAATCGTTATCATGCCGGCTACAAGTGCAAAGGATAATACTACACCCAAAAATGATTTCAAAACTATCTTTCTTTTCATAATAACGCCTCTCCCTTCTCAGTTGATTTTCCACTCGCTCCATAATTCTGTAATGTCCGCATGCTCACGGTATGAAGTAAGCCCCAGTCTTTCGAAATCATATCGGAATTCATTTCGAGCCTCTAAAAGCTTCTGCTCCGTAAACTCTGTATAATAGATAGAAAGCATTAAATAACGGAACTGCATACCCTCCAGCAGTATGCGATCATATAGCGTTGCGTATCGTTCTGGATCTTTTTCCTGCAAGGGTTTGATGTCTTCATATGCCTTTTGAATCATTTCCAGATACGTCTGCAACTGGTTATAGGACCAATATTTTTCGTTTACCAGATTATCCGAGATGCATCCCGTAGCGTCCGTATCAGCATACACATGCGTCAGCCATTCTCTCTCCTGGTTAAAAAGCTCCTGCATTGTCTCCGCGGCCTCTGCAAAATAGTTATCGAAGAAATCATCGATCAGTTCGTCCATGTTTAATGATGCATTCCATTGCAGCTTGCTCATGACATAGGCTTTTAAGCGGCTGAATCCTGTGTTTACATTATATTGATACGAATCCCCCTGATCATACAGCATCATAGTTCCATTCTTAATCAGCAGTTGATAATTCTGCTGCATCACCTCAAGGGTATCAAAGAAAAGCAGTCCGCTGAACGGAAGTAAAGTATAAGTCCATGCATACAGATTTTTACTAAGTGAAGACCAGCCCAGCACCTGACCATATGGCTTGGACACGTCATCGATCTGCGCATCTGTGAATGGAATATCATATTCTGCTTTAATCGGTGCAAACATAACTCCTGAATGATCATTTAACACGACGCTTTCATCCATTGGTTTCCATTTCCGGCTTTCTTTATCATATTCCGCAGGTGGGTTTACTGTCGCATAATATGCAAAAACAATCAAATGAGTGGGCTCTGCTTCCGGACGATTCTCTGCAAACCATGCATCTACATCTGCCTGCACCTGATTGACGAAATGGATAATCGTTGCAGAATCGGTCCCGTACTTTTCTTTACTTGCAGAGCATTTTTCACAGGTACACCACAAAACATTGTCTTCCATACCAAGCAACATATTCGGTGCAGAAGAATTCTTAATCCGTTCAATCAAGTTTTTTGTGTATTCCTCCCGCATTGTATCATTGGAATAGCACAACTGTGCCGGTCTTTCTGTGTAGCTCCCTGACACACCGTTCCAGGTCGCTTCTGAATACCAAGCCTTATATGCATCGGAAGTCCAGTCATAAACCGTCGGGTCAATGATTGTCATACTGTTATGCACCAAATACCCTGTGACATATGTTTCGTCCATCAAATTAAAGCGCATCCGATAACTGATTACCGGCTGATAATAAGTCTCCCCATAGGGTGCCTCGCGCCAGTCAAAATCCGGTACAATTGTCAAATCATATGCCAGCATTTTGGCATTCTTTGTCTCTGTCAGCCGAATCTCATCCTGCGCATAAAACTCATAATCAAATGCATAATATAAGAATTCATAAACAGAATTTCGTGTTCCGACATCCGAATACCCACGAAGATATACGTCATCTTCTACCTGTTTTATCACAAAACCATTATATTTCACTTCATCATAGGTTGGCTTGATTCCTGCAGCATCCGCCGCCTTCGTTGCTCCTACATAAAGATATTTTCCTTCCGCCATATCTTCCGTTTCGCTTATGATTGAAACTTCCGCTCCGGAGGCTCCTTTGATAAAGTATTGCAACTCCTTTGCCGCAAAAATTTCATTTTCTTCCGCATCCGCGGGATGAACAATTACATAGTCGCAGCTTCCATCCTTGATAAAATCCACCTTGGTTTCAGCAATCGTGGGCTTCACATTTTGCTTTTCAACCTTTATCTCTGCATTATCCTCCTTGGAGCAGCCCGAAAGACAGCCGAAGGCCATACACAGTCCAAGTATTAACGCCAACGTTTTCTTCCATGTCTTCATTCTTTACTGCTCCTTTCTGCATAAATGCTTGTCACAAACCGTCCGATGTTTCCGCTTTCATCCTGTGCGCAGAAGGTTATTCGATACTCGCCTTCTGTATCCGGTGTAAAGCTTGTTTTCTCACAGGTCATATATCCGTTTGGGTGCAACACATTGATCCATGTGGTAAATTCTTCGGATACATCGTCCTTTACAATCATTTCAGGGAAAACCACTTCCGCACCTACCGTTGCTTTCACTTTCATTTCCTTCTTCAATGTAACCTCAGGAGCACCTACATCCTGTACGCTGATCTGATATCCCATTCCACGCGTCTTGTTCGTCCCGTCTGATGCAACATAAACAATACGATACTGTCCATATTTCGAAAACCGGATCTGATATTCTGAATTTCCATCCACATTTTCTAATTTCTTGCCCGTTTCATCTGTGACAATGTCTCCGTCAGGATCCTTTACCGTCAATTCTAAGCTTGTTTCCTCTGTAAATACATCAAAAGCTGCTGCTTTCGGCAATACTGCAACGGCATTATGTATCATCTTCATTTGACCAGTCGGAACGCAGAGCAACGGCTCCACATTATCAATCACATAATCCTTGCCAAAGGACTGCCCATTGATTGATTTCAAGCGAAATGTTGCCCCGTTTTTTCCGGTTACCGTCATAGTCAGCATAACGCCCATAGAATCAAATCCGTAAAATTTTTCTCCATTCACACAGTTTTCTGCCGTAATCTTGTAGGCTTCTTTATCATCTGTAAAGGAATTGGTAGCCTCGTTAAACTTCACGGAAACATCTGTCTCATTTTCTGCATAGGTAGCTCCTGCTGTCAGATAAGAACGCGCTTCCTCATTGTATTTCACGGAAATATATTCATCACTTAGTTTTCCGAATGTAAGCTTGACACTGCAGGAGGAATCCTGCGAATCCGTCAAAAGCATTTCCAGCTTTTCCAGCTTTTTTTCACTGTCATTTACGCCGTTCCAGTTCAAAGAGAAACCGGAGGCCGCCAGCGGATTTTTAAAACGGATCGTAGCCGTCTCGCCCGTCAATTTGAAATCCAACGATTGGTCTGTCAATTCAGCAGTTGCACCTTCTATTTCGAAAAAACTTATCGGATCAACCACTTTTTCTTCCTTCGCCAGAGAAGTTAACGTCAAGCCGGATAGTATCATGGACAAAACAATGCAAACTGAGATCATCCTTTTTTTTCTCATTATCCCTTTATCCCTCCCACTTGTAGATTTTCTGTAAATTTTTCGGTAAAGCACGCAAACAATATCAGGCTTGGTATACACAGTAATACGCACGCTGCCATCTGCATGGTTTCCGTTGTGCCTGAGAGCTCTGAAAAATTCAATAGTGCAAGTGACAATGTCGGATGCGAGGGCAGGAAATACATCGGCGTTGTATAATCTGACCAAAATCCCACAAAGGACAGAATAAATACAAGAGACATCGTCGATTTGGAAAGTGGCAGCATAACCCTTGTAAAAATCTGCATATTTCCAGCACCATCCATATAAGCCGCCTCCACATATTCATTTGGAATACTTTTATACATTGCATGAAAGATCAATGTATATAGACCTGCAAATCCAAATTTCAAAAACCACATTCCCGGTATCGTATTGTATACTCCGATCTTCTGTGTCATCTGAATTTCGGAAACAGTCGTTCCTACAATCGGAAGGCCTATGAGCACATAAATCATAGATATGATAAATTTGCTGAACTTGTATGGGAACTTTGCAGTACAATACCCTACAATGCATGGACACAAGGTAGCTGCAGCGGCGCATCCAAGAGCATATAAGAAGGAATTTGTCAACAATCCGTCAAAAAAGAAAGCTCCCGGAGTCCCATCTGACATGGTTATCGGATAATTAAATTCCTTAAATACCTTTTTAAAATTGTCCAATGTCCATTTTGAAAAGCCAAATATATTGTCCGTAAATGCTCCCCAATCACGAAAAGAAGAATTAACTGCAAGCAAATACGGATAAAGAAGCAACGCTGCATAAATGATAAGAAAAACAAAAATCACTTTTGCTGCAAACGGCGTTTTCTTTTTTTTCTGATTTTTTCCTGTTTTTATCATTTCAACGCTGTCTCCTTCTTGCTTTTCTCATTGCCTTTTTCGAGCCGTCCGCATCCTCAAACGGATCTATGCGGTTCAAGAAACCACGTACGACGAACACAATCACCGCTGTTGCAAAAGACAACACGAGACCAAGTGCAGCAAAGTATGGATAACGAACCTGTGTTGTATCCTGCATGATCCCGGAGGTGAAGTAATAGCCCATTGTCGGAACGGCCGATCCACCGGAGATTTTTGCAAAAGCATACATTCCATAATCACCGATCAGAATTCCAGCCACACCTGATGCAAGAAATGTCTTGAAGGTAGGAAATATCATCGGCATTGTAATACGTATAAACTCTTGTACGATTCCTGCCCCGTCAATCTGCGCGGCCTCCGAAATACTATTGTCAATCCCGCTCATCGCACTGCTGTAAAAAAGGAATCCGCCTGCAAGAGCGTAAAAGATATTGTATACCAAAATTGTCGCTGTTCGTGTATCCGCGTTTACCAGAAGCCCCATGACGTTTGTTTTTCCGGTAAACAGCTCAACCAGCAACGGCCAGCCGCGGTCTGCGATGTAGTAAAATACTGTAATTGCTACAACACTCGATATAACAGACGGCAGAAACAATATAATCTTAAGCGGCCTTGCAAACATAAACTTCTTATAAAAATAGTAGGATATGATCAACGCAGTCGGCGTCGTAATCAAAAAATTTATCAGATAAAATTTTACAGAATTTTTTACGGATGCCTGTAAATATGGATCTGATACAAAGTTCTTAATTACCGTTACAAAATTCTTCAATGTCCACGTGACATTCATATTGATATCGTACGTTTTAAAGCTTAATAAGATTGAGTTGATATTCACGCCGATCCACATGATACAGAACTGCAAAATCGGAAGCGCCATCATCAGGCAATAAAATATCAAGTCCTTCTTTTTTTTCGCCCGAAACGAAGAAGCTGATTTCTGCAATGAATTCTTCATGTTCTTTTCTCCCTCTGTTTCTATTTAAGAAGATCTGCATATTCTTTCCATTGATAATTTTTACGATAATTCACAATTCCATTATAATAATCCTCTGCAGAATAGAGATACGCCCCATTCGATTTGGTTGTTAAAACTGTAGCAATTACGTCACCTGCATCCAAATCCGCCGCATATTTTGCCCGCATAAAACGAACCAGACGAAAATCTGACGGTGCATAGGCGTATAATTCATTCGAATCCATCGGAAGTGCGATACGTGAATCCTGCATCATTTCAATCATCGATTGTGCAAATGAAGTCAGACCATCTGTATCTACTTCGTAGTCATAAGGCTTTGTCAGACCTGTTATTTGCGTAAAATCCACCATCTGCGCATCGGTATGTACAAACTGTAAGAATTTTGTGGCAACTTCAATCTTAGCCGGATCGATATTTGCCTTAATAAAACAATAGGTATCAAGCGCAGCAACAATCGTGTTTTCCGATCCGACATCCTCCTTTGTCGCCTTCGGAAGCGGCATCACCTTGTATTCCATATCCGCATCGTATTTTGTCGCATTGGTTCCGTATGTCTCTTTGAAGGAAGCAGATGCTTCATTCTCCCACCAGAATCCATCCAACATGATCGCAACATTCTTCTGCGAACTTACGGTAGGATTGCGAATAAACTCCAGCTGTGACTGTGTAATCTTAAATGATCCCGAAAGGCTCTTGTTCACATCATAGTTTGTGGTATCCTGCAATACAGTTTCCGCAAATTTGGTTGCATAGACAATCCCCGGCTGACGTGCCAATTCATATGCATTTTTCGGTGTGATCTCAACCGACTCCGTCTCAAAGTCCATCGTATCCCAATTGATGGTATCTGTCTTTACAAGCTTCGCTGTTCCTGAAAAATTATAATTCAGCATAAACTGGTCATATCCCATATTATCTGCTGCCAGCTCGGCCATAAGCCAGCTAAAGTAATCCAGACTTGCACCAGGAAACTGGATCGGCGTACAATTATCCTTTTTAATCTCATTCAACAATGCAAAAAACTCCTCATAGGTCGCCGGCATACCATCATCGTAGGTACCGGCTTTACCATCCGGACCGGTGCCAAGCTTCCCGTTTGCATCTGTAAAGCTTCCATCCTCAGCAATGTACCAGCCGTTTTCGTCAAACAACGTCGCATTATATACCAAACAATAATTATTGTTCCAAAACGGAAGTGCATAAATCTTTCCGTCAATTGTTAAAGCATTTAAATTTGCTTCATCCAGCTTGTCAGCAATGCTTTCATCCTCGCCGAATTCTGTCAGCTTCTCCTGTACATAGTCTGTAATGTCCAGCATCTTGCCATTTCTTGCCCACCATTGATAAAAAACGCCTTCGGTAAAGAATACTTCATCATGCGTATCATCGCTCAGAATGATATCCTTTAATGTTTCGCCTTCCACGGTTGTCTTATTGTTGGTGCCGATGACTACCTGTACCCCCTTCTTTCCTTCCTCGAAAGAGGTATCCTTATATTTTTCTTCGAATTTTTCAATTGCTGATTCCAGCCACTCTGTACCAACAGCACCATTGAAGTTACCCACCGTAAGTGTCGTCTTACTGCTGTCAATTTCTACTGTGGCACGTGCACCGCAGCCGCTGAACACGGAAGCAGCCAAGGCTGCACCTGTAATAAAAGCCGCTATTTTTTTTAGTTTCATTATGGTCTCCTCCTACTCCATATTATTCCGCAAGAATTTCCTGTCCGTTATATTTAATGCTGGTAATTTCTACGACATCTCCCGCATTAAAGTCATACATATTTAAGGTAATAAAGCCAAACTTATTTACTTCCCGGAAGATCATTTCCTGTGTCACTTCCTGACCTGCATTAGGTATCGTACCTTTTGCTTCCGGATATCCCTCTACCTCGTCTTCGCATAACCAGATCAACTTCTCGAAAGTGCCGATCCGTCGTCCCCATCCTCCGTTTCCTTCTATCCTATCGCCAAAAACATCCGAAACCTTATAGGTAATACTCAAGGTGACATCGGTATGACGCGATTCCCCCGTCAGCGTTGTTTTCACCTTGAAGTTCTCGCGCATCTTTCCTTCACTTACAAAAATACCGTTTCCGCTCGGAGTTATCGCGTTCTGCACACCAGCGATAAGAACCATCTCGTCCTTATTAAAATCCAGTACTGTTAATGTGAATTTTCCGTCCTTTACCTGAACCGTAAACTTCGAAGTCTTAGGCTGGGTCGGAAGCGGTATTTCAGCTGCTTTATAATCTGAATTGATATCATTTTCATTTAACCACACATACGGACCACCCTTGGGATTCACGCCAACAATCCTTCTTCCCCACATACCGTTTCCGCTAAGCATATCTCCCGATGCGGTACAAACGTAATATGTCACCTTTACATTGTGTGTTCCGTCACTCAGATTGGTAGGAAGCTCCACTTCATAGTCTTTTGTACTTCCATCTGTTCCATACCATCCTCCCGGCGAACGAAATACTGCCAAATATTTATCTAATGCAGTAACATCAAGTTTCTCGACCTCTTCTACCGGATTTGCTCTTCCTCCTTCGGCATTCAGTACGCTCTTTCCGTTATAGACAATATCAGCCACCACAATCCGTTCTCCGTCACTAAAATCATAAATCGGAATTAAGACGTTGCCACCGCGATCTACCGATAATTTCATCTTAACCGTATAAGCTTCATCCGGATTCGGAATCGTTTTCCCGCTGTTTTCCCAGCCATCCAGTTCATTTTCGCAAAACCAAAAATGCTGACCGTCATAACTCAAAATTCGTCTTCCCCACTCACCGTTTCCCTTCAGACAATTACCATCGGAATCCATCAAATACATAGAAACTTCCAGCTCATAAATACCCCGGGTTAAAGTGGTTCCGACACGGAACGTATCCTGCGTTTCTCCTTTGCCCGTATATACAGCGGTGTATTGTGCAAGAAGAGCCATATCGAATCCACGCCCATCCTTATATGTACAGGTACTCTCTGCGGATATCAGCAGATGATTCTCCTCTGAGGTTCCATTCGCAACAACAGAAATCATTTGCTCTGTTGAATTTGTAATCGGAACCCGGTAATCTCCTTCTGCACTCAATTCTGCACTCCGCACTCCGTTTCCATCGTGAATATCGTAGGAATAACTGGCTGCGCCTTCCACCGGTGCCCATGTAAAAAATAATTCTTCCTCTGAACCCTGTACGTTTATAACTGGTTTGTCCAGCGAAACCGCAGTAATTTCCATACTTCCGATATCCTTGCGTTCTCCCTTTGCATTCACATAGCGTACAGTTACCGTATACATTCCGCTCTGTTCAAAGGCCGATGCCAGATCATAGCTAGGTTTATCTACGCTCTTTCCGCCGTTCCCCAGATCAACTTCATATGAGAAAGCTCCCTCCACTTCCTTCCATGTAAGCATTCCGTTCTTTAGCGTTAATGCATCTGCTCCCGGTTTCTTACTGCAGCCCATGATGAAAAGCAGTAATAAGAAAGCCATAGATATCAACACAAAAACTCTCTTTTTCATACGAACCTCCTTTCATATATTTCCAAAATTTGGCTTTTATCACTCAGTGATATTTGTAGTTATAATTATACTGCTAAAAAGGGACCTAGTATTACCGTCATTAATTAACTCGACTTTTTAAGAGGCAATGTATCAACCTG
>CAVGED010000141.1:0-9344 GCA_963628035.1 Paludibacteraceae bacterium
TATTGCCGGGATGCCGGGTCACCGGTCATGAACTGGTTTTCCGGGGCCTCTGCGAGAGCTGCAATAGCGAAGAAGTTTGCATCAAGCAAACTTCGTAGCGGTCTGACATGCATCGAAGATGCATGCTTGCCGAAGGCAAGTTCATCGAGAGCCACAAGCTCGAGATGAATCCAAGCGAAGAAGTTTGCATCAAGCAAACTTCGTAGCGGTCTGACATGCATCGAAGATGCATGCTTGCCGAAGGCAAGTTCATCGAGAGCCACAAGCTCGAGATGAATCCAAGCGAAGAAGTCTAATGTTTCAGGAGAAGCGCAGGCCGTGCCTGCAGAAAAGGAGAAAACAATGAAAACTTGGGTATGTTCTGTATGCGGTTATGTTCACGAGGGCGATGAGGCACCGGAGAAGTGCCCCGTATGTAAGGCACCGGCAGATAAGTTCATCGAGCAGACTGAGGGTGAGCTGACCTGGGCCGCTGAGCATGTGGTTGGTGTTGCTGCCGATGTTCCGGAGGACATCAAGGCTGACCTTCGTGCCAACTTCGAGGGCGAGTGCTCTGAGGTAGGTATGTACCTGGCTATGGCAAGAGCCGCTTTCCGTGAGGGCTATCCGGAGGTAGGCGAGTACTACAAGACCGCTGCCTGGGAAGAGGCTGAGCACGCTGCCAAGTTTGCGGAGCTTTTAGGCGAGTGCGTATCCGCTTCCACCAAGGAGAACCTGACCGTTCGTGTGAAGGCTGAGAACGGCGCTACTGCCGGCAAGATGGATCTGGCAAAGCGTGCGAAGGCACTGGATCTCGATGCCATCCACGATACCGTACACGAGATGGCCAAGGATGAGGCCCGCCACGGCAAGGCTTTCCTGGGACTCCTGAACCGGTATTTCGAAAAATAAAAAATAAACAGAAAAAAGCGGCGCACCTTCATCAACGAAGGTGCGCCGCTTTTTTCGTTCATAGCCTGACAAGGCCCACTACGCTCTGTCAGGATAATGCTTCCCGCATTGCTTCCATGAGCTTTTCCGTGCTGATCGGCTTCGCTACATATCCGTTCATTCCCGTCTTCAACGCCTTTTTCTTGTCCGAATCAAAGGCATTCGCCGTCAGGGCGATGATCGGAATGTCTGCAATCTCCGGATTGTCCAGGGTACGGATCTCTCTCGTTGCCGTGTAGCCGTCCATGAGCGGCATCTGGATATCCATCAAAATGAGATCGTACTGTCCCGGTACGGAATGGGCGATTTCATCCACCACCTCGATTCCGTTGCTCACGCAGCTGACCGCCACACCGATGTCTTCCAATATTGCTGTGGCGATTTCCCGATTCAGTTCATTGTCCTCCGCCAGCAGCACCTTTCTGCCCTTCAAATCGATGGTCGCGCCGGAGACATTATCCTCTTCCTGCACAGCGGCTTTCCCGGTTTCCGCAGCGATCTTAAACTGCAGCGTGACGATAAACGCCGTGCCGACATTCGGCTCACTGTGCACCGAAATCGTGCCGCCCATCATATCCAGAATATTCTTGGTGATGGCCATGCCCAGGCCGCTTCCCTGAATGCCGCTGACGGTCTGGGTCTGCTCTCTCGTGAAGGATTCAAAAACATGCTTCTGGAATTCCTCGCTCATGCCGATGCCATTGTCCTTCACATGGAATTCATAGCACGCATAATCCGGTCGAACAGAAACCTTCTGCCGCACGTGAATCTCTATTTTTCCTGCGGCTGGCGTATACTTCACCGCATTGCTCAGAAGGTTCAGCATGACCTGACTGAAATGCAGTTTATCGCACAGAATCTCCTCGTTTTTGATCTCCCCGGTATCGATAAGGAAGCTCATCTGCTTGGCTTCAATGTCCGGCTGCACGATGGTTTTGATTTCCTGCAGCAGCGTCGGCAGATGTACCTGCGCTTCCTCGATCTTCATGCTGCCGCTCTCGATACGGCTCATGTCCAGGATGTCGTTGATCAACGACAGCAGATGGTCACCGGAGGTCGCAATCTTCCGCAGATAGTCCTTGACCAGTGCCGTGTCATCGATATGCGCAGTGGCCAGCGCCGTAAAGCCAATGATGGCGTTCATCGGCGTCCGGATGTCATGGGACATGCTGTTTAAGAAGGTCGTCTTGGCGTGGTTGGCCTGCTCGGCCATATCCAGGGCATTCTGCAGCACCCGCCGATTTTCTTCCTCTTCCTTTTTGGCCACATCCATGATCCGCTCAGAATACACGATCATGCTGTCCTGATTTTCCGGATGCACCACAACGGCCTCTGCACCGATCCAGTGCGTTTCGCCATTTTGCCCCGCCATAAACTCATAGTATTCATTTTTTTGCTGCTGCACCACTTTCTTCAGATTCTGAAGCCCGAAGCGCTTTTGGTATTCCTCCCGGTACTGCGCGTCGACAGCATTGGAAAATGCAGCCACCAGCGCAGAGAATTTTGCTTCCGTCACGGTCTGCATGCGTTCTTCATCCGCCGCAATGGAAAGCAGCTTATACGTATCTTTTTCCGGGTTCACGGCCAGTATGATGATCTTCACCTCGGAATTGGATTCGATCAGCATCTGTTTTTCAGAGCTATTCTCGCTTTCCAGCAATTTCAGATTCTGATGCTCCCGATAGAGCAGCAGGCCGATCAGTGCCGCAAACCCCAGCAGGATGATCAGTACCAGAATAAAGGTCCGCATCAGAATGTGCTGCGTCTGTACATTGAGCACATCCTCCAGCACGACGGACACCAAATACCAATCCGTGGATTGCACCGGCGAGAAATAATACAAATTGTTCTCGCTATTATAAGACAGGACCGTCCATGCGCTGCTTCCATCCCTCACCATATCGGCGATTTCATCCACTGTCGTTTTCTCGTTTTCGGTTTCATTTTCCAGAATGGTAAAAATATTGCCGGAGGTCTTGTTTCCTCTTGTGGTCGTGGACCGGAACAGAATGTCCCCGTTTTTGTCGATCAGATAGGAATGACCACGGTTCCGCAAAAAGTCGACAGAAAAAGCATCGTTCAGACTGTTTACGTCGATTTCCCGGATCAGCGTCCCGGACACGCCATCCTGAAAGGGCACCCTGTACGCAATGGCAATGACGCGTTTTCCGCTATTCTCGCTGATATAGGGTGCCAGAATTTCACCCTCTGTCCCGATCGTATCCGGAATGTCGGAAAAAGCACAGCTGCTGTTCTTTGGATAGGTGGCATTGTCCAGAACCAGTGCAATGGAATATTCCTGCGAATCAAACACATCCATGACCGCATCAATCGTATCCGTATCGGAAGAAGCCATGGCTTCCAGGGTATCCTTTTGACGTTTGACCATGGTCTGTTCCGCTTCGATCTTCCCGGAGATCATATTGCCTGCCCGGTTGGTGCTTTCCATGATCGTATTCACAGAACTGTCCCACAGGTCATTTTTCACATTGTTCACGTAATATATGCCATAGAAGAGCACCGCAAGCATAACGATGATGCCGAAAGCCATGATCTGAAAATATTCGTTTTTTCTCAACATATGTTTCCTGGGCATCCGGGTTCTCCTATTCATTCCTGCCAGAATACTCTTTTGCCTTTGCATCCAGCGCTTCCAGCACATCCGTTGTGGAAGCCCCCTCCAAAAGCTGCCAAACCGCTTCCCTCGTCAGATTCCAGATCGGCAGCTTCAAACGATAATCAGAACCGATAACAATTTTTCCCTCCCGGTAGCATTGGATCACAGACTGTATCTCTTTCGCAGAAGCGGACTCTCCCTCCTTCAACGGCGAGATCGAGCACTGGTCTTCACAAAAGGCCTGCAGATTTTCTGCCTGTGTGAAATATTCCACAAAGAGCTTGGCTTCCTCCCGATTCGCACTGTCGGCATTCACCGCGAGGCAGATATCCGGATTCGCCACGATCATGGCATCGTCCTCCAGGATCGGAAGTGGAAGCACTTCATACTGAAAATCCGCTGAATAATCACATTTCAAACGGTTGGATGCCCATACCCCGGTCAGCATAAAGGGATTCTCGCCTTTGGCAAAGGTCTCCAGATCGTCTGCTGTTTTTTGGGTATCCCGCGCCAAATCAGCATCCACATACTGCTTTTGTAGCATTTCCTCTGCCAGTGAAAAGCCCTTGGACAGACTTTCTCCCAACGCGGTCTTTCCGGCATTTAAATCCCGAAACAGCGCCCCTGCTTCTCCGTTTTGATACGTCTCATAATAAGAAGCGCCGATGGCCAGGGTCTTTAGAGAAATGTCATTGTTCGCGACGACCGGCGTGATACTCTTCCCGACAAAATCGTCGCATATCGTTTCGAATTCCTTCCAGTTTGTCGGCACACTCCAATGATGCTTCAGCAGCAGATCCACATTGCAGTAAAGCCCAAAGGCCGACACCGTTGTCGGCAGCCAGTAGATGCCGTCCGTACGCACGAACTGTTCCTTCATATCATCCGTATACTGTGAAATAGTGGACAGCCCCGTCAGGTCGGCCAGCTTTCCCGCTTTCTGGAACTGAATGGCAGAATCATGATCCACCATGAAGACATCGTCTCCATTCCCCGTTTCCATCCGCTTGTTTAATGTGTCATAATAATCCGTTCCCTTGATGGATTCATAGGAAATGATGATATCGGGATGTTCCTGCATGAACCCGCTCATGATCTCTTCGATCATATGCACATTGCTTTCATCTGCCTTATAGCCAAAAAAGCTGAGTTTGACCGTTTCCCGTGTCCCGTTTTCCACCAGCTGCACTTTGTTTAATGTTTTCCCCGCGCATCCTGTCAGACAGAATGCGAATAAGATTCCTGCCAACAGTATGGCAAACGCTCTTTTTCTCATTTATTTATATTCCCCACGGTCGCAGTACTTCCTGTTCACCGTCTTTGCACATAAAAATCTAGTGCTATTTTGCCATAGGTGCCTCCACTTTTCAATAAATTATCGTAACTGTTCAGCACCACATCGCCACATCGCATAAGCGATGCGCGATGTAGCGATTCAGAGGCGCGATGCGCCTTGCCCGCCACCAGAATAATATCAAAAACACTTCGCCAAGCAAGCTTGCCTCTGCATTTTTTATATTATTCTGGTGGTGCTGAACAATTACAAATTATCTATTATACCGAGCTGAAACCCTTACCGATGATCTCACTGGAATTTTCGATCATGATAAACGCATTGGGTTCCTGCTTCCGGATAAAGTTCCGCAGGCGGATCGCCTGACTGCGCCGCATGGTCGTCATAATGACCGTTTTGCGGGAGTCGGTGTATGCGCCCTTGGCTTCAAAGGTTGTCGCGCTGCGCTTCAAATCATGTATGATGAAATCGCAGATGGGCTGGGGGTGCTCACATACGATGTTGAAGCACTTGCAGAGGTTCATGTTCTCAATCACGTCATCGACAACCAGCGACTTGGCCACCAGACCGAGGACGGAATACAGACCTGTCGACGGGCCGTACAGGGCAAAGGAAACCGCCACCGCCGCAGCGTCCGCCGCCATCAATGCGGAACCGATGTTCATGCTGGTGTACTTCTTCAGTATCATTGCGATAATGTCGGTGCCGCCGGAAGATGCACCGATGTTGAAAAGAATCGCCGATCCGACAGCCGGGAGCATGATGGCGAACACCAGCTCCAGCATGGGCTGATCT
This sequence comes from Paludibacteraceae bacterium, assembly GCA_963628035.1. Lineage (GTDB taxonomy): Bacteria > Bacillota > Clostridia > Lachnospirales > Lachnospiraceae > 14-2. Next base: position 5,637 of record CAVGED010000141.1, read on the forward strand.
GTCAGCGTTCCGCTTACCGGTGCGGCCACGTCCAGGAGCTGCAGGCTCGCCGACATTACAATCGTCGCGTAGACGGTCCGAGTACCGACGCTTTTGCCCAGAAAGACAAAGCCCAGCACCAGCAATGCGTAGTTTGCCACGGTTGTAAAGGTGCTTGCCGAGCAATGGAGCAGCGGTGTAAATACTGCCGAGAAACCGGTCACACCGCCGAATGCAAAGTGGTTCGGAAATTTGAAGAAATGAATGCCGACCACCATGATCCAGATGCTCACTGTAATGAGTCCGTATTCCGCCAACGTGCGGGCAAACGGATTTTTGATATCCTTAAGTGCTATTGCCATATCAATTTTTTATTGCCTCCTAAAGGTCATTATACGGTCAATCTGAAACCCGCGATTTATAGTAATTCCCGAAATCCGCCAGTGCATCTATGATCGGCAACATTTTCTCACCCAGCTCCGTCAGACTGTAATCCACTCTCGGCGGCATTTCCTGATAATCATGCCGGTATACAAGCCCGTCATCCATCATCTGCCGCAGGCTGTCCGTCAATACCTTCTGGGATATGCCTTCCAGATCCCGCTGCAATTCGTTGAATCTCCACGGGCGCACTCTTAAGTTTCGTATAATCAAAAGCTTCCATTTGCCGCCAACAAGCGCCACAGCTGTGGCCACCGGGCAAAGCGGAAGTTCATCCTTCGTCTTCATATTGCTCTTACCTCCGGCTCAATTATAGCGCATTCATTTTTTAATGTATAGTTATAAAAAGGTGCGTACTGTTATTTGCGTGCGCAATCCATTATTCTGTATCTGCAAACAAGGTAAATCAAAAAACGGAGGTGCAATATTATGGCAAGTTACGCAAAAGCAAATATCGGAAGCGAAGGCAGAGTGGAGCTTCACGAAACGCTCGCTTTGACCGGCGCTGAGATCAGCATCAACAATCTTCCGGCCGGCGCAAGTGTTCCTTTTGTACATGCGCACAAGAACAATGAAGAAGTTTACGGCATCCTTTCCGGTAAGGGAAAAGTCGTGATTGACGGTGAAGACATTACCCTCACCGCCGGTGACTGGGTGAGAATCTCTCCCGCTGCCAAGCGCCGGTTCTTTGCTGCAGAAGATGAGGGGATTTCCTTTGTCTGCATTCAGACCAAAGAGAATTCTCTGGAAGGCTTCACAGCTGATGATGCTGTCATATATTGATTTTCAATTCAAAAAAGGGCACAGCCATTTCGGCCATGCCCTTTTTGTCATTTCTCTGTGCGTCCTGTATACGCCTCTGTCTCAAGTGCCTGATACGCGGCATCCAAAAATCGTTTACAGCCCCAGTCCATTGACCCAGGACTGTATATCAGCACTGGAAGCGCCGGAGGAGAACCGCTGCCCCTCCTGCCAATCACCTGTACCGGCCATATCGGCCAGCAGGCTGCCGCTCTGACCCATGCCGGAGGAAGCAGAAGTGGCAAACGGAATCACAGTCTTACCGGTGAAGTCATTGGCCTTCACGAAGCCATCCACAGGCCAGGCCGCAATACCCCACCAGATGGGATAGCCGATGAACACGGTGTCATAGGAATCCCAATCGGACACTTCTGTAGTGGTCAGGGGCACATCCCGCAGGGACTCGTCATCATGCTCCCGGCTGACACGGCTGTCAGAGTTCGACCAGTTCAGGTCATCATCGGTATAGACTTCAGCGGGAACAATCTCAAAAAGGTCAGCGCCGACAGCCGCAGCAATGTCTTCAGCAACCCGTTTGGTGTTGCCGGAAGCGGAGTAGTAGACCACCAATGTCTTTCCGGTTTCAGGCTGGGTCTCAGGTCCAGTCTCCGAAGAAACAGTCGAGGCGCTTTCAGTGGAGACGGTGGTGGACTGTTCAGCAGGCGCAGAGGTTTCGGGCTGCGTGGTGGAGGTTGTGGATTTGTTCGCAGCGCCGCAGGCGGTAAGGCCGAGCATAAAAACAGCGCTCAGCAAGAGTACAGTCATTTTTTTCATAATAGAAGCATCCTTGTTTTCAAATTTCATGACGATATACCTCCTAGATTTCATATCTTGAAACACACCCATTCATTTGCCATATTAACCATAGACCATGAACCTAACTTTAGGTCAAGACATTTTTCGAAAATAATTTGGGAGGTGCGCCATGTATAAGTAAACACAGGATTTACTTGTAATGACAGTGTGTTGACAACAAACGAACTTTCGGATAATATACTCAAATGGAGGTGTTTATTATGGCAACAACAACGAATTTAAACATCCGAACAGATAAAGCAATCAAAGATCAGGCAGATGCCATTTTTAATGAGCTCGGTCTGAACATGACAACGGCAATCAATATATTCCTTAGAACTGCAATACGTGAGCACGGTATTCCATTTTCACTTACACTTACTTCTATGGTTCCGGCCAGAGATGAAATGACAACAGCTCAGTTCAGTCAGATGATGGCTACCGGTCTTAAACAGGCTAAAGCTGATGAGTCATTTAACGTGGATGACGTTTTTGATGAGCTTGATCGAAGGGGCTAACCTGTGAAGGAATATACAATACGAATCACCAAACAAGCACGTGAGCATTTACGCAACATCAAAGACTATATTGCAAACGAATTATTGGCACCGGAGGCAGCCTACAACACCATTGCCATTCTGCGAAAAGAAATTAAAAGTCTATCTGAAATGCCTACACGAATAAAGTTAACAGATGAAGAACCTTGGCACTCAGAAGGTATCCACAGGATGCGTGTAAAAAATTACTACGTCTACTTTTGGGTAGATGAAGAAAACAGTAAGGTTCAGATTACGGCAGTTATCTATGTTGCTCGTGATCAGGCAAAACAACTCGAAATCCTGAAAATGGAATAACAACCGCGGTCTTTGGCATCGATCACAGGTTGATTGGTGCTTTTTCAGGAATCCCTATTCTTATGTTGAACATCCATCTGGCCGCCTTTTCAGAAATCCGATAAATCAATCGGCTGAGAAACCTCGCCCATTTTAAATTTACTGATTGCCTTATCCATATCTCTTAAAGCAGCAGATATGTTCTCAGGGACAGTTAGCTCCCTGGACTCCAACAGATTGTAATCTCTCACTCCATCACTTCCACCAGTTTCTTCTATCAGCTGAGTATGGAGCGTTTTCTGGATTTTGCATCCACCAGCAGGTTCTCAGTATCTTCAATCTTATCATATACCTTGCCGAGACGATCCTCTAAATCTGCTTTTCTTCTCTGGTAATGCTTGTCCTCATAATCCAGATTATCAAGGTCTGTCAGGATAACATCCTTATTGGAATAGCACTGTCTTAGGGTTTTCTCATGAGCTGCTATTTCTTGATCCAACGTGGATGTATCTACTTCCATGTTGATTTTCTCGCGCATCAGTCCTGCAAATTTCTTATTGCTGACCAGCTTGCGGATGACCTCTGCCACAGCACCATCAAGCTTCACTTCTGATATTTGTTTACGATAGTCGCACTTATGGCCTCTTGTCATAGTACGATGCTTGCAGCCATAATACAGATAATCATTGTATCGGGTTCCGTCTTTTCTACGCTTAATTGATTTGTTACCATACATTCCGGCACCGCAGACAGGGCATTTAACAAGCCCGGACAGCAGGTGGATTTTCTCCCCTTTTGGCGCATTGACTTTTTCATATTTCTTGGCCTGAGCTGCCACCTTGATCTGTGCCTGCTCCCA
>CAVGED010000142.1:0-8290 GCA_963628035.1 Paludibacteraceae bacterium
TTTCCTCCACATCTACGTCAATGTCGACATGTAGACCATTTCTCCGCACTAAGAGGCATACCGTCTCACCAGTCGTTTTGGGTTCCCAACTGATTGAATCGAATTCCTGATCGTTATAGTAAACGGGAAATTTGAAATCGATATGCTTGAGAATCCTGCCGTCCGGCTGCTTTTCGGGGAATATCTCAACACGTTCAATGAAGCTGTTCATAAACTCCTTTTTCTCAAGGTCGGACATTTTATCGTACAGCTTATCAAAATGTTTTAGATACTCATATATTCTTTCTACGGATAACCGATTCTTCTGCACGTTCTCAATACGTTGCTGTGTTTCAGCCAGTTCAGATTCGGCTAACGCAATTTCATCATAGACAGCATCCTGGCGATCCTGCAAATCCTGGAATTTTCTATCGTAATGCGGGTCATCAAATGCCATGTGATCTATTTTCTGTGCGAGCTTATCCTTTGTCCCAATCAGCATACGCAGCTTTTTCCGGATTGTTAAAAGTTCCTTCTCAAGCTCATCTGTATCGATTCGACTGCCAATCTTTTTTCTGATTGCATCCGCAAATGTGGAATTTTGAACAAGCTTCCGTATTACTTCTTCTACAGCGCCGTTAATGATATCCTGACCCCACTGCTTATTGTAATCGCAGCGATGACCGTCAACCTCGCGGCGATGCTTACACTGATAGTAAAAGTAATCGCGATAGTATTCTGAAGTATCTTTTTTCTTTTTCCGGTTTACATTACCGTACATCCCACTGCCGCAAACTGGGCAACAAACAATGCCCGACAGAATATGCTCATGCTCAAGGCTATGGGTCTTAGGATGTTTTACGCCTGTTTCTTCTCGTTTTGCTTTTGCCATCAGCCAGATAGCTTCCGACACAATGGCCTCATGCGCTCCGTCATAGAGCATATAATCATCCTGTTTGACAATATGATACTGATTCCGTGTACCCTGGACTCGCTCATTATGCCGCCGACCGTATGCGATTTTTCCGCAATATACCGGGTTATCCAACACGCCCTTCACAAATGTGGCGGCAAACGCATCAAGTGTATTATTTTGGCGTTTCTTTTTGACGTATCCGTGGGTGTTCAGCCAGATAGCGATTTTGGCCACGCCCATGGTGGTATGGACATACTTGTCGTAAATAATTCTGATGACCTCGGCCTCGTCATCTGCGATAACCAGATTACCATCTTCGAGCTTATACCCGTAAGGTGCGAAGCCACCGTTCCACTTGCCTTCACGGGCCTTTTGCCGCCGCCCCTCCATGGTCTGCACGAGAATATTCTCACGTTCAATCTCTGCCACAGCGGAGAGAACAGATATCATCAATTTCCCGCTGTCTTTAGAACTGTCGATACCATCCTCAACGCAAATTAGATTTGCACCGTAATCCTGCATACGCTGAAGGGATGTAAGGACATCTGCCGCATTGCGTCCAAAACGCGAAAGCTTGAAAACGAGGACAAACGCAACCTGATCCTTTTCCGATTCAATGTCCTGCAACATTCTCAAAAATTCCGGACGACCTTCAATACTTTTTCCGGACTTGCCTTCGTCACAATATTCTCCGACAATCGTTAATTTCTGGAACTCCGCGTATTTTCTGAGCTTGTCCTTTTGAGCGTCTAAGCTATATCCATCTACCTGCATCGAGGTGGAGACACGAGTATAGATATAGCAATTATCAGATTTGTTTTTCAATGTATACCTCCTCGCTTGCTTTTATTACAGTGTTATATAATTGTCCCAACTTCATTATATTGAGTGAAGTCATAAAAGTCAACATAAAAAGCAGAGGAACTCGCTGATACAGAGCTCCTCTGCTCGCAATTTAGGCCACCGATGTGTTATCCGTCCACCTGTATAAGCGTAGAAACGCGCGTGTAGATATAGGCGTTCTCCATAAGCGAAATCCCCCTTTCCGTAAATATCCGCAGTGAATTTTGTGTTCGTTTTCTTTGTCAGTAGTAATTCACTACATTTATTCGCGGTTATTGCGGGTACGCTCGCTCTCTGTAAACTGAAATTTATTTGCGATCAGCCGCTGCAAGCCCTCGAACATCCAGAGAAAGATGCCTTCCGCCTCTGCTTTCATCTTATCGGCAATATCCGGATCATCCATGCGATCAGGTGATTTTTCCTTTGTCGTAAGGATGAGCTGGCGGCGATAAAATCCGTTTGACCGATCATAGAGTGATTGCAAATCTCCATTGGAGAAGGCGAGTAAGCGGCAGAACATCCAGCCCTGATAGCTTTGCTTGTTTTTCCGCTCCAGATCCATTTTGCCCTGCGCCGTGACAATGGATTTAACATAGTTGGTCTGCTTCAATGCCTCCATTTTCATATCGTCATCCACCATCAACAGCTGGTGTTCAAGATCCGCTCGGGCAAACGGATTTTCGGAAACCTTACCAATGCTGCCGTCTTTCATATAGCCTCCGAAGATGGCACTCAAAACAACGCCAATCTGGCTTTTTCCTTCTCCGCCACTGCCCTTGATGACCATCATGCGCTGTCCCTTGGTCGATGGGATCAGGCAATAACCAAGGTATTCCTGTAATGTCGGAATATCATCCTCGTGGAGCAGTTCATGCAAAAATCGCAGCCAGATTTCCGGTCTGGGAGCATCAGGATTGTACTGTATCGGCAGACGGGTTCGTACAATCTCCGACTTGCCAGGTGTGAATGTTCCGTCCACTCCCAATGTCCCGTTGGCAAGGTGTATTCTGTCCTGCTGCGGCGTCAGGTCGATACCGGTATCATAAAATTTTAGAAGCTCCTCAATGTTCTTAATCGTATGCGGTACATTTTTGACAGCGCAGATTTTCAGACGGTGGTAAATCTCGCGACGTAGCGGGATATCACTCGTCATGCGACCATCCGGCGTAAAGAATGCATTGCAATCGTAGGCAAGCTTGTGCTCCTTCATAAACTCTTCGCAGAAAGCAGCTTCGACGATATCTTTGCCATTCCACCAGATCGGACACTCAAGCAGCTCGTTCATTTCCGTTCACCTCCTCCAATCGATTTCGCAGCTTCTCCATGAGACCATTCTGCATCAGCTCATCCACAGCTTTCACACGCTCCTCTAACGAGGCGGCGCATAAAAAATCCGCCAGATATTCGATCATCTCAAGCATCTGGCAGGCTTCCACAAAGCGATCATCAATTGGTGCATCCGGCACTCTTGGTGCGTACAGTTGCTTCCAGAGACGGAGCAAACGCTCGTATTCTGTCAATGTTGACAGGCACAGCAGCTCATCCCGGCGAAATTGGGATAAGTACGGTCTTGGCGGCTTTGCTGCCGCCGGTGGATCATCATTCGGTGAAATACCGAAATCTGCCTCAAGGCGATGTACGGCTTCCACAAAGCTTACGCCCAACAGTCTTGATGTCAGGTCAATCACATCTCCGTGTGCTCCGCAGGCGAAACAATAAAAATGGTCGTCATAAAGCTTCATGCTGGGATGGGTGTCGTTGTGGAACGGGCAGAGTGCCATTCCATTTCTTTGTACGGGCAGACCGTACTGCCTTGCTGCATCGGCAGGTGCAACGGTTGACTTAATGTTTGCAATTTGTAACATGCTGTTACCCTCCTTTTTTTATTCGCCCGGGAATCCCGAGCTATATACAGCACCTGCCATGAAAAAAGCAGCCACAGCATAAGCCGTGACTGCATCTTGCTATATCGTATTTCCTCCCTCCATAATATATGGGCATGGGAGAAGTGGTTTTGTTCCGGTTTGCGGAAAACTTCTCAAAAATATTTTTCGGTACGTATGTACACAGCGAAAAGGCAAAGTTACTGCTCTATACGCCTGTCGGTAAATTCGCCATATTCTTTGGCAATGAAATCATCAAAGAGCTTTGCCATCTGCCGAATGCGTTTGGAAACGGCACTCGGAGCCTTGAAGCCAACTCTGTCTGCGATTTCCTGCTGAGAATATCCCGCTGCGCGAAGCTCAAGGATTCTGCGGTCTGCATCGCTTAAGCGACTCTTGAAATCCTCTATCTTTGTTTTCTCCAGAATGCGGGTTTCAAACTCCGCACGGGGATCTGCTGTTTCATAGAGGACATCACCATGCGCAGATAACCCGTTTTCTCGGATTTCTTCCAGGGACAGCGTAGGATTGTGCGGCTATGCGTCCATGACCGCATATAATCCCGCTTTTGCATATTTTTGCCGGTATAATCCGCCGGCTGGCGATTGTTCCATACTTCATCAATGAGCGGCTGCCAGTTCTGCTCCTTCACCACAAGGTCTGTCAGATTGCCGACGAGATTGCAAAACTGCTGATAGGAGAGCCACCCGATATCGTGCTCGATGGGGTCTAAGAAGAGATTCTGGAAGCTCCAGTCCATCTCAAATTCAAACTTGCTGCGAAAATATACGAGTATGAGATACGACATCCGCCAAAGCGGGAAATCGCCGGAGTAATTCTTCCAATCTCCCGGGATATCATGATAGGTTCCGTCCTTGTGCGGAATCCGGAAGAATTGCCAGACCGCCCAGGCATAGCAGTCCCATACAAGCTCCAGAAAGCTGTCGCTTTGCAGCATCTGGCAATACTGTTCACTGCTCAATACACGCTGAATATTCCTCGGCAATTCCAGATATGCCGAACGCTTTGCCACAAGCTCTTTTGGCAGCGCATAGAACATCCGCAGCCAGGAAAGATTGCTGTTCTGCGGGATTTCAATGATCTGCTCCGGCAGGACAACAAGAAAGCCATTAGAACCCTTCATATATCTTCACCTTCTGTCTTCTTTCCGCAGATAATCTACGGGAACACTCTTTGTCAGCCATACCCCGTTGACCGACAGGTAAAACACATAACCGTTTTTCTGCATTTCACCGGCTGCAACCGTATAAACAACCGGCTTTCCGTGACGAGAACCGACCTTCACGGCAGTATCGTAGTCCGGAGATAAATGCACATACAGCCGTGATTTCGGAATCAGCCCCTGCGCATCGATGGATGCCGTATATTTTTCCCCTGTGCCATGATAGAGAAGCTCCGGTGGCCTCTTTTCTTCGAGTTCCACATCAACCGGAATGGAATGACCCTGATTGGCACGGATCAGCGTTTTATCCTCGTTAAAGGAATAGCGCTGTTTTTCATCCGTGCTGACAATCTCCTCAAGCGCTGTCATATCAAACGGCTGCGTCCTGGCAATGCCTGTGATCAGTTCATTCACATTCGCCCAACCGTGCTCGTCCAGCGTAATACCGATTTCTTCGGGCTTGTGACGAAGCACGAGGGCAATCAATTTACTTGTAGATTCCTTGTTCTTCTGCGACATAACGTGCTCCTGTATCTATATCTGTAGTGTAAGTATACGGTTTTGAATAGGTGGCGTTGAATACCATATCCATGATCCATTTGCGGAAGGAGTCATTGGCCTGAACCGCTTTGTACAATTCAATCCCACTGCTCATGGTAGCAAGAATGGCCTTGTTCGTAGCCCTGTCGCTTTCTGCTCTTGCGTTCTGGGCATCAGAGTGCTGCATAGCATTCTGGTAAGCTTCATCCTGCTTCACAATGTTCGGCAGCTCTGCCACCTGCTTTTTCACCTTATCCTCATCGGTCCACTCAATATCACCGAAGACATCATGAAATGCCTGCAATATATTCGAAAGCGTATCCAGCTCCGGTACGTCAATGCCGACATCCGTGCCGACAGGAATGGGGTTGATTTCTCCGTTTTCATTCTCATATTGGATGCGCATCGTTTCTCTTGCCTCTACGCGATAGCTTTCCAGGTCAACATCCTCAAGCAGGCCTTCCGTATAATCTTCCCCCTGCGGAGACGGAAGCTTTGGTATGAGCAAATTCAGGAAAATAGTGAGCTTTTCCCACTCCACCGAGCCATAGGGCAGAATCGCTGCAAGAAAGTTATAGGTTCTTGTAAACGCCTTGGCGCAGGATTTGAATTCAATCTGCTCCTCAACAACAAGCCCTTTATATACCTCCACACACTTATCCAGAATAGGATCCAGCGTTTCTCTCTCCGCTCCGTCCAGATAGAGCTGCACGAAACGGTTTACATCATCTGCGTGGTAGATCTGTATGGACTCCATGGTGTCGATCAAATCATTCAGTTTATTGACATCGGTCTCGCCGGAGAGGATGGTCGTCTTGTAATACCGGTCAAAGGCTTCCTTGATGACTGCCGGATCATTGACAAAATCAAGGATAAACGTGTCCTTCTTGTCCGGGTGGCTGCGGTTCAGGCGCGACAGAGTCTGCACCGCCTTGATATCTGAAAGTCCCTTATCCACATACATGGTATGCAAAAGCGGCTCATCAAAGCCCGTCTGGAACTTGTTCGCCGCAATCAGAATGCGGTAAGGTTCCGTTTTGAAGGTCTTTTCGATCTTTCCGCTTGGAAAACCGTTCATATCCGCTTCTGTAACCTGCTTGCCGTGCCACTCAGTTGTCCCGGAGAAGGCAATGATTGTCTTATAGGGGCTGTGACGCTCCTTCAGCAGACGATTAAACGCATCATAATATTCCACGGCGCGTTTGATGGAGCTGGCGATCACCATGGCTCTGGCCTTGCCGCCGACCTTTCCCTTGGCAATGACCTCGTTATGAAAATGCTCCACCATGACCGCAGCCTTTTCATGAATCGCGTAACTGTTGGATTCCACATAGTAGCGGAGGATAGCCTGAGAGCGCTTTTTATCGAAGCGAGGATCGTCCTCCACCGTCTTCGTCAGCTTATAGTAGCTCTGCACCGGCGTGTAGTATTTCAGCACATCCATGATGAAGCCCTCTTCGATGGCCTGCTTCATGGTATAGATATAGTTCGGCTCTGCTTTTACCGTTCCGTCCGGCTGCGGCACCTTTTTGCCGAACATTTCAAGCGTCTTATTCTTCGGTGTGGCAGTGAAGGCGAAATAGCTGGCGTTTTTCACCATTTTCCGACCTTCGATGATGGTATTGATCTTGTCCTCAAGGTCATCGTCGTCATCATAAACATTGCCGGAAAGCACCATGTTCATCTTTGCCGAAAGGCTGCCGTTCTGGCTGGAATGCGCTTCATCAATCAGGATGGCAAAATTCCGATCCTTATAAACGTCGGAGATGTCCGCCAGAATAAACTGGAACTTATGGACAATCGTAATGATGACCTTCTTGCCCTCCTCCAGCAGCGTCTTTAATTCCCCGGAGCTTTTCGCCCAGCCGACAGTGGAGGATACCTGCATGAACTGACGTATCGTATTTTTAATCTGCCTGTCCAAATTGATACGGTCGGTAACAACGATAACCGTATCAAATTCATCGGTGCCGTCTGCCTTCTTCAGCGTCACCAGCTGGTGCGCAAGCCAGGCAATGGAATTGGACTTGCCGGAACCGGCGGAATGCTGGATCAGATACCTGCCGCCCACGCCGTCACGCTTTGCATCTGCCAGCAGTGATTTGACAACCGAAAGCTGATGATAGCGGGGGAATACCTGTTTATAGCTCTTGGCACCGGTGTCCTCATCGGTCTCTTCGATGACCTGCGCATAGTTTTCGATGATATTGGAAAGCTCATCCTTGGCAAGAATCTGCTTCCAGAGGTAGTCGGTCTTGATGCCGTCCGGATTCGGCGGATTGCCTGCACCGTCACGATAGCCCTTGTTGAAGGGCAAAAACCAGCTTTTGTCGCCCTTCAGCTCGGTACACATCCAAACCTCGTTGTCGTCCACAGCAAAATGCACCATGCAACGTTTGAAGTTAAACAGAAGCTCCGCCGGGCTGCGATCTGTCCGGTACTGCTTGATGGCATCTCTGTAGTTCTGCTTGGTCAGCTGGTTTTTCAGCTCCATCGTGATGATGGGCAGACCATTCAGAAAGATGCATACATCCAATGCCAACAACGGGTTGAACTTGGAATATTGCAGCTGCCTTGTCACGCTGAAAATGTTCTTTTCATACAGTGCTGCTGCGTCCGCATTATCCGCAGAAGGACGGACATAAAACAAATCAAGATGCAGGTGCTTATAACGCATTCCCTTTCTCAGCAGGTCGATGACGCCATCGGACTTCAGCTTCTTATTCAGCTGCTGAAAGAATTTGGTCTTTTCAAGGTCGCTGTCCAGAATGCGCAGTTCCTTCAGCTTATCCGCCTGTGTGGACTGCAAAAAGCGAAACAGCCGCCCCTCGTCCACAGCATAATCTTTGTTATACTCTGTTGTGTTGCCTTGCTCGTAATCATTGTGCGACGTAAGCCAATCCACAATCAGTTTTCCAAAGCCGTTTTCTTTGGTGTTAGTCGGCA
>CAVGED010000143.1:0-7333 GCA_963628035.1 Paludibacteraceae bacterium
TCGTAGCTCGCGAGCAGGTACTCCGCGATGAAATCGCAAAAATCATCGCAGAAATCGAGGTGGGCGTATGAAAAAACAAAAGAAGGAAGTCAGCATTGTTCGATCCTCCGCAGCAGAATATCTCACATTCATCACCGCTACCGGTGAAAGCGATGTAAACGCCGTGTACTTCGATGAAAATGTGTGGCTGACACAAAAAATGATGGGGCTTTTGTATAATGTGGAGACCCACACGATCAACTACCACTTAAAAAAGATTTTTGCCGATGGCGAGATTGATGAAAGCGCAGTTATTCGAAAATTTCGAATAACTGCCGCAGACGGCAAGAGCTACAACACCAATCACTATAATCTGAGTGCCATTATTGCTGTGGGCAATAAGGTGGATTCTCCCCGCGCAGTGCAGTTTCGGAAATGGGCTAATCATATTATTGAGGAGTTTACCGTGAAGGGCTTCGCAATGGATGACGAACGCCTGAAAAACGGCGGAACGGTTCTGACGAAGGATTATTTCAAAGAGCAGTTAGAGCGCATTCGTGAGATTCGTCTCTCGGAGCGACGCTTTTATCAAAAGATTACGGATATTTATGCGACCAGCATTGACTACGATGCAAAGTCGCAAACAACAAGGCTGTTTTTCGCACGGGTGCAGAATCAGCTTCATTGGGCGATTCATGGCGAAACGGCGACAGAGACTATCTATCGTCGTGCGGACAACACAAAGGAGCATATGGGGCTGACCACATGGAAGGATGCGCCCGATGGTAAAATTCAGAAATTCGATGTTGTGGTTGCAAAAAACTATCTGACCAAGGAAGAACTTTCCACGATGGCGAGAATCGTCAACGCTTATCTGGACTTGGCAGAGCTGAGAGCCGAGGAAGAAGTACCCATGACCATGGAGGACTGGGCAGAACAGTTTGAGGGCGTTCTTCGGCTGAGTCGAAAGGAAATTCTGACCAATGCAGGGACGATTTCTGCAAAGATTGCGGAGCAGCACGCGCTGAGTGAGTTTGAGAAATACCGTGTTCGTCAGGATCGACTGTATCAAAGTGATTTTGACAGAGTGCTACTGGGAGAAGCAGAAACAGCGTGTATAACGGCCGGTGAATCGCTCACGGAGGTTCGTGATTCAGAGCCAAAGGAAGGCGGTGAGGACGCATGAGCAGAAAGGCAATCAGCGTGCCGAATACGGCGCAGCGATGATGGATGTTCTGGCATCGGAACTGACCAAAGAATACGGAAAAAGCTATTCCAAGCGAAATCTCCAGTATTTCCGCAAGTTTTATCAATGCTTTCCGGATATTGAGATTGTGAACTCATGCGTTCACAATCTGACTTGGACACATTTTCGAAGCCTTTTGCGCGTGGCGGACGAGGATGCCAGAGTTTGGTATATGAACGAAGCTGCACATGAAAACTGGAATGTGAGGATGCTTGACCGCAATATCAGCACACAATATTATTACCGCCTGTTGCAGTCTCCGAAAAAGGAAGCTGTTATTACAGAGATGAGGCAGAAAAATGCTCAGCTCCCCAAAAAACAGTTTGAACTCGTAAAAAGCCCTGTTGTTGCAGAGTTCCTTGGTTTTAAGAATGAGGACAGCTATTTGGAAAGTGATCTGGAATCCGCGATTTTGTCCCATATCCGTGATTTTCTTATGGAAATGGGCAGAGGTTTTGCTTTTGTGGCAAGACAGCAGCATATTGTTACGGAAACAGAGGATTATTTTATCGACCTTGTTTTCTATAACATCGACCTGAAATGTTATGTGCTGGTGGATTTGAAGATGGGCAAAATCACCCATCAGGATGTGGGACAAATTGATATGTATGTCCGCATGTATGATGATTTGAAGCGCACTGCCGGAGATAATCCGACCATTGGTATTCTGCTGTGTTCAGAAACGGACGAGGATATTGCCCGTTATTCTGTATTGCATGATAATGACAGGCTGTTTATGTCGAAATACCTGACTTATCTGCCTACCAAGGAACAGTTGAAGCAGGAAATTGAACGGCAGAAGGCGGTCTTCTATATGCAGCATCCGCTTAAAATTGAGGAAGGCGGTGAGAAACAATGAGCAATGAGCAGTGCGCAATGAGCAATGGGCGAGAACGAAGCAGGCTGGATGAACTGATTCAGGAGCTTTGCCCAGGCGGGGTGACAACTGTGCCACTTGGCGAAGTCGCACATTATGCAAAGACGAGAATAGATGCTTCTGAAATAAATGCAAATAACTATGTCGGAGTTGAAAACCTTTTGCAGGAGAAGCAAGGCAAGACTATCGCTTCTTCGGTTCCTACATCTGGCGCGGTCATTGCGTTTGAATGTGGAGATATTTTGATTGGAAACATTCGCCCATACCTCAAGAAAATATGGTTGGCTGATTGCGATGGTGGAACAAATGGAGATGTGCTGGCAATTCAGATAAATGATCGCAGTTTCCTTATGCCAGAGTTTCTTTATTATGTTTTGTCCTCAGATCAGTTCTTCCTTTATGATATGCAGAACGCCAAAGGCGCGAAAATGCCGCGAGGAAGTAAAGACGCTGTGATGAAATATACCATCCCCGTCCCGCCTCTGCCTGTGCAGAGTGAAATTGTCAAGATTCTTGACAATTTCACGGAGCTTACAGCGGAGCTTACAGCGGAGCTTACAGCCAGAAAGAAACAGTATGAGTTTTATCGGGATAAGCTGCTGACCTTCGGCGATGTCCGAGGGGGGGGCGACAAGTGACGTTGTATGGAGGACACTGGGCGAAGTTATTGTTTCGCTTAATACGGGACTTAATCCGCGGCAATTCTTCAAGTTGAATACGGACGATGCTTGCAATTACTATGTGACAATCCGTGAAATTCAAAACGGAACAGTTAGCTTCTCTGATAAAACAGATAAGATAAACGATGAAGCACTGCGGCTTTGTAATAATCGTTCTAACCTTGAAGTTGGGGATGTTTTGTTCTCTGGAACGGGAACGATTGGTGAAACAGCTGTAATAAGTGAGCCGCCGACAAATTGGAATATCAAAGAGGGGGTTTATGTTATTAAGCCCCAAAAAGATATGCTTAATTCCCGATTCTTGATGTACATTCTTCGAACGGACGTTATGAAAGCTGCTATTGCTAAGAAAGTTGCGGGGGGAACAGTAAAAAGCATTCCAATGACTGAAATGAGAAAACTACAGTTGCCCGTTCCACCGTTGGATGTTCAAAACCGCCTTGTAAGTGTCCTCGACAACTTCGATGCCATCTGCTCTGACCTGAACATCGGTCTGCCTGCGGAGATTGAAGCGCGTCAAAAGCAGTACGAATTTTATCGTGATGCACTCTTGACATACGCCGCAACGGGCAAGACAATCCTGAGACAGACAGACAGACAGACAGACAGACAGACGAGCGTAATGCGCTGATTCGGCTGTGTCAATATGTTTTCGGTGTTGTTTATTTACCTTTGGGTGAAATCGCAAATTCATTCAGGGGTGAATATATCACGAAGAAAACCACTCATGTGGGAGATGTCCCTGTGATTCTTGGAGGGCAGGAACCTGCGTATTATATTGATAAATCAAACCATGATGGTGAAATCATTGTTGTCGCGAGAAGCGGCGCATCCGCTGGATTTGTATCCTACTGGAATCAGCCAATTTTTGTAACCGACGGCTTTGGCTATGAGGAAAAGCAAGGCATAACAATAACAAAGTACCTGTACTATGTGTTGAAAAACATGGAGTCCGATCTGAATGCTATGAAACGCGGGGCAGGTGTTCCTCATGTCAGCGGAGAAGCACTTGAAAAAATAATGCTTCCTGTGCCTGATGTTCGCGAGCAGAATCGAATTATCGAGTTGCTCGATAAATTTGATGGGCTTTGCAACGATATCACTTCCGGCCTTCCGGCAGAGATCGAAGCGCGTCAAAAGCAATACGAATATTACAGAGATAAACTGCTGACCTTCAAGGAGCAGTAAACGAAGGAGGTCGCTGTATGAGCACCTATAACATCATTGCCGCCAGCAACGAGAGCACCGTTGTTGCGGAATATACGCCGGAGAGCGCACGGTCTGACAGCTTCCAGAGTGAAGCGGCGCTGGAAAAGGAGTTTATCCGCCTGCTCTGTGAACAGGGATACGAATATCTTTCCGTTCATGATGAGGGAGGATTGATCTCCAATCTGCGGCGGCAGTTGGAAGTGCTCAACAGCTATACCTTTACCGACAGTGAGTGGAAGCGTTTCTTCTCGGAGACTCTTGCCAACGCCAACGAGGGCATTGTAGAAAAGACCCGCACGATTCAGACCGACCATGTGAAGGTATTGCGCCGTGATGATGGTTCGTCCAAGAACATTCAGCTCATTGACAAGAAGAATGTCCACAATAACCACTTGCAGGTCATCAATCAATACGAGGTTTCCTCTTCTGAGGGTGCTGCGCATGACAATCGCTATGATGTGACCATTCTCGTCAACGGTCTGCCGCTGGTTCATGTGGAGCTGAAGCGGCGCGGCGTTGCCATCCGCGAAGCCTTCAATCAGATCAAGCGCTATCAGCGGGACAGCTTCTGGGCGGCAAGCGGACTGTATGAGTATGTGCAGATTTTTATCATCTCCAACGGCACGCACACCAAGTATTATTCCAATACGACCAGAGGCAGCCACATCAAGGAGATGGGCGAAGCGTCCAAGCAGAAATCAAAGAAAACCAGCAACAGCTTTGAATTTACTTCCTTCTGGGCAGACGGCAACAACAAGGTCATTGCCGACCTTATTGACTTCACCAAGACATTCCTTGCCAAGCACACGATCCTCAATGTGCTGACCAAATACTGCGTATTCACCACGGAAGAGATTCTGATGGTCATGCGTCCCTATCAGATTGCCGCAACGGAGCGTATCCTAAACCGTATCGAGATTTCTACCAATTACAAAAAGACCGGAAGCATCGATGCAGGCGGCTATATCTGGCACACCACGGGAAGCGGCAAGACGCTGACCTCGTTCAAGACGGCGCAGCTTGCGTCACAGCTGCCTTATGTGGACAAGGTGCTGTTTGTGGTAGACCGTAAAGACCTGGACTATCAGACCATGAAGGAATACGACCGCTTTGAAAAAGGCTCTGCCAACAGCAATGCTTCTACAAAGATTTTACAGCGCCAGCTGGAGGACAGGGACGAAAAGGGCGGCTATCACGAATACAAAATCATCATCACGACGATTCAAAAGCTGGATAACTTCGTCAGCAAGAACAAGGGGCATGAGGTGTTTGCCAAGCACTGCGTCATCATCTTTGATGAGTGTCATCGCAGCCAGTTCGGCGATATGCACGCCAAGATTGTCAAGGCGTTCAAAAATTATCACCTGTTTGGCTTTACAGGTACACCAATTTTTGCCGCCAATGCCGGGAAAGGCAAGCATCTTGCCATGCTGACCACACCGCAGACCTTCGGCGCCCAGCTCCACACCTATACCATCGTGGATGCCATCAATGACGGCAATGTTCTCCCGTTCCGTATCGACTATGTGAATACGGTCAAGGAAAAGGAGAACATCAAGGATAAGAATGTTTCCGCCATCGACATTGAACGAGCCATGGGAGCGCCGGAGCGTATCCGGGAAATTGTCAAATACACGCTGGAGCATTTTGACCAGAAAACCAAACGCAATAGCTTTTATTCCCTCAAGGGCAAGCGCATGGCAGGCTTCAACGCCATGTTTGCGGTTAGCTCGATTCCTATGGCTATGAAGTATTACACGGAGTTCAAGCGGCAGATTGCCGAGAGCCATCGGCAGTTTACCATTGCCACGATCTTCAGCTATGCCGCCAATGAAGAAGACCCGGAAGATGTGCTTCAGGAGGAAGGCTTTGACACAGAGGCACTTGACCAGACTTCCCGCGATTTTTTGGAAAATGCGATTGGTGATTACAACGAGGCATTCAACACCACCTTCGACACATCCTCCGATAAGTTTCAGAATTATTACAAGGATCTGTCCATGCGGGTGAAGAGCCGTGAGGTGGATTTGCTGATTGTGGTGAATATGTTCCTCACCGGCTTTGATGCAACCACGCTGAACACCCTCTGGGTGGACAAGAATCTCAAAATGCACGGACTCATTCAGGCGTATTCCCGCACAAACCGTATTCTGAACTCGGTCAAGACCTACGGCAATATCGTCTGCTTCCGTGATTTGCAGAAAGCAACGGACGATGCAATTGCCCTCTTTGGAGACAAGAATGCCAGCGGCATTGTCCTTCTCAAGAGCTTCAATGATTACTGGAACGGCTACGAGGATGCCAAGGGGCAACAACATCCCGGTTATGTAGATTTGTTGGAAAAGCTGGAGAGTGAATATCCGCTTGGCACACAGATTGTCGGTGAGCAGGCGGAGAAGGATTTCATCAAGCTGTTCGGCTCCATCCTCAGCATGAGAAACATTCTCTCGTCCTTTGACCAGTTTGAAGAAATGGATTCTATCGCTGCAAGGGATTTACAGAATTACCAGAGCATTTACCTTGATCTGTATGATAAATATCGTAAGCAGAAGGATGGCGAGAAGGAAGATATCGTAGATGATATTGAGTTCGAGATCGAGCTGATCAAGCAGGTGGAAATCAATATTGACTACATCCTGATGCTGGTTGAAAAGTATCACGCCGGTAATTGTGAGGATAAGGAGATTCTTGCATCTATTCGCAAGGCAGTTGATGCAAGCATTCAGCTGCGCAGCAAGAAGGAATTGATTGAAGCCTTTATCAGTACGGTCAATGTGGATACCCAGGTCACGACCGACTGGCGCAGATTTGTGCTGGAGCAGGAAGAAAACGACCTTGCGGAGATTATCAGCGGAGAGAAGCTTAAAGACGAGGAAACTCGGAAATTTGTTTCCAATGCTTTCCGTGACGGCACGCTGAAAACAACCGGAACAGAAATTGATAAGCTCATGCCGCCGGTTTCCCGCTTTGGCGGCGGCAGCCGTGCGAAAAAGAAGCAGGGAATCATTGCCAAGCTGAAAGTATTCTTTGAGAAATACTTTGGCTTAGGAATTGCGGAGATTCAAGCAGAGGAACAGGAACAGTCCATCGTTTATGAAGCTGAGCCAAGTTATCAGATGGTGGCTGAAGAATCTGCGCCGTATGGAACAAGCGAAAAGTAAATCATGATTAAGCCAAAGGCGATCAACCGTAAAAAAGTTGGTCGCTTTTCTTTTGCCCAAAATCAAAAATTTAAGGAGGTACACGCTCATGCCAAATTACAAGCCCATCATCCCATCGGAGCTTCAATCAGAGAAAGAAAAGAAGCTGCTGGCAGAACGGGAACGCATCGACACAAAGCTG
>CAVGED010000144.1:0-7175 GCA_963628035.1 Paludibacteraceae bacterium
TTCCAGAGGTCGGAATCGGTTTCCTCTATCCAATGGCTCGGATCGGTTCCCTCTGCCTCATCTTCAAAATCGTCGGTATAATAGGTTGGCTCAATCTGAGGCTCATACTCTGTTTTCCCCATCGCTGTTCCCATGACACGGAGCGAATCAAATCTCATATCTCCATAAAGTGCACGAAAACCAACCCCACCGGTAGTCATACAGGTCGGTGAATCGGAATCGTCATATTCAATGATCTTGGTGTCATCCAGATAAATATTCAATCGTCCATCCACATTGGTCAATCTCAGGTTGTACCATTTATTAAGCTCCATATCGATTCCCTTAACACTGATATAAGCAGTGTCCAGGGTAGCATCGCTTCCGCCCGCATTCTTCATCAAATACATCGTAAACTTCTTGCCTTCGTCTGCATTCGGCGAATAAATAATACGTGCATGGTAGTATCCATATTGACTGATACAGCTCAGTATGGAGGTCTGGCACTCATCAGTACCTCCACCCACCATTATGATATCTGCTTCTACCGAATTGATCTCTCCATACAGCGTAGTATTCTCAACATAAGAGATCTTTCTGCTTGCACTGCTCCACCCATAACACAACTGTTCATTCGCAAAGACACTATTATAGGTCCGCCATGAGCCTTGCGAATCTCCGGCATTGCTGTCCCATTCGAGTTCATTAAAGCTCTCATTAAAGTCATTGATGAATATCGTGTCGTACTCTGCCAGTTCCGGATGCTCCAGGCGATATAATGCATCCACGACTTCCTGATATTTCCCGATCACTTCCTCATCAATTGTTCCAACTTCATATCCGGAAAGAGAATTGTACATCTCCTTTAATTCATCTACGTATTCTTTCTCCTTAAGCGTAAGCTTCTTGGCAGCCTTGCAGTCTTTTACCTTTGCTGCAAATTTCTGAATATATTCCGGTCTTGCAACGACCTCCACGTCCAGATCGACAATCTTACCCAGACAGTTGATCGCAACACTTCTCTTTCCCGGTGTTATGTTATCATATTCTCCTATCAGCCCTTTATGCAGTGACAGTCCGCATGTAAGTCCATCACTGAAGATAACGTTTGTCGTATAATCAAAAGGCGAAATCTCAAATCCCTGATACAACGTTATCTTACCATCCACCATACCATCCGCATTGGAAAGCTCCACCGATTCGATCGTTCGATGAGAAGCCTGCTCAACGCGAAAGTTTGAGACAGTTGCAGAAGTATGTAATGCCCGAAAGCCGGCACGTGACCCGGATAACAGTGCTTCATCGCTGGTATCCTGATAAGCATCCAGCAGCCTGTCATTTACATAGAGATAGATCATATTTCCGGAACACTCCATGGACAAGGTATAGGTCTTTCCAAAATAAATGTCTTCTTCTCCGATCAACGCTGCCAGAGTGTTTGCACTGTATCTCGCAAGCTCTACGCTTCTATCATTGCCTTGGCTGCTTCCTTTACGTTGCAAAGACGCATAGAACCTTGTCTTCGAAGAATCGTAATGCAGATAAAATCCATAGTAATTTCCGGTTGTTCCATCGTATCTTGCCGATATTCCGAGCATACGTGTCTTATTGTTATCTGTGTGATCCATTGCCATATCCACCGATACCCTGACATCCGGATAGTCTGCAAACAGATCCACATATTCGGAGTCCTGTTGCGTGGCAGTATTCTTCTGCCATGTGATCTTAAGTCCGTTCTCATAGCTTTGGGTTATGCTGTCCGTCACCGTACCGCCCCAATAGCTGCTCTTACCATCGGTCATATTATCGTAAAAAATATAATCGGTATAATCATATTTTATCGTTTTTGTAAAAGGACCATATTGCAAAAGAATACTTTGGCTTGCTTTTGTGTTACTGGAATATCCACGGATCATGCTCTGCTCTAAAAGCACCGGAATGCTGCTTCCATCTACATAGTGGAGATTAAGAATGTATCTGGAAGGCGTGATCACATATGCCTTCATCGTACTGATATCCGTCTCTCCAGTCTGCCGATCATCAACGGTCATCTTAGTTGCTGCCCATTTGGAATAGTCCGGAATCTCTGTTACGGTAAGATTATCAAAAGCTACCGCTCCATTTTGTGCCACTACAGAAATAACCTTGGTTCTGTTCTCCTTTTTCAGACCTTCATCCTGATAGATCAGTACACATTCATCGTTGTAATAGCAGAATGCCATACCGTCATACAGTTCCACTTTCATATGGAAGCTTTTGCCCAGTTTTACGCCTTGTATTTTTGCATATGCCGGTACCGTATATTTCTTGCGCAGCTGCACAGTTCCATCCATACAAACGACAAAGCTGTATCGCTGACCGGCATTTGCCGTAAATTCCAGTCTGGCATGTACGGCCTTTTGACTGGTTATCGGTGTATTCTCTAATAGTACCGCATCTGCTTCCACGACGTAATTGCTGTCTCCGACAGCTTTAAGTTCACTGTCATTCACTCTTGCCGTTGATTCAAGGTAACTGTCATACATTCCCATATCTTTCGGAAGCGTGGCGGTTACCTGTCCGGAAGCCCCCTTAAGCATATACTGAAACGCATAACCACCGGATGCATCCTGCCCCGTAACTGTGTATTTGCTGCTATCAAGACCATTATTAAAATTATCTTCAAAAAACACCGCCGGAGCTTGATTTTCGACAACTTCTGCCACAAAGGATGTTGACGCTTCACCGTAACTTACCGTGAATTTCTTAGTTCCTGTGGTTCCGTCAAAACCGGATATGGATACACCCTCTGCATCAGAAGAAATCGTTTTCTGTCCGTAGGAACCGGTATATTGCACCTTGATATCGAAAGAACATCCCACACCGTTTACCGTCATTTTTGAGGGCGGATCGATCAACTGTATGGACGCAACCTTCTTTTCCGTTTCCTTCTGGATGATAAAATCATCAAAT
Organism: Paludibacteraceae bacterium; assembly: GCA_963628035.1. Lineage (GTDB taxonomy): Bacteria > Bacillota > Clostridia > Lachnospirales > Lachnospiraceae > 14-2. The sequence goes on from CAVGED010000144.1 coordinate 2,932, forward strand.
TGTGCGTTGGCACTACCACCTTTTATGCCGGCATAACTATTGGTGATCCCTAAATTCTGATAGGTGGTAAACTGCTCCCCATTAATATAGCAGGTAAGTACCCCATTATCCACAAGCGCAGTCAGCTTATATTCCGTCTTCTGTTGGATCTTTCCATTTTTCGTTCCCGGAACAGAGCTTGAAATCTGGTAAATCGTAGAAACTTCATCCGCATTCACCTGATATAAATATGCATAAGTTGAATAACCCACGATACCGATACCAAACTCCAGATATACTTTTCCCTCTGCGTCAGAACCGATAACAAGTGCTGCCGTATAGTTTCCGTTTTTGGCATTCTTTGTCAGCTTCACCTTGCTCGAAACTGAGTAACACGACTCACTTATCGCAGTCGATGCTATATTTATACCGCCTTCGGCAATTGTATATATTCCCTTAGAGACCGTTCCCACATTCGGATATTTCCAGCCGTCGAGGTTCTCATCCGCAAAGCGTTCTTCGAAGATATACGCCTCTGAAGCGTTTGCGAAAAGCCCTGCAGGGCATAAGGTTACAAGCGAACATATTACTAATAAAACTGCCCAGAACCGTCTTATGTTTTTCTTCATCAAAATACCTCCGTGACTGCGTCACTATTTTATCTCAAGATATGCATCATAGGCTCTCTGTAATATCTCCAGATATTCCTGCAGACCTATTTTCTTCAGTGTCGAAATATAGTCATCCCAGGTTTCATCAATGTCCAGTTCACCGGTAATCCATTTACCACGATGAGACTCTACCTGATAAAGAAGGTCTGTACTATATACATCCGCATCGTTGGCATCTGCAGCCGCAAAATACGGTCTCGGCCAAACCTCTGTATGCAGACAGTCTTTATACAGCTCATAATTATCCTGCATTGCCCGTTCTGCTTTTCCCAAATTAATTCTTTCGGCATAGTCTTCCCTAGAAATTCCTGACACGCCGGCCACCATCAAATACTCTAACGTCGGATGCTCCTCATCAATCTTAGCAGCTTCCAAATAATCCATGTCAAGGATCGTATATTTTCCATCCTCATACGTGATACGCCCCTCTTCCACGGATCCGTAATTAAAAGAGATTGCATTGTCAAGTTCATACAGCTTATCTACCCACGCCATCAAGACATTTACATTCTTACACTTATTCGTAACATAGAACATATTCTTTGTTCCATTAAAGAAAGGACTAAGATATACGCTCGGTTCATAGCCTTCTGCCTTCGGCAGTTTAATACAAATATAATCATCGCTATAGGCAGTTGCTTCCGGTTCTTTACCGGTAAAGCAGCCTACCACGCAGGTCTTTGCTGTCATTTTCGCTGCAAAATCTGCGCCGCTGGCGGTAAAGCATTGGCTCCAGAGCAGTCTCTCTTCATACAGCGTATTCATAAACTTCATTGCATCCTTATATCCGTCCAGGGCAGGTGCAAACTGAACCTTTCCGTCATCTACCATTACAAAGGCATCATTTCTTCCGCCCTTTGTCGCAATCCCGAAGATGGAAAGCAGTGCTTCCGTATGCGCATAGGTTCCTTCATTACAGGTAGCCGCAATATAAGGAATCTCATCCTGTGCGCCATTGCCGTTCGGGTCTCCATCCCTGAACGCCTTGAGCACAGTTATAAACTCGTCCACTGTAGTCGGAACGGAAAGCCCCAATTTGTCAAGCCAGGCCTTGTTGATCCAGAGGGGCGTTTCCAGGAAGTTTCCATCCATTGCCGCAATCGAAGGCACAGTATAAACTTCACCATCAGCGCCTGATACGTTTTTGATATAATTACTATTCTCTTCTAAATGCCGGTTCAGATTCGGCATTAATTCTTTATCATTTACATATTCTGTTAAAGTTATAAAGTTGCCTGCTGCAATATATTTAGATGCCAAGGCTGAATTCAATATCGGACCCCCCCAAAGCACATCTCCATAGTTACCGCTGCTGAAAAGAAGAGCTACCTTCTCCGAACCACCTTGATTTAAGAATTGAAACTCAATATTGACATTCGTTTCTTCTTTCAGCTTCTTCCAAAGTGCATTATTTGCAATCTGGTCAGCAAAGTCCGATGTTTCTGTCATGTTGGTCATAAATGTAAATGTTACTTCTTCCTTTAACGGAAATACAACTTCTTCAATTTTAGACGTATCACCGCCATTTCCGCCTTTGTCATTTCCACAGGCAGTCAATGGCAATACCATGGCTAACACACACAACATGCAGATCACGCTTTTTAAATTTCTTTTCATTTTCTTGTTCATTTTTTCCTCCATTCTCCTGTTTCAAACAGTATAGCTCTATGTTAAATCGTCAGCCCTTTATGGCACCGATCATAACACCTCTGTTAAAGTACTTCTGTACAAACGGATACAAGATACAGAACGGTAACGATGCGATCACAACCACGCTGTACCGAAGCATCTGTTCCTTATTCAGGTTTGCCATTGCATCAACCGCCGAAACGAATTGAGTTTCCGAACTCGCGGTCAGCCTGTCGAAGATCCTTCGGATAACAACCTGTAAGGACTGTAATTTCGGGTCATCTATATAAATCACAAAATCCATGTATTTATTCCACCAGGCCAATGCACTAAACAGGAACAATACCGCAATAATCGCTTTGGAAAGCGGAATCACCACTCTTACAAAATAATAGATCTCCGATGCGCCATCGATGATTGCTGCTTCTCTCAAGGATTCCGGCATTTCCTGGAAGGAACTCCGTGCCAGGATCATATAATATACACTCATCATAGAAGGAACAATGAGCACCCAGGGCGTATTGATCCATCCAATAGAAGAATGCAACAGATAGGTAGGGATCAATCCACCGGAAAAGTACATCGTAATGATAAAGAATATATTAAAAAACTTTCTTCCCTTTAGCTCCTTGTGGGAAAGCGCATACGCACAGGGCAGGGTTACAAGCAGCATTGAGAAAGCTCCCACAAAAAGGTAAATGATCGAATTCCGGTAACCGATCCAGATAGATGAATCTGCCAGCATTGATGTATATGCTTCAAAGGTAACTTCCTTCGGCCACAGGAAAACTTCTCCCCGGCTCACGGCTCCCGGATTACTTACCGAGGCAATGATGGTAAACCATAGCGGATATAGGCAGATGATTCCGGTTAAAATCAGAATAATATTAATAATAACATTCGTAACACGTTCATTTCCAAGCTTACGAGACTTACGCATATTTATTCTTCCTCCCTAGAACAATGATATATCGGCTGCTTTTTTCGCAATCTTATTTGCAACAAGAACCAAGACCAGGCCGATCGCATTCTGAAACAGATTCACTGCGGCCGAGAAGCTGTATTGACCGCCTATAAGTCCCGTTTTGTAGATATAGGTACTAAGTACTTCCGACACTCCCATGTTCAGATCATTCTGGAGCAGAATGAACTTCTCATATCCGACTTTAAGCATAGACCCCATATTCATAATGAGCAACACGATCACCGTCGGCATAATAGTCGGAAGATCAATATACCAGATACGTTTTATCTTGGATGCCCCGTCGATCATGGCCGCCTCAATCAATTGTGAATCTACATTGGAAAGAGCCGCTATATAAATAACCGCACTGGAGCCTATCGTTGCCCAAACCTCCGATATAAAATAAATCGGCAAGAAATATTCTTCTTTTCCAAGGAAATTGATATTCTCCAGCCCCATCTGTTGTCTGATGATATTAAGCAGACCCGACTCTCCGTTGCAGAACAGATTAATAACACTGACAATAACAACCATAGAGAGCAAATGGGGCATATAGGTTGCTGTCTGACTGAACTTCCGTATCCGCTTGGAGTTACTGTTATGTATCAAAATTGCAAGAATGATCGGCAACGGCCAAAGGACAAAATGAGTGATCAATGTAACTACTATGGTATTTCTCATAATTGTTCCGAACATTGCCGAATTAAACAATCGTCTGAAATGCTTGAGACCGACCCATGTGCCTCCCCATAAAGACTGACCGATATTCACATCCTTAAACGCAATGGTAATCCCATACATCGGAATATAGTTAAAAATAAGTATGATCAAAAACGCCGGCAGCAGCATTGCCAATAATTGTAATTGAAGTTTTGCATTCTTACTCAGCCCTTTTGGTTTCAATCCTTTATTCTTTTTTTTCATTTTCATCCTCCTAATAATAAATATAGACTCTCGGAATCTTTAGGCCTTTATTTATGCTGCCTCTGAGAGTCCTTTTT
>CAVGED010000145.1:0-6653 GCA_963628035.1 Paludibacteraceae bacterium
CGGTATTTTTTGTTTTGAGCCTTTCCTGATCAGGAAGGCATTGCTTGCAAAAGAGTATTGCCCTAGAAGAACTGCTGGATAAGCCGTAATCTTAGATTGACTTTGTTCGTTTCTTAGAGTAGAATATAAATGAGAAATTGTAGATTGCTGCAACAGACTTAAGACTTCAAAGAAGAGGATCACTATGGATTTCATGACGATTAAGCAGACATCGGAAAAATGGGGTATCTGTATCAGACGGGTACAGACGTTATGCACGGAAGGACGAATTGAGGGTGCTGAACGCTTAGGCCACCAATGGCTCATTCCGATTAACGCTGAAAAGCCCAAGGATGCCAGGATCAAAAGCGGCAAATACATCAAAACAAAATCCGGAAATGGAGAGAACGAAGATGGAAAGAAAACCATATAGTGCCGGAGCTGTGAAGTTTTCGTTCTGGTTCATGGAATTTAGAAAGACCGTACAGCTTTTGGACGAGGGCAAGACCTTTGAGGAAATCAAAAAGCTGAACGAGGAGAACAATGTTTATGGTGCGCCAACCAAAACGCGTGCACAGCAGATCTATTCCACAGTGACAGCCCGTATCAAATCGCTCGATGAGAGCTTTTATCCTATCTTCCTGAGCAGTGACCTTTCAACACAGAAATTATTTGCACTGACTGCGGCTCTTGTACATGACACATTGTTTTTTGACTTTATGTACGAAGTTGTGCGTGAAAAGATAATTCTCGGATCTAATGAATTGACAGATGCGGACATCCGAATCTTTTTCAAAAACAAGCAGGAGCAGAGCGAAAAAGTAGCTTCCTTTCAGGAGTATACACTGAAGCGTCTTGGTTCCTGTTATAAGACGCAGCTTTATGAAGCTGGGATTCTGGAAAGTAACCGTGCAAACAGCACTAGGAAAATTCTGAAGCCGATCCTTGATCCTACATTCGAGCATTGGCTATATGACCATGATCTTGAGATTATGGTTAAAACACTGACGGGGGTAAGATGAAATGGATAAGGTGAATTTCTCCGCAGGAGAAAGAGAAGGTGGCCAAAGCCATTTAAGCCAAAGATTGGATGAGATGGAGATTGCAATTCATAAACCGTCTTTTCGAAGAGGAACTGGCCGTGCAAATGAGGTCAACTATTGGGTGTTTGATTATCCGCCGGAAAAGGAACTGGAAGTTCGGGAACGGATCGCATACTTGAAAAATAAAAATGAACGAGGCAGTGATGATTTCGAATTGGTGGTCTTTGATCTCTATGATATCATCATCGACTTTCTGGAAAAGAAAAACTTCATGGAGAAGTGCTACGACTTTGAAAAAAAGCGTGGTATTGAGCGCATTGTCAAGGCAGTAACCAATTCCATGAAAGTGAATGACGATGATAGCCTGATTGTGCAATACATTAAAGAACATACACCGGAAAATGCAATTGTATTCCTGACCGGCATCGGCAAGTGCTATCCGATTTTGCGTTCCCACAAGGTACTCAACAACCTGCATCAGGCATTTGTGCGTTGCCCGGTCGTGATGTTTTTTCCGGGAACCTATAACGAGCAGGAACTGATTCTGTTCAATGAAATCAAGGATGATAATTATTACCGGGCATTTCGGCTGGTAAAGTAAGCGATAGGAGAAAAGATTATGCAGATCAAGGACATGTTCCGAAAGAAAATCGACCGTGAAATACAGGGCGTTATTATAGTTGGACAAGGCGAAGAAACGAATGTGGCGCAGGAGCTGGAAGAGTACGTTGTGACCCGTGAGCTTCAGCGACATTTTGCGGATTTCTTTGCAGCATATAAAAAAGGAATTCAGGGAACCACACCGAAAATGGGTGTCTGGATTTCCGGCTTCTTTGGAAGTGGTAAATCTCATTTCCTGAAAATTCTGTCCTATCTGCTTCAGAATAAACAGGTCGGAGACAAACATGCCATCGACTACTTTATCGAGGATCAGAAAATTACCAATCAGATGGTGCTGGCAGATATGCAGCTGGCAGCGAACACTCCATCGGACGTGATCCTCTTCAACATTGATTCCAAAAGCGATTCGAATGGTAAGGAAAACAAAGACGCCATTGTGAACGTATTTCTGAAGGTCTTCAATGAGATGCAGGGCTTCTGCGGTTCCATGCCGCACCTTGCTGATCTGGAACGCAGACTTTCCGAGGAAGGACGCTTTGCGGAGTTTAAGGAAAAGTTTGAAGAAGAGTATGGTGATCCGTGGGAAAGCTCTCGTCAGGACTTTGACTTCATTCAGGATTCCGTTGTCGATGTTCTTTCTGACATGGATTTCATGAGCGAATCAGCTGCCCGTAACTGGTGCGAGAAAGCAACCGAGAGCTACCAGATCAGCATTGAAGATTTCGCAAAGCGCGTAAAGGCCTATATTGAGAAAAAGGGCAACAATCATCATGTGGTATTCCTTGTGGATGAAATTGGCCAGTACATTGGTGACGATTCCAAGCTGATGCTGAACCTTCAGACAGTGACAGAAGAGCTGGGCAAAGAATGCATGGGTAAGGCTTGGGTGATCGTGACGAGCCAGCAGGATATCGACTCTATCACCAAGGTGAAGGGTAACGACTTCTCTAAGATTCAGGGACGTTTCGATACACGCCTTTCCCTGTCCTCTGCCAACGTAGATGCCGTCATCAAAAAGCGTATTCTGGATAAGACTGAGACAGCAGCACAGAGCCTGCGTCTGCTCTATGACCAGAAAGCGACCATCATCAAAAATCTGATTGTCTTCAATGATGGTGTGGAGAAAAAACTGTATGCCAATGCAGAAGACTTTGCAGAGGTTTATCCCTTTGTTCCGTATCAGTTTAATTTGCTTGCAAGTGTTCTGACCAGCATCCGTACCCACGGTGCGTCCGGCAAGCACCTGTCCGAGGGTGAACGTTCCATGCTGGCTCTGTTCAAGGAGTCGGCTATGCAGCTGATGGACGATGAGATGGGAGCCATTGTGCCCTTCTATCGCTTTTATGATGCATTGGAAAATTTCCTTGACCACAGCCACAGCAGCGTGATCATCCGCGCCTATGACAACAGTTATATCAACCCGGAAAAGAAGGAAAAGGATGTCTTTGCCATCAATGTGCTGAAGACTCTTTTCCTAATTAAATATGTTCTGGAAATCGAATCTAATGTGGATAATATCGTCAGCCTGATGATCACCAGCATTGACGATGACCGTATCTCCCTGAAGGCACAGGTGGAGGATGCACTGAAAGTGCTGATGCGCCAGATGTTGATTCAGAAAAACGGCGCTCTCTATGTATTCTTGACCGATGAAGAACAGGAAATCAACAATGAGATCGAAAAAGAAAATGTGGAGATGCCGGAGGTCATCACGAAGATTGCTGAGATGATCTACGAGGACATTTTCTCCAGCAAGAAGTATCAGTATCCCAGCTTTGGTGGACGGTATGCATTCTCCTTCAATCAGACGGTAGATGACCGTCCTTATAAGGCAAACCAGAATTACGATATGGGCTTACGTGTGCTGACCCCGTGGTATGAAGGTGGCACTGATGACGGGACACTGCGTCTGCTCTCCGGTCAGGGCAAGGAAGTCCTCGTGGTTCTGCCGAACGATGATGCGTTCCTGACGGAAATGCGGGCATATCTGAAAATCGAGCGGTTTCTGCGCAAGAACACCTCCGTGCAGCTTGCCAAGTATGAGACCATCAAGGAAGCAAAGCGCGTGGAGATGCGGGAACGAAACGGCAACGCCAAGCTTTACCTGACGGAAGCTCTGAAAGAGGCCACGATCTATGTCAATGGCGATGTACTGCACACCTCCGGCAAGGAAGTGACCAGCCGCATCAATGAGGCGATTGGAAGACTGATGCAGACGGTTTATCACAAACTGTCCTACATTGATGCAGCGATGAGCGAGGCAGACATCCGGAAGATGTTCAAGACCAGCAACCAGATATCGCTGGCACTGGGAGATACCGGAGAATCCAATGTTCATGCACTGGATGATGTGCTGCAATTTGTGGCAGGCAATTCCCGGATGCACATGAAGACTTCCATGAAGACCATCAAGGATCGCTTTATGAAAGCACCCTATGGTTTTGTAGAAGATGACATCCATTGGCTGGTGGCACGGCTCTTTAAGCGTGGTGACCTGTCCTTTACCGTCAATGGAGAAAGTGTCAACCTGAACAACCGCTCCGAAGAGGAAATCGTCGGCTATATCACGAAGAAGCAGTTCGTGGATAAACTGCTGACGGAAGTGCGCGTCCGTGTGCCGGAAAATCAGAAAAAGGCAGTCCGCACCGTGATGAAAGAGCTGTTCAAGGTGGCAGCGCCTGCCGATGACGAAGATACCATTATGAAAAATTTCCAGCACTACTGCGAGAATCGGATTACCGAAATCGAGCGGCTGGAACCGAAATATGAAAATTATGCTTATCCGGGCAAGGAAATGCTGGCCAAAGGAAAGAAACGCTTGTCTGCATTGGTACAGATTCAGGCACCGCTGGAATTCTTTAAGACTGTATTTGACGAGCAGGATGATCTGATGGACTTTGGTGAGGACTACGAACCTGTCCGCGATTTCTTCGGCAGTGAACAGCTGACCATCTTCACCCGTGCGCTGGATATGCTGAATATTTACGAAGACAGCAAGACCTACATCGTGGATGCTGAGCTGGAAGATGTAGTGGCTAAAATGCGCACCATCGTCCGGATGCCGAAGCCCTACAAGGAGATTCCGAAGTTGCCGGAACTGCGTGAAAAGTTCATGCACTGCTACATGCGCGTTCTGGATGAGCAGGCAGAACCGGTGAAGGATTCCATTAACCAGGATCAAAGCAGAGTATTCGAAGTCCTGAACACCAAACCGTATAAAGATGCGAAATTCAATCGCTATCTTCAGCTGTTCAAGGAAATTATGGATGGCGCAGAGCATTGCAACAATGTCTCCACTCTGCGAAGCTTCGCAGATAAGGCGGAGGCATTGAAACTGCGCCTGCTCAATGAGATGAACGCAGAGGACAACCGTCTTGCGAAGGAAACGGCGGCAAAGGCTGAAGCAGAGCGTAAGCGTCAAGAGGAAGAGGCGAAAAAGCGTGGCGAGACTGTGAAACCGGTGGAAAAGGTCGCAGACCAACAGCCGGAATATAAGGTGCGTACCACGAAGAACGTCTCCATCAAGACAGTTGCCAAAACCGCATCATGGCGGCTGGAGAGCAAGGAAGATGTGGATAGATATCTTGCTACACTGCGAGAGAACCTGCTGAAAGAGATGAATGAAGATACAATCGTCAACATTGAACTGTAATACTCTTTTACAAGGAAATGTACGAAGAAGAATAGATTGATAAGTGACAGGAGGATTGGCTCCATGAACAAGACAGCCATAAAAAATTTTGCGATCTGGGCGCGGAACAAGCTGATTGCAGATGTCAGCTATGATGCCCGATTGATCGGTATTACGGAGGACGGCATTGCAAATCCGCTGCCCCAGAGCTTCGGGGGCACCCAGTTCTTTGATATCGGCACCGCAGAGCCGTATTCGATCTCCGGCGAGGCGGTGCGCCAGCGCGACAAGCTGGTGGAGGTCATCCAGCAGAAGGAAAAGGATACCGACTACAAAACCGCATATCAGTATGTGATCGAGGAAGTTGCCTACACATGGTTCAACCGCCTGATTGCGATTCGTTTCATGGAGGTCAACGACTATCTGCCTTCCCATATCCGGGTGCTCTCTTCCGAGAGCGGAAAGCTGGAACCGGATCTGGTTACAACGCCCTTTGACGCGGATTTGTCCTTCACTGCGGAGGAAGAGGCACAAATTTTCCAGCTGAAGCAGGACAACAAGCTGGACGAGGTGTTCCGCATCCTGTTTTTGAAGCAGTGCAATGCCCTGAATGAGATTCTGCCTGCTCTGTTTGAAAAGACAAAGAACTACACCGAGCTGTTGCTCAGCCTGTCCGTTATCGACCAGGACGGCGTGGTCTATCACTTGATCCACGATATCCCGGAGGATGATTTCAACATCGAGCGCGGCGGTCAGGTGGAGATCATCGGCTGGCTGTACCAGTATTACAATACCGAGCCGAAGGCCGCTGCCTTTGCCAAGAACGGCAAGATCACCAAAGAGGAAATCCCTGCCGTGACCCAGCTGTTCACCCCGGACTGGATCGTCCGCTACATGGTGGAGAACAGCCTTGGCCGTCTGTGGGTGGAAGGACACCCGGACTGCGGCCTGAAAGAAAACTGGAAATACTATCTGGAAGAGGCAGAGCAGGAGCCGGAAGTGCAGGCGAAACTGGCAGAAATTCGCAAAGAGTATGCCGCACTGAATCCGGAAGATATCAAGCTTATCGATCCCTGCATGGGTTCCGGCCATATCCTCGTATATGCCTTTGATGTGCTGATGCAGATTTACGAGAGTGCCGGTTACAGCCAGCGTGATGCTGCAAAGAGCATTCTGGAGCACAACATCTACGGTCTGGACATTGATGACCGCGCTTATCAGTTGGCGTATTTTGCTGTGATGATGAAAGCACGGCAGTACAACCGCCGTATCCTCAACGGTGAAAATACCTGCCATGTCTATGCCATTCAGGAGAGTAACAGCATCAACCGTGCACACCTGAAGTATTTCGGCGCAGGGATGGATGATATTGAGAAGAA
>CAVGED010000146.1:0-6138 GCA_963628035.1 Paludibacteraceae bacterium
GAGCTCCGGCGCAGCTTGATTATACGGATATACAGTTTACGACGGATGCAGCAAAAGTAGATGAGTTCATAAATCAATAATTATCATGTCCTCAAACATAGATAGGAAGGTGACAATGAAGAAATTTATTTATGTATTTGTTATAGCAGGCATAGCGATCATGGCTGCCGGGTGTAAAAGTTCTCAAAAAGATGAGCACATAACCGATTCCAATATTGAATTGGGCGACTATAAGAATCTGAAGGTTACAGTGGAAAAGGGAACTGTGACAGAGGAAAGCGTAAAGTCATATATGGAAAGACTTGTTGAAAGCTATTCCGCGGAAGAGAAGATTTCCTTTGAGGAACTAACCGATGAGTATGTTGCGAACTATATGAAGGATACCGGGTACACGAGCATCCGTGAACTGGAAGATGGAGTCCGGGAATATTTAAACAGTACCAGCGACTACTATGCTGCGAATAACACCCGCACGGCTATTTCAGAGGAATTGACAAAGGTGTGCAAAGTTAAGGAACTGCCGGAAGGTTTGCTGGATGAACGCGTGGAATCCTATATCCAGAGCTTTAGAAACACCTGTGAAAAGCAATATGGAATGACTTACGAAGCGTATTTATCAACACTGCAGATAACAGAGGAAACATTTCGTGAGCGCTCAAAGGATACCGTAAAGAAATCGTTGGAACAGGAATTGATTCTGCTGGAAATTGCGAAACAAGAAGAAATTGATGCAGATGAAAATGGCTATCAGGAATACATACAAAAACTGATGAACAGCTATGGCTATGAGGCGGAAAAGGATTTATATGACGCTTATAGTGAAGAATCCCTGAAAAACGCTTACATTTGCAATAAAGTTTTGGATAAGCTGGCAGAAAGCACCGAGGTGACTTTTGTCGCAGTAGGGGCTCTGAATGACTAGCGGGCAAAAACGGAATCCGTGGAATGAAATCGAATGTGGGAGCAATTATGCCAGGGCAATGTCTGCTTTTGCGCTTCTGCCAATTTTCTCCGGGTTTGAGTTCAATCTTCCGAAAGGGTATATTGGCTTTGCTCCGGTGCTGCACGGTGACTACAAGTGCTTTTGGAGTCTCGGTACGGGTTGGGGCGATTTTATACGAAACGACTGTGTATACACAATCAGGATACAGAGTGGAAGTCTTGCATTGAAATGTGTAAAATTACAGGATTGTGGTTCAATCCAAAGTGTATTTGCAGATGGAAGAAGAGAGGCATTCCTACAGAAGGGAACGAATTGTTTTTCAACCCTATGATCACCATCAAAAGTGAATTACGGATTTGCATAGAAGAAAAAAGTAATTGAAGGAAGGAAATGCAATGAATATCATGAGAAAAAGCGCGACTGTAGAGCAGGAGAAATGGGCACGTTACAGATACAATCTGACAACAGCCTTAGGGGAAAATGGCAAACCACTTACCGGATGCCGGGAGCATATTGATTTGTCACGAAAGGTTGCAACAGAGGGTATGGTGCTGCTGGAAAATAATGGGTTGCTTCCTTTGAAGGCCGGAACAAGAGTGGCTGTTTTCGGTATTGGCAGCATAGACTATATAAAAGGCGGATGGGGAAGCGGGCAGGTGTATTCCAGGTACATCCGTAATATCTATGAAGGACTTGCTATGAAAGCCCCATATGTGAGTGTATATGAGCCGCTGGCGAACTATTATTATGATTATATGAAGGAGCATCTGGCAGAGCACGAAGATAAGATCTTTGAGGAGATCGATGTTCCGACGGAATTGGTGTCAGATGCAGCAAAGGCCACGGACGTTGCTTTGATCGTGATTCATAGATTTTCCGGAGAGGGCTGGGATCGGACAGAAAAGGAAGGCGATTTCCTTCTGACTGCGACGGAACATAAGATGGTTCTTGACGTAACGGAGCAGTTTGACAAGGTAGCAGCAATACTGGATGTGGGTGGAATGATCGATGTATCATGGATTAAGGAAAATGATAAGATCGGAGCCGCTTTACTGGCCTGGCAGGCAGGACAAGAGGGAGGACTGGCGATTGCAGACATTCTTTGCGGCGATGCAAATCCCTCCGGAAAACTGACAGATACTTTTGCAAAGCGGTTTGATGATTATCCATCTTCTGCAACGTTTCATGACAGTGAGGATTATGTTTCTTACTATGAGGATATATATGTAGGGTACCGCTATTTTGAAACCGTACCGGGAGCAGCCAGGAAGGTGAATTATCCGTTTGGATTTGGTCTTTCTTACACAGAATTTGCTATTGACAAACCAATTGCACGGTTGGATGGTGATGAAATTGAGGTAAATGTTAAAGTCGAAAATGTGGGGGAAATGGCCGGGAAGGAAGTTGTTCAATGTTATGTTTCTGCACCACAGGGGAAATTAGGGAAGAGCAAGATATCCCTGGTGGCATTTGGGAAAACAAAGCTGCTTGAAAAAGGAGAAAGCCAGAATATATGTCTGAGATTCAAAGTAGATGAACTGGCAAGCTATGATGATCTTGGAAAGTGCCGGAAATCAGCTTATATATTAGAAGGAGGAGAGTATCGTTTTCTGGCAGGAAACAGCTCCCGCAACTTACAGGAAGCTGATTACAAATATGTTGTTCCGGAAGAATTTGTAGTGGTACATCAGTATGCTGAAAAATGTGCCCCAAACAAGATTGAAAGAAGAATGCTCTCCAATGGTGAATATGAAGCACTTCCTTCCGTTCCGATCAAGGAGCATGAGGTGGCGGAGCCTGTTAACCCCGAGAAGGCTCCTGACACGGAAAAACCTGTTTTGTTTTCGGAGGTTGCAAAAGGAAACCTGTCTTTGGATGCGTTTGTAGCGCAGATGACAGAGGAAGAATTGATACATATGGTGGGAGGCATACCATGTCGCGGCGTTTCGGATACTGCCGGAATGGGAGGAATAGACCGATTGGGAATTCCTGCAATCATGACGATTGACGGTCCTGCAGGAGTTCGTCTGAATCCCAAGATTGGTATTTCGGCGACGGCATGGCCATGTGCAACCTTAGTGGCATGTACATGGGATCCGGATCTTTTATATCAGATTGGTAAGGCAGGTGCTTTGGAGTGTAAAGAATACGGACTTGGAATATGGCTCACCCCGGCTCTGAATATTCACAGAACGCCGCTTTGCGGAAGAAATTTTGAGTATTATAGTGAAGACCCCCTGATCGCAGGAAAATTTGCTGCTGCAAAAGCTCGCGGCATTCAAAGCGAGCATGTTGCCTGCTCGGTAAAGCATCTTGCGTGTAACAATAAAGAGACCAATCGCTTTTATAGTGACAGCAGAATGTCAGAACGGGCGCTTCGCGAAATATATTTAAAGGGGTTTGAAATCTGTGTGAAGGAAGCAGATCCATGGTCTATTATGACTTCTTATAATGTCGTAAATGGAAGGCGTGCGTGTGAATGCTACGAATTATTGCAGGGCATTGTAAGAGATGAGTGGGGATTTCAAGGGATGATCACCAGTGATTGGAATGTCCCCTGCAATCAGACAAAATGTATTGAAGCAGGAAACGATATTCGTATGCCGTGGGGGAAACCGGAGGAGCTTCAGGCTGATCTGAAAAACGGAACGTTAAAACGCGGCAACTTAGAGACTTGTGTAAAGCGTATATTGAAGCTATTCCTGAAGCTTGACTGATTTGTCAGGCTTTTGGGGAAAGGAATGAGAGACAGTGGGAAAGAAGATATTGTATGGGGATGGTATACATGATGACCTTCCGGCAATTCAGGAGATGTTGGATTGTGGTGCAAGATGTGTTATATTACCGGAACCGAAAAATTTTTACCTTATCAGCGGAACTATTTTTATACATTCCTATCAGGAATTGAGACTGGGAAGATATACTTTAATTAAGCTGGCGGAACACAGCAGCTGCGCTATGATTGAGAATGCCGAACCGGAGACATGGAATTCTCATATTTCCATTGTAGGTGGTATCTGGGACATGAATCACAAGTACCAGAGTCCGAATCCATGGCATTTTCCAAGTCCCAAGACCGGGAGAACATCGTATCAGGAAATGGATCGTATGGGATATGACAGGGCAAAACGTCTGATGCCTGCGGTTTATACCGGAATGTGTATGCGCTTTAATAGCATCAAAACCTTTTCTATCCGGGATATTACGATCGTGAATCCGGTGGTGTATGGGATGCAGCTCAGCTATGTGGAAGATTTCACCGTTGAAAATGTCAACTTTGAATACAACGAGGGAAGTCCTAAGCTGTGGAATATGGATGGCGTTCATGTGGAAGGCGGCTGTAAAAACGGTCTGATTCGTAACCTGAAGGGGGCTTGTCATGATGATATGGTGGCAATTACCAGTGATGATCTGATCTATGGCCCTATCGAAAATATCGTGGTAGATGGAGTCTATGCATATGGTTCACACAGTGCCGTAAGACTTCTGTCTGTCAAGACGCCGGTTCGAAATGTGCATGTTACGAATATTTTCGGAAGTTATTATGTGTACTGTATTGCAATCAGCAAATATTATGAAGCGGAAGAACGATCCTGTTTTGAAAATATTACGATTGACCATGTATATGCCTCATTATGTGAGGGAACCGCGGACGTGAAGGGGAATTATGAGCCGCTGCTTGCCATTGGATCGCATATGGATATAAAGGCTTTGCATGTTTCAGACCTGTACCGGGATGAAAGTCATTGTGCGATGCCTACGATTGGAGTTGGAGATGATACCAGTATTCAATTTATGGAAATTGCGCACGCAAAACAGACAAATGGTACGGGAATGGCAATGCCGTTTTTCCGAAATCAGGGTTCTATTCGTAGCTTACAGATGGACTATGTGGATGCCGGATCGGATTTGTTGGTAGAAAATACGGGAAAGATTGAAAATAGTAATTGCAAATGCGAGGTATGACGTGAGATGAGAAGAACCAGCCTGCTTTCATAGAGGCTGGTTCTTCTGCATCTCACGGAACTGGCTGGGACTCATATTCATATAACGCTTGAAGGCTATCCCAAATGAATGGAGGGAGGAGAAATTCAGGTGGTCGGAAATATCGCTGATCGACATATTGCTTTTCTTTAGCAATTCCACGGAAGTCATTACCTTTTTCTTTAAAATATATTCCTTCATGGTAATGCCGGTTTTTTCCTTGAAAATGTGAGACAAATAATATTCACTGTAGGATAACTCTTTGGCAATATTCTTTATAGTTGTGATTTTAATATAATTCTTGTCAATATATTTGAGTGCCTGATAAGCCGCCTGACTGGAAGAGTTAAAAACGGGCTTGGCAGAGGAAATGCGCGGATTTCCATTTAAAATACGGCAGATTTTTATAATAAGCTGACAGAAATAGCATTGCAGCATGGTAATACTTTCGGCATTATAAAGAAGAAGCTCGTCCAATAAAGAATTAAATATCGGCTGTACGGACCCGTCGTCCATAATGACAAATTCCTTTAACCGTTGAATTGTCTCGAAGAAGGGGCGGGTGCTTTCTTCCTGTAAATTCGGTATAAAACCGATACAGCAGTAATGAAAGTTTTGCTCTGAATCAACTACGATGCGGTGCATAGGCCCCTGCTTGATATAATGAATCTGTCCTTTCTTCAGTTCACACGTGTGACCGTCGTAATATGCGGTCGCTTTCCCGGAAACTACATATGTTATTTCATCACAGTATTGTTCATGTTCATACATTTCGCCATTGCGGACGATTGACAGTTCGGCAATCTGCGTGATATCGGCTGACGGAAGATGGGGGCGGTTTTCAAAAAAGGTATTTTCAAATGAGAATAGTTTATCTGAAATCATCATGTTCCCTCCGTTGTATATGATACAAGAATCATATCACTTTTTTTGAAATGAAACAATGGATTCTTTTGGAATACCGCAAATTTTGGATAGTGCTATAGCAACGAATGTAATTGCTTCATCCACGGGGATTTGATACATTTAGAATATAAAAATTGTTCTATGAATTATAACTTCTCGGAATCTCAATAAATGAGAACCGACCCGAAAATTGACAACTGAATATTGTGCAGGAAAAAGAAAAACAAGAGAAATGGACATAAACATTGGACATAGCTGGTACTATGCCTTGCAAAATCTTATGATTTATTGTAAGATATCATTAT
>CAVGED010000147.1:0-5802 GCA_963628035.1 Paludibacteraceae bacterium
ACCGAACCCTGGCGTGTAATGTACTGCCAGAACAGAACATCGTTCTGAGCAGAAGTTCCATCCAATGTCCCTTCGGGGACTTTGGGTGGAGAGGTTCACCTGTTGTAGGATTTGGCGGCTCACCGCTGCTTGACAAATTCCAGGTACAGACTGTACAGAACAGCGCAAACCGGCACACTGAAAAGCATCCCCAATATACCGAAAGCCTCGCTGCCGACAGTTACAGCCACCAAAACCAGAATGCCCGGCAGACCGACGGATTTTCCGACGACCTTCGGATAAATCAGATTCCCTTCTACCTGCTGCAGGATCAGCAGGAAAACGACAAACCACAGGGCCTTTGTCGGATCCACCAGCAGGATCAGAACAAATCCGACACCACCGCCGATCCATGCACCGAACATCGGAATCAATGCGGTAACCGCAACAAAAACAGACACCGCACCGGCATAGGGGATTCCCAACAGCAGCATACCCACAAAGCAGAGCACACCGATGATGACTGCTTCCGTCACCTGGCCGCTGACAAAGTTGGAAAAGGTCTGATAAATCAGGGAGATAATCCGCAGTACTGTTTCAGCCTTTTTCTTTGGCAGCACACGAAAAAACAACTGCCTCATATGCACTGCAGCTGCTTCCTTTTGAGCCAGCAGATACATCGCAAAAACAAAGGCCAGGAACAGGTTAAACACGCCTGAAAAAATCGAAGTCGCCGCACCCCAGGTCCTGACAAGGATGCCGCTGCCTTCCGCATTGACAAAGGACATTAGCCTCTCCGTCAATCGGTCTGTATTGATGGCATACTCCGGCAAAATAACATTATAATTTTCAGCATATCGGACGAGCGACGTCCACCAGCCCTTGGCTTCTTCGGCATAGAGCGGCGCACTGCGCACAAATTCATTGCCGGACTCCCGCAAACTCGGCAGCAACATGAAAACGACAGCAAACAAGATGCCGACCATCAGCAGCGTACTCAGCAAAAGGCAAACCGGACGTTTCAGCTTCCCGGGCAATTTTCCGCATGTCCTGTCCCAGAAATTCTCCAATGGCCGCAACATCACATTGATCAGAAACGCAATGACACCGCCAATCAGAAACGGCGAAAACAGCGACAGCACTTTTCCCAAAAAAGCCAGTACCGTAGGCAGGTTCATCAGTGCCCAGGCCAAAAGGATCAACAGCGCTGCAAAACGCGCAGCATATCGAATTTTGTCCTTATCCAGCATAGCATTCTCCGCTTCAGTGAAATTTGATCCTATAACAGCATTTGCATGTAATCCATTCCGCTATATACTACGCGGTCAACATATACTACATTATTCGTCTTCAATCTGTAAAAAGCGATATAATTTTTAAATGTCACATAGCGGTATCCACTATCCAGCCCATCTTCGAATTCCAGACGCGCACCGGATTCCGGAAAATCAGCCAGTCTGTCGATCTTTTCCATGATGCCGTTTACCGTATTTTTTGCAGCAATCGGGCTGTACAGTTCCGATTCAATATAGTCCCATATTTCATCAAGGTCCTTTAACGATCTCGGAGAATAGTCGATCTTACTTTTCATTTGCACGATCCTCGAAGTGCTTCCTAACATCTTCAGCAGAGAGCCAACCTTTTTCCTCCCCTGATCGTCTCCCCTCATCCAGCTCACACATAAGACGAAGCTGTGCTTTCATTTTCTCATATTTTTCTGCTTTCTCTTTCTGCTCCTCCTGCTCGTCAATATTCATAACAACATAGCAACCGCGTCCATTTTTTGTCAGATACAAGGGTTTTCCCACCTGAACCGCTTCAAGGACAGGCGCGTAGTTTCTTAGATCGGAAATTGGTTTGATATTTGGCATGACAGCATCCCCTTTCTCATCTTTTTCATTATTATACGTTTCGAATACGTTAAATTCAACGTTATATTTAGCAGCTCACTGCTGTACAAATTCCAGACAGAGGACGGCACACCAGCATAGCAATCAAGGCGATATACGCGAAAAACAGCACCGGCCATTGGCCGGTGCTGCCTATGCTATCCATGATCCACAGCATCCAATCATTCTCAGTGCTGTTTTTTCTCGATCAGCTTATCAAAGCCATAAATTTCCAGAGTGGTCTTTCCGGCGTTCAGCTGCTCGACGATCTCCTGCTCGTGCTCGAACTTCGCAAGAGCCTTCTCAAAGACAGCATCCTCATGCTCCTTCGGAATCACAACCACACCATCGCAGTCGCCGAAAACAATGTCGCCCGGATTTACCTGAATGCCGCCGCAATGCACCGGCACATTCAGCTTGGCCAGACTCTCCTTCACCGTACCGGAGGGATTGTAGGCCCGGACAAATACAGGGAAGCCGAGCTCCCGAATATCCTCTGCATCACGGCAGCTTCCGTCAATCACCACACCGGCAAGACCGTAGCGCTGGCATGCGGTCGCCATGATATCTCCGAAGTGACCGGCATTGGAATAACCATGCACGTCCAGAATCAGCACATCGCCCGGCTGCGCCGCATAGATTGCCTGATGCAGCGCCAGGTTATCTCCGGGATAGCACTGGGCCGTGAAGGCTCTGCCAATCATCTTCATTTTGGAATCCACCGGCTTGATGGCGGTATCCATAACACCCTGATTCGGGGCATCGTTGTTGTTATCTGCGATGTTGCCTGTCGGCAACTTGATCAATTCCAGCTTCCGCTCTTCTGTAAGATTCATACTATTATTTCTCCAATGCTGCTTCTCTCAGCGTATAATTTTCATCAATAATGCCGTCCTTTTTGTCCTTCCACAGTCTGTAAGGCACACTGATCACCAGCGGCACCAACATAACAGGACCCACAACAAGCGTGAAGGTACCATATCCGTACTTGATGATGTTCAGAAGACCAAACTGAGATCCGAAAGTACAGATCAAGATAAAGACAATGGCAATGGCAAATTTTCTCATGAAGGATGTACTGGATGTCCACTTATTTGCCACAATGGGTTCAAATCGTCCGCAGACCGTGAAGATAAATGCCACAGAACTTGAAAGCATCGCCGCAATGGCAAACACCACATACAGGATCTTGGAAATCCATCCCGAACCCGACAGGTTATTGATGGCCCACAATGTCGGAATCTCTTCCTCCATAATGGCCGGCATACCGGCAGCAAATATGAAGGTAAAGATCATTGTGGAGCCGGCACACAGCACAGCGGTCAGAATGGACTCCACCAGTACGTCTTTTCTGGTTTCAATAATTCCCTTGGAAGCAGGCACACAAGCTTCATAGCCGTTCATAAAGAATACGACCACCATAAGCATGGAAAACCACGCCTGCAATCCCGAAAATCCATATTCCGTATAGGAAACATGCTGCTCAAGATAGGCCATGGAAAGCGGCACCGCATCTTTTAAGCAAACCGCCGCCACGTAACCGCAGATGATGAGGATGGCCAGGCCCAGCGTTGTGCCTACCTTTCTAAGCACATCCGCGCCCCAGAGTGCAAACAGCAGCACCAGCAGGCAGAAGCCTACCGTTCCCACCATCTTCGGCAAACCAAAGATCTGGTTCAGCAGTACTGCGGTTGTGGAAATCTGCGCCGACAATGCAATCAGCACCACCACGATGACCTGCAGTTCCTTGAATGTACCGAAAAACAGCTGCAAGCCCTTCGGCCGATAAATTGTATTGTATGCCTCCCGATAGGAATTCGGCTTGTAAATCCGGTTGATCTCAAAAAGCAGGAGATTGAACACGAAGCACAGAATTCCCGCCACAAGGGGTCCCAGAAAAATGCCGGCGAAGCCCTTGTTGTTGAAATAGGACACCGTCTGTGTACCCGAGGCAAATCCCGGACCTACATAAGCGCTGTACATAATGGCAGAGAGTGAAAAAATCGCCGCGAACTTCTTACCGTAGTGATTTCCCATAGCAGCACCCATTACGCTTCCTTTGACTGAAGCTTATGGTATCCGAGCTTTTCTCTTGCTCCCTTCAGTGAGCTTCCTGCGGTAACCTCAGCGATGATCTTCTGCTCCACTTCCTCGATATGCTGTGCCATCTTCAGAACCTCTTCTGCCTTTTCGATAGGAATCACAAGGGCACCGGAATCATCTCCCAGAATGATATCGCCAGGACGAACCTGTACGCCGGAAACAGCAACCGGCACATTCACGGCATCAACAGTGACGCGCTCTTTTCCTGTTACCATGTACTTTCCCTTTGTGTAGATGCCGTAACCAAGCTCCTTGATTCCGTTCACATCACGGCAAACGCCGTCGATCAGAGTTCCTTCGATTCCCTTGGCCTTCGCGGTATAGGTCATGATGTCTCCCCATACTGTGCAGTACAGTCTGCCGCCATTGTCAATCACAACAACCTGACCCGGCTCTACATCATCGATAAAATCGCCTACATTACCCTTCTCCATACCACAGGGAATGTAGTGCACAGTGAAAGCGTCTCCGCAGATCTTTCTTCCCTCTACCACAGCCTGAATGCCCAGCAGTCCGCAGGGAACGCCCAGCTTATCCATCGCATCAGAGATGCTTGCTGTATCCATCTTCTTAATCGCAGCGATCAGTTCCTTCTTTTCCATATTAAAATCCCTTTCATAAATAACGTAATGTCTTCTTGTTTCTCGATTTCAGTACTGATTTCAGAACAATTTTTTTTCTGTGGTCTCAATATAGCACGGATAATATATCTTGTGAAACAAATATATTTGATATAAAATATCGGTAGCTTCGATATTTACTCAGTACCCAAAAGAGAGTACCTTCTTATGACCTATGAACAGATTGAAACCTTTTTAACCGCCATCACCTACGGCAGCATTTCCGCCGCCGCAAAACATTTATACGTTTCGCAGTCCACCATTTCCTCAAGAATACAGCAGCTGGAAACAGAACTTGACGTGCAGCTGCTGATCCGTCAGAAGGGACACCGCAGCATCGAACTGACCAACTACGGCCATGCCTTCATCCCCATTGCCAGTCAGTGGGCCGCACTCTGGAAGGATACCCGGCATTTGAAAAGCATGGACAACATACAGACCTTAACCATCGCCTGCGTGGATGCCGTCAGCAGCTCCACCTTTTCATCCTTCTTTTTGAAGTATCTGACAGAAAGCCCGCATATACGGCTGAATATCCGAACCCACCATTCCAATGAAATCTACTCCCTCGTGGAAAGTCGGGTGGCCGACATTGGCTTCGTGTTCTCCCGCATCAACTATCCGGATGTCATCAGCAAGCCGATCTACCGGGAACTCATGTATCTCATCTGCGAGAAATCCGCCCCCTACCATGACGATATCGAAACGGCAGAATTGTCTTCAGAAAATGAGATCCATTTGAACTGGGGCCTGGATTTTCAAAGCTGGCACGACAGCCACTTCAGTCCGGCTGCCCATCCCGCATTGAGTGTAAACACCGGGTCTCTTCTACAGCGCTATATCCACGGCAATCTGTGGGGTATCGCCCCCATGTCCGTGATCCGGGAAGCCATGCGTTCCAATACCAATCTGACCTTTTACAAGCTGAAGACACCACCGCCGCCCAGAATCTGTTACGAAATTCGAAACCGCTATCCCAACATCAACCATCAGGACGCCATTCTGGAACTGGAGCATGCGCTGGAGGCCTATATCTCCGGCGATGAAAACATCTGCTCCTTTGAAAGCTGGATGTTGGATTCCAATTAAAGTATTGTATATCATGCTCGGGGTCAGCGATAGCTTGGCTATTGGGGGCCCCGGGCATGATGCCTTAGCGGCGAGCGTATAAAAGGCACTGCGATAGCAGAGCCTTCCTATGAATCAAAAAA
>CAVGED010000148.1:0-5624 GCA_963628035.1 Paludibacteraceae bacterium
TACTTCCCTGATTGAGATTACTAAGAAGATAGCCGGATGCAGTAATAAAATGTATGCTCCAAATTCGGATAACAGGAAAGCGTATGATAAGCTTTATGAGGAGTATAAGACATTGGTTGCCTATTTTGGAAAGGGAAGCAATGACGTGATGAAACGCCTGAGGGTGATTAAAGGATAGTATGGGAGATTATGATGAATAAGCTGTTTGCGGGCTTCGCCCGTGTGAATAGAAGTTTCGGGCACTTTGCGTAACTAAAACAATGATATAAAAGAAACAGATAGAAAAAGGAGATCTTTTCTTATGAAAGCAGCAGTGTTGACAGAATTAAAAAAAATAGAGGTTCGCGAATTCGATATACCGGCTATATCAGATAATGAAGTGCTGGTTAAAATTGAGTATTGCGGTATTTGCGGGTCTGATGCAGAATTTTTTGAAGAAGGGCGGATTGGGACGCGTATAGTTAATTATCCGCTGGTTTTAGGACACGAAGCTTCCGGTGAAATTGTGTCTGTGGGTACAGCAGTTAAAAATTATGAAATTGGACAAAAAGTTGTGATAGAGCCAGGCATACCATGTGGGCACTGCGAATTTTGCAGGCAGGGAAGATATAATATTTGTAAAAACATGAAGTTCTTATCATGTCCTCCAAATGATGGGCTTTTCTGCCAATATGTTGCTGTTCCTGCTGATACGGTGTTTCCGTTGCCGGACTGTATGAATACATTGACTGGTGCATTGATGGAGCCGTTAGCAGTTGGAATGCATGCAGCTGCAATCGGGAGGGTCGAAGCGCCAAAAACCGTTATCATCTTAGGCGCAGGATGTATTGGATTGTGTACGTTGCTTTGCTGCAAACATCGGGGAGCGGCGCGCATTATTGTTTGTGATCTGTTCCCGAAACGATTGGAGTTGGCAAAAAAGCTGGGCGCAGATGAGGTTGTCAACGCTTCGGAATGTGATTCGGTGAAAGAAATAATTCGCCTGACAAATGGTGAGGGTGGTGATGTGGTTTTTGAAACAGCAGGAAACAAGGTGACGACATCACAAACAAGTTATTTGGCGCGGCGCGGCGGCACCATTGTAATTGTAGGGAATGTACAGGGAGATGTTCCTTTCAACTTCAGAAATTTGTGCACGGCTGAAATCGAATTAGAAACAACAAAGCGTTATTGCAATGCGTTTGAAAAATGTTTATCGGCTATTAATACAGGAAGCATACCAGCTGAAAAATTGAATTTGATTATTGATAATATTTTCCCAATGGATGATATTCAAAATGCTTTTACGCAATTTATAGAGAATAAGAAAGATATGACGAAGATAGTCATTAAGGTTACTGATTAAAGGATAGTATGGGAGATTACGATGAATAAGCTGTTTGCGGGCTTCGCCCGTGTGAATGTAACACCGGTCATGGGAATCGGAATGCCGGGTTATTTTAACCCACGATTTGCCGAGGGAGTCCTCGATGAGCTGGAGATCAATGCCCTGGCTCTTTCCTGTGGAGAGACAAAAGCGGTGTTGCTGAGTATGGATAATGAGGGAATCAAGCGGGAGATCGTTGCAGAATTCCGAAAGTATATTTCAGAGCTGACGGATATACCGGAAGAGTGTATTTTCATTCATGCGACCCATACCCATACCGGAGGAAATCTGGTAAAGGATTCTGCAAATAAATTTGAACGGGAATATTATCAAGATGTATATTATAAGATGGCAGATGCTGCCAGGCTTGCGGTGCAGGATTTAAAGCCTGCCCGTATGGGATATGGGACAGGTATAGCACCCAATATTGCGTTTCTGCGCCGGTTTCGCATGAAAGATGGGAGCATTCAGACGAATCCCGGAGTGGATAATCCGGATATCTTAGAACCCATGGGGCAGGTGGACGAGCAGGTGGGTGTCCTGCGGATTGACCGTGAAGATGCAGAAACGATAGTGCTGGTAAGCTTTGCCTGCCATCCGGATACCGTGGGTGGCTGCAAGATTTCTGCCGACTGGCCGGGGTTCCTTCGCAGAACGGTAGAGAAGACTCTGGAAAAGACAAAATGTATTTTCTTTAATGGAGCCGAAGGAGATGTAAACCATGTGAATGTGCATCCGGCAGGCGGAGATCTGAACGATATGTTCATGGATTTTGACGATGTGTCGAGAGGCTATGGCCATGCACGGTATATGGGACGGGTGGTAGCAGGTGGAGTACTGCAGGTCTATGATAAGGTGAAATATACCGAGGTGGATCAGATCAGATGCCTGCAGCGTACCGTCTCTGTCCCCTCCAATATGCCGAGACCGGAGGAGCTACCGGAGGCGCGCCGCATTGACGCGCTCCACCGTGCAGGCAGGGACGAAGAGATTCCATTCAGCGGCATGATGTTGACTACAGTGGTAGCGGAGGCAGACCGTATGTTACGGTTAGAACACGGGCCAAAGAATTTTGAGATGGAGCTTTCGGGAATTGCAATTGGCGATGCAGTGCTCGTCGGAATTCCAGGGGAACCCTTTAACGGGATTGGCAGAGAATTGAAAAAGGCAAAGGGTTGGGGCATTGTGATGCCTACCTGCCTTACCAATGGACATCAGGGGTATTTTCCCATGATGGATGCATACAGGGAGGGCGGATATGAGGCGAGAAGTTCCAATTTCCGTGCGGGCGCGGCGGAGCTATTGATCCGGGAGGGACTTGATCTGCTCCGGGATATCAAAAAGTAAGGAGAGTAATAACATGAACGTACTGATAGCAATAGACTCATTCAAAGGCAGCTTGACTTCTATGCAGGCGGGCCAGGCTGCTGCTGTTGGAATAAAAAGGGTATATCCTGACGCGGAAATTATGGTACGCCCTATTGCAGACGGCGGCGAAGGAACGGTTCATGCGCTGGTAGACGGTATGGGCGGTGAAATGCAGGTGATCCGGGTGACGGGACCGCTGGGCCGGGCTGTGGACGCAGAATACGGTATTATTAAGAGCAGTCAGACGGCTATTATAGAGATGTCGGCGGCGGCAGGTATTACACTGGTATCAGCAGAGGAGAGGAATCCTTTGCATACCACCACCTACGGAGTAGGGGAGATTATTTTGGATGCCATTCAGAAGGGCTGCCGCAATTTTATTGTGGGTATCGGCGGAAGTGCTACCAATGACGGTGGTTTCGGTATGCTGAAAGCTTTGGGCTTCGGTTTTTTCGATGAGAAAGGAGAATCGGTGCCTTTAGGCGGAAAAGGTTTGGGTGAGCTCTGTAAGATCACAGATGAGCATGCATTGCCGGAGTTAAAGGAATGTACTTTTAACATCGCATGTGACGTAACCAATCCTTTGTGCGGTCCGAGGGGCTGCAGTGCAGTTTTTGGCCCACAGAAGGGAGCCAACCCGCAAATGGTTGCACAAATGGATAAATGGCTCTTAAATTATGCGGAGCTTGTAAAAAGTGTTCGTCCGGATGCGGATAAAGATGCTCCGGGAGCCGGTGCAGCAGGGGGAATAGGCTTTGCATTTCTGTCCTTCTTAAACGGCGAATTAAAAAACGGTATTGATTTGATTTTGCGGGAAACCAGACTGGAGCAATATGTGCAGAAGGCAGACATTGTGATAACTGGCGAGGGCAGGCTGGACGCTCAGACCACTATGGGAAAGGCTCCGTCAGGTATTGCTGCTATTGCCAAAAAGTACGGTAAGCCGGTTATTGGTTTTGCAGGCTGTGTGACCGAAGACGCTGGCGCCTGCAACACTTGCGGTATAGATGCTTTTTTCCCAGTACTGCGCAGCGTATGCACCTTGGAAGAAGCTATGAATACGGATAATGCCTTTGCCAATATGGCAGCTACAGCAGAGCAGGTATTCCGGATTATTCATACAATGAAAAGGAATCATTCATAAAGATGCTCGCAAAAACAGGGTTATGCGGATAAAACTTTATGAAATAACCATGGTTTTTTCACCCATTTTATTGTATTTTCAAAAGAAATCCGTTATACTAAGAGAAAGTACCTTGTGTAACGGTTTTTTTTATGTTTGGGAGGTGTACGGATGGGAAGAACGGTAGCCATTGGTATACAGAATTTTAATGAAATCATAGAAAATAATTATTTTTACGTGGATAAGACATCCTTTATAAAGGAATGGTGGGAAAGCGGGGACAGTGTCACCCTGATTACAAGGCCGCGCCGTTTCGGAAAGACACTGAACATGAGTATGGTAGAACAGTTCTTTTCCGTGAATTATGCAGGGCAGGGAGATCTGTTTGAAGGGCTCTCCATCTGGCAGGAGGAAAAGTACGTAAAGCTGCAGGGAACCTATCCGGTGATCAGTCTGTCCTTTGCCAATGTAAAGGAAAAAACATATGAGCAGACAAAACAGCGGATTTGCCGCTTAATTGCGGAGTTATATGAGAAACAGCGCTTTTTAATAGAAAGTGACATTTTATCCGAACAGGAAAAGGCTTTTTTCCTTGGAGTAGATAAAGATATGCCTGAGGAAACAGCAACCTATGCATTGCATAAACTGGCAGACTTCTTATGCCGTTATTATGGGAAAAAGGTCATCATTCTTCTGGATGAGTATGATACACCGATGCAGGAGGCCTATGTGGATGGATACTGGGAGGAATTAGTTGCATTTACCAGAAGTCTGTTTAATTCTACCTTTAAGACCAATCCATATCTAGAACGTGCGATCATGACGGGCATTACCAGGGTGAGCAAGGAATCCATCTTTTCCGATCTGAACAACCTAAAGGTAGTAACCACAACGTCAGATGAATATGCAGATTGTTTTGGATTTACGGAAGAAGAAGTATTTGCCGGAATGGATGAGTGCGGTTATACGGACAGGGAAATGGTAAAAAGATGGTATGACGGCTTTACATTCGGCAGCAAGACAGACATCTACAATCCATGGTCCATTCTGAATTATCTGGATACAGGGGAGATCAGAACCTATTGGGCCAACACCAGCTCCAACAGCCTGGTGGGTAAGCTGATCCGTGAGGGAAGTCCCGATATAAAGACAATTATGGAGGATCTTCTGAACGGAAAAGTGTTGCAGACGCAGATAGATGAGCAGATCGTTTTCAACCAACTGGGGAAAAAAATCAGTGCTGTTTGGAGTCTTCTTCTGGCCAGCGGTTATTTAAAAGTGATGAAATATGAGTTGGATCCCAATAAGGGAAAGCCGGAATATGAGCTGGCGCTGACCAATATGGAGGTTCGCCTCATGTTTGAAGGAATGATCGAAGACTGGTTTGCAGAATATACCCCCGCATATAATGAATTTATCAAGGCACTGTTAATGGGTGACCTGGATGCAATGAATGAGTATATGAACCGGGTGGCACTTGAGACCTTCAGCTCCTTTGATACCGGGAAACGGGCTTCCGGGAAAGCAGAGCCGGAACGATTTTACCATGGTTTTGTGCTGGGGTTGATGGTTGATTTGAAGGGCAGATATGTGATCACATCCAATCAGGAGAGTGGGTTCGGAAGATATGATGTGATACTGGAGCCGGTATCTGCGGCAGATGATGCGATCATTATAGAGTTCAAGGTGTATAATTTCAGAAGAGAAAAGAGCCTGGAGGAAACCCTTCAGAATGCATTGCAGCAGATAGAGGATAAGAAATATGAA
>CAVGED010000149.1:0-5420 GCA_963628035.1 Paludibacteraceae bacterium
GGGCATTAGCAGTGGAAGTTATCCCACCCTCTAGCCCCGCCTACCGGGGCGAATTCAGGTGTTTTCGCCACTTGCAAATGCGTTGTTTACGATCGGTCTGAGGTCTTCAGGCTTATTGTACTTCAATTTGCAGTAGATATCCATCGTTGTTTTGGAGTTCTCATGTCCTGCAAGGTATTGAACCGTCTTGGGATCAACGCCGGCATATATCAAATCTGTGATATAGGTATGTCGCAGCATATGCGGCGTAACATGAAAGTCCATTGTATAAATCAGATTGGGGTTATTGTTGGGATGACCATCAAGAACCGGATGGATTTCCTTCTCAATTTTCTCCCCGTTGATGTAGCGATAATATTTCCGTGGTTCCGTTGTACGGATAGTGACGTATTTCCACAAGCGTGCAAATTGCGTTCCAGCCAGCGGTTCACCCGCCGCATCCGCAATCACATACTTGGAATTTGATGCATCCTTTGCTTCCTGAAGGCACCTGACAAGGCACTTTGGAATTGGAATATCACGCTTAGCAGCTTTGGTTTTCAGATTGGCATTCACCACCGGACGATTGCGATCTATATGCCAGGCACGCCGGACTGAAATATACGGAACTTTTGCCTCCAGAAACACACAGTCCCATTGCAGCCCCAGAATTTCTTCTCGCCGCAGCCCGGAGTAAAGTCCCAGCATAACAAACACATACGGCGGTAAGTCTCGAATAGTATCCAGCAATATCTTTTTCTGTTCATCGGAAAGCGCTTCTTTTTTCTGTGTTGGTGTTCCGCCCTTCGCAGAAATCTGCGCGGATGGATTGTACTCAATCAAGTGACTTCTCTCGGCTGAGTAAAATACGCATTTCACCAGCATATTAACTTTCCCGTATAATGCCGATGACATTTTTGAGGCTGGAACCATCAGCAGCTTCAAGTCGTCCGCTGTAACTTCATCCAGATACATATCGCCGATCTTATCCACGATATATTTTTGCATGGTCTGCCGGTATTCATTCAGTGTAATATCACGAATTACCGATGACTGCATAATCAGCCATTTTTCACAGTATTCCCTTACCGTAGGATTCTCTCTGCGGAACTTAATCTCGGCAATCTCACGCTTTGCTTCCTTTACTTTCTGGTATAAAAGTTCCGGTGTCTCCGCATACAGTGAGCTGCGTTTCCCGTCCGCATCGGTTATGCGGGTTCTATAATAGGTGATCCCCTTCAAGACTATCGTGCCATATTGGGGAATGGTTTCTTTTTTCTTCGGCACTTTGCATCCCTCCTGTCTTCTACTATAAGTAACACCGGAGGGACCGCACTCGCAATGATGTCGCCAAATACGAAAGAGGACAAGCATTCTAAAATGCCTGCCCTCCTGACTCAGTCATCCCATAAAGCGAAGGCGTCTGCCATAGAGACTGCCAGCTCTTCCGGTCGGTTGTATTTCACCTTGGCGTAAATGTCCATGGTGATTTTGCTGCTTTCATGTCCTGCGAGATACTGAACCGTTTTCGGATCAGCTCCCGAGTGGATTAAATTGGTAATGTAGGTATGGCGGAGCATGTGTGGGGTAACGTCAAAATCCAGTGTATAAACCACATGTCCATTGTGTGCGGCCTTTTCTCCCAGCTTCGGATGGATTGTGTGTTTTACACGCTTTCCATTCTCGTAACGGTAATAGGAACGTTCCTTTGCCGTTCTCGTCACGATGTACTGCCATAGCCGCTTAAACTGCGTATAAGACAACGGCTCTCCATCCGTGTTCGCTACAACATATTGTGATTGTGACGATCTTTTCGCCTCGGACAGGCAGTCTAACAGGCAATCCGGAATCGGAACATCCCGATGCGCCGCCTTTGTCTTTAACTCCGTCATAATGATGGGACGGTTGCTTTCGGTGTGCCATGCACGGCGCACAGTCAAATACGGTGCCTGGCAGTCAAGGTGAACCGAATCCCATTGCAGAGCGAGAATCTCCTCTCTGCGTAAGCCGGTATATAATCCAATCATTACGAAAACATAGGGTGGAAGCCCTTTTATCGTATCCAACAGAACATTTACCTGCTCATCTGTCAGCGGAATGCGATCCCGTTGCGGAACACCGCCTCCCTTGGCTGTAAGGTATACGGTTGGATCTTCATCAATGACACGGCTTTCTTTTGCCGATTTGAAAATACACTTGAATAAAACCGTGACAGATTTGTAAACCGAAGCGGACTTGTCAGCCGCAGTAAGCATTGCCATACGCACATGATCTGGCGTGATATCTGCCATATTCAAACTACCCAGCGGTGCAACGATATGATTTTTCACCTTGGATGTGTAATCAATCAACGTGGTGTTGCGAACATGGGCAGATTGCATGAGAAGCCATTTTTCGCAATATTCCTCAACCGTAGGTGAAGAGCGGCGAAAGGAATGATTATCCAACTGCCGCTGGGTATCTACCGCTTTCTCGTATAATTCCTCGCGGGTTCTTCCATATAATGTAATGCGTCTGCCGTCATCATCCCGCATCCTGGTTCGGAAGTAATCTTTGCCACCAGTAACCGTTGTCGATCCATAAGCCGGCAACAGTCGATTTTGTCTTGCCATATTGTTTTCCTCCTTGTCTATTGTCGTTTACCTTAAATTATCGCTACGGCAGAGACTTTCTCAAGGATGTCGATTTCATCTCCGTTTCCTTCCGATGTGAACTGCATCTACTTCACGCCGGGGCTTAACACGATGCGTTGATCTGGCGATGTATTCTCGCAGCCCGCTTTCCGTAAAATACACGCAACCATTATCAACATACTGAACAAATGCAATCTGCCCGCAGGCTCTGGCCGAATCCAACGTTGCAAGACTAATTCCGAGAACGATGGCTGCTTCTTTCCTCGTCAATAATTTTTCCATTTAGAAACCTCCTTCTTTTCGGTCTATTTTCAAAACATTTCAGTGCCATGCTCACAGCAAGGCATTTACAAAAAGCCGGACTTTCCAGAATCCGGCGATCAATTCTTCCCAAGTATCGGATGATTCTGCTCTTATCCAGCGTCTTCAGCTGTTCCAGAATCACCATGGATGGCCTGGACAGGCCTCTCACATTTTCCAGTAAAAAGTGCGTAGGCTGTGCAGGCTTCTTTTCTATATTGGATGTCATCGGAGCTACGATCAGCGTAGGGCCGAAATGGTTCCCCACGTCATTCTGAAGAACCAGCACCGGACGGATGCCGCCGATTTCAGCACCAACCACCGGATTCAAGTCGGCAAGATACACATCACCGCGCCGGTATTCCCAGTCATCATGCAAGCGGCATCACCTCCGTATCGAAATAATTCCATCGGGTTATATACACCTCCCATTCGTTCTCAACCCCCGGAGGTAAGGAAATCATCAGGCGGCAGCTTGCTGGGCTGCCTCATAGGAATCCAACCTCTCCGCCTTCCTTATGGCGAAGCCGCGAATTACGGAAGTATCATTGTCCCATGCACGCTCTCATCGCCATATCCGTGGCAATCGGATATTTCAGTATGATTCAAAATCGCTCACTGCCTTGCTTTTTGTGATTACCCAATCGGGCAGGCAGGTCATGGCGTATCATCATGCAGCTAGGCGCGCAGGAATGTACCTGATGAAATGTATATTCAGTTGTCAAGGTTCAAACTGCCGTCACTGCGGCAAGAAGGTTTCCTTTTCTATCCCTTCACTTGACAAAGGAGGATTTTCAGGCAAAACCCACAGGTTTCTCAGAAAAAAAGTTTTGCTTTTTTCTTAATCCTCAGAAGCATCTGTTCTGCATTACTTTCCGTTGTCCCGATTTGCTCGGCGCATTGCAGAACGCTCAATTTCATCTTGAAGCGCAAATGATAGAGCCGCCGCTGCTTCGCGGTCAGTGTCTTGATAAAATCCTGTTCCATCAGCTCAAACTCAACATCGTCATATGCATTTTCCCGGCAAACGAGCCATGACTCAGTTGGTGTGGAACAGCCTTTTTCGCTTGCCGTGTTATCCTCGTCCAGAGACAGAATGCGCGTATGCTGGGAACCGTCCTCGTCTGTAATCGTCGTGTCCTTACGATACTTATCCATGCGATACAGATCGCGCCAAAGCTCCCGCACCACTTCCTCCGAAACTCTCGTTGTCTCGCCGGTGCGCTTCACGCGAATGTAATAATGGCTGCTGTCATCCTTCCAAATGTCGTAATCAAAGTCTTTTGGTGTCTTCATGTTTCCCTCCGTGAATTTGAAAATTGGTTGGTTTCCAAATCACGGAAGGGAGGACTGCGGCAGTGCGGTCTGCCTTTGAAGGGATAAAAAATAGAGGCACCTCTGTCGGATGTGACAAAAGCGCCTCTATCATGAGTTTTTTTGACTGGCACAATAAAAACCCCCGTAGATGTTTTAGCTTTTGTGCCAAAAAACTAATCTACGAGGGTTTGCCGACTGTGCGCCGCCTGTGTTACCGCTGTGCGTTTTATTCTGTTTTATGCATTATCTGTGTGGCAGCTGTGCGTTCACACTGCGTAATTAAAAAAATAACGTGCGCTGGCTGTGCGTTGAGATTATGATCAGCTATCATTCAGTTCCTCATACTGGATCGGGCGATTCTCTTTCAAATGTGATTCCACCATTTTAATTTCCTCCTGCGTCATATCTTTGCAAAGACGCAAATATTCCTTTTTGGCCATGTCTGAACCGGATAGGTGATAGGTAGCATTTACAAACCAATATACAAGCAGGCCGTTGCCGGGATACAGTTCCAATGCATTTCCGGCATATCGCACTACTGTTCCGTAATCGCTCTTTCCAGAAAGTTCATACAGTAGCCTTTCAACGGCTCGTATATATCGGACCTCATAATGAAATGTGACCTCCTTAAGCCAAATCTGCTCTTTGCTGTACATAAGGACAGCACCTTTATACAGGTCAACTGCCTTTCGCAGCATCGTAATTCTTTCTTCCGCATATGAAGTAGCCTTTGCTGCCTCTATGTATGCATCAAATTCTTCAATATCTGTCATGACCCTTAACTCCGAATTCATCTGATATCCACTTTCATTTCGGACAATCAACCGCTCCTTATGCCCGGTTCGCTTAGCAAACATCGATGAAAAGCGATAGATGCTGCCGCGAATGGAATTGGTATTTCCATCAAAAATTTCATTCGGATACAGTTGCTCAAAAATCTCCCGCGGCGAATGCGCACGATCCGGCTTCAGCAGCAGATATGCAATCACCTGCGTTGTCTTCGGCCAGTTTATTGTCTGCTCCGTCAGCATACCGCCCGCAGTACGAATCTGAAGATTTCCAAAGAAACTAATATAAATATCATACGGAGGCTTCATCGGATGCATCGCCTCCACAATTTCCTCGCGCTCCATACTAAACTGCTGTGCCAGCGCACGGTGAAGAACATATGCAAATATAAAAAGGGCTTCC
>CAVGED010000150.1:0-5264 GCA_963628035.1 Paludibacteraceae bacterium
GGAAAAACAGAGGCAGGCCTGGCTTTTTCAGAAGCATGTGCAGCCCGGTTTGGCGCAGGCGGCATTTTCTTCGGACTTCCCACGCAGGCGACAGCAAACGGCATTTTCCCAAGACTCCTTTCCTGGGCGGAAAATCTATCCGATGATCTGAGTCATTCAATACGCTTGGCACATGGTATGGCGGAGCTGAATGAAGCCTATCTCAAACTTCAGCAGGTATCGAGCGTGGAAGAGGACGCAGAGACAGACAATGAACATGTTGCCGTGCATCAATGGTTCTGCGGTTCAAAGAAAGCGCTTTTGGCAGATTTTGTGATCGGAACGGTGGATCAGCTGCTGATGGCGGCTTTGAAGCAGAAACATGTCATGCTGCGGCATCTTGGCCTTGTCGGAAAAGTGGTGATCATTGATGAGGTGCATGCCTATGATGCCTACATGAATCAGTATCTCGATCGTGCACTGCGATGGCTGGGATGGTATGGTGTTCCGGTGATACTGCTTTCCGCCACGCTTCCGGCGAGACGTCGTGCAGAGCTCATCAAAGCATATCAGCCTAAGGTGCAGGATGGTGAATGGATGGAGTCCGTCGGATATCCGCTTTTGACATGGACGGATGGGGAAAGGGCCGAACAGACCGTACCGCGCATCAATCCGGCAGACCATGATGTCATTGTGCACAAAATCATAGAAAATGAAGTGACAAAGATGCTTCTGGAAAAGATGCAGGAGGGCGGATGTGCCGGCATTATCGTAAATACGGTGCGGAAGGCCCAGCGGATAGCGGAGCGCCTGAAGGCAGAAATGCCGGACAAGGAAGTGATTCTTTTTCATTCCCAGTTTCTGATGCCGGACCGGGCGGACATAGAGCGGAAATTGATGGAACGCCTCGGAAAACATTCGACACCGGAATCCAGAAAGAACCTTATCGTCGTTGGTACACAGGTCATGGAACAGTCACTGGATGTGGACTTTGATCTTATGGTGACGGAGCTTTGTCCCATGGATCTCCTTTTGCAGCGTATCGGACGATTGCATAGACACCGGCGACAGAGACCCGTCGCCATGGAACAGGCAGTATGCTTGATGATGGATACGGGAACAGAGGATTTCGATGAAGGCAGTGCTTTCGTTTATGGAAAATGGCCTCTTCTGCAGACAAGAAAGCTTCTGCCGGAAAGAATCATTTTGCCGCAGGATATTTCCGGACTGGTACAGAAAGCATATACGTGGGATACGGATCATGCCGACACTGCGGAAAAAGAAATGTATGCGGACTACGAGAAAAAGCGAGATATACAGAAACAAAAGGCCTTGGAATATATTGTGCCGCAGCCGGAAATACATGAAGCTTTCCCGGAATTGAATACCTTGGATGGCTGGATGCAGGAAGAGATGGCAGGAAGCGATACTGCATCCCGGGCAGCGGTAAGAGACGGAGAGATGTCCATCGATGTGCTTGTTATGGTACGAAAACAGGGTGGCAAGCTTCGTTTCCTGCCATGGCAGGAAGGCGGAGAAACCGTTCCGAGGGATGTTCCGCCGGAGCCTGAGACAGCATTGAAGATTGCCAGACAGAAGCTGCGGCTTCCCGGAATTTTCAGTGCGTCCTGGAATGCAAAAAGTGTCATTGAGGAACTGGAAGAGATGAACAGAAAATACTTGTCCATCTGGCAGCTTTCGCCCATGCTGAAGGGGGAGTTGATTTTGTTGCTGGACGATGCTTTGTCTGCACATTTGGGTGGAATGATAATTCAGTACGATAGAGTAACAGGGTTAAGCTATAGAAAGGAAGAGAAGAATGACGGAAATTGAATTTAACCTGTTGGATGAGTCGTGGATTCGGGTGCGGCTGCCGGATAACGCTGTTCGTGAGGTGTCTCTGACGGATGCACTGCTTCATGCCCATGAGTATGTGGATCTGGCCGGGGAAACCGCAACACAGGATGCCGCCGTGCTGCGGCTGCTGCTCTCGATTCCGCTTACGATTTTTTATCGGATGGATACAGAGGGGAATGCTGCACCGCTTACCAGCAGTGATGCGGCGCTGCTCAGGTGGAAAAGTTTGTGGGAGCAGGGACATTTTCCGGAAAAACCGATCCGGGACTATCTGTCACAATGGCATGAAAGATTCTGGCTCTTTCATCCGGAAAGACCGTTTTGGCAGGTGCCGGAGGCAGCGGTGGGAACTGGATACGAGGCATCCAAATTGAACGGAGAAATATCAGAAAGTAAAAATAAAGCCAGATTGTTTCCGTTGTACGCAGGTGAACCGAAGAATTCATTGACTTATGCACAAGCAGCTAGATGGCTTTTATATGTCAATGCATTTGACGATACATCGTCAAAACCAAAGGAAAAAAATCTACCTTCCGTCGGCGCTGGGTGGTTGGGAAAAATCGGACTGATTCAGGCAGTAGGGAAAAATCTGTTTGAAACGTTGATGCTCAATATGACAATGCTGAAAGATGGACAGTCATTGTGGGGGGAGGAAAATATACCATGCTGGGAATTGGATTTACCAAGGAATGGAGAAAGAACTGAGATTGCTGTACCGGATAATTTTGCACAGCTTTTGACATTGCAATCCCGCAGACTTCTTTTGCAACGAAAGGGAGATAAAGTGATTGGTCTGACACTTCTAGGTGGGGATTTTTTTCAAAAGGAGAATGCATTTGCGGAACAAATGACGGTTTGGCGCAGTACGAAAGTAAAGAAAAATGAACCGGTAAGCTATGAGCCTAAAAGACATGATGCATCAAAAAAATTTTGGAGAGAATTTCCGTCGATATTTTGTGAAGAAGAGGGAACCCGAAAACCCGGTGTTGTACAGTGGATTGAATTACTTCAAAATCGTAGACTGCACATCATCAATTCCAAGAGATTGATGCAATTTAAGGCCGCAGGGACATTGTATGGAGATAAGGACTTTTTCGCCAATGATTGTTTCGCAGACAGTTTGTCATTCCAGATAAATATATTGGAAGAGCTTGGCAAGGTATGGAGGACGCGTATTACTGAGGAAATAAACAAATGTGAAACCGCTGCAAGATACCTTGGTGAGTTGGAAAAAGATCTTGCGGTGGCCGGTGGATTTTCCTACAGTGATAAAACAAAGGGAATTTTGGATAAACAGGCAGAGGCTGTACAGGGCAATTTCTATTTTGCCATTGATGATCCATTCCGCCAGTGGCTTCGCAGCATTGATGCAGAAGAGGACGATCCGGATGATAAAACGGCTGCGTGGCAAAAAAGCTGTCGTGTGATTGCAATATCCATGGGCAGAAAGATGGTACGGGAGAGCGGTAGTGCAGCACTGCTGGGTCGTTGGGCTGAAATAACAAAGGGTAAGAGCGAGCTTTGGACATCCGCAAAGGCCTATAACAGATTTCAGAGAAAGATAGGGAGCCTGTATCCGCTGAGTAAGGAAGAGGAAGGAGAGTTGGATGGGAAGACAGCAGGAGATTAAGAACTTTGTATATGGAAAGCTGAAACGCCTGTCGGCACTGCCGGACAATCAGCGGCGGGCAGAACTGGCACAGCTTCGCCGCGGGATTGGGCAAGCACCGGGAGAAATTCCTGCACTGTGGGGAAGCTTTCTGGCGGAGATGCCGGAAGAATTTCAAGGTGGAAAAACAGCATCTCATGAGGAATGGGCAATTTACCTGGCGCTGACTTATTATGCATTGCATCAGCAGGGAAATGAGGAAAACATGAGTCGTGAGGGCTATTCGCTTGGCAGAGCTGTTCGCAAGCTGGCAGAGTGCAATACGAGTGCACAGGACTGGGAAAGCAGCAGCGTGATCAAACGATTTAATGCGCTTGCAACCGCTAAAGATATTCAGGAAATCAGTCATCATTTGAGAGGCTTGATTCAGCTACTGCGATCGGCAAAGGGAGGCGGCATTCCCCTGGATTATCCGCTTCTTGCGGCAGAGTTATACGGACTTCAGTGCGACATGCCTGGACTTGAACACATCCCGGCAGATATCAAATTGCGGTGGGGACAGGACTTATACAGAAGTAGATTCAACGAGACATTAGAAATGGAGGAAAAGTGATGGAAAAGCGTTTGTATGTAGATGTTCATGTGTTGCAGACGGTACCGCCCAGTTGTGTGAACCGTGATGATACAGGAAGCCCGAAGACGGCGATCTATGGCGGTGTAACCCGGGCCAGGGTTTCTTCCCAGGCTTGGAAGCATGCCATGAGAAAAGCGTTTCTTGAAGATGCGCTGTTTGATAAAACGGATATTGGAAAGCGTACCAAAAAGATTCAGGACATGATTGCGGAAGAAATCAAAGCACTTGATCCTGAAAAAGATGCGGATAAGCTAGCTCAAAAGGTGGTGAAATACCTTGATGTAAGCACGGAAAAGAGCGGAAAAACATCAATGTTGATTTTTGTGAGTTACGTTCAAATCAAGAAACTTGCAGAATTGGCCGTGTCAGGATGTGATAAAGCAAATGATTATAAAGATGCATTAAAAAATAATCCGTCTATTGATATTGTTCTGTTCGGCAGAATGATTGCTGAAAAAAAGGAAACAATAAAGAGTGATGCGGCATCACAGGTGGCCCACAGCATTTCTACGCATGCTGTGCAGAATGAGTATGACTATTTCACGGCAGTGGATGACCTTGCGGATGAAGACGATGCAGGGGCCGGACATCTGGGAACCACGGAATACAATTCTGCAACATTATATCGTTATGCGACGGTCAATGTCATGGAATTGGAAAGGCAGCTTGGACGGGAAAAGGCGGCAGAAACGGTCAAGGGCTTTACAGAAGCATTTATCTGTTCCATGCCGACGGGAAAGCAGAATTCTTTTGCTAACCGCACCCTTCCGGATGCCGTTTATGTGACTATTCGAGAGGATCAGCCCATCAACCTCTGCGGTGCATTTGAAAAGGCCGTTCCAAAGAGTGCAGAAGGTTATGCTGCGGAATCCAAAAAGAGATTGAAGGAATATGCTGAACAGGTATACGAGACATTTGCGGATGCGCCGACAAAGAGTTACGTGGTGGGAACGGGAATGACAGAACTCGGCGAATCGCTGAAGCTGAAGACATTACTTTCGGAATTGGGAAATACGGTGACAGAGATGCTGGATAAGAATGAGGTAAAATGATGGCTGTTTTACTGCTTCGATTTGCTGCGCCTTTGCAGTCCTGGGGCGCGGATTCGAAATTTGAAACCCGAAGGACCAATCGGGAACCCACCAAAAGTGCTGTGATCGGCATGTTGGCGGCGGCAATTGGGCT
>CAVGED010000151.1:0-4737 GCA_963628035.1 Paludibacteraceae bacterium
ATACACATCACCGCGCCGGTATTCCCAGTCATCATGCAAGTGGCATCACCTCCGTATCGAAATAATTCCATCGGTTTATATACGCCTCCCATTCGTTCTCAACCCCCGGAGGCAGGGAAATCATCAGGCGGCAGCTTGCTATACTGCCTCATAGGAATCTAACCTCTCCGCCTTCATTGTGGCCGAGCCGCGAGTTACGGAAGTATCATTATCCCTTGCGCGCTGTCATCGCTGTATCCGTGGCAACCGGATATTTCAGAATGGTTCAAAATCGCTCACCGCCTTGCTTTTTGTGATCACCCAACCGGGCAGGCGTGTCATGGCGTACCATCATGCAGCTGGGAAGCTTTTCCCCGCACAGGAACGTACCTGATGAAATGTATATTCTGTTTTCAAGGTGCGTTTTAACTGCCGTCACAGCGGCAGGAAGGATTTGCTCTTATATCCCTTCACTAATCAAAGGAGGATTTTCGGGCAAAACCCACACGTCCATCAGAAAAAAATTTTGGCTTTTTTCTTAATCCGATAAATCAGCTTCTCTGCATTACTTACGGTTACTCCGATACGCTTGGCACACTCAGGTACAGTAAGCCCCATCTTGAAGCGCAGGCGATAAAGTCGCTGTTGCTTCTCCGTCAGTGTTTTGAGGAAATCCTGTTCCAGCATTTCCAGCTCAATATCCTCAAATGCGTTTTCTCTGCTGAGAAGCCACGGCTCATTCTTTGTGGGACGCAACTCAGGATTCGATGGCCAGCTGTCATCCAGAGACAAAATGCGGGTATGCTGGGAACCGTCCTCGTCTGTAATCGTCGTGTCCTTACGATACTTATCCATGCGATACAGATCGCGCCAAAGCTCCCGCACCACTTCCTCCGAAACTCTCGTTGTCTCGCCGGTGCGCTTCACGCGAATGTAATAATGGCTGCTGTCATCCTTCCAAATGTCGTAATCAAAGTCTTTTGGTGTCTTCATGTTTCCCTCCGTGAATTTGAAAATTGGTTGGTTTCCAAATCACGGAAGGGAGGACTGCGGCAGTGCGGGTACGCCCTAAAAATGGGCACAAAAAATCCCAGGGCATTTAAGCTCTGGGATGAAGGCTTCCATATAGGCATTGCAACAGGACCGGCATCAACTTTCTGATTTTCAGCACCGCTGTTATGGCACTGATTCAGAAAATTATTCCGGTCTGGTCGCATGGAAAAAGCCCCCTGATACTTGGACTATCGGCTTGGAACCGATAAATCCATGCTATCAGGGGGCTCTCACATTCTAATCACAAACGAATATCAGAAAAATCTTATTTCAATCACATTTCACTCTCACACTAATCACATTTCAATCACAACGCACTCTCAGCGCAATCACACAGATCATTCCTGACCGTTATCATCCAGTATTTCTTCAAGCTGAGCGCGTTCATCCTTATTGAGGAACCGTAAAATACTCTTTGCGTAACCGTTCAATCCCGGGCGTCTGTCAAGCTTCATTGCTTTTGCCATTAGCAGCATCATTCGCGGTTCATGCGGGTCAATATCCGAGGCGTCATGGGCAACCTCGTAAGCAAGTGCGTATTCGCCCTTCGTCATATGAATCTTAACGCACTCCAGCGCGGCATTCAGGAATTTCGTGTTCAGGTTAGCGCACTCCAGCGTCCAGCGAACACTGTCGCTCAAGGATTCAGGAAGCGGATTGTGATAAAGCTGAAGAGCACTATGACAAAGCTCCAGCTTTTTGTCCAAATCCTTTGTTTCTTTCATAGCCTGATAAAACTTCAAAAAGCGCTGCACATCACTCTCCACATTAAAACGGGGATTCAGAGAATATGCGCCGCGAGCATACTGAACCAAATCCTTCAAACCGATGATATCCAGATTGCTGCGGAGACGATAGAGTGCATTGTTGACTACGCCGGTTGGGTTGTCAGATTCCTTGTCCTGAGAAATGATGTCGTATATTTCATTAGAAGAGAAGCTTTTGCCAGGATGAAGTAAAAGCATAGCAAGCAGCGCCTGTCCCTGCTGGCTGAATTGATCTTGATAAAGCGTTCCGCCGCGTGCCGAGATTGTAAAATGTCCAAGCAGATGCACATAGGCAGTGCTTTCCGGATACTGTGAAACCTGCATTAAAGCGTCTTTTTCTCGCGTCAGCTTCAACTCGTTCAGCTCCAGTACCACAGCGTAGGATAAAACCCGAAGCGGCAAAGCGTCTGTCATATGTCTCTTTGGATTGTCAACTCCGACAAAGCCTTGACTGAGACGCTTGCTAAACGGTACAACGATAATGGATTTCACATTGGAATCGTTAAAATATTTGTATTCGTGTGGGCGCTTGCACTTTAGCTCTTCCATGTCTGTAATAACGATGTTTTCAAACCGGTGGAATACGCCCAGCCAGTGCACATAAACATCCGGCGGCATATCTTTCAGTGTATCTCTTTGAGATTCAACACCGATAGCACATCGCTCATGGGTGTTAATGCCGGTGACAAGCTCCGTATCGCCCTCAATCACATATGCACGATCAGAATCATAAAATGCGATTGCGCTGTCCAGGAGCATGTCAATGCGACGCTTCGTATCGCTCACGCCGGTCAATGCGTTTACCAACTCTATCAAGAGTCGGCGCAGTTCCGGGTCAGCAACTTCCAAAAGCAGAGTTTCATTGCTTTCGTTCATACTTCCAGCCTCCCTTCGCTGAAACAAAAACAAGGAACACCCGATCTCTTTGGAAGACCGAACATTCCTTGCCTTTGCATACCATACAGAGGACTCTGTACGGCCATCCTTATTTTGTTTTCCTATCCAAGCTTATCCGGAAGCGCAGCAGATACCATCTGAAGCACTGCCTTTTTCATCTCCGGAGTGAGATTCCTCCAGTCACTTATGAGCTTTCTCTCTTCCAGAGTGAATTCTTTGTCCTGCAAATCCGCATCAAAGAACTCTGCCATCGTAATTCCAAATGCCTTACAGCAGCTTTCTATTGTCGGAACTGTCGGCGTATTTCCACGATTGATCATGCTTGAAATCGTAGATTGTGACAAATCCGCTTCCTTGGCGAGCTGGTATTGTGACCACCCGCGCTGGGCAAGAAGCTCCTGTATACGGGCTATCAAATCCATCTGATCACCACCTCGCTACACTATAATTTTATACCGACGCTACGCCTATGCGTTATGGCGAATAGGCTGTGCTCTCTTGCAACGCTGTTGCGTAGTATCGGTAATAAAGTGTGCCGATATTCATTTTCCATATCGGCTATGGTGATCAGAAGTAATGCACTGAAAAATATAATCGCACAGCCACCAAGATGATGACTGCGTAATTATTGGTTAATCAGTTT
This sequence comes from Paludibacteraceae bacterium, assembly GCA_963628035.1. Taxonomy (GTDB): domain Bacteria; phylum Bacillota; class Clostridia; order Lachnospirales; family Lachnospiraceae; genus 14-2. The sequence goes on from CAVGED010000151.1 coordinate 3,340, forward strand.
CTGCAATTTCGGATTTTCTTCACATTGGCGTTCATCAGATGACGCCCGAGCTTTCTATAGACAAAGGCCTTGAGCCGCGACATTTCCTGCCCATGCTCGCGTAGCAGCTCGTCGGGGCTGTCATAGATGCCGAAGTCCTGATTGATGCCTTCACTCTGGATATAGGTGTTGTTGCGGTTGAAATCAATCACAGGATGATGGAGATCGCGCACCGCCACGCCGTAGCCGCAGAATGCACCAGTGCAGTCGGGGTTGATCGCTTGTAGACTTTCAAGATATGCCTTGTCGAGAATAAACGCCTCTAGCTCATACCATATACCGTCCAGGTATACCTCCACCCAGCTGTGAAACACATTTCTCGGTGCAAGAGCATACACAAGCCCGGTCATCGCGCCCTTTTGCAGCTTTTTATCAATGGTGAAGCCATGGACGCGGCAGGGGATGCCGCAGCTGCGCAATAGCGCCATGAACAGCGTCCCCTTTGTGTTGCACTGGCCGTAGCCGTCGGCAAGCACCTTGGATGCAGGGATACCGTCATCGGTGTTATAGCCGAAGAATATCTCGTCACGGACATAGTTGTAGATTGCTTGAATGCGTTCAAATTCTCCCAGCGAACGCCAGCCGCGCTGTTCGATCAAATTTTGTATCGCCGGAGCAGAAAAATCCAGCATCGGCGTTTCCGTCAAATATTTTTCCATAGCTCAGTCCTGCTCTTTCAAAAACGGCAACTCCGGCAGTTGGTTTTCTTCCATGACTGAACGAAGCATCGCCGCAAAGCCTTCTGGATCGCGGATCTGGAACTGCATGTGGTTATAGCCCTCGAACACCGGATAATTGCCCTGTGGATACGCTTGCATGACTGCATCTCGGTACTTATAGTGCTCCTCGATACTACCGAACTCAAAATAAATGCATCTTTGCAGATCCTCGGGCAGCGGAGGGAATGGCTTAGCTTCAAGACTGTCCGCCAGCTGACGGCGAAGATTGCTGTAGGTCAGGTTCTTTCCGGCAACGATGAAATATGGCTTTATCGTTTCGTCATCACACCAGAGTATCTTCCCTAGTGTTTTTCCTTTTGACCAGTACAGGCTTTTTATGGCGAGATACAAAAATGGCGTCATGATGCGCCGAGTGCCTTTTCCGATCTGCGCAAACTGCCCGCCGTCGAAGAAAACGTGATCAACGGGCTTTTCAGTGCTTGCAAGAAATGCCGTGGCTAAATCTGCGCCAATCGAGGACGCGACGACAAGTGCCAGCCGCTCAATACCGTTTTCCCGCAGAAACTCCTCGACCTGCCGCACCTCGTCAGCTTTGCTGATGTAGCGCTGTCCATCACAGTAGATTGTTGAAGTCGGCATGATGCAGAAATACTGCTCCTGCAAATATTTTGCCACCGGC
>CAVGED010000152.1:0-4698 GCA_963628035.1 Paludibacteraceae bacterium
AGGAACTCAGGGCAAAGCTTACGGCACTCAATCTTGATCCGGAGATGATTCGCAGCATCCAGCATTGCGTAGATACCGTGCTGAAGCATAAGGGCGAGATTCCGGAAGAGAAAACCAGTGTGCTTGATCGCATTGCAGCGAATAAGGAATCTGTGCAAGCCACCAACACCCAGCCACCCAGAAAGCGTACCGAACAGGAACGCTGATCTCATTTTTGAAAGGAATAAGAGGTGAACCATGTATTACACTCAGACACAGATCGACCGTGCGAACGAAGTGAATCTTGAAGATTTTCTCCGTTCACAGGGTGAGACACTCATAAAGAGCGGACGGGAATACCGATGGAAAGCCCATGACAGCCTGACCGTCCACGATAACAAATGGTTTCGACACAGCCAGAGCAAAGGCGGCTTCCCCATTGATTTTGTGATGGAGTTTTATGGCAAGTCCTTCCCCGATGCGATTCGAATGCTCACAGGCGAGGTTGGTGCCGGGCAGAGTGATACTCCCGGTGCAACTCCGCCAGCCGAGTTTCACCTGCCGCTGCACAATCAGACCGCCGATCATGCAATTCAATATCTTACGAACACACGAGGTCTCAACAGAAAGCTTGTTGAGGCTTTTCTTATGTCCGGAGATATCTACGAGGATGCAAAACATCACAATGTCGTGTTTGTCGGCAGAGACCACAGCGGTATTCCGAGATACGCTCATGTGCGAGGGACAACGGAGCAGTTCCGGCAGGATGTGGCAGGATCAGACAAGTCCTATCCATTCCGTTATGAGGGAACCGGAAATCAGCTCTTCGTTTTTGAAGCACCCATTGACCTGCTGTCCTTCATCTGTCTTTATCCGAAGGACTGGCAGATACGGAGCTATATCTCTCTTGGCGGCGTTGCAGGCAAAGCGCTTGACCGTTTTCTTTCTGAGCGCAAAGACATTCAAAAGGTGTTCCTTTGCCTTGACAGTGATACTGCCGGAAACGATGCCTGCACCCGGTTATTATCAGCTATTCCAGACTCTATTACCGTTATGCGCCTTGTTCCGGCAAGGAAGGACTGGAACGAAGTTTTGCAAGCACAATCGGAGATTTTGAACCGAAGATTTATTGCAGAAACTATTACGATGCGGGAAACACCGCAGGAACAGCCGGTTCCCATGTTCCGTATGTCAGAGGTGGAACAGACTGCCGTTGACTGGCTATGGTTTCCCTATATCCCGTTTGGCAAGTTGACCATTATTCAGGGCAATCCAGGCGAGGGAAAGACCTACTTTGCCATGCGCCTTGTCGCAGCCTGCACCAATCGCAAGCCGCTTCCGAATATGGATACGCCGGAGCCGTTCAATGTCATCTATCAGACAGCGGAGGACGGCTTGGGAGATACGGTAAAGCCCCGACTGCTGGAAGCGGAAGCAGACCTTGAACGGGTAATTGTCATTGACGATCAGGAGAAGCCGCTGACGCTGACAGACGAACGCCTTGAGAGAGCAATCCGTGAAAACCATGTAAGGCTTGTTATCATCGACCCTGTTCAGGCATTTCTTGGCGCAGATGTAGATATGAACCGTGCCAATGAGGTGCGTCCCATTTTTCGCAGCCTGGGTGATATTGCTCAGGCTACCGGATGCGCGATTGTCTTGATCGGGCATCTCAATAAAGCCAACGGAATGCAGAGCACCTACCGTGGTTTAGGCTCCATCGACATTGTAGCTGCTGTCCGCAGCTTGCTGTTCATCGGTAAGCTGAAGGACGAACCAACCACAAGAGTGCTTGTTCATGAGAAAAGCTCCCTTGCACCTCCCGGTCAGTCTCTTGCGTTTTCTTTGGGCGATGAGCGGGGCTTTGAGTGGATCGGAGCATATGACATCACCGCAGATGAGCTGCTCTCCGGAGTCGATGTCACAAAGGGTGAGAGCAAGATTGAACAGGCTCAAAAGCTGATTCTTGAGCTGCTTGCAGATGGTAAACGTATGCCAAGTGCAGAGCTTGAGAAAGCTGTCAACGACCGTGGAATATCGTCCCGAACATTGAGAACAGCGAAAAGCCGTATCGGCGACAGACTCAGAACGGAGAAAGATGGCACATCGTGGGTCTGCTATCTCAGGCAATAACTATTGAAGATGGCAGAGGTGGCAGGATGGCATAGATACCCTAAAGCTGCCGCCTTGCCTTCTTCTTTTACCATGTCCATGTTCCGGTGATACAGAATCGCCGGATTTTTCTATTTCACAGGAGGAAAATGAATGAGCAATATCAAAATCAACAGTACCAGCCTCGTCAATGCTTCAGTAAGCAAGCCAACCGCGGATGGCGATTCCTATTCCGTCAGAATCGGAAAGACCAACTTCATTGTCCGTGTTATGCCATCCGCAGATGCAAAAAAGCCACTGGAATCAGCACTTCGAGAAGCCTGCACACATGATATCCTCAATGTGACAAGACAGCGAAATTTGCTGAATTTAGAGAAAACACAGAAAATATCTTGACAACTTTCTTCCCGAGGGCAGCGGCTACCGTCCAAAAACCCGTTTTGCGAAATTCTTCAATCTGCCGGAGCTGATGGCGACCTTCAAAATGGTGGCGGATGTGCAGACGGCGGATATGCTGAAGCTGCCCGTCCCCAAGGCCAACTTTCATACCGAGATCATCCACCCCAGCGAGCTGCAAAAGAAAGCGGTGGCAGGATTGGCGGTGCGTGCCGAGCGCGTCCGTGCCCGTGCGGTCGATCCCAGCACCGACAATATGCTGCGCATCACCAACGACGGACGCAAGCTGGCGCTGGATATGCGGCTGCTAAGTTCTCTGGCACCGGATGATGAAAACAGCAAGGTTTCCGTATGCGCACGGAATGTCTATCGGATATGGGAGGAAAGCGCCACACAGCGCAGTACGCAGTTGGTTTTCTGCGACCTGTCTACCCCCAAGGCGGACGGCAGCTTCAATGTGTATGACGATCTGCGGCAAAAGCTGCTGGAGATGGGTATTCCGGAAAATGAGATCGCTTATATCCACACCGCCAACACCGAGCAAAAGAAAAAGGAGCTGTTTGCCAAGGTGCGCGGCGGCGAGGTGCGTATCCTCATGGGCAGCACCGCAAAAATGGGAGCCGGCACCAATGTGCAGGACAGGCTTATCGCCCTGCATGATCTCGATTGCCCGTGGCGGCCCAGCGACTTGCAGCAACGCCTCGGGCGCATCGTGCGGCAGGGCAACCAAAATCCGGAGGTGGAGATCTTCCGCTATGTTACCGAGGGCACATTCGACGCCTACCTCTATCAGCTGGTGGAATCCAAGCAGCGGTTCATTGCCCAGATCATGACCTCTAAAGCACCGGCCCGTGCGGCGGAGGATGTCGCGCTTTCCGAGCAGGTATCAGCCATGCGCAAGCAGCATTCCTTCATTCTTAAGCTGGATGAGGGCGACGGCGCGATCACGCTGAGCGCAGAGGAGCATGAGGCATATCTGGCGTATATCGGCTTGACACGCCAAATGGAGGATATGGAGCGGCAGCAAATCTACTTTCTGGGACATACCGACGCCGTAGCGTATCTGAAGAAGATCAAGGCGATCTGATGATAAACAAGGCAGCAGGCTGTTTTGGCCTGCTGCCTTGTTCTCTCCACTGTTTCTAAAAGTTGTGCCTTATCTCAAAAAGTCGTTTGAAAAAGTTTTCACTTTGTGGTTGTGGGCACTGCTTTAAGATTGTTGGCTATTCAAATACTCGACCAGCTCGCAAACCGTTGTGACCGGGTTACTATCTCAGCTGAGAATAACCACATTGTCCTTGTAAAGGCTGTCCAAGCGTTCCTTCGCCCGCCGAAGCGCCTCTGTCTGATGCGGTAGCAGGTCGGCAAAAACATCCAGATTCTTTTCGTACTTTTCAAGCCGCCCCTTGCTTTGCAGCTGGTGCAGCACTTCTTCGGCTCCGTTTAAGTAGCTGTTCTGCTTTACAAAATGAAGCAGATACCAGTATTCAAAGCAAGGATTGGAATAGGCGATTTTATACCCGTGCTTTTCGGCGTAGTCGGCGGCATTTTTCAATTCGGAGTTCTTGTTGTCATCGCAATCGAAAACGCACCACAGCTGGTCTCCGTCCTTTGGGAAATAATCCGCTTGAGAAAGCAGCCCTTTTGCGTGCTTCACCAAATGTTCGGCGGCCTTGTGCTTAGAAGAAATCGGCACAATGTCTACTAGGCAGTTGCGAGAACGGAAATGCTTAAAATACTTGGTTTCCGTTTTCTTGCCCTCGCAGATGATATAGATGATAGGTCTACGCTTGCGGCGACCGGCTTTATTGGGGTCGTATTCTTTTCTCATTCCTGCCATAAGCCGTCACCTCCGATAAACGGGATCGCACCGAAGCGTCCTTGCAAATACCCCTTGCGGATGTTCTCGCCCTTTCTCGGAGAGAAGGAGGCCAGCGAATACAGCTCAGTTGCACAGAACTTCTCATCCTTTTCCGCAAACCATATCTGATCCCTGCGGAAGAAGGTAAGATCAAGCAGCATAGCATCATGCGTCGTAAAAAGCAGCTGTGCTCCCTCTGTGTTGATCGTATTATCCTGAACCATCTCTATCAGTCGCTTTGTTAGGAGCGGATGCAGACTATCCTCGATCTCGTCAACGACAAGCAGTGCGCCGTCCTCCAGCGCTTGCAGCCAGCCGCCGATACGAGAGAAAAATCGTTGTGTTCCGGA
>CAVGED010000153.1:0-4399 GCA_963628035.1 Paludibacteraceae bacterium
CGATGTGTAAAACGGATTTTCAGAGGTCATTTTACACAGATTTTTACACAGTTTGATGGGAAAAACACGCCAAAACAGGTCAAAATAAGTCGAAATAATAGAAGCGGGAAGTAGTGAGAAACCGCGTAAAATAAGGAGTTTTAAGCATGATACGAGTGCTGTTTGTCTGCTGGGGCAACATTTGGTAAGAGCCTCGGAAACCTTGAAAATAAAGGCTTTTCGGACAGATGACACTCGTTTTACACAGCTTTTACACGGTCTGATTTTATGAATTTTAAGGATTAGAGAAGAGAGTGAAAATAAATGATTAAAGTACTTTTCATCTGCCACGGCAACATTTGTCGCAGTCCGATGGCGGAATTTGTGATGAAGGATATTGTTTCGAAAGCGGGCTTGGCCGCGCAGTTTGAAATCGCTTCTGCGGCGACGAGCACGGAGGAAATCGGAAATCCGGTTTATCCGCCGGCCAGGCGGAAGCTGGCAGAACATGGCATCTCTTGCGAAGGCAAGACGGCACGACAGGTCACACGCAGGGATTATGAGAAGTACGACCTGCTGATCGCGATGGATCACAACAATCTGCGAAACTTAAGGCGCATGCTGGGCGAGGATAGTGAAAATAAAATCCATCTGCTGATGGATTACACCGATCGCCCGGGTGAAGTGGCGGATCCTTGGTATACCGGAGACTTCGAGGAGACCTGGCGGGACATATCCGAAGGCTGTGCCGGACTCTTGAATCAATTGATTTAATCGAGTTGAATGTACGCGAAAAACCAATCGTAAAAATTTACGATTGGTTTTTCGCGCGTTTATGCGTATAATAGTATCGTTACGATTGGGAAGGCGGTGATTGCTATGCGTGAAACAAGAACATTGGAATTCAAGGAATCAATTACGAACACTTTTTTGAAAACGGTCAGTGCTTTTTCGAATTACGAAGGCGGAACGATTTTGTTTGGCGTCGATGATGATGGGAATGTGAAAGGGCTGCCGGATATCAAGCAGGCCTGCCTGGATATCGAAAACAGGATCAATGACAGCATATCGCCACAGCCGGATTATACACTTGAAATACAGAACAATGAGCAGACGATAAAGCTCACGATCAAAAGTGGTCTTCAGAAGCCATATTTGTATAAATCGAAAGCGTACAAACGAAATGATACTGCAACGATAGAGGTAGATACGCTGGAATTCACAAGGCTCGTGCTGGATGGGAAAAATATCAGCTTTGAGGAATTGCCTTGCAAAGACCAGAAACTATCCTTTGAAATTCTGCGCCGTAAGCTGGAGGAAAATATTCAGATTGAAACCTTCAATCAGGATACGCTAAAGACATTAAACTTGTATGACAATGCGAATGGTTTTAATAATGCAGCGGGACTCCTGGCAGATAAAAATCATTTTCCGGGGATTGATATCGTTAAATTCGGTGAGAACATCAGTATCATTCAAAAAAGGGCGACCTTTGAGAATGTATCCGTGTTAGATGCATATGAGAAAGCACTTGCTGTGTTTCGGGATTATTATCAGTATGAGGTGATTCAGGGCGTTGACAGAAGGATGATTGAAAAGATACCGGAAGCCGCTTTCAGAGAAGCTATTGCCAATGCTTTGATTCACAGGGTGTGGGATGTTGATGCACATATCAGGGTTTCCATGTTTGATGACAGAATAGAGGTAGCATCGCCCGGGGGATTGCCGGCAGGAATAACGGTGGCGGAATATTTAACGGGTAAACTTTCGGTTTTAAGAAATAGAAATCTTGCAAATGTATTTTACAGGTTGGGATTTGTAGAGATATTTGGAACAGGAATCACGCGGATCATGCAATTGTATACGGAGAGTCTGATGAAACCTGATTTTGAAGTGTCGGAAAATGCTATAAAAATTACGCTGCCGATATTTGAAACGACTGTTGCCCTGACCGAAGACGAAAAAGTGGTTTACAAGTTCTTAAGTAAGACAATGCTGAAAGCAATGGGTGAAATTGCACCAAATGTTCCGTTTGGAAAATCCAAAACAACACAGCTGCTGAAAGCGATGGAAGAAAAAGGCGTGATTGCAGTCGAAGGGAAAGGCAGGGGAACAAAATACTTCATTAAGTGATAAGAAAGCAAAAAAGCAATCGCAAATTTTTACGATTGCTTTTTTTCGTGCTGATGAATGCTATTTTTTCACAGCCTTCTTCATTCTGGCATTGAGATACATAAAGAATCCGACGTTCAGTATGATGCCCACAGCGGTGGAGCAGGGGGCGGCCATACCGATTTTGGTGAGGCTTGCATTGGGCTGGATGCTCATGACATAGGCCAGGGGAAGACGCACCAATAGGGTCTGCACCAAGCCCTGGAACATAACCCAGACGGTGTGCTCACTGCCGTTGTAGAAGCCCACCATGCTGAAAAGCACAGCCGTCACGATGGCTTCCGGTGCGAAGCCCTTGAGGTAGGCAAAGCCTTTTTCGATGACTGCGGGCTCGGTGGTGAAGATACCGCAGAGCAGATCGCCCTTCAGGAACACCAGGGTGCATACGATACAGCCGATCACCAGACCCACGGCAATGCCGGTATACATGGATTTTTTGGCCCGCTTCATGTTGCCCGCGCCTATGTTCTGGGATACGAAGGAAGCCATGGACTGCATCAGAGAGCTGGGGATCAGCATCACGAAGTTCACCAGCTTGCAGGCCACACCGTAGCCGGAGGAAGCCTCCAGACCGAGGCGGTTTACGAAGGCACAGAGCGCCAGGAAGGACATCTGGGTCAGGAACTCCTGGAGAGCCAGGGGCAGACCGATCAGCAGGAAACGCTTGCACTGGCTGTTCAGCCGGAAGTCCCGGAAGCTCAGCTTAAAGGGCAGATCCTTTTTCAGCAGCATCACCACGGCGCAGACCACACTGACGGCCTGGGCAGCCACCGTGGCCAACGCAGCACCGGCGGCATCCATATGCAGGCCCGCCACCAGAAGCAGGTCGCCGAAGACATTAACGATACAGGCCACCAGAACGAACAGGAGCGGTGAGCGGCTGTCACCCAGTCCGCGGAACAGGGCGGAGAGCATATTGTAGGCCACGATGAAGAAGATGCCGCTGCCGCAGATCTTCACATAGCTTTCGGTCAGATCCAGGGCCTCCGCCGGGGCCTGCATCAGCACGGAGATGGGGCGGGCGAAGAAGACCATCAGAATGAAGAGCAGCACAGACATGATGAGGAAGACAATGCTGGCGCCGCCGATGACCGCCGGGATCTGTTTGGGGCGCTGCTCACCCAGGTAACGGGCAATGAGTACTGTGACACCCATGGCCAGCTGGGTCACCACGAAGGTCACCAGATTCAGGACCTGGCTGCCGGTGGAAACCGCGGAGAGGCCGGATGTGGAGCCGAAGCGGCCCACCACCAGAAGGTCTACCGCACCATAGGCGGCTTGCAGAGCCAGTGCGCCCAGCACCGGCAGCATGAAGAGCAGCAGCTTTTGCAGAATACTGCCCTTCGTAAAATCACTTTTTTCACTCGTTGTCAAGAATGTGCCTCCTTTCAGACATGATGCGGTAGAGAGTTTGGATGGTGCGGATCATGCAGGCAGCATCTTCCTCCGGGATTTCTTCCATATAAAAAAGCATCCGGCTGAAGTACTCTGCATTGTAGCGGTGGGAAAGCTGTTTTCCCTTTTCTGTGGCCGTGAGATAGGTGATGCGGCCATCCTCCGCAGAAGTGTGTTTTTCGAGATAGCCCTTTTCGGTCATGGCCTTCACGGTCCGGGTGACGCCCGGCCGGGGAAGAGAGAGCGCCTCACTGATGTCCGACACCTTGGCCTTCATGCCCTGTGCTTCCAGTGCTTCCACCACCTCCAGGTACTGGATATAGGAGGAGGCCACGTCTGCAGGCAGGGCCGGCAGCAGATCCCTGGCCCGCTTGGCCAGATAGCAGCTGTCCATCATTTGTTTGATCAGCGTTACCGTCATGTTGTTCTCCATTGATTGTTATCATTGATAATTACCGTGGGCAATTATAGGCGGCGTGAGGAGGAATGTCAAGGCAGAAGCGAGATATCATTGGAACGCCCGATTTGCATTGACAGGAAGCAAGTGCCACCGTATAATCAAAAGGCGTGCGCGGGCATGGCGGAATTGGCAGACGCGCCAGATTTAGGTTCTGGTGGGAGACCGTGCAGGTTCAAGTCCTGTTGCCCGCAGAAAATCGAATTTATGAAGAAAATCTCCTTTTGACTGATGGCAGAGGGGGATTTTTTTTATTTGATGTGATATAATGATTGTTCACCGGGCTGAGGCTATTATCACGTGGGCACTCGCCATCGCATGGGCGTCCCGCGATATAGGATGCCTTAGCGGCGAGCGTATCAGGGCTTTGTGTGAACAAAGCCTTCATCATATGGA
>CAVGED010000154.1:0-4196 GCA_963628035.1 Paludibacteraceae bacterium
GCTTGCAGAAAAGTCCAGGGAAAAGATTCTGATCATCAAAGGGAACACACATGATGGATATGATGTCATCTTCAAAGATGGAAGAACAGTTCATTGCAGAACAAAACTGGAAATCAGAAAATGTCTTGCACAAGACACCTGATTCAGTGTTACTATTTTGTTTCTAACTTGTTACTAACAGACAAAAATTTATAAAAACGGACAAAAAGAAAAATCCCACAAATCCAAGGAAAACCTTGAATCTGTGGGATTGATTTTTGTTCTTGAATTATCGCTTGCTGAACTGCGGAGCGCGACGAGCTGCTTTGAGACCGTACTAAACATCTCTATGGTGCGTTTTTCCTTGATATTACGGGCTTTTTCGCATTTTCTGTTGTCGGTTGTCCTATTCCTTAACCATAGAAATCGGTGATTTTTCATCGAAATTCTCCTGGTTCAAAGCATCATTCACTACCTCGAAAAGTTCCTCTGGTTTATTATACTTGACCCTCGCGTAAATGTCCATAGTTGTCTTACTGTTCTCATGCCCTGCCAGATACTGAACTGTCTTAGGGTCAACGCCCGCATAGAGCAGATTCGTGATGTAGGTATGCCGCAACAAGTGCGGTGTTACATCGAAATTCAGGGTATAACGAATCTTGGGATTGTTCCTCTGCGTTGTTCCTAATGTCGGCCTGACGGTATATTTAATGCTCTGTCCATTCACATATTTATAGTAAGTTCTCTCTTTTGCAGAACGAACAACTACATACTGCCAAACTCTCGTAAACTGAGAATAGGAAAGCGGCTGTCCCTCACTGTCCGCAATCACATACTCCGATATGGAATTGGCTTTTGCTTCCCGCAGGCAGTCCACCAGGCACTTCGGAATGGGAATGTCCCTTTTAGCTGCTTTTGTCTTTAGGACGGTAGAAATCACCGGCCTGTTATGCTCCGCGCGCCATGCACGCCGCACAGAAATGTATGGTGTGGATTCATCCAGGAATACACAATCCCATTGCAATGCAAGAATTTCTTCCCGACGCAAGCCGGAATACAAACCAATCATAATAAAAAGATATGGCGGAAGCTCTTTCACCGTATCCAACAGAATTGCAACCTGTTGATCTGTTAAGGCGTCTTTCTTTTTCGATGCTTTTCCGCCCTTTGCTGAAATTCCTACACACGGATTATCGGTTATCAGCTGACTGCGCTCTGCCGAATAAAACACACACTTAATCAGCATATTTACCGTATCATACAGTCCTTTCGATTTTTGAGACAGCGGAACAAGCGCCAGACGAATATCATCCGCAGTCACTTCCTCCATATACATATCTCCCAGAGAGCTAATGACATAATTCTTCATATTCTGTCTGTATCCTTTTATAGTAGCCGTAGACACCTTTGCTGACTGCATCAGCAGCCATTTTTCACAATACTCGGCAACCGTTGGATGCTTTCGGTGAAAGATGATCTCATCCACCTGTCTCCGGGCCTCCAACTGCTTTTCATATAATTCTTCACAGGTGGTCGCATATAAGCTGACCTGCTTTCCATCGGCATCTGTAATTCTGGTTCTGTAATACAGTGTTCCTTTTCTTGTAACCGTTCCGTACTCTGGAACGCTTTGTTTTTTCTTAGCCATACAAATCTTCCTTTCCTGATAATGAGTGTTCTTAAATTCACACCTTCTTTTTATCAGAAAGCACCCACTTAATCAAAGATACGGATTATGTAAAACAAAGAGCGAGACATCCTTGCCTCGCTCCAGCTTTGTTTCCTACTCTTTATAATTGTTATGCCTGTGCTGCATCCCACTGGGCAAATGCACCACCCATTGTTCTTACCAGCTCATCCGGTCTGTTGTATTTGACCTTTGCGTAAATATCCATCGTAATTTTACTACTCTCATGCCCCGCCAGGTATTGAACCGTTTTCGGGTCCACGGACGAATGAATCAGATTCGTAATGTATGTATGCCGCAGCTGATGCGGTGTCACTTCAAAATCCAAACTGTAAATCACTTTGCCGTTATGCGCTGCCTTTTCACCGAGGACCGGCGTAACCGTGTGCTTTACACGCTTTCCATCCTCGTAGCGATAATAGAAACGCTCCTTGACTGTTCGGGTTACAATGTACTGCCAGAGCCGCTTGAACTGTGTGTAGGACAGCGGATCACCATCCCGGTTCGGCACTACATATTCTGACTGTGAATTAGCTTTTGTCTCTTTCAGACAGTCCGCCAGGCAAACCGGCAACGGAATATTTCGATGCGCGGCTTTCGTTTTCAGCTCATCCAGAATCACCGGTCTGTTATTTTCCGTGTGCCATGCCCTGCGTACCGTTAAATAAGGGCAATCCACATCCAGATATACAGAATCCCATTTTAGGGCAAGAATTTCTTCTCGCCGCAATCCTGCATACAGCCCTAACATGACAAATACATACGGCGGAAGTCCCTGAATGGCATCCAGCAGTCTGGCGGCCTGTTCATCCGTCAATGCCGCTTTGTCCTTCTGCGGAACGCCTCCACCTTTGGCTGTAAGGTAAATCGTTGGGTTGTTATCAATAATCTTACTTTCCTTTGCTGCACGGAAAATGGATTTATACAGGATAACCACTGACTTATATACCGAAGCGGACTTCTCGGAAACAGGAACAAGTGCAAGCTGAATGTCATCCAGTGTCACATCTGCCATCCGCATCTGTCCCAGTTCTTTTATAATGTGCCGTCTGACCTTTGATGTATAATCTATCAGCGTGGTTGCCCTCACATGAACCGACTGCATCAAAAGCCATTTTTCACAGTAGTCTGCAACCGTCGGGGATTTCCGGCAGAATGTATCGTTGTCGATCTGCTCTAATGCTCCCAACTCTTTATCATATAATTCTTCCGGTGTTCTCGCATAAAGGGCCACCAGCTTTCCATCTGCGTTCTGAACCCGCGTTCTATAATAATCTATGCCGTTAAGCGTAACTGTACCGTATTGTGGAATTGCTCTTTTTCTTTTTGCCAATTCCGCCACCTCCTAAGAATATACTCCAGCGCTGTATCTATGTTTTATCAGACCATTCCGGTTCCGGCAAGGATACGGACCGGCTCACACTCCAGCTCTGCGAGGTTTACGATAAGTTGCGTTCTTTTCTGCTGGCTTTGCTCTGTGGGTGCATTTTGCGATATACTCCTGAAGGCCCGCTGAAGTAAAGTACACACAGCCATTCTGCACATATTGCACATAAGAAATAAGACCATTGTTACGGGCCGCGTCCAGCGTTGTAATGCTGATACCTAAAATTTCTGCTGCTTCTTTTCGTGTAATAAGTTTTTCCATAAAGCATATTTCCTCCAATCTGTCAAGTTTGTCATCATGTTTGTTCAAAGCCACATGAATACGCTGGCAGCCGAAACTGCCAGCGCATGGTATCTGATTTTGAACAGGAAGCTGCAAACGCTTCCTATTTATATAACTCAGCTTTCATCACATTTGCCACGCCCCCTGACGATGGGAACACAACAGGTCTCCGCTGGCGCGGCTGTCATAACTCCGCAGCACCGTTCGTATCGTGTGCCGCAGGGTTCCCCCCAAGTCTTTGGCGGGCCGTGAGGAAGTATCTTTAAGCCCCCATGCAGTCATCGCGCCGAATCTGCCACAATCCGTTTTATGAAATCGTAGATCGCTCCGAAGCAGTTCTTTCATCACCTCCCTGACTGCTCCATCTTCGCGGCGTTTCATATTCGCTCGTACATGGGTTATGTACCTGTTGTGCTGTCTATTCGATTGTCAATGTACTGATGAAGGAGGAAAACTTGTCCTTCTTATTAACACTGACAAAAAAGGCAAAAAACAGGCGCATCAAATGAAATTTTATCAAAAATATTTTACAAGCTGCTTTAATCCACGGCGGATACTGTCTCGGACACGGCTTGGGTCTACACCTTCTACTTCGGCAATTTCATTTACCGTCATTCCCAGATAGTATCGGGCATAAATTCGCTTTGCCTGTTTCTCCGGCAGCTTCATCACAGCGGCATAGACCTGCTCCTGAAACTGTTTTTCCTCCAGAAGCATCTCCGGTGTTTGCGGCTTCAACAGCACCGCATTTTCAATGCCATTCTCGCAATCCAGAGAATACTGTGCTTTATAACGATACATCTTTCGCTCATACGCAGTCTCCGCACGTTCAGCTGCTCGAATAGTCTCCATTACTTCCTC
>CAVGED010000155.1:0-3929 GCA_963628035.1 Paludibacteraceae bacterium
CAAAAGTCAAAGGTCTGCCCGCTGAAGCCGTCATTGGAAATCGTAGAACCGAAGAAAATATTGTTGGACTGTTCGCCTTCGCCCTTTACCAGCATATCGCTCTTGGCGATGGCGTAGGTTTCGTCTGCGACTTCCTGACCGTAGAGATGAATGGAAACCTTCTTGCCATATTCTGCCGCAACCTCGCGAATTCTCTGTTCAGCCACCGTGAGCATACCGCCCGTCCCACAGGCTCCGTCATAGATGCGGTAGGTATTGTCCTGAATCTTGTCTTTTACCGGAACAAATGCCAGATCTGCAATCAGCTCGACGATATCACGAGGCGTAAAATGGCGTCCTGCGTCGGTGATATTGGTTTCCTCGTTGAATTTACGGATAACCTCCTCAAAGACCGTACCCATGGTGTGATTGTCCAGCGCCGGAAGCGTAACGCCTGCGGCAGTGGTGACCGGTCTGGAGGAAAGATTGATGGACTGATCGGTAAATTTGCTGATCAGCAAGCCGAGAATGTCATGGTCGGAAAGCTTATCGATCTGGTTGCGGAACTCAAACTTTTTGATGATGTCCTGCACATTCTTGGAAAAACCATCCAGATACAGAATGAAGTCCGCGCGGAGCTGCTGCTGATTGGTGCGGGATTTCAAATCAGACAGCGTATAGGGCGAGCTGTTGCAAAAAGCTTCGCCTGCCGCAGAGCACAGAGCTTCATCCTGCTCCGTGATACCGGCTGCATCCAGATTTTTCTTCATCTCAAGAACCGCCTTCTTGGTCGGCTCCAGAACCGCATCAAAACGGCGGATCACCATCATCGGCAGGATGATTTTCCGGTAATCGCCCACATCATATACATCTACAAGACAATCATTGGCAATGCCAAAGATAAAGGACACCAACTGTCCGAAATTCGCTTTTTCCATTACTGTACACCGCCTTCTTCTGTGAGTTCCATGATATCGGAAATATCACAGTGAAGCGTGCTGCATATCTTCACGAGAATCTCCGTATTTACATTTTCATTCTTGCCAAGCTTGGCAAGTGCGCCGGTGCTGATACCGGCATCTTTTCTGAGCTGAGTCTTTGTCATATCCCGGTCGATCAAAATCTTCCAGAGCTTTTTATATGAAACCGCCATTGCCTGTCCTCCCAAAGCAAAATCTAATATTTGAAAATCAAATCATTTGTTTTATTATAACACCCCGGCAGAGGCCATTCAAGGCAATGTTAGAAATTCGCGAACATTTTACACTGCAATCTCTTGACAACACATGGGCACATACCTATAATGATGTCAGGAAATAGCGAACAAGTAAACGGAGGAACGGATATGAATGGCAATTTTGGAAAATTTATTGAACAGAAGCGCAAAGCTCTTGGTATGACGCTTCGAGGGCTCGCCGCCGAACTTGAAATCGCACCTGCATTCATGAGCGATATCGAAAAGGGACACCGTTATCCGCCTAACAGAGATAAGCTTTATGATATGGCAAGAATCCTGCATCTAAGCGAAGAAGACACCAACACAATGTTTGACCTTGCGGCAGGTGAGCGTGACAACACAGTTTCGCCCGATCTGCCGGAATACATTATGGGCAATGAGAAAGCCCGCACAGCTCTGCGCATGGCACGCGACAACAACGCTTCTGAAGCAACATGGCAGAAGGTTATCGAGATGCTGGAACAGGAAGAAAAGGAGCAAAAGCAAGATTGATTCATTACAACTACTCTCCGGCACAATTGGAAGACAAGGCAAACGAACTTCTTCGCCAATTCGACGCCGAACGGCTAACAATGGCAAAGCCCATTGATGTCTATGCCGTCATTGAGCAATGTCTGGATGTGCCTTACGACTGGAAATATATCACGCCGGATCAGTCCATTTGGGGTATGACATTCTTCAAACCCGGATATCAATGGGTATGGCCGGAGCCGAGGTTTATAGATGGTATGCGTCCGGAGAAGGCTTTTTTTGAGCAGGGAACCATTCTGATCGACAGCTTTCTGACGGAGCTTCCGGATCGTGGCCCCGAGAACTTTACGGTCATGCATGAGGTCTTTCATCAGGTGCTTCATAAGAGGTGCTTTGCCCACGCAAGCGGCGATTACAAGCATGAAACGCGAAGAGAAAATCTGAATCTGAGGACAGGGAAGAAATACCTTTCTTCTCTTGAAATCTGTGAGTATCAGGCCAACTTCTGCGCTGCCTGCTTTCTGATGCCGCGTGTGCCCGTAACCGCCATGTTCCACCGCTTAACATCATCCGAACAAAACTGTTTTGTAAATGAATCTGTCGTAGCTGAAATGGCTGCCGCCTTCAGTGTTTCCAAGAGCGCAATGCGAATCCGTTTGCAATCGCTCGGTCTAACGAAGTAGCAATCAGGGGATGTGATGCATTCCCTTTTTTCAAAACGAAGTGTAAGAAATTAGCGAACATATTAACAGAAGAAAGTGAGGTTAACAATGCCTGAAGTCATATATCGATGTCAAAAGAACTGTCCCTTAAAGAAACGATGCTTTATCCTGAAATCACTGGGACATATCAAAGAACCTATCCGAGTGCTGCAAAAGTGCCCGGCAGAACGAGGCAAAGACATCCTGCTCACAATCGGCGGCGAACGTCCGCCCTAACTGAATTTCATAACTTATTGCTTGCAAATAAGCCGCAGCGACGTGCTACATTGCAGAATTTCCCGAAACAGCGTTTCGGATTTCTGTGCACGCCTCTGCGGCATTTTTCTATTTTTGAGATCAGAGCTGATCATAATTCACAACAGATAAAAGACATTTTATAAGGAGCGTGATATAATGAATATAAAAAGAAAAGCCAACCTCGATGATGGCTGCAATCCCGAACTTGTCCAAGGTGCGAAGTTCGATGGGTTGCTTGAAATCCCAGTGATTTCCGCACCTTCCAGCATTACAATTCCTACCGGCTTTACCCCCTTCACAAGGAGGGAGAAGGCTCTTGGTACAGACGACGCAATTTGTTTCTTTGAAAAAGATCCAAAGTTTGCAGAAGTTCTGATCGATCCAGCGGCCTATATTGATGATTTTCGCCGATTCCGCTATATACTCCCCACTGACTGTTCCCTATACATAGATGCTCCACCGACGGTTCAAATTATCAATCTATACCGCAGCAGAGCAATTGCAAGCTATTATCAGAGAAATGGATGCAATGTCTATCCGATGGCGCGTTGGGGCAATGAATACACCTACACTACGGCCTACTTTCCGGAGCGTGTTGCATTCCTGGGGTTACCCAAGCATAGTGTTACATGCATCGGTACTTACGGCTGTATCAATAGCCGTATCGAAAAATATCACTTCAAGCATGGTCTTGAAGCTATGATTGACACACTTGAGCCGGAAGTGGTTCTGGTATACGGAGCAATGCCGAACGATGTTTTCGGCGATTACCTGCACTGTACGGAG
This sequence comes from Paludibacteraceae bacterium, assembly GCA_963628035.1. Lineage (GTDB taxonomy): Bacteria > Bacillota > Clostridia > Lachnospirales > Lachnospiraceae > 14-2. Next base: position 3,433 of record CAVGED010000155.1, read on the forward strand.
TTCGTTCAATACCCTGATTGGACAACCCGCATGCATGGAGGTGGTCGCTGATGGGCAGTGGAAGAAGCGGTCTTTACATTAGGACCCATGGCAGTCAGCAGGTCATTGAAGCACTTGATGCCGGAAAAAATGTCAGAATAATTCCAGGCACAAACGGTGTTGTTACCGGTGGAAGTCCGACAACGCTCGGCAAAAATCTGTTACAGGAAATGGGTGTAACGACTCCACAGAAATGGTCTGGCTATCAGGCGCACCATATTATTCCAAAACAACTTGCAGATCATCCGGTGATCAAGAAAATGGGTATGGAGCTTGATGATCCAAGTAATGGGATATTTCTGCGAATTCCAGGTGAGGATGTCAGCACACGTTCAAGGCATCGGGGTTACCATTCAGTCTATACAAAATTTGTGAAGCACGAGCTTGATAAGATAAATATAAACTCTGGTGTCCATTCCCTTCAGATACAGGTACATGCACTGCAATTAAAACTTCGA
>CAVGED010000156.1:0-3780 GCA_963628035.1 Paludibacteraceae bacterium
CCCAGTGCTTTTGCAACATCTGCGCCGCAGAAAAGATATTTGCCTTCCTCCTGAATAACGCGCACCTGTCCGAACTCCTCGTTCTGAAATACCTGCATCTTATTTTCCATGCATCTTTCATTCCTTTCCTTATCCGACCTGCTCCTGAGGTTTGGTCGTAATGATCTGGTAAAGCTCTGTATCCTTCGGAAAGCGATCCACGAAAGGCAGGATCGTGCTTCCATAAAAAAGCAGCCCTTCGCCTTCACCGCTGTGGGTGACATACGAGAGCTGATGGGGAGAGATATTGAGCTGTTTTGCGAGTATCTGCCGGTCTCCCGACGCCTGATTCAGCATGAAAACATAGTCTGAATTTTCAAATATGTTCTCCACCTCCCTGGACGACAGGAGATCTTTTACGTTCTGCGTGATGCCTGTCGGAATACCGCCCCACTTACGGAATCGCTTCCAGATTTCCACCGTATACGCCGCCGTCTGCTCCTCACGGAGAAGCAAATGCATCTCATCAATGTAGTATCTGGTGGACTTATGCGCTTCGCGGTTGATGGTAACGCGGTTCCACACGGCATCCTGCACGATCAGCATTCCGATCTTTTTGAGCTGTTTTCCAAGTTCCTTGATATCAAAGCTGACAATGCGGTTTTCGATGTTAATGCTGGTACGGTGATTAAACACATTCAGCGAACCTGTGACATAGATTTCCAGTGCCGTTGCGATATACTGCGCCTCCTTCTCCTCCTGCGTAAGCAAGGCATTATACAAATCTTCCAGCACCGGCATGTTCTCTGGGATAGGATTCTCCAGATACCTTCTGTAAACCATGCGGACACAACGGTCGATGATGGTTTTCTCCACTGGCTGCAAGCCCTCCTTACCGCCTACGATCAGCTCACACAGGGACAGGATGAAGTCCGACTTCAGCGACAATGGATTTTCATCGTCACTGTAATTAAGATTCAAGTCCATGGGATTGATGTAGTCATTCGAGGTGGGAGAGATTTTAATGACCTGTCCGCCAAGCCGCTCAACCAGTGTGCCGTACTCCGACTCGGGATCACAGACGATGATATCGTCATCTGTCACGAAGAAAACATTGGCAATCTCACGCTTTGCGGCAAAGCTTTTGCCGGAACCGGGCGTACCTAAAATCAGGCCATTCGGATTCTTTAAGAGCTTGCGGTCTACCATGATGAGGTTATTGCTTAGAGCATTGATGCCGCAGTATAATGCACCGCTTCCGTTCTGGAACAGCTCCTGCGTGGTGAACGGCACAAAGATGGCAACACTGGATGTGGTCATGCCACGCTGAATCTCCACCTGATTAAGCCCCAGCGGCAGGCTGCTCATCAGCCCCTCTTCCTGTCGGAAGTCCAGACAGGTCAGCTGGCAGTTATACTTCTGGGCAATGGAGCTTGCCTGAAATACATTGTTATCGAGCTGTTGCTTGGTATCTGCGACATTCAGCACCAGGAAAGTCAGCAGGAACATACGCTCATTTCTGGACTGTAAATCCTGCAAGAGCTTTTTGGCCTCATCGCCATAGGTGGCAAGGTCGGAGGGAATTATCTCCATGTCATACCCGGAACGAACGGCTTTTTTCTGCTCCTCGATGGTCATCTTCTGCAAATCGGTAATCTTGCGCTTGATGGTCTTGATGGCCTTCACCTGATCGACCGACTGTACATGCATGGTGACAATCAAACTGCTCTGCATATCTAAGAAATCTGCCAGCATACGGTCATTCAGCTCCGGAGCCAAGATTTGCAGGAAGCTAATCTTTCCGATTTTTCTTCCCATGGTGAAGTTCTTGCCGGTTTTGAAGGAAAAAGAGCTTGGCGCGATAAAGTCCTTCACGGAAAGCCCCGTGACAGGAAGCCAGCTCCATTCAAACTTAAACGGCTGTTGCTCATCCATATGAAAGATGCCATGCATCAGCTCCAAGCGTTTCTTTCCGTCCAGCGGCTCTGCCTGCACACCAAGGCGCTTAAAGTTATTGAGCACATCCGTCTCGATACGCTCCAGCCTCGGCTTTGCGCTGCGAATGGTCTCCGCCTCTACGCCGAAAGTAAGATACTTGGTTTTAATGAGACCATTGTTTCCCTTGGCAAGCTGATCCCTGAGCATCTGGGAATACTCCACGCGAATGCTGTCGTGCTCATCGCCCTTTAGGGGAATCGCAATGCGCTCGGAGTAGGTCTCCTTATTGGCGGCGGCATTGATAAAGGACAGCTCGAAATGCACGGAGCTGTCAAAGTAATTGAGGAAATCGCACCAGCCGTCAAAAATAGCCGTCTTATCCTCATTCTGGTTCAGCTGGTAGTTGATATCCTGAAACTGAACCGTTTTCGTGTAATAGTTGTCCGTCACACGGCAGATGCCGTCCGGAAACATTCTCTGAAAGGGAATGGAATCCTGTGCGGACTGATGTCTTTTGTCTTGTCGTCTGGCTCTTTCGATAGCAGCTTCAATCTGCTTTCTTTCGGCTCTTGTGAGCTTTTTCGCCTCGGACAATTCGCTGTACCTCCTTGTCTAATTTCTCCTGCCTATCCAGCAGGTCATAAAAGTTATTGGTTTCATACGGTCGTTCCTTGGGCCTTAAGAAGCACACCTGCACGATATTGCGGATGATCTTCTCCAGCGGCTGACCGTTTTTCTCATACATGGCGAACATGAAGAACGGCACCATAACAAGCACCATCAGAAGCGTTGCCGTGCTGCCGCCGAAATGCCCCTTCGTAAGAAAGAACAGCGGAAGCCCCACGAGAAGCCCTGTGCCAAAGCAGATGATCTGCCGTTTGGTCAGGTTAAAGGCCACCTTTGTTTTGACCGCGTTCATGTCCTTGGGTACGGGTACATATGCCATATGTCTTCCACCTCCTTAATGCGCCCCGAATACACTTTTCGCGAGTGAGCTTGTCTTAAACAGCGTGAAGCAAAGCAGCACCGTATATCCCATGACTGTCCAGATGGCAAGGGAAATGTCATCCTCAACCACCATGTTCTGCACAAGCACCGCATAGATCGCCACGCAGACGATGATCAGAAAGCCCTGGAATGCCAATGCAAACAGGCTTCTGAGATAGTTCTGCCCCATCTGTCCCCATTCGTGATTCATCATGGTGGACATTGGAATCGGTGCAAGGGATGTGACCAGGTAAATTTCAATCATTCGACTGAAGCAGATCAGCGTAATGATGATGGATAAAATGTGCATCGTCACTCCGACAAGCATGGACTGGAACCAGATGCCGATGAGAGCGGAAAGCTCCATTTCCATCAGCCTGTCCTCAAGCCCGGAAAGCGTAGATGACATATCAATGCTGGTATTGCCGACGACCACGCCGGAAGCATTGTTTACGACCTGATGTGCCACATCAAATACTGCCATCACGATGTTCCAGGTATTGGCTACGATGAGAATGGCGCAGGCGGTTTTGAAGATCCACATCAGAAACGACCAGGTGTCGATATCATGCATGTTGTTCTTATCCATGATGATATGGATAAATTCCATAGTCATAACCAGCGCCAGGATAACGCCCGCGATAGGGAGCACCACGTTGTTGGACAGGTTCTGGATCATGTTAAAAATACCGCTGTTCCAGCCCTGTGGAGTCTGCCCGACCTGTGTGGCAATGTCTCCGACCTTGGAATTGACGGAATCCACCATGCCGGTGAGATTGGATGCGATTGCTCCTGCTAAAAGCTCTTTGAGCCATTCGGTTAGTTTTTCCCATAGCAAATCCAATCGGCCTCGCCTCCTTTCCGGCTCCCTCCGGG
>CAVGED010000157.1:0-3723 GCA_963628035.1 Paludibacteraceae bacterium
GTGTTCGGATCCGGATGATATGTATTATGATATTATAAAGAAGAAATCAGAGTATTTAAAAAAATCAGAGGAAGGAGTAGCGCATATGTGTAAAATTATGGAAGAAGCTTTGGAACAGGAAGCTAGGGAAACAAGAGTAACTGATATAAAAAATCTTATGGAAGAAATGAAGCTGTCAGCTGAACAAGCAATGAAGGCTTTGCGGATTCCACAGGATGAGCAGGCGACATATGTGAGACTTATTGAATAGGAACTCGTGGAGATTTATTATGATGGTGAACTATAGTATAACTTCAGGGCAAGAGCTGACAGCTTTGAAACTTTATACAAGACGAAAAGCTTCGATAGGCTATTGTGCACAGATTGCTGGCATGACAGAATCTGAATTTGTTTCTTTTTTAGGTCGGAATAATATAAGCATATGTCGGTTTGATTCGGAAGAAGAATTGATGAAAGATATAGAAAATGCGTAAGGTTATGCCTGTTGTGCAGCTTACAATGCATTGTTTGACTTTGAGACAGGCTTGTGGAAGGAAGGGCCGGATTATATCCTGGATTTGCTTCAGAAAAGCAATCAGAGATTAAAAATATGGGATTGATACAAAAGTCAGAATGTGCGATAATATGATACGCACAGGACCTGCTAAGTATCTGTATATGAAAACTGCTCGTCCTGACAATCGATAAAGATGGCTTGCGTTATCCTCCATGTGCTTTGTGCTATGTATTTCTGGGGGGGGGTACAGAAGAATTCCATGACTTTAATGTATCCTGCAGCAGGAGCGGCCGGCATAGCAGTAGGATGATACAAGCCCGTAGGAGATGAAACACATCTTTTGCGGGCGTTTTGTTGTCAGTAACTACGGCAAAAGGTATTTGTTCATTGCGAAGTTGCCGGAAGCCATAGCGGCCACCGCGATTGGGATAATGTTGTCGGTTCCGCTTGCCGCGGCCAGGCTCTGGGGAATGGTTTCATTTCGATGGAGGAGGCTGGAGTGGTGAGGAAACTGTACAGTAATTCTGGCATTTGTCCGTCTTGTGCTGATTCCTGGAGTTGATGGGCGATACATTTTTAGAAAGGAGCTTCTTATGAATCATACCGCCGTATTAAGCAATGACAAAGATGTTGTCAAATTTGTTTATAAAGATGCAGTAATCCGTTTCAGAGGCCCTTACAGTCTTCGGTATTTTTCCAATGTCAATAAATATGATAATGGTTATATTGAAGTGATGTGTAAATTCTCCCATGATAATGAATTAATCGAAGATTATATTGATTTGGAAGATATCGCCTCAAAACTATATATGGATACCTCTTTTTTGAGAGAAATAGATAAGGTGAGGTGTGAACATGTCTGAGAAAGAATTAGATAATATATCTTTACTTTACTTCGGATTGTACGTTGGAAGCAATGCATACCCACGCAAGTGACAGAAAACTATATCACCATGTTTGAAAAATGGAGCTATTTCTCAAAGAATGGCTTTTACGGGAAGTGAGCAAAATAGTTTGAGTGATTGACCGGAATGCCGTTAAACTAAAAAGCTCTCAAAGGTAATATTTGACCGAGACGTCATTAAACTATCGCGACTTTCAAAGGGAGGCCCACAAGAATAGACGATTATGGCATCAGCTTTCTGATCCCACTGACATCGGACTGCATACCGGACAGTACGGTACAATCGGTTCTGCGGCAGGGGTGCAAATGCTTCGAGATCATCATCCTTCAAAATGATGTATCCGCGGTGCCGGAGGAACAGGAACTGATAGAGGTGAAACCGCCGCTTCAGTATGCGGACATTCCCCTGCGGAAGCTGCAGATTGGCCGCAGAGGGAAGGGACATGCCCTCAACATCGGTTTAAAGCAGGCAAGATATGAGTTTTTATGCGTGCTGGATGCGGACTGTGTGCTGGATGACCAGGCGATTCCGGTCATTATGCCGTGCTTCGAAGATGAAGATGTCATTGCAGTCGGCGGCAAACTTCGCGCCATGAGCGAGAAGAAAAATCTGCTCACCTTTTGGCAGCGGGTGGAATATATGAAGACCTTCAACATTTGGCGTCCAATCTTTGATCTTTTCAATGCAAATTGCCTGATTTCCGGTGCCTATGGCGTTTTTCGAAAAGATTACGTCCGAAGTATCGGTGGCTATGATGACAATACCGTCGGAGAGGATATGCAATTGGTTCTCTCTATGCACTATGTATACAGGGAGTATGGCAAGCATGTGTGCTACGATCCGGAAAGTATATGCTATACCGGTGTGCCTGCGACGATGCGCCGGCTCCTTCACCAGAGGGATCGATGGCAGCGTGGACTGCTGGATTGTATTATCAAGCGCAACTACCTGATCCTGAATCCGCTATATGGATTTCTAGGCGTGCTTGCCATGCCGTACCAGATTATGGTAGAATTACTGGGACCGATTTCTGTCCTGCTGCATGCTGTGAATCTGCTTTGCTTGGCCATTGGCCTTGAGGGCTGGTTCATGATCTACGGGCCAGTGAAGTATTGGCTTGGCGTGGCATTGGAGGGATTGGGGCTGTATACGCTGGATGGATGGGATGTTTATCTGTTTTATCTGGGTATTGAGGTTTCTCTGTCCTGCCTTGCGGAGTGGCTTGAATACGGCAAATGGTACTTGTTCATCACGAAGTTGCCGGAAGCTATAGCGGCCACCGCGATTGGGATAATGCTGTCGGTTCCGCTTGCCGCGGCCAGACTCTGGGGAATGATTTCATTTCGATGGAGGAGGATGGAATGGTGAGGATTACCATCGGTCGTTTAACCACTCCTCAACCCATATGTATTTACTACATTTCAACCCTCGGTAGCTGTTAAGGAGACTGGGGTTGACAGATATTTATAGAATTCGAACAACCATGAAGAAAGGAGATCCAATAAATGACAGAGACGAAAATTAAAGTTCCTGAGCAGATGGTAATTTATTTGCATCCAGAAACCAAACAAGAAGAGCTTGAGAGAAATGCGATGATTATGTATCCGTATATAAAAAATGGAATTTTGTCACATGGAAGAGTGGCTCAGATACTTGGGGTAAAAAAATGGGATCTGATTGAATTGTATGATAAACTTGGATTTCCTTATCTGAATAATGTGTCTGATTATGAAGATGATCTTCGCACTGTAGATGAGCTAAAGGAGATGATCGGATGATAGTTGTATCTGATACCACACCGATTATTTCTTTGTTGAAATGTCATCGGCTTGAAATACTAAAGGAACTATTTAAGGAAATAGTGATTCCTGAAGCTGTTTATGATGAACTTACTTCCAATGAAAAATTCCCGGAAGAAGCTGCCGCTATTCAACAGTGTGATTTTATTAAGACAGTTACGCTGTCTGATAGAAAGCTTTTAGATATATTTCAAAGAGCCACTGGTCTGGATCTGGGAGAAAGTGAAGCAATTATTTACTCAGATGAAAATAGTGCAGATCTCTTGATGATGGATGAAGTCAAGGGGCGAAGGGTTGCAAAACAGATGAATATCAAGGTTATTGGTACATTGGGCATCCTTCAACTTGCGAATGAAAAGGAGCTATTGAGTGGTTCTGATGTTAGGGATTGTATAGATGCGCTAAGGTCAAGCTCAAGGCACATTAGCGAAGAACTGATTCAGATGGTGATGGACCATATAAAGGAATAGTATTCCCATCGGTCACTTAAAGACTCCCCAAACACTATGTATTTACTACATTT
>CAVGED010000158.1:0-3687 GCA_963628035.1 Paludibacteraceae bacterium
TAATGAAGGGTCTGAAAGCCTTGGAAAATAAGGGCTGAAGATTCCGAGAAAATATAAGGAAATATAGGAGGAAAATGAAGTGCACCACACAATTACAGAACATTTTATAAAATATTATCCGGAAAGGCTTACATATGCTCCCATATCCCTCTGTGCGCAGATGAGCAACGGGTTTATCCTGAAATTAAGGATAGACCGTAACGCGGTTCATGGAGAGAAAAAAGCGCTTTTGACGGTGCCCGGAATGCTTGAAATCAATGCCGGAACACATCATTTCCCGGAGACATTCGCTGAATTGAGCGAATACGAAAAGCGTGAATATTATAATGTCTATGCAGATGAAAACGGCGATTCTCCGTTTCTGGAGGCGGCCATCCGGCTGTATCAGTCGGATGATGACGCAGAGGGAAGGAAGATGAGCCTGGGGCTTCCGCTCAACCTGTATCATGCGTTTGAAGAGGATATTTATCTTCTGTTTGACGGTGTTCGGTTCGCGTACCTTGTCGGCGGTGAAATTGTCAATCTGAACTTCCCTGTCGGTTTTCTTAAGGACTCGGGGAAGGAGATTTATTGTTCCACCGAAATAAAGGCGGAGATCTGCTGTGATATAGAACAGCTTGAAATCGAAGAGTTGACCGAGACAAAGAGCGAGAGTATAGCCTTTTATTCTGCGCGCGGCTATAACGCCTGGGCGGGAGATATTGTAAACTTTTATCATGATGGTGTGTACCATTTCCTGGTGTTGCTCGATCGGCATCATCATGGAAATCGTTTCGGCGGCGGCGCACATTCTACATACCATATGACTACGCGCGACTTTATTCACTGGGAGAATTATGGTGAGATCTATCCGCTTAAAACCCAGTGGGAATCATTCGGGACAGGCACAATGTTCTACTTTGACGGAAAGTATTATTATTCCCATGGCTTTCATACCGACCGTGTAATCCCCAGGGACAAAATCGGATCTCGTCTTTTGGAGAAGCGATATGAGGAAGATGGTGTATTTCGCGCTGTGACCTATGATGAACTAAAGGAGCATGGCTTATATCCGAGTGGAGCAAATTATATGGTGTCTCAGGACGGAATACATTTTGAACCGGGCAGAAAGCAGATCCACTGTTCTGAAAATCCGAGCATTTACACAGATGAAAACGGCAGACTTATCATGTATGCCGGTTGCGGCGCGGCAGGAGTGTGGCATGCACCGACGGTGGATGGATCGTGGGAAAAAACGGATACCAAAATGCCGGTTTACGATAACAGCTCGCCGGTAAGAAACAGCAGTGAGTGCCCCTCGGTCTTTGAATGGAATGGATATAAGTATATTATCATGGGCTTCCGTGGATATTGGCAGAGTGGCTTTGAAAATGATGAATTTACGGATCTTGCCGCTGTCGGAGAGGATATCTATGATGGCTTATGTGTTCCTATGGTTGCAAATTGTGATGGCAGGTATATTCTTTCCGGCTGGGTCGGTGGATATGGCTGGGCGTTTGTTACGCAGCACCGGGAGCTTGTACAGCATGAAGATGGCAGACTTGGTATCCGTTGGATGCCGGAGCTTACACCGGATCCGGCAAAGCTCAAAATGGCAGCGGAGATGGAATGTGTGCCGACAGGCAGTGTTTTACAGATAGACGGTAGAACCTCATATTATCTGGAATGCCGGGTGAAACCGCAGGAGGACGGCAGAATAGGGATAGCGATTTCCGGTAACGGTACGCCGTGTATCCTTGAGTTAAATACACCAAGGCAAAAGGTGCAGATTCGCGAATGTGAAGATACGGACAATTTTACCGAAGAGCTAAAGGCTCTTTATGAATATATTCCGGAAATGCCGAAGGAGCGTACAGGTCCGGATCAGATACCGAGCGGAAACGTCCATACAAATACGCATGATTTTGCCATTGCAAAGGTGCGGGAGCTTTCGGCGGAGTACAAACTAAAGATAATCCTTCATTATGAGAAGAAAACAGACAGTTTGGTTATCGATGCAGAGATTGGCGGTGGCAGAACCTTTATTTCAAACAGAATGTATTTTAAGGCCGCGACGCTTAAATTCCTCTGTGAAGATGCTGAAATCACGGATTTTAAGCTTGGCGTTATGGGAGAAAACGAATGAGAACGATAGGTCTTGATATAGGTACAACAACGATCAGTGCCGTTGTGACGGAAGATGGAAAAGTTATTCATTCGGTAACGAAGCAAAACGGCGCGGAACGAAAGGCGGCAAACCCGGAGAAGCGTATACAGGATGCAGACTTGATTGTCAATAATGTTTTGGACATAAAGGAGGAGCTTGTCAGATTATATGCTCCGGTTGCGGCAATCGGTGTTACAGGGCAGATGCATGGGATTCTTTATATTGATGCAAACGGTGATGCAGTGAGTCCGTTTTATACTTGGCAGGATCAGTCGGGCGAATTGCCCTGCCGCGATATGACATATTCGAAATATCTGTCAGATCTTACCGGGCACCGCGCAGCGTCCGGCTACGGACTGGTGACAGATTTTGTGAACCGTCAGCTTGGTCGTGTTCCCGAAACTGCAGTGATGCTGTGCAATATTCAGGACTACGTTACAATGAAGCTTGTTGGAAAGAAAACGCCGATGACACATATCAGCAATGCAGCAGGGCTTGGTTTTTACTCATTGAAAGACTATGATTTTGAACCGGAAGCATTATGCAAGCTTGGGATAAATCGCGCTCTGCTTCCGCGCGTGAGTGCAGAAGCTGAGGTCGTTGGCGAAGACTGTAATGGCATTCCGGTTACGGTCGCGATTGGCGATAATCAGGCGAGCTTTCTGGGTTCTGCAGCAGATGAGCGCAGTGTTCTTGTTAATATCGGAACAGGCAGTCAGGTATCGGTGCTGGGGACAGAGACAGAGGGCTTTGTCGCCGGAGAGATACGACCGCTTGCACGAGGAAAAAACCTTCTCGTAGGTGCGCCGCTTTGCGGAGGGCGTTCCTTTGCACTGCTACACCGTTTTTTTGAGGAAACCCTGCAGTATTTCGGTTTGGAAAACCCGGACGTCTATTCGATTATGAACGCTATGGCGGCAGAGAATCCGGCGGATTGTTCCCTTTCTGTGGATACACGTTTTTGCGGGACGAGGAAGGATCCGACGCAGAAAGGGGCTGTTATGGGAATTACGGAGGAGAATTTCACTCCACAACAGTTGACGCGTGGGTTTATGCTGGGAATGTGTAACGAACTGTATTCGTTTTATGAACAGATGAAGGAACTGACAGGCAACACACATGTGAAGTTGATCGGCACCGGAAACGGTATCCGAAAAAATAAGGTTTTACAGGGATATCTGGAAAAGGTATTCGGAATGCCACTTACGATACCGGAAAATACGGAAGAAGCAGCATTCGGCGCTTCGGTATTTGCAGAAAGGCTATAGTGTCATTAAGCGTTCTTCGTGTGCCTGGTGATAAGGCGCTCGAAGAGTGCTTGATGACGCAGTCTCGATATGGAAGAGCGTGTATTCAGCTTTCTGCTACCTCGGCGAAGTATGCGACAGCTTTTTCTGCTGTCAGATCAAATCTATTCTGCAGCTTTAATAATATCCGCTCTTTGGGTACACCCTCATCAAGATTATCCTGAATAAATGCGCGGGTAGCATCATATGCTCCATATCCAGGCACATCTCGTAGACTTCTCTGTATAGCGCCTC
>CAVGED010000159.1:0-3576 GCA_963628035.1 Paludibacteraceae bacterium
CCATGCCAATGCTGGCGATCCGCAGTTCCCCGCGCTTCCATCGTTTGATGACATCTCGCTCCATCTCTCGCAGCTTTCCGTCTGCTTTGTATGCATCCCGTGATGTTTGTTCCTCCAGCTCCGTTTCCAGTAATTTCTCTTCGCCTTGAAACAAAAGCACATTCACGATGTCTGCAAACACATCGTTGTAGGATTCCAGTTGCTTCTCTCCGATATCTTTCCCGCCCATTCTCTACCTCCTTTTGCAAAATCCTCACCAGTTCAAGATCATATGTTCTCAAATAAAGAATAGCACGACAGCATACGTTTGTCATGCTATTTAGCAAAAGTTTATAAAAATTTAATAGTGGCTGGTATGAGCCATCGGATTAATATTGTACTAAGATATTTTGTACTGCTTCAGCTTCCGCCACAGTGTGGTCTTGCTGATGCCCAGCTCCTCCGCGGTCTTGCTCCGGTTGCCGAAATTCCGGGCCAGGCTCTGCACCAGCTGCTCTCGCTCCAGCTGCGCCAGTTCCTCCGTATCGCTGCGCCCGGCAGGATCCGCCGAAGACATTGGCATAGGCTGCCGGTCCGGCATCGTATTGCGGGCCTCTGTTTCCTTCTTTTCCCCATACAGTTCTGTATACAATGTACGTATCTCTTCCGCACCGATGCTGCGTCTCGGCGCACAAAGGATCAGGCGCTCCAGGAAGCTCTCCAACTGTATCCGATTGCCCGGCCAGCGAAGCTTCGGCAGCAGCTGCTCCGCTTCCTTGCTCAGCACATGAAAACGACCGTAGCGCTCCGTCAGCATAGTGACATAGTCCCGCACCAGAAGGGGGATATCCTCCGGTGTTTCGTCCAATGTGGGAATTTCGATGGCGAAGGGCCGCAGCCGTTCATAGAGCTCCGGTAGAAGGCGGTCCTGCAGATCTCTGGTTTTCGCTACGGCAATAACGTTCCGGAACATAAGAATTTCCAGCAGCTTTTTCTGGGAACGGAAATCCAGGTTTTCGATGAAATTGATCTGGACAGTGCCCTTTCCGGCGCTGGGAATCCGGCCGTTCCGTCCGAAGAGAAGCGCATAGGCGTCCTCCCCCGCCACACAGTCGTGGGTAATGATCTTCTCATGAGAGTAACGGGAATGGGTATGGATGGCGTGGGCCACGGCATGGTAGAGGGTGCCCACCGGCTCGATGATAAGTTTCGGACAGTCCGTTCCCGAAAGCGTTTCCGCCAGCGTCAGGGCCGCCTGCATTTTCCTGCTCTCGTAGGGGAAGTTCACAAAGCTGGCCGCCCTCTCGCCCTGCCGCGGCTCCGGATGCTGCACACCATTTTCCAGCGTTTCCCCCAGCTTCCGCGCCTCCTGGATGGCCAGCGCGATGGCGTCCTCCGTATTGGCCAGGAACAGGGAGGGAATTCCCGCCTCGTCCGCCACCTTCAGCACCGTGGCGCCGCCGATGATGAGGTCCGCCCGGTCCTCCACCGCCTGCACCGCTGAAGCGTGCAATAGTTCCGGGTTCTGCACGAAATATTCCCGCAGTTGCACGCCGCATTTTTCCGCCAGGCCCGTCATGTCACAGGCCATGTTCTTGAACATCACCAGCGCGATATTCGGGGACGATTTCCGCAGGATCCGCTTCGCGCGCTCCAGCATATCCATGACGGTCTGGGGCGTCAGCACGATCTCCACCACCGGTATGTCCGTATACTGCTTGATAATGGTGGCCTGAAGACCTCTTGCGATGATAATGTCGGCACCCTGATTGATGGCTTGCCGGGCCTCTGTCACGGCATTCTCGGTTTCAATGACCTTCATGATGTCCAACCGGTACTTCAGCTCCTGCAGCACGTCATGGGTCTGCCGGAACATTTCCTCATTGGGCACCAAAAGAGCGATTTTTGACATGGGGTTTCCTTTCTGTTCTGCTGTCCACAACCTACGTAATCGTGCAAGTTTATCTGACTTTTTGTTTCTCCAGCAGATTTGCATCTAACATCTTCAAAACCTCGTCCGGAAGGTCTTGCAATTTAAATGATTTATCCACAAACAAAACATCTGCATACATACGCTCAGTATTAGCCCTTGCTAATATATGCGTAACAACATAAGCCTTCTTACTCTTGTTGAAGCAATCTTCATCTCTCAATGATTCAACAATATAGCAATCACCTTTTTCCGTACCATTCTCGTAATATTCTCTATTCATACAAAGCGAAAAAGCCAAATCTGTCGTGCCAAATTTATAGGTTTTTGTATTTGTTACTATTTCCTCCAGCATAAAGTTTTCACTGCCAGCCAGACTCGATATGCCACACAAATGCTTAACCTTCCTTTTGCACAATGAATACGGGTGACGGCTTGTAAAATATATCTGCGGACCCTGTAGTCTGTTTTTCAGGGCATTTCGATAAAAATCCTTAGATGACATATTACATTCCACACCTGTCAGGTGTTTGAAATTTTCACTTTTATAAAGGACCTCTATATACCTCCCATCAAAGACATATATGAATCTTCGCCCAATAAGATATTCCTTATATAATCTGGCTGCTTTACATATTTCCTTTGCAATCGCTTCCTTATCAATCTTCTTACTCATAGATTTCCCCGTCATCGACATTTGAGTAGAAAAAAACGTCGGACAACCAAGGTCATCCGACGCATTTCTTTAAATCACGTGTTTTATGCTGGCCGTCAGCCTCGACACCCTTCCGAGTATCACTGGTCGCCGGTAATTTAAGTCCCCGACGCGGACTCACCATATATCCCCGGTGTGGGCTCGATACCCTTCCGAGTATCACACAGTACTGGTAATTTACCTCCCCAGTCAGAGTACAGCTTTAACGTGTCGCCACACGAAATCTTTCTCGATTTGTCATTATTATACCCAAATTGATCTGATTTGGCAACATACTATCCTTACGAAAGCCATGCTTGCCCGCCTCCGAAATCATCCTTCCTTCATCGCAGGTATAAATATCTCCATTATAGTAATAGCTTATCTGACCCATGGTTGCGCCGCAAGGTGACCTCAATTCCATATAATTTTGAGCGAATCATGCCGAAGGTCGAGACTGAGAGACAGAAAGGGTCAGTCCAAGATGTTGAAAAAGATTTAATAATGTCCCGAGATTAGGAGTTGTTTTACAAGATTCAATCCTTGCGACAGAAGACTGAGGCATACCACACATATCAGCAAGATCACGCTGGCTTAAACCAAGTGCGTTTCGCTGCTTAATCATTTCGGTTACGATATGTGCGATTTTTTCAGTTTCTTCCAGGTCCTCTGCAATGACTGTATCGACTGATTTTACGTGTTCTTTGTAATCGTTCCAAGTTTTCATAGTTCATTGTTTAACAAAGCACAACTTCATATTTAGCGTTGCTCATTAGTGTGCGCTCTCCTAAGATATCTTCATTCATTTGTCCAAAGCAATGATAGCATAAAAGCTATCAAAATTCAACAAAAAAGAGAAAAGGTCACATAGAACTTAAATTCATTATCAACTTCGATCCACTCGGTATAACCATCAGATCCGATTTTATAATATTTTTCTGTTCCATCTGTATTTGTTACAGATACATCGAAC
>CAVGED010000160.1:0-3486 GCA_963628035.1 Paludibacteraceae bacterium
AGGTTCATCCGACTGATGAATCTTAGTCGGAAGGCTCAAGATTCCGAGAGCCTATGTTTTATTTTCATCCTTGTCCCACGAAGGGTCATTGCGGTATGGGAAAGGCTTCCGCCAGCGCCAATGCGCGCTTCTTCACGCGCTCGATCACATCATCGCTGCATTGTTCGCTTGCCATAAGATGAAAAAGATCCGCGATCTCTTCCATCTCATGCTCCTTCATGCCGCGCTGGGTCAGTACCGTGGTTCCCAGTCGGATCCCGCCCGGCTGGTCAGATACTTCATACGGAATGGACTTTGAATTGACGGTGATCCCGGCCCGGTTCAAGCTTTCAGCAAAGCAGACGCCGTCCAGTCCAAAAGGCTTCACATCCAGCAGGAACATATGGCAATCCGTACCTCCCGTAAAAATCTCAAAGCCTCTCTGCTTCAGCATCTCGCAGAGATACTGCGCGTTTCGGACAACCTGCTGCATCAATTCCCGGAACTGCTCTGTCTGGGACCGCTTCAGCACATATGCCATTGCTGCGATGGTCTGCAGATGCGGAGAGGCCACATGTCCCGGATATACGCTCTTCTCAATCTGTTCCCTATACTTCTCCTTGCACATGATAAAGCCGCTGTGGGGCCCGCACATGGTCTTCGTCGTGGAGGCCGTCACAATGTCCGCATGTGGGAATGGGTTGGGCGTAACCCTGGCTGCGATCAGTCCTGTAAAATGCGCCACATCCACCATCAGCAGTGCACCATTTTGGTGGGCGATCCGCGCAAGACGCTCAAAATCAAAATTTCTCGGGTACGCTGCGGATCCCACTACCATAAGCTTCGGCTTGTACTCCTGCGCCTTCCGCTCCGCCTCGTCATAGTCAATGTCCATGGTCTGTGGATCGACCCCGAAATACTGAAACTGATAGAATCTGGAAGAAACATTCCCCATTCCACCATGCGACTGATGCGCGCCTACGCTGTGGGACAGCGCCAACACCGGATCATTTGGGTTAAGCACTGCCTCATAGGCGCAGAAATTCGCAACTGTCCCGGAATACGTCAGCATATTGGCATACTCCGCTCCGAAGATCCTGCAGGCTCTTTCCGCTGCAAGACGTTCCAGGGCATCTACATTCTCTGCCCCCAATAACCGCTGTTTTCCGACAGACCCGGTTGCCGTTTTATTATTAAAAATACTCCCCGCTAAGTTGAGTGCCATCTTCGGCTGAATGCTTTCCGATGCAATCATTTCCAGGCTATCCTGCTGTCGGTGTTCCTCTGCCACAAGGCATCGGTACAGCTTCTGATCTTCCATTTCCAATTCTTCGAATCCCATCATATACTTCCTAACCATCCATTCCACTTTAAAATCTATAACCCTATTGTACTCGTCCAAAAAAGAACATTAAATTGCTTTTTTTAACATTTTCATGTACTATATTGACCTTATACAAATACCGGATTTTATCTACGTTTCTATTGATATAAATAAAAACCATTTCCTACAATCTGTTGTGATTCCGAGTAAATGATAAATGCTTTTTCATCCTTTTCCAGAACCTTTTTCTGGAATTCAGGAAGCTCACTTTCCTTCAGGGCACATACCAGCATCTGCTTCGGCGTGTCGGTATAAGCACCGGTGACATCCACCAATGTGACACCTCGCGGAGACGTGTGAACAAGAAAATGCGAAATCTCCGCCCCTTTATCGGTGATGATAAAAGCCAGCTTTGAGATGTTCAGGCTTTTTATCAGCACATCGATGGACGTCGTTGATATATAGAGAGCAAGGATTCCGTATAATACAGCCTCTGTTGTCTTAAATGTGATAAACGACAGACAGATGACAGACAGATCCACTCCCAATAATATCTTTCCAATCTTCCACTGCGGAAAAAAATGCTGGATCAGTCTTCCCAGAATGTCGGTGCCGCCGGTAGTGCTTCCCTGGGATAACACGATTCCGATTCCCAAGCCATATAGCACTGCCCCAAACACGGCCGCAAGCAACATATTATCTGTTACCGGCGGCAAATAAGAAAACACATCGATCAAAACGGTTAAGGAAGTAATGCTAAAGATTGTTTTTGCAATAAACTTCCATCCGAAGCACAATAATGCCAGCAAGAGCAGTACAGCATTGATCAATGCATTGGATACAGCCGGCCGCACACCGAATGAATAGAAAATAACCGTTGCCAGACCGGAAGCTCCTCCATTTACAATTTTATTTGGCACCAGAAATAAACTGATTGCCATTGCTGTTAGTGATGTTCCAAATACTAATAATACGTATGTTTTCATTTTTTCCTTCATAATAATTTCTATTATACACATTCAGGAAAGAACATTTAATTGCTTTTTTGTCCAAATTTATGTATAATATTGACCTAATAATCTTTTTGATGATATTCTGGGAAAAGGATTCGGAAAAGAGATTCCGAAAAGCGTCCCCCGAAAAGGTTGGCTATGAAAGGAGTGGCAGGACAATGGAAAACGGTTACAGAAAAGTATGCTACGATGACAATCCGCATTACAGGCTTCATTATACAGTGGAAGAACACCCGCAGAACTCCACGCCACCCCACCTGCACTACGATACCTCCCTGGTTCTCACCTATTTCATCAAGGGCACTGGGAATATTCGCGTGGAAGGGCAGCTTTACCCGATTGAGGCCGGGGATCTGATCCTTCTGAACCCAAACGAGATACATCTCTGTACGGTGGATAACTGCTCCCACGAAAGGCTCGCTCTCTATATCAGCGACTCCATTTTGGACAGCTTTCATTGTGAAGAACACACCTTTTTCAATGTTTTTTACAAGCGGGCCAGCGGTACGCACAACGTCATACCCGCAAATGTCGTACACGCCCTGAAGATTGACGAGCAGCTTATGAAGATTCTGAGACTTAATCAGGAATATTCCGTTGAAAACAGTGTGCTGGCCATCTGCGCCATCATTGAGCTTCTGTCCATGCTGAACCGGGCATCGGAAACAGACACCTCGAACAATATCACTGCACCGGTTTCCAACAAGCAGATCACCGCGATCATCAAATATCTCTCTGAAAATTATGACAAAAAAATCAGCATAGACGCGCTTGCGAAACAATTTCATTTCAGCAAGCACTATCTATGCCGCATGTTTAAAGAATATACCGGAACCACCATCGGCGAATACTGCACCTTCAAGAAGCTGATGGCTTTTAACCAGCTTATCTGCCAGGGACAATCTCTGGAAAGCGCATGCTACCAGGTGGGCTTTCAGAATTACTCTAATTTTTTCCGGTTATATAAGAAGCATACGGGTATTACCCCCAGCGAGTACAAGCGCAGTATATCGCAGAAGTAGGGAGGTTGACTGTGCTTTCTGCCATTACACTTTTTCACGCACGTCCAATTCAAAAAGAGATAGGATATTCATCCTATCTCTTTTTGAATTGGACGTGCGTGAGAGGATTCGAACCCCCGACACCTTGGTCCGTAGCCAAGTGCTCTAT
>CAVGED010000161.1:0-3090 GCA_963628035.1 Paludibacteraceae bacterium
AGCAAGACTAAGTTCTCTGCAAGTGAGGCTGCGGAAGCCATGAACTACATGGCAATGGCCGGCTGGAAGACAGAGGATATGTTAGGCGGAATTGAAGGTGTTATGAACCTAGCAGCTGCTTCCGGTGAAGAGCTGGCTACGACTTCAGATATCGTGACAGATGCCTTGACGGCCTTTGGTTTGTCAGCGAGTGATTCCGGACACTTTGCGGATGTATTGGCGGCGGCTTCAAGTAATGCCAATACCAATGTTTCCATGATGGGCGAGACTTTCAAGTACTGTGCGCCTATTGCCGGATCTCTTGGATTTTCAGTTGAGGATACGGCTGAGGCAATTGGTCTCATGGCCAATGCCGGAATCAAATCTACTCAGGCCGGTACGTCACTTCGAACCATCATGACGAATCTTTCCGGAGATGTGAAGATCTGTGGCTCTTCCATTGGAGAGGTTACAGTTGCTACGACGAATGCAGATGGATCCATGAGAGATTTGTCTGATATTCTCGCAGATTGCAGAACGGCATTTGCAGGATTAACAGAATCCGAGAAGGCTTCAGCAGCAGAGAGCCTGGTTGGAAAGAACGCTATGTCAGGCTTCCTGGCTTTAATGAATGCCAGTGATGCGGATGTGGAAAAGTTGTCCGGAGCCATTGATGGCTGTAATGGTGCAGCTCAGTCTATGGCTGATACCATGAATGATAACCTGGAAGGTCAGTTGACAATTTTGAAATCTCAGTTGCAGGAGCTGGCGATTTCCTTTGGCGAGATCCTGCTTCCTGCGGTTAAAAATATAGTTTCGTTTCTGCAGGGATTTATCGATGTGCTGAACAGTATGCCGGATGGTGTGAAGGAGACGATTGTTACCATTGCGCTGATTGCAGCGGCGATAGGACCGGTGCTGATTATAGTCGGAAAAGTGATTTCAGCTGTGGGAACGATTATGACAATCATTCCAAAGCTGGCAGGCGTGATCAATGCGGCGAAGGGAGTTATAGCAGCCTTCAATGCGGTATGCGCAGCAAATCCTTACGTGCTGATTATTGCGGCTATCATTGCATTGGTGGCGGCATTCATTTACCTGTGGAATAACTGCGAGGAGTTCCGGCAGTTCTGGATTGATCTGTGGAATGGAATCAAGGATGCGGCGGTTGCCGTATGGGAGTTCCTGAAGGAATTCTTTTCTTCGGCATGGGAGTTTATCAAGTCCACGGCTGAGACGGTATGGAATGCCATTGCCTCATTCTTTACGAATCTGTGGGCAGGCATCCAGAATACCTTTACCACTGTGGTGAATGCCATCAGCACGTTTTTGCAGACAGCCTGGACGACAATTCAGACGGTAGCAACAACGATCTGGACGGGAATTTCTACATTCTTCAGTACCATTTGGAATGGAATCAAAACTGTGGTGACTACGGTGGTTACGGCCATCAGCACCTTTATCCAGACGGCCTGGACAACGATTCAGATTACGATAACAACGATCCTGACAGCAATTCAGACGGTATTTACCACTATTTGGAATGCAATAAAATCTGCGGTAACCACTGTTGTAAATGGAATCGCTACGACGATTTCTACGGTCTGGAATAACATTAAAAATACAGTTACTTCCGTGATGAATGCTTTGAAGACGGCTGTAAGCAATGCCTTCAGCAGCATGTGGTCAGGAATTAAATCTACGATCAGCGGAATCTACAACACCATCAAGAGCGGATTTGATAATGCCGTGAATTTTATTAAGAATCTGGCATCCAATGCATTCAGCTGGGGCGCTGATATCGTGAATGGAATTATCAATGGTATTAAGTCGGCTATCGGAGCCCTGAAGGACGCTGTGAGCAATATTGCGGAGACCATTAAGTCTTATCTGCATTTCTCAGTTCCGGATGTTGGACCTCTGACAGATTACGAGGACTGGATGCCGGACTTCATGAAGGGACTGGCTAATGGTATTGATAAGAGCAAGAGCCTGGTGGCAGATGCCATGAACGGCGTAGCTTCTGATATGGCGGTGAATCCTCAGGTGAATGCAAGCCAGATGGCTCTGGCCGGAGGTGGATCTGTTTCTTCAGCTGATATGGGAAGCTTTGTAACTGCTATCAAGGATGCTGTTTCTTCCGTAAGCGGTGGAAGCGGGGACATTGTGATCCCGGTTTACCTGGGCGGAACGATGTTAGACGAAGTTATTGTAAATGCTCAGCAGAGGGCAAATCTAAGAAGCGGAGGCAGGTAAGATGGCTTTTATACAGTATTTAAGCTTTGACGGCGAGAATCTCCCGAAGCCGGATTCCTATGACATCAGCTTCGAGGATAAGGAAGCTGATTCCGGTGGGGAGACAGAAGCCGGGACAACGCAGAGGGATATCGTAAGGATGGGTGTTGTGGAGATTTCAGTGGCATTTTCTGTGACATCCATCTGGTTGAAAAAACTGACGGAATATAAACAGAAGAGCAAAATCACGGTTGCTTATTTCAATCCGCAGACAGCGGAGGCGGAGAGTACGGAGATGTATATTGACGGATTCAAGGTAAAGCTGGAAGGGGATACAAGCTATAAGGGACTGTGGTCGGTGAGTTTTTCGCTGAAGGAATTTTAAGAGAGAAGGTGGTTTCTTGTACCAGGTAAGTGATGCATTCCTGCAGGCGGTGCAGGAAAACACCCGGAGTTATTACTGGACGGGTAAAATTACAACTACAAAAGGCACAGTTTATGAGTTTGAGCCAAAGGATATAGTAAAAGGCAGTGGATATATTTCAAGCCAGTGCTGCGGATCCACGGAGATTGAACTTGGAACGGTTTATGCAGCTGAGCTTGGAATCACACTTTTTACGGATATCGACAGATACACACTGGAAGATGCAAAGATTGAAATTACCTATCACCTGAAACTTTCGGATGGTACGGAAGAAACGGTGCCGATGGGAATCTTTGAAGTGTCAGAGGCAAACAGAAATGTGAAGACTCTGGAACTGAAGGCTTATGATTATATGCTGAGGTTTGAGAAGGACTTTAATGGTTTTGAGACCGTCGGCAAGGCCTATGATTTCATTGCGTTATGCTGCAAGGCCTGTGATGTGGAGTTTGCCC
>CAVGED010000162.1:0-3075 GCA_963628035.1 Paludibacteraceae bacterium
ATACAGGCAGGATTGCGAGAGCACGTTAGTGCGAAGCAATCCGTGACTTTTATATATGTGGTGCCTACAAATACGTTGGCATGTGGGTTACTGTAGTGCAGACTGTTTCGTCTTTTGCATAGCCTTGGACATGGCCGGAATGGAGAGGATGATGAGGGTGAGGATGGCCTCCGCGCCGATGTAGATCAGGTTGTACACTGCGGAGTAGGCCGCCGGATTCCAGCCTTCCCAGGCATATTCACCGAAGAATACCCAGCCGCTGAGGAAGGAGAAGAAGAAGCGTCCCACACAGGCCACCAGATAACCGAGCCGGAGACCGTTTTTCTGATTGGCGAAAAAGCCGGAAAGACCGAAGGCGCCGAAGGCGAAGACATAATCCAGAATGGCCTGCACCGGTGTCAATACATAGGGATCTATGATGAACTGCAGAACACCATAGGCGACACCGGAAACGATGCCCACCACCGGACCGAAGAAAAATCCCGGCAGCATGGCAAAGAGCATGGAGCAGAGGGTAATGGAGCCGCCGGTGGGAAAGGAAAAGAGCTTGATCATGGACGTGACGGCGGCCAGGGCGATGCACATGGCACAGTAGACGAGAATCTTGACATTTTTAGACATAAAAAAACCTCCTTATGTGGGAGGGGCAAAATGGTGACAGCAGACAAGAATTCAGAATTTTCTGTTGTCATGCTTCCCTACGCAGGCATTAACCTGATCAGGTGAGAAGGGTTGGCCCGGAAAGAGCCATCTCAGCATATGCGCCCCTAGCAATCACGTATTATTATAGTTTTTAGGCAGGCAATGTCAATATATGAGAATTTTTTGTTTACAGACCTTGTGTAGGGCGGTAATATGACGATGTACGCACATATGAAAAGGAAAGGGGAAAAAGTATGGCAAAGTTTTGTAAGTTCTGCGGAAAGCAGATCAACGATGGGGTATGTGATTGTCCGCAGTCTGTGGCCGCGGCGGAGACAGCCATTCGGCAGAAGGTAGTGGCTGCGATGGGAGGTAATGCACAGCAGAGCAATGCAGCTGAGGCACCACGGACAGCAGCAAATGACGGATCCGGAAGTGCGTTCCGGGGAGCCGCTGGCTTCAACAGTGCGGAAGCCCAGCAGACAGCCCAGCAGGCAGCGCAGGCAGCGGGAGTTGTCGGCCGGCAGGTATCGACAATGTTTGTGAATATTATTGTTTCACCGGTCAACGCCATGCGTCAGGCGATTGCAGACGGCAATAAGCTGCCGCAATACCTTATGGCGATTGCGTATGCCTTGTTGATGATCGCCTTGGTGCGAATAGGTGGAAAAAATGACTTCATTGATGATGATGTTCTCTTGATGACGGGTGTGAGAATGGCATTGGCGTCATTGTTTGTGCGGGCAATTTATGCGGCAGCAGCCTATGCCTTGCTGAAAAAGCACAATCCTGTACTGCGGCTGCAGGATCTGATCGGCGTGTTCAGTTTGACCTTCGCCTATGACATTATCATCCTGGTATGTACAATTCTGAGTTTCTGGATCGGATTTTATGAAATTGTTATCGCACTGCTGTTCTTCTGGGGCATTATGGACGCTTTGATTGCCTACCTTGCAACTTGGATCATTTCCGGAGAAAATGCAGAAGCCGCGTTTAGAGCCAACTTGCTGATTCAGCTGGTGCTGATTGTTTTGCTG
Organism: Paludibacteraceae bacterium; assembly: GCA_963628035.1. Classification (GTDB taxonomy): domain Bacteria; phylum Bacillota; class Clostridia; order Lachnospirales; family Lachnospiraceae; genus 14-2. The sequence continues at coordinate 1,680 of CAVGED010000162.1, forward strand.
GTATTTGTTGGCAGAACCATGGTGGTGAACTTTGTATCTGATATGCTTGGAACGGCAATGAATAGCCTCGGTGCATTGAGCAGCTGGTATTGATAAACGGAAAAGGAGATCAGTAAATGTATTGTCCGAATTGCGGAAGTCCGGTAGAAGACGATGTGAAATTTTGTGAACATTGCGGGGCACAGCTGAGGAGAAGACCGGCAGCAGATACGAAAAAGACAGAGGGTAATGTTGGCGGTTCTGCGGTGCATGCTCATGCGCGGCAGAAGCAGTCGATTTCAGGGAAAGCGGTATCATCTGCTGCCGGCGCTTCGGCAGCAGGAATGGCCCTGGGCATCAAGATTTTGATCGGCGTTGCGGCGGCAGCTCTCGTAGTCGGCGGCGGTGTAGCCGTGAAGACACTGGTTCTGGATGCGGGCACAGCCGAAGCGAAGGTGGAAACAGAAGCGAAGGTGGAAACAGAAGCGAAGGTGAAAATAGCAGCGAAGGCGAAAACCGAAGCGAAGATGAAAACCGAAGCGAAGACGGAAACCGAAGCGAAGGCGAAAACCGAAGCGAAGACGAAAACCGAAGCGAAGACGAAAACAGAAGTGAAGATGGAAACCGAAGCGGCAATAGTGGAAAGTAGCGCAGGGGATCTGGCCGCGGATGATAATGAGATGGTTCAGTCGCTGAATGAAAGCGATGAAGCCGTTGCAACAGGGGCATCCCAAGCGGCGTCGGCTGCGACAAGCGTAGAGCCGGCAGCAAGCAGTGCGCTTAATGGCGACTACATTTTCCCGGACAGCTCCAGCCGCGCACTGACGGCATCGGAGGTGGCAGGCCTCAGCAAGGATCAGTTGAGAATTGCCAGAAACGAGATCTTTGCAAGACATGGCTACATTTTCACCACGCCGGAAATGAAGAGCTACTTCGAAAGTAAGAGCTGGTATCACGGCTACATAGCAAAGAAGAACTTTGATATGGAGGCCATGCTTAGCCAGCTGGAGAAGGACAACATTAAATTGATCAAGTCTTATGAATGAGGTGATTCTCCCGTCAGTTGTTTGACTGACGGGAGTTTTATTGCCATTTTTCTCTTTGACATAACGACTTCATATTCGTGTATGATTTGAATCTGCAATTTTTTCAAGGGAGTTTTTTGGTGAAGTGCAAACTTTTTCAAGGGAGTTTTGCGACAAAGTGTAAACTTTTTCAAGGGACTTTTGTGGCGAAGTATAAACTTTTTCAAGGGACTTTTGACGAAAAATAATATTTAGTGATGCAAGGTCCCAGATTGCATCAGGCAGAGCACGAAGGAATCGACTTTGCACGCGACAGCCAAGGGGACTGGGCTGGACAGGGGCACCGTCAGTCCGGTCGGAGTCTGGACAGCTTCAGCGTGGCTCCCGCCAAC
>CAVGED010000163.1:0-3001 GCA_963628035.1 Paludibacteraceae bacterium
AGGATCGCCATGTCAAATACCCGCTTTTGCCAATAGTGGTATCTCCGCTCTGTGATCCCGTGCTGGGCACACCACTCTTTGCGGGTCAGTTCGCTGTTCCTGCACTCTGATACAAGCTGTGCCCACTCCATTAATCTCTGGTCTGCGCTGGTTTTAACAAGTCGTGTATCCATTCCCGTTCCCTCCGGTGACAATGCTAATTTGCGCAAAAGACTGCGATGGCACTCTTTCGCACTCTTTTTCCTTACTCCGCATTATCGCAAACTGGAACTCCTTCTTCAATCCGCTCTCTTATTTTACGCTTACGATTTAGGAGGAGATCATGAAGCCGATCAAAAGCATTCGATGGATGGTAATTCCTGCGCTTCTTTCGCTTCTGTTGTTTATTCTCATGAAAACAGTACTGTTCCTCGGTTATGTCCCCACAGAGTCCATGGAACCAACGCTGGAGAAGGATTCATTTATCCTTGGCGTGCGGCTATACGGAGAGCTGACGGATGGGGATATCATAGTCTTTGAACATAATGGGCGGCTGTTGGTCAAAAGAATTGCGGCATCGGGCGGCGAAACTGTCATCCAGAATGGCATTACCGTGGTTGTTCCGGAAAGCTGTTATTATGTTCTGGGGGACAACACAGAATGTTCCTATGACTCCCGATTCTGGCCGGATCCGTTTGTGAAGAAGGAAAGCGTAAAGGCAAAGCTGTTGTCCTGAGAAGTACCCGTTGGGCATAGGCAAGTACCATTCATATGCAGTATTTTACACCGGTAACAAAACCCATCCGCAATAACCGTATGAAGCCCTCAAAATATCGACCTTACCATTGCCGAGGTTAATCCGACAGATATTGTGGAACCGGAGGGGGCATCACTCCCTCTTCACCGTCTTTGGATTTCGGCGCATCACCTTCAAAGTGAAGTAATTCAAGCCATAAGCCAGCGTGCTGCGAAACCGCATTTCCCCGCAGCAACACCTTTTGTACGGATTTCTTGCAGGATTCTGCCGGATGAGCATCGCATTCGGAGTTCGCAGCCGCCTTTGCTTAAAAAGAACAGCGCGTGGTCATTACCTGCAAGCAATGACCACGCGCTTTTTCGTTTGCTCTTTCTTACAGAGAGTTTGAAAAATCAGGGCATAAATGTCCGCTCAATAGCAGTGATATAGCCGCCTACCATGGTGAGCGTGGTGTTGGCCGCAATAAAGCCTTGCGTATCGCCTTCCAAACTGGACAACTCGTCAGCATTGAAAGTCTGTCCAGGGTTAGCCTGATCCGAGTCATCGGTAAAGACAAAATCCTCAGCAAAGGGCAGCGTGACTTCGCCCACGGGCTGATAGTCCTTATTAGTATCCATCAGAGAGAGATAGTAGGTACCGCCCTCACCGGGAGACAAATCAACACCGCCGTTTTCCAGACCCCCGTTGACGCTGATGCCATAGCCAGTCTGCTCCACGGACTCCACAGCGATGTCCTCTCCATTCACCACCAAGGTATCCCCGGCAGTCAACTGCGAAACCTCAACCATATCATACAGGGCACAGTCGTATACGGTGAAGCGCAGCTCCAGCGAATCGCCGTCCTCGATGATATCATCCGTTGAGAAGGAAACCGTATAGTTTCCATCGGCCAGATTTTCCGTGTCGATTTCGGCACTGGGCAGAGGCTCTACGCGCTGGGCCTGCGTTTCGGGAGCTGCGCTTTGGTCAGCGGAATCACTGGAAGAATCATTATCGCCGGACTTTCCTCCGCAAGCGGTAACAGACAGCACCAAGCACAGAGCCAAGGCAAGGGAAAGTGCTTTTTTCATTGGGTAAGACTCCTTTTCATATTTGAGATAAATTAAATTGACCTGAATCGGTCATTCAATCGGTGGGTTATTATAACACAGGGTGTATAAAAAGAAAATAGTTTTTTTGAAATTTTTGACGGGTTCTGAACTCATCCTCCCGACGCTCCACGCGGTAACCAGGATCCAATTCACACCACATTTTGCTTGTCCGCCCATTGCTGCTTGGAAACCTGCGCAGGTGCGTCCTCTTCGGGCTGGCTTCTCTGCATCTGCCGCTTAACCGTGGTGATTCTGCGGCCCCTGCTGATGGGTCTTCACGGGGACCCTTTCCGCTCGCTGTCCGCCCTGCTTTTCGACAGCCTGCTTCTGATTCCGGGCTGTCGACAGATAGCTTTTCATGATATCCTGCGCAACCACCTTCGCGGAAAACACGCCCGTCTCTTTGCCGGCAAGGATCTCGTCCAGCCGCTGCTGTGTGCAGTGGCTCAGGTCGAGGAAACTGTAGTTCTCGCCGAAGCTTCTGGAGTTTTTCACCATGTCCACCACTTCGCTGAGCTTGCCGTTTGCGATCAGGTCATTGATGGGAGGCGTACCCCCGATCCCCATCTTCTGCTCCATCTCCAGCAGCTGCTCAATCACGCCGCAGGCAAGGGCACTCTTGCCCAGCACATTTGCCAGCTGTTCCGGCATGACGGTTCCGTTGATGCCCGCCTGATACAGACTCTCGCCAAGGATTGCCTTTAGTGCGACGCCGTTCGCCCTGTCAAGGTCATCGGTCGAATGCTCGAACTTATTAAATGTTTTTTGGACTTCCGAGAACTTATATCCCGTCAATGCGGCCTCTATACGCGCGTTTTCGTCTTCCTCGATCGCCCCCATCGTCTCGCTCCATGACTGCGCAAAAATCTTGTAGCTGCTCAGTGAGGTGAGGGACCGATTGCCGATGACCTCCTTTTCCTGCGCCGCATGGATGGCTTCGCTGATCTCTTTTCCGTTTAGTTCAAACCGGTCCCGGGTGGCAAGGTGTTCATACAGTGCGCTGACAGCGGCGTTCTTTTTTGTGGAAAAATCCGTCAGTTTCCCGACGAGCTTGTCATACTCCTTCTTCTCGACCCGGAGTGGGCGCTTCTCCTGCTCCTTGAAGAACTTTTTCAGCAATGTATTGAACCGGCCGATCTGTGCGCTGGCATTTTTGACCTCGGTCCAACTGGGC
>CAVGED010000164.1:0-2950 GCA_963628035.1 Paludibacteraceae bacterium
CCAATAACAGGGGGCCTAGCAAATTCAAATTGTCCTTGACAAGGGGTACAGTTCAAAATGGACAGTAAGCGCTTAAAAACCTGGTATCTGTGAATCGATAGTTTTCCTCTCCATAATGGTAGTCGGTAGCATTTCACTACACACGGCTACCAAAAGGAGGATTGCTATGAGTCGCAGAACCTTCCGCTCCCAGGAGGAGTGGATGCAATTAGTTACTACCTGTAGGCAGAGCGGCCTGTCAGATCGAGACTGGTGCACTGCCAACGGAATCAACGTTAGTACCTTCTATAACGCCGTTGCACGGTTACGCAAGAAGGCCTGTCAGATACCGGAGCGTGAGCCGAATACTGAAATGATTCACGGTCTGACGGCAGGAGCACTTCCGGATGTTGTTCCGGTATCGATTATTTCAGAGAAGCCAGCGAGCCTTCTTGCCGCTCCTGCCCTGCAGGACGCGGCTATGCACTATGACAATTCACATATGGTTCAGATAACAGCAGGGAATCTGTCCGTGCAGCTATGCAATGGAACAGATCCTGCGCTTGTTGGGCAGATCTTGTCCTTTCTGGTGAATCAGCCATGCTAGCCGATATCTCCATGGCAAGCCACATTTACATCGTTTGCGGATACACCGATATGCGCAAATCCATCGATGGCTTGTGTGCCGTAATCCAGGATCAGCTGAGACTGAATCCTTCCGAATGTTCCTTGCTTTTATTCTGCGGAAGACGGTGCGACAGAATCAAGGTACTTCTGAAGGAATCGGATGGATATGTGTTGATTTACAAACGTCTCACCGCACAGTATGGAAGATACCGTTGGCCGAGAGATAAATCCGAGGTCAGAGACCTCTCCTGGAAGGAGTTTGACTGGCTAATGTCAGGTCTGGATATTGACCAGCCAAAGGCAATTCGAAACGGATAAAACGATCCCATCCTGCAGCGGTTCTTCTCCTCTAAAATCATCAAAAAACCTTGATTTTCCAACGTTTTTTGATGATTTTAGGCGCCGTTTTTGGTATAATAAATCTATCAAAAACAGGAGGAAAAGGTCGGTGCCACAGAACGCTTTGGAGCTTCAGCTTCGTGAACTTCGTGATCAGATGTTAAAGGCTAATCGCGAGATTGAAGAACTGAAAAAGCAGCTTGATGCAACGGCAAAAGAGAAAGACGACCTTCTCAAGGAGAAGAACAACCTTCAGGGACAGGTCGATTACCTGAAGAAAAAACTCTTTGGCACCTCCAGTGAAAAGCGTTCCAAGCAGATCGAGGGACAGCTTTGCCTTCTGTTCAACGAGGCGGAGGTTCTTTACGATATCGAAGAAGGACTGCCTGTCGAGGAAGAAGTAGAGGAAGTCCCAGCTCCCGATGACACATCTGAAACTACTCCCAGAAAACCCAGAAAGAAAAGGAAAACTTTAGCAGAGATCCTGGAAGGACGTCCTTATGAAAAGAGGTACGTTGATCTTCCGGAGGATCAGAAGGTGTGCCCTAACTGCGGAACACCCTATTCTCGTGTGGGCGAGGAGTATCTTCGCACCGAATATAACATCATTCCGGCAAGAATCGAGATCATCAAGTGGTACAGCGTTACCTACCGCTGCCGGAACTGTTCGGGAAATGGAACTGTTCCGGAACTGATCAAGAGTCGTGACGGACATTTCCGTATGCTCCATGGGATGGCTTCTGCTTCTACGATCGCATGGGCGGCTTACCAGAAGTTCTGCCAGGGCGTACCGCTGTATCGGCAGGAGAAGGATTGGGAGCAGATGGGCGTTGATGTCGGCAGAGCTACACTGTGCAACTGGCTTATTAAGAACGCTGAAGAGTTTTTTACGCCGATGTTTGATTACTTCCACCGCGAGCTTTTGAAGCGTAGCTTTATCATGGCGGACGAAACGCCTTTCCAGGTCCTGAATGAAAAGGATAAGAAACCGCAATCCAAGTCTTACATGTGGGTATACCGAAGCGGCGAGGATGAAGGAGCTCCGATCGTTTTGTACCGGTACTGTAAAACAAGAGCCGGTGCCAATGCGGCTGAATTCCTGAAAGGCTACAGCGGATACCTTATGACAGACGGCTATAGTGGTTACAACGTTGTGCCGGACGTCACGAGGACAGCCTGCTGGGCGCATGTAAGACGCTACATGATCGAAGCCATTCCGGCCGGAAAGGAATACGACTATTCGGTTCCGGCGGTTCAAGGAACTGCCTACATCAATAAACTCTTTACGATCGAGCGAGACATTCATTCCTTAAAAATGTCACCGGAAGAGATCAAAGAGAAACGCCTTCAGAAGGAAAAACCTGTTCTGGAGGGACTTTGGTCGTGGCTCGAGAAACAGAACCCGGAAAAGGGAACTCGTTTCGACAAGGCGGTGAAGTACATCCGAAACAGAAAGGATCTGTTGGAGAATTATCTTCTGGATGGCCGTTGTAGTTTTTCCAACAATGCGTCCGAGCGAGCGGTGAAACAGGTGGTCATCGGCCGCAAGAACTGGTTATTTGCGGTGGTACCTTCCGGTGCGCAGGCAAGTGCACTGATCTACACAATGGTAGAGATGGCGAGGGCAAATGGAGTAAATATCTACCAATACCTAACCTATCTACTTGAGAAATGCCCAACCAGTCAAATGTCGGATGAAGAACTTGAGAAGCTGGCGCCTTGGAATCCGGAAGTAAAACGTATCACTGAGGAACGCAGCAAGAAGTTCCGGATTGCGTAAGATCTGAGTATCTGTATCATATGTGAATTGTCATAGTGCCCTGGCCGCCAACCGAAGCGGTTGGGGCTTTTGCGTTGGTAGTAAATTTCTACTAACTACTATTGTAGTGGTAGGCGGCGTTGGATGCTACCTACCGGATTTTTAGACGCTTACGCAACAAAGGTGTTCAACATCATCGAAGGCGGAGCAGCATGCTTTCATGATCCGGAACTGGGCGGGCGATTG
>CAVGED010000165.1:0-2817 GCA_963628035.1 Paludibacteraceae bacterium
TGTAAAAAGCGGATGATTGTAGGCATAATCCGGATAATATTGTGCTGCATTCCCCACGGTAATGATAGAGTATGCGGCAAGGTCAAGCATTAATCCGGCAGCTTTTGTGTCATCCGTCACTTTATATCAAACTTTTTCATATCGATTTCAGCCAAATAAAAAGAGTCTCGGCATAAAAGTATCTGACGTATCATCCATCAGATTGTTTTATTCTGAGACTCTTTGTGTTATCATAAGCTACTGTAACCCGAAAACAGAAAGCAGGGATCTAACTTTGGCCAGCGAGATCCCTGCCTTCGTAGCCACGCATGGCTCTTCGCCACACACTACTATGATAACCATTGAGACAGAATATTGCAACCCTATTTCTCAAGAATTTTACGGTAATACCATTTATTCGCTCGATCTGGATCTGATTCCCTGTACCTGCGGCCATTCCGGCTGCCTCATCTGGTACGGTAGCTATTCCCGCAAGCTCAGGCAGGGGGATTCTATCCTCATACTCCGGGTCGCCCGGGTCTTCTGTAACTCCTGCGGCCATTCCCATGCCATCCTGCTCTCTCAGATCGTCCCTTATTCCCAGATCCCTCTCCCTGTCCAGGTTTCCATTGCACGGTGTTATGAAAATGGATCCGGATACAGGGATATCCTTGCCAGCCAGTCTTTCCTTGATGAAAATACCATTTCCTCCATCCTTCGTTCTTACCGGCAGCACTGGCGGGAACGTCTCGCTTCTGCTCAGCTCTGCCTGTCGTCCCTCAGGGAGCTTGTCCGTGGCTGTTTTGCATGTTTCTCCCGACCCTTCATGCAGATAAAAAGCACCCGCAATAAACTTTTCCCAGCACCAACATAACCCTGCTTGGTACTCCCCCTTCTTTTTCGGTACCATATAGAAAAAACAAGGAGGACTTACCTATATGAAGCAAGAACAACAGCAGGAAATCGCCCTGATGCGCTATGGCGCTATCGCCCCGCTCATTGCCGGCCTCGATGATGGGTATCCCAGCCAGAATGCTTTCTATGAAGATGTCTCTGTGAAAGGGATACCTGGCCCCGATGGGAAACTACACCACTACGCGCCTGCTACTATTGAAAAATGGTACCTGAATTACAAAAAATCCGGTTTTGATGCCCTGATCCCAAAAGCAAGGGCTGATGCCGGCACATCCAGAAAGCTGGACGACGATCTCCAGGAGCAGATCCGCTACCTGAAGGCCAACTACCCGCGGATGTCCGCAGCCGCTATCTTCCGTCAGCTCAACTCCAACGGCTCCATTACCTTTGGGCAGGTTTCTGAATCCACGGTCTGCCGTTTCGTTAACCAGATCCAGGCAGAGCTGCAGCAGACCCCCAACCGTGACATGCGCAGGTATGAGCGCCCCCATATCAATGAGGTCTGGTGCGGGGACAGCAGCGTTGGCCCGAAGCTCACGGACCCGGACGGCAAAAAGCACCGTGTTTTCATCATCGCGCTCCTTGATGACGCCAGCAGGTTTATCACCGGCATCGACATCTTCTTCAACGATAACTTTGTAAACCTGATGTCCGTCATGCGATCTGCGGTCGCTAAATATGGCCGCCCTAAGGTCTTGAACTTTGATAACGGGAAATCTTACCGCAACAGACAGATGGAACTGCTCGCCGCCAGGATTGGAACCACCTTGAGCTACTGCCAGCCTTATATGCCCACCGGGAAGGCCAAGATCGAACGTTGGTTCCGCACGATGAAGGATCAATGGATGGCCTCCCTGGATATGCGGGATTTCCATTCCCTCGACGAACTCCGCGGCAGCTTGTCCGCTTATGTCCAGCGCTACAACCAGTCACCGCATGCTTCCCTTCACGGCCGCTCTCCCCAGGACCGCTTCTTTTCGGAACCGGAACAGATACGCAGACTGGCCCCGGAACAGATCGATACCGTTTTCCTTCTTGAGATCGAACGCCGTGTTTCTGCAGACTGTGTCATTGTGATCGACCAGGTCGAGTATGAGGTGGACTGCCGCTTTGCCAGACAGCGTATCCGTCTGAGATATTCCCCCGACATGAAAGACATTTTCATTGTCGGTCCCGATGGGGCGCTCACCCCCATCCGCCTCCTCAACAAACAGGAGAACGCAATGGTTAAAAGAGAAAAAGTATTACTCTGCAAAGGAGATGAATGACCATGGATTACACAGCAAGGTACGGCCTTGAATTCAACCCGTTCCTCAAAAACGCGAAAGAGATCCTTGTGGAAACACAGGAATACAAGGAAGTCCAGTTCCGCTTAAACTACCTGCTTTCCACCAAGGGTTTCGGCGTTCTTACCGGCAGTGCCGGAAAAGGGAAGACGACTTCCGTCCGTAACTGGGCCTCTTCCCTGAACCCCTCTTTATATAAAATCGTCTATTCCAGCCTCTCCACACTGACGGTCATGGAGCTTTACAGGAACCTGGCCTCTGAACTTGGCGCGATCCCTGCCCACCGGAAAACAGATAACTTCAAGCTGATCCAGGAGGAGATCGGCCGGCTGGTGATAGAAAAACGGCAGACGCCGGTCATCATCATGGATGAAGCGAACTATATCGGCACCGCGATCCTCAATGACCTGAAGATCCTCTTTAACTTTGAGATGGACTCCAGGGACCGGGCCGTCATCCTCCTTGCCGGCCTGCCCCAGCTGAACAACACACTCCGTCTGGGCATCCACGAGTCCCTCCGGCAGCGGATCGTCATGAACTATAACCTTGACGGGCTTTCCAAAGAAGAAGGCCGCGGTTACATAAAGGATAAGCTCAAAGGCGCCGGGTGCACGCAGACCGTGTTTGAGGATAACGC
>CAVGED010000166.1:0-2783 GCA_963628035.1 Paludibacteraceae bacterium
CCGCCACCGCAGCTCCATCCAGCGCCCAGGTGCTTTTCAGCAGCTCTTCGGAACTGTTTAATGCTTCGGTAAGCCCCGCCCAACCGCCAACCTTTACTGCTCGTTTAAATTCCTGCTCTATCTCCTGATTGGGAATGAATACTTCCCCATTATTCATATCATACGTTAAATATCCAAGATGGACAAGGAGCGTAAGTACATCATCTTTTGTCTTAAATGTAGTCATGTCGTTTTGAAATGTAGTCGGATCAATCTTACAACAGCCATTTCCAAGCATCTCAATAACAGCTTCCTTAAGACCATCAAAGTTCATCTCAATATATACTTTCAGAGCTTCATATGTTTCAGTCTGTGTCCAATAACTTTTGAATTCTCTCCGTTTCATCACATCAACAACCGATTTTGGATTATAGATATGAATGCCGTTTAGGACATACCCATCATACCATCTTTTAAGATCCGGAAAGTCAACGTTTCTTTGTCTGCACAGTTCCAAGACTTCATTCTCCGTGAATCCAAAAAACTCTGCCAGGTCACCAGCCTCAACCATGGAATATTCCTCAAAAATATTGACCGCAGAGTGGGTGCCATACTTCTTAATTGGAAGTATCCCTGTCATATAGGCCAGATCAACATATTCTGCTCCCTTAAAAAGCCCCCGCAAAAAGTCAAGATATTCCTCTTGCTTCTCTTTTCGGTTCTTCGCCAACCGGAATACACAGTCCCATTCGTCGATGATGAAGATAAAGCCCTTGCCGGTATTCGAATAGATTTGCTCTAGTACATCTGGCAATCCATATGGACTTGGATTAAAATATTCTCCATACTCTGTCTCAAGTTCCCGAATCACAACCTCCTGAATCCTATCGATAAACGTATCAAGATGTGATTCCTTATATAGGAACCTCTGCACATCCAACCGTATCACATTGTGCTGATTCAAATGTGTTTTAAACGATTCCTTACCTTCTATCTTCCGCCCGGCAAACAGGCTACTGGAATCACAGCCTTTGCTGTAATAGGAAACAAGCATATCTGCCGCCATAGACTTCCCGAAACGACGTGGACGACTGACGCACAGGAAACAATCCGCTGTACCGATCCTGCTGTTTGTAACATCTATCAGCAGTGTCTTATCAACATAGATTTTTGAATTCAATGCCTTCTGAAATGCAACCTTCCCCGGATTCACATATATACCCATAAATATCGCTGCTCCCTTCAATTCCGTACATTCACACTTTATAAACAAATACTAACATGCGTCAATTAAAATGGCAAGGATATTTTTCACTTAAGTATATGAAAGCAAGGGGCCGATTATCCCTTTCAATTTGATAACAAAATATCTCGTATACTCTGAAGCTCACCCTCGGTAACGCCTACACCAAGCAAATATTTCTCAACCTTTTCCTGCGTATTTTTTCCGGGATACTGTTGAATTTGTGATGCCAGACTATTAATTGATGCCAAGGACAGTCTTCGCCCATAGTAGGTAACACTGAGCTGATATTCCTTCAACAGATCCTCATCGCTTACTCCGAGAAGTGCTTCTAACAGATAGCAAATTGTACCAGTTCGGTCATTTCCATAAGTGCAATGCAAATAAATCGGATAATTTTCGCTGTCAGCCAAATCCGCAAAAATGTCTCGAACAGATTTTTTATAATGATCCTCAAAAATCTGCCCATAGCAAGGCGAATTATAATAAATATGTTTCACATCAGCCCCCAGTGCATGCGTTCCGGTAAAATCCTCACCGGAGCGCAAATCCATATCCGTTTTTATTTTTAAGGCATTCAACATGTCCTGTGTTCCTCTTGGAGACAACCGATAATTCGCAGCCACAACACCGTCCATTTCACTTCCTCTGTAAATCATCTCCTGCTTGATGCATGTCCCCTGCTTCGTTGTCCAGCCGCCAATATCTCTGACATTCACGATACCATCTATGGAAAGAATACGCGGTGTATTTGCAGTATGAAAGCTTCCCTTTTTAACATTTGTGCTTCCATCGGAAAATGTAACTTGAAATTTATAATAGTAAACCGTATTCGTCTTCAGGAATTTAACAGAAAGAACACTTTGCTCCTGTTCATATATGTATTCCTGTGGATTTGAAAGTTTTTCATCCTCCGAGATATAAAGAACCGCCTGCCCGACTGACATATTCTCAGGCATTCCTTTTACATCATAAAAAACATTCAGTGGTACGGCGTAATCCAAATTGCCTTCTGCAAATCCATCATATATTGCATTGCTATGTACATCAATATCGGACTCAACAAATTCTTTAACAACAGGGGATACCAGTAATACCTCATCTTCGATAGAAAGATCAACGGAAATCTCCGTATTTTCTTTCGTCTGTTTCTCATCCGATCTGTTTGTTTTCCGATTGCCCAAGCCTCGACAAATTCTAAAAACAATCAAAACGGTACAAATAACAACCATTACTATGCAAAATATTCGCACCCTCTCCCGACACTTCATCGCTTACATACCTCCGGGTTTATTCGTATATGGGAATAAAACGGTGTCCGCCTGAGCTTCTCCGACATATCCCCCTAACAAAATTGATGTATACACGTTAAGCCTTCTCCTCTTTTTTACAGACTACAACATCCTCTTTTGCAGATATACATAGCTTGTCCTGAGTGCTTCAAACGGATCTCCCTCACACTCGTCCTGCTCTACCAGAGCATACTCAGCAGATGACACCATAGATCCTGACTTTTGCAGTTGTAAAGGTGATAAATCCCCGTCAGGCCCTGTATTTATGG
>CAVGED010000167.1:0-2672 GCA_963628035.1 Paludibacteraceae bacterium
GATTGGCTCATATGTTGTTTCGGTCTCATAGTGAGATACATTATCATCCCATACCATCTGAGAACCTGTAAAACTAATCGTTGCACCTTCCGGAACGTTTGTCAGATGAACAATGTATCCGTTATCCGTATCTTGACTTGTAATCTCAAAAACAGAACTGTTATCGCCGGTTGCATAATCCTTTGAAACTTTTCCTGGAGTGACGGTTCCCTTAGCTCTTACAACATCTGCGCCTTCCTCAAAAGCTTCCTTATTAGTAATAAGTTTATCATTCTTTCCGGATACAGAAAGCTCGTAACCCTCGGAACGAGAAAGCTCTTTAATATAGTAGTTTGTACTATCCTTTCCGACAATAAGCGGTCTGCCGATCCAGCAGTTTCCGTTGTTGTCTTCATTGTTACTGATTGGATAATGACCTGACGTATCATCCGTTCTGTATGTATCTACCTTAGTATTTGTTACCTGATTATTTTCAAGCATACCGGAATCATATTCCTGATTGGAGGAATTCTTCCAATGATATGTTCCATCATCCCCTGTAGTGGTATCCGGGAGGTCTCCACCATTACCAGGGATAATTTCGCTGTTATCAGGATTATGTCCTACAAAGCTTTCGATATCGGTAGAAAATGCTGCCGATGCTTCTTCTGCTGTATGAAGGTTCTTCGGTGCGTTTGCATTCCAGTCAGTTGTTACCGTGGTTCCCGTCTCGTAATCATAGCGTGTTCCCGGAGCCTCTGTAAATGTCATAAAGGAGGCATCGCCATTTCGGTCTGTTGTTGCAATGGCTACGAGATCACCTTCTTCGTAAACAGTTCCCGTTTCCGCATCCGGATGAGCAATGTTTTCTGCTGCAAAGAGACCATATACAGCACCTTCCAGTCCCTGTGTGTCATAATAGTTGTCAGTGAGTTTTCGAACTTCTTGTGGTAGTATAACTCCAATGATTGAAAGGATCAATTGAGCATGAACTACAGCAAAGAACTAAAGGATTCCCTGCTCCGCAGAATGCTTCCTCCCAATAGCGAATCAATTACCAAGATAGCCAGAGAAGAAGGCATCTCTGAACAGACACTCCGTACCTGGCGTGACAAGGCTCGTGCCAATGGAATAGCTGCACCCGGAATTGATGCTGGCGCTGACAAATGGAGCACACAGGATAAATTTTTAATTGTTATCGAGACAGCTTCCATGTCTGAAACAGAGCTTGCAGAATTCGCTCGCAAAAAGGGGCTTTATGTCGAGCAGATTTCAGCTTGGCGGGATGCTTGCATGAACGCCAACGGAGGAGTTGCACAAGAAGCCGCAAGACTCAATAAAGCACTGAAGGCCGCTGAGCGAGACAAAAAGGATCTCCAGAAAGAACTGGCCAGAAAGGAGAAGGCATTGGCTGAGGCTGCTGCTCTACTTGTGTTAAGAAAAAAAGCAAATGCGATCTGGGGGGACAACGAGGACGAATGATCAGTGCCTCAGATCGCGAAAATGCAGTAACACTGATAAACGAGGCAGTTAGTAGTGGAGCTTCCAGAAAAGCTGCTTGCAAGGAGCTGGGGCTTACGGAGCGCACCTACTTCCGTTGGATTAAGTTAAATCAACAGCACGATTCTTACGAAGATCGCAGACCGGTGTCCGTGCATCCAGATCCTGTCAACAAGCTTTCCACAGAGGAACGCCAGCAGATATTGGACACAGTGAATGCTCCTGAATTTGCCAGTATGCCGCCGTGTGAGATCGTGCCAGCCTTGGCTGATCAAGGTACGTACATAGCCTCGGAGTCCACATTCTATCGTGTTCTCCGCGAAGAGAAGATGCTGAACCATCGAGGCCGCACAGATGCTCCGCATAAACGGGCTATCGCAACGCATACGGCTACAGGGCCAAATCAAGTTTGGATGTGGGATATCACCTATCTCAACGGACCTATCAAAGGGCAATTTTACTACCTCTACCTTTTTTCTGACCTCTATAGCCGGGATATCGTTGGATGGGAGGTCTGGGAGACAGAGGACGCCGAACACGCAAGCGAGCTGATCAAAAGGACCTGCCTGAAGCAGCGCAGACTTTCGACAACACCACTTGTATTGCATTCTGACAATGGATCACCAATGAAGGGCGCAACCATGCTGGCCACACTCTATCGACTGGGCATTACTCCATCCAACAGCCGTCCGCGTGTCAGCAACGATAATGCGTATGCTGAGAGCCTCTTCAAAACATTGAAGTATCGGCCGAACTATCAGCCCAAAGGATTCGCAACTCTGCAGGAAGCTAGGGAATGGGTGGCTAGCTTTGTACGTTGGTATCGGCATGAACATCATCATTCCGGTATCAAGTTTCTAAAACCTGCTGATTGCCATTCGGGTGAAGGGCAGTCGATTCTGGACAAGCGACATGATTTATACGAACAAGCCAAGCAAGCGCATCCAGAACGTTGGCATGGTCGTGATACCCGGGACTGGACATTGCCAGGAACCGTATTCCTGAACCCTGAGCAGAATTCAGAATCACCGGATGTAACTGAAGACATCGTTGCCTAATCAGATACTGTCCTGAGCCGATTTATGATCGACTCGACAAGCGGCCATAAATCGACTCAGGGCACAACTGAAAATGGCAGCAACCACCAACGAAAGAAGTTGGATTTTTACTGACAACTATCTTGACAATGAGCG
>CAVGED010000168.1:0-2639 GCA_963628035.1 Paludibacteraceae bacterium
GACTATGCCCGAAGAACCGATGAGCTGGAGACAACCATTATCACGCTCTACAAGATAAAGAGTGGTACGAAGATTAGACGATTAAGATTGGAGCGATGAGTACATGACTACGGAAGAATACATCGCGCATGCAGAATGCAAGAAGGTTCCGGTGACAGCACTTCAGAAGCTGGAAGATCAGGGACGGGCGATGCATTTGCTTTGCATTACGCCAACGAAAATGGATATCCTGTTTTCAGAGTTCAAGAAGCAGGGATATGACAGCAGGCAGGTGCTGGAATACAATGGGAAAAGATTTTGATTTTTGAAGTGGGATGATGAGACATGCCACAGAAGCTGATAAATACAGTGTAGTTGAGAAAACAGGAGATTTGAAAATGAGTAAGGTTTTGATTATTAACGGTAGTCCTCGTGTTGGTGGTAATACATCCATTGCTGTTCGCGAGATGGAAAATATCTTCAGAGAGAATGGTGTGGAGGTGACCACTGTCCAAGTGGGAAACAAGGATATCCGTGGCTGTGTGGCCTGCAATCATTGTGCGGAGACTGGGAAATGTGTATTCAATGATGCCGTCAATGAACTGGCTCCGCTTTTTGAGGAGGCAGATGGGCTTGTGGTCGCAAGTCCTGTATATTATGCGTCAGCGAATGCAACACTGATTGCTTGTCTTGATCGTCTGTTCTACAGCACAGATTTCGATAAAAGTATGAAGGTGGGTGCCAGTGTGGTCTGTGCCAGAAGAGGCGGATGTTCGGCCACATTTGATGAGTTGAACAAATATTTCACCATCAGTAATATGCCAATTGCTTCCAGTCAATACTGGAATTCGATTCATGGTCGAGCGAAGGGCGAAGCGGAAATGGATGAAGAAGGCAAGCAGACGATGAGAACGCTTGCCCGTAACATGACATTCCTGATCAAAAGCATTGAACTCGGAAAAAAAGAATTTGGCCTTCCGAAACAGGAAGAGCGTGTTGCAACGCACTTCATTCGATAGTAAAAAATAAGAGGAAGGTGTAACTATCGTGGTTAAGAAAATCATGCGGGATCCTTTTTTTCTCGCGCAAAAATCTGAAGATGCAACAGAGGCAGACCGTCAGGTGGTGATAGACCTGCTGGATACATTGAGAGCCAACCTGGATCGATGTGTCGGTATGGCAGCAAACATCCGCGAAGGCAAAGTGAGAATGCGTCATGCTTGCATGAGCGCATGCGAGCGCGCCCGCGATCGAGTGCGACAGCACGAGATGATTGGTGTGCGGAAAAACATTATCGTAGTGGCAGCTGGGCCGTTCCAGTTTGCCATGATTAATCCAGTGATTACAAAGAAAAGCGGTGCTTATCAGACGGAGGAGGGCTGTCTTTCGCTGGATGGCGTAAGACCATGCACTCGATATGAAGAGATTGAGGTGGATTACCTGGATCAAAACTTCAAGAAGCAGCATGACAAATACACCGGCTGGACAGCACAGATCATTCAGCATGAGGTGGATCACTGCCGGGGCGTTGTAATATGACAAAGGATGAATGGTATGCGCAGCTTTTTGAGAGACTGGGCAATTCTAAGTTTCGAAGCAGCTTTCACTTGAAGCAGAAGGACATTGAGTACATCAACGAGAAGGGGTTGGATAAGATACGGGAGCATGCCAGAGACTTTATTGCGAAGCGGGAAGCACCGGCAGTGATTCCAAACGATGGCAAGCAGACGCCAATGCGGGGTCATCCGGTTTTTATCGCGCAGCACGCAACAGCAACTTGTTGCCGGGGATGCATCCAGAAATGGCATAAGATATCGCCGGGACGGGAGCTGAGCGAGATACAGCAGGAGTATCTGGTGGATGTGATCATGACCTGGATTGAGAAGGAACTGAAAAGAACATAGGAAGGGGCAAGCGATGGGACATTTTTATTTTGTGAGACACGGTCAGACTGTTTGGAATGTTGAAAATAAGATTTGCGGAGCAACTGACAGTCCGTTGACAGAGCATGGCCGGGAGCAGGCTGCTGAAACCGGAAGGAATATTCTGGAAAGCGGTATCCAGGCGGATGAGATTCTTTATTCGCCGCTTAGCCGTGCGGCAGACACGGCAAAAATTATTTCAGAAATGACGGGGATTCCCTGCCGGGAAGAACCGAGGCTGAAGGAACAGAACTTTGGGAAATGGGAGTCCACGCCAAGAGACGGAGGAGATTTCAAGAAGGCAAAGGAATCATTTGCCTGCCGGTACGAAGGCGGTGAATCCATGCTGCAGCTTGCACAGCGGATTTATAATCTGTTGGATGAAATCAAAGAGGCGTCTGATCAGACGACGTATATTCTGGTGGCACACAATGGCATTGCCCGGATGGTGCAGTCTTATTTTCAGGATATGACCAATGAAGAGTTTGCGGCGTTTGGCGTAAAGAATTGCCAGGTGGTACGATATGATTTTTGAGTGGTAAATGTAGGTGATATAAAGGAAGGCAAGATTGTCTCTTCAATTTAATTGCTATTTGGAAATTGGTTATGTGAATTGTCATATGCTTTTCGGATGTCTTCCGGAAGACCATCCGGTGTTAATGCTTTTGCCGTGTCTTCGCTGTCATCTTTCATGGCCTGTGTGTAATACCAGCATTTGTAAGTGAGCATGTCCAATGT
>CAVGED010000169.1:0-2627 GCA_963628035.1 Paludibacteraceae bacterium
ACGACACCCCAGATACCAAGACCTGCGCCAAGCGCGATAACGAGAGTCTGAAGAACGCCTACTGCACTGTTGAAGAATGCCATAATAAAATGTTGCCGAAATCATACGGGAGTCAGGTTAAATGTTGTTTTCTCCGAATTGCAAAGACCGGAACGGACTGCTTCAGTACCCGCATGGCGGTCTGAACCTCCCGATTCCGGCGTCTCCTTTCGATTTTCATTGAATTTTGATAGTTGTGTCTGCTCCGACCTTGCAATGTGAGTCGGTATCTTTTGTCATGCATCTGATGTCCTCCTTGAAATTTATTCCGCCTCCGGCTCTTCGCCCTCAGCGTCCATAACGGATGCATCTATTTCATAGCTGTCATAGACCTCATCCGGTTTTGGCTTTAGCCTGCGGGAGAGAAAGCGCTCGATATCGAACTCATTTCTCTTATCCGCATCCGACAGGTATCTGTAATTGGGATGCTTTGTAATGTCGTACTTATCCGACAAAAACGGTCTTACGCCGCGCAGCTGTAAGATGCACTTGCCGCCGTCCAGCACCGCAAGCTCATCGATGGTTGCGAGATCTTTCCCAAGCTTTTGATAATTTAAGCTGTGGCTGACCTCACGCCCGCGGCTCTCGCCGGTATTGAAAGTATCAATGGTTTCCTTGCCAAGCGTCTGATTCAGTTCTTTTAATGTAGTCGGCTCCTTACCGCCAAGGAAAAGCGAGGCGTCGCAATTACCAATGATGGTATCGGCACTGTCCTTATACAAAGCTTTCAGCTGGCTCTGCGCCTGCAAGACAAGGCAGGCGGAAATCTCACGGCTTCGGATGGTCGCCATGAGCTTCTCCAGATTCGGGATCTGTCCGATGTTTGCGCACTCGTCTATGAGGCAGCGCACATGGATAGGAAGCCTGCCGCCAAACTCGTCATCTGCCTTTTCACAAAGCAGATTAAAAAGCTGGCTGTAAACCATGGATATGAGGAAATTGAACGTGCTATCCGTATCGCTCATGATGAGGAACAGCGCCGTTCTCTGGGTATCGCCTTTCTTGGTGCCTCCCAGCGTATCCAGTTCCAGCTCGTCATACATGGTGATCTCCCGAAGCTCCTGAATATCAAAGGGAGCAAGGCGGGCACCGGCTGAAATATTGATCGATTTTGCTGTCTTGCCGGCCGCTAATTTGTACTTACGCCATTGCCGCACGGCAAAGTGATTCGGATCACGTTCCCCCAGTTCACGGAAGGCGATATCCACGTTGTTTTCAAAGGTTTCATCGTCCTCGCGAACCTCCATGGCGTTCACAAATTCCACCAGTGTAGCGAAGTTCTGCTCCTCCTGTGGCGCTTCGTAGTAGATGTACCCGATGAGTGCCGTATAGAGCAGAGTCTCCGCTTTTAGCCAGAAATCGTCACCGCCTTTTCCTTCGCCCTTGGTGTTGGTGATCAGCGTATTCACGAGCTTTAAGATGTCCTTTTCGCTGTGAATGTAGGCGAAGGGATTATAATGGTGCGACTTCTTGAAATTGATGGTGTTCAGGATCTTGATCTTGTATCCGGCACGCTCCAGAAGCCTACCGCACTCGATAACGAGACTGCCTTTCGGGTCAGTGCAGACGATGCTGGTCGGAAAATCCGGATCGGCAAAGCAGCACTGCATAATGTTGGGTTTTACAAAAAATCTTGTCTTACCGGAACCGGAGCCTCCGATCACCAGCACATTTTTATTCCGCGCTGTTTTCGGGTCCTTCGGGCGGCTGTTCATGGTAAGCCCCTCGGTTTGGGTCAGAATCAGGTTGTTCCTTGGATTCTTATCCATGAATGGGGCAATATCGTCTGCCGTACCCCAACGGGCAGAACCGTATTCCATGTTTTTTCGGAACTTTTTAGCGTTCTTACCCTTCACATAAACCGCAATCCAGAGAATTACTGCACCGGCAAGGCCGATCAACAGGTCGATAGGATTGAAGCTCGGCAGTGCATTGGAAAATGCTGTGCTGAAACCCTCTCCCAGATGCAATAGCTTTTGGCTGGCATCCGTTCCCGGAGCAAGCCGTATCGCCTGTGCTGCCTTCCCAAAGAGATACACAAACATCAAATAAGGAGCTGTGAGAATCAGCCGCTTTTTCAGCTTCTTATCCATCCTCATCGCTCCAACCCCTTATCTTTATTCCGTACCTTGTCCTTGCCGACGATCTTCTCCAGCGGATTGATCTGACGCAGCTTCTGAATAACCGAAGGACGAGCCTTCTTCTTAGCGGTAACAGCCGAGTATTCACGGAATGCCGCATTCAACGCATCGCCATCTCTCGCCTTGAAAAAGACCAAGTACTTTGGGATTTTCTCTGTGGTATCCCGCTTCACAGCATAATCAATGCCGTACTTACGAGCCACACGGTCAAAGTCCTTGATGTTCTTATCGCTGATCTCGATGTTCTGAACGCCCTGATTCTGACCGACCAGCTCCTTTACGGATTGCTTGCCCTTTGGCGTAATAGCCTTTGCTTGCGCCCGCTTTGCCTTATTTTTGCTGTGACTGTTCAAAAGCTGACGGATTGCCCACTTTAATGTGCGCCCCGTCAGCCTTGCGCCGGATATGGTCAATGTGACCGTTCTGTTTTGAACCTCCTCCTGCAAG
>CAVGED010000170.1:0-2595 GCA_963628035.1 Paludibacteraceae bacterium
GCATGCTCCATTCGGTAGCTCTGTCCCTGGAACATAATCAAGTGTCCATGGTGGGCAAGCCTATCTATCATGGCTGCAGCCATCTGCTCATCGGTAAAGATCCCTCCCCATTTCGAAAACTCCAGATTTGTCGTTAATATCAGGCTCCGGCTCTCATAGCTGTCGGATATTACCTGGAACAACAGCTCTGAACCGTCCCGATCTACCGGGACATATCCCCATTCATCCAGAATCAGAAGATCCTGCTGGTTCAGTGTCGTCCTCAGCCGCTCCAGAGTCCCGTTCTTTCTGGCCTCGGCCAACTTCAGCACCAGTTCTGTAACGGTATAGAAACGCACCTTATAGCCCTTACTGCAGGCAATGACTCCGGCTGCGATGGCCATATGCGTCTTTCCTACACCAACAGGGCCATACAGCACCAGGTTTTGCCTGTTCTCTACGAATGAAACTTCCATGAGATCCTCTCGGCTCAGTGCAGGCGGCATCTGAACCGGTTTGAACTCATACCCGTCAAACGTCTTATATACGGGAAATCTTGCTCGTTTTATGAGACGCTGGATATGGTTGGCATCACGCTTTTCGATCTCCAGTTTAAGGGCATCCCTCAGATATTCGACCTGTTTCGGTGTTCCTTCCGCCTGACAAAGCTCCGGAATCGCAGTCGTGAAGAACAGCTTTTTGCAGTAGCCGGAGATTTCTTCCTCCAACAGGCCCTGTTCTTTAGCGCTCATCATGATGCCTCACCTTCCTTCCGTTTCGCTAGGAATGCTTCATCATAAACAACCAGCGATGGCCCGGGCTCCGGCGGCGTATTGAGCCCATAACCATTAATTCTCTGTGCGATGATCGTGGCATCGGATGCGTTAATACTGCCATTTTTCAATGCCATACCCATTGCCTCGATTGATGTTTTATATCCATACATATCGTTCAGACTGCTTAGCAGGCGAAGTTTGTCTTTTAGTTCCTGCTTTTCAAGACCGTCCAGATACTCAACAAGTGGATCCGGCATGTCTTTTCTAACGCCGCTGTTGCTCCAAGAGCCTGCATTTCTGGACAACACCTCAAGTGTGGTGCTGTGATCCGATACATCCGTCCGTTCACTGCCATACTGGCGCCTATGCCGCACCACTAAATGACCATTTTCATCCAGAACATCTATAAAGTGGGCACGAATTCCAATCATGACCTTTTGTCCGCGATACTCCGGCCTTGTCGAATAGTAATGCTTTCCATCAATGCAGACCTTTCCGTAGCCATCTGCCTTGAAATAGTCATATCTGCATACATTGAACGGCTTGGAAGGAAGTTCAACAAAGCTTTTCTGATCCTCAACAAACAGTTCGCTGATTGGGATTCCCTTCTTGTAATGAAGTTCTGCAGCCTTCTCCTCGTGCGCTTGTAGGAGTTCTTTGTTGTACTCGAGGATGTCATGATAGTGAGGAACCGGAACGAACAGGTTTCGTCTCACTGTGCCCACCTTATTCTCTACATTTCCCTTCTCCCATCCGGATTCCGGATTGCAGAAGCGGGCGCGGAAGCGATAATGCGCACGAAAGCGCTTAAACAGATCGGTTTCTGTCACCTTATCATGAACTCTGTGTCCGACTCCGGTTGCATTGTCAAAGACCAAAATCGGCGGTACACCGCCGATATACTCAAAAATATCCTTGAGTCCCTGGCATACGCATTCGGCAGTCTCACCTCCGAATAGCTGGACAAAGGAATCGTTGCTATAGGGGAAGGATACAACCAGATACTTGCGTCGCAAGCACTGACCATTCTCGTAAAAATCACCTTCTCCAAAGTCTACCTGAGCGTATCCGGGATCCCAGACGAGCTCTTGTGTGGCTCGCCCCTGAGAATTACGGTTTTGCTTCTTCATATATCGTTGGACCGTCTCGTAGCTTCCTGTAAATCCCTGTTCCTGCTTCAGGCGTTCATAAACCCGCTTAGCCGTGTGCCTCTGCTTGTTCCAATGCTTCTGATCCTCCTTCAGCCAATCAGCAATCAGATCCTTGTATGGATCGAGGATTGATGCTTTCGCTGTCATAGCGGGGGCCTTCTCTGAAAAGTCCTCCTTGTTCAGATATTTTCGGACCGTCTTGGGATCAAATCCTGTTTTCTTGGCAATTTCTCCAATCTTGTAACCTCTGCTGTGCAGATCTCTGATATCATTGATATCGGACATGTTGAGCATTTCCTTTCCTCCTTTATCTGTTGGTCGTGCTTCAGATAAAGGATATGTGTGAAGGGAGGATGTTTCAATGTGTCCTTTCCATTTCTAGGGAATTCCCTTTCCAATCTTAGGGAATTTTAATTCCATTTTTCGGTACTTTTAGATTACAACATACAGCCGGAACACGTGTCGTTTGCAAATTATCAATCAATTTTGATTAAAGGCAACTTCCTTGTGTACTTCCGCAATTCCCTTGTAGTGTCCAGCATAGCCGCTATACTGGCCGTACTGATTGGAACAATGAGTGGTTATGTTATTGCAAGATTTCAGTTCCGCGGGCGTAAGTTTGTTCTGTTCTTATTGCTCTTTACGCAGATGGTTCCGACCTTCTTGCTGCTTGCTCCGCTATATCAGAT
>CAVGED010000171.1:0-2350 GCA_963628035.1 Paludibacteraceae bacterium
TTATTACATCCAATGATTTTTCAGGCAAAACCGTTATCCCATTCTGCACCTCTGCCAGTTCCGGCATCGGTGAAAGTGCAACTCTGCTTTCTGAAATGGCAGGAACCGGCAGCTGGCAGGACGGTCAGCGGTTCAGCAGCAGCGCCTCGGATTCCGAGATAACCGAATGGCTCGCTACACTAAATTACTAAAGAAATACTGATTAAATCAGTATTTCTTTAGCTGCCGCCGGCGGATCGCACGGATTTGCAAAGGAATTTGCTGCTTCGCAGCGCAAATCCGGCGTGAGAAACGCTTTAATCAGCGTTTCTACAATTAGAAGGAAAGGAAGATATCACTATGGAATACATTACTTTAAGCAATGGCGTAAAAATGCCGCAGCTTGGCTACGGTGTCTATCAGGTCACACAGGACGAGTGTGAGCGCTGCGTACTGGATGCTCTGAATGTCGGCTACCGTGCCATCGATACAGCCCAGAGTTATTTTAATGAGGAACAGGTCGGCACTGCTATTGAAAAATCCGGCACCCACCGCAAAGACATTTTCCTGACCACCAAGGTCTGGGTAGAACACTACGGCTATGAGGAAACAAAAGCATCTGTGCTGGAGTCTATGCGAAAGCTCCGCACCGACTACCTCGACCTCTGCCTCCTGCATCAGCCGTTTTCCGATTATTACGGTGCATGGCGGGCACTGGAGGAACTGTATGAAGCCGGAAAAATCCGTGCCATCGGTGTCTCCAATTTCTATCCCGACCGTCTGGTGGACATCTGCTCCTTTGCGCGCATCCGCCCGATGGTCAATCAGGTAGAGACACACCCTTTTAACCAGCAGATTGAGGCAAAAAAGTGGATGGATAAGTACGACGTAAAAATTGAAGCCTGGGCACCCTTTGGTGAAGGCCGCAGCGGTATGTTTGAAAATCCTGTGCTGAATGAAATCGGCTCAAAATATAATAAGACTGCGGCACAAGTCATACTCCGCTGGCATCTCCAGCGAGGCGTGATCATCATTCCGAAATCCACTCACATCGAACGAATGCTGGAAAATCTGAATGTATTTGATTTCACGCTTTCCGAGGAAGACATGGATTCCATAACAGCACTCGATACGAAAACCAGCGCATTCTTTTCTCACTATGATCCTGCCATGGTAGAGTGGTTTGCAAAGATGGTAGAAGAACGCAAGAAGAACCACGACTCTGCCACTGAGAGAAAAGAATGGTAAGGGGTGGCAAAATGAATTATGTAACTCTGAATAACGGCATCCAAATGCCGATGGTCGGCTACGGCGTTTTTGAAATTCCGGCAGAACAGACCGCCAGATGTGTATTCGATGCACTGAAAACCGGCTACAGACTAATCGACACCGCACAAGCCTATTACAACGAGAAAGAGGTCGGTGACGGCATACAGCGAGGTATACGGGAACTTGGTATTCGCCGTGAGGATATTTTCCTTACTACGAAGGTCTGGGTGACGGAATTCGGCTATGAAAAGACAAAAGTCTCTGTAGAAGAATCTCTCCGTAAGCTTCAGACTGACTACCTTGATCTGGTGCTGATTCATCAATGCCTGTCTGATTATTATGGTGCTTACCGTGCTCTTGAGGATTTATATGACGAAGGCAAGATCAAAGCCATTGGCATTTCCAACTTCAGTGCCGAGCGTATGGCAGACATTGCAACCTTCAACCGCATTATCCCTGCAGTCAACCAGGTGGAAACTCATCTGTTCTGGCAGCAATATGCTCTGCACGAATGGATGGAAAAGTATAACATTCAGCACGAGGCATGGGGGCCGCTTGCCCAGCACCGATTAAAAGAAATACTTGAAAGCCCTGTTGTAAAGCAGATTGCGGATGCACACGGCAAAACATCCGCGCAGATTGCTCTAAGACAGCATGTTCAGCGCGGCATTGTAGCGATCCCGAAAAGCACACATAAGAAGCGCATGAGGGAAAATCTGGATATCTTTGATTTTGAGCTGACTGCCGATGAAATGGAACAACTCAGAACACTGGATGAGAACCGCTCTATGTGGGCGGAATATGATGATCCCATGATTGTACAGTACGCTATGGCAGAGGACTAATGTAGGGCGCTGTCAAAGAGGAATCTTTTGTCCGCAAATAATCTCTAAAAGATAAGCTCCTGCTGTTTTGAGGCAGGAGCTTTGATATGATTGTCATCCAATTGGTATCCGGTCGAAGCACCCCATAATAGTAACTTGCTGTTGCGCCACCATCAATCAGAAATGTTGATCCAGTGCTAAATGCTCCCTTATCGCTCATCAGAAATTCGGCAACATTCGCCCCCTCATCCACCGTCCCCGGTCTTCCGTCCGGACAC
>CAVGED010000172.1:0-2122 GCA_963628035.1 Paludibacteraceae bacterium
GATCGTTTCTTGATTAAAGTAATTATAAGGGGCTAGCCGTCTATCGGTAGCACCTATTTATAATTGAACAATAACATCTTTTGGAGTTAATGTCAAAAGGTAAGTGATACCCATTGGTGCCTGTCACCATTAAGGGTAACTGGTAACGGTTACATTTCTATACTGTATATTTTACTTTTTTATTTTTATTTTTTATAAATATTTATAATATAAGAATAATATCACTAAACAGATACCAACCGTTACAAACAGTTACTACAAAGAAAGGAAGATCAGATTTATGAAAAAAATTATTAAAATTGTTGTTTTAGCAATCGTTGTTATTTTTGTAATTATGGTTGTGAAGGACATTTCCAAGAATCCAATTCAGAAAAAGGAAAAATCATCAGAAGATACTCCTGTCATTTTGGATGCAAATGCTTATTCAAGAATTTCTTCTGAACAGTTGGTTGGTTTACTTGGTGAACCAAAGTCAACAGAAGATTGGAACAATGAAAATTCAAAAGGTACATTTCAGATGCAACTTTATACCTATGATTTAGATGGAATGTATGCGGAATTTATATTGTATGAAGATACAGTTGTCAAGATCAGATGTTTTGCAACTGAACCTTGGGAAATAAAAAAAGACTTTGATAATGTATTCAAAATGTTCAATATTACAGTAAAAGACAGTGCAAGAAAAGTTGTTGATACAGGTGTTACTTATAAATTTTCACCAGTATCAGATACCGTTGCAGAATTTGAAGTTTATAATTTTGATACTAATAAACACACTTTTGATTCTGTCTATATCACATATAATCTGAATTATTTTGATGACCCTAATTAACTGAACAAAAAATGAACCCCAACCGTTGCAGCGGTCAGGGTTCCTTAATGGGTCGAGTAGACACACCAATCACTTGGCGTGCCCCTCACAGATCCGGACATGCGACTTTCCCGCATCCGGCTCTTTACGAAACTAATCTTCACTGCTATCACGCGTATATACTGACATATATCTTTGCTTTCGCCAACGGAAATGCTTTATCTATCATGTCAAGGAATCCAGCCCAGCTATAGCTTTTCTTCTGACTCCGTCTGTTCAGCCAATAGAACAGGCTTTTCAGCACACGATATCTAAATGCTGTTATCCGGTTCGAGTTGTCAGTAATTCCATAGTAGTAAGCGCTCAGTGTTAGGCCGTATGGATAATCGTGCTCTAAAATGCCATAATGATGGAACCCGAGCACGATAGTCTCACTTCCATCAGTGGTATTCACAGTAGTGGATCATTTCACTACACTGCCTATTCTCATATGTGGACTATTTTGCTCTACTAAAAAACAGGAGGAGTCCCATAATGAGTAAACGAGCACCGCGCCGATCCGATGAAGAATGGCGTAAGATCATCCTTGAAGCCAGATCCTGCGGAGGCAGTGATTACGAGTATTGTAGAAGCCATGGCATACCACATAGTACCTTTTACCGAGCGCTGTCCCGCCTACGCCGGCACGCTTGCGAATTGCCGGATAGACCAGCTGCTGTCGAATGTCGACAAGAGGTTGTTCCGGTCGACATTTCTGAACTGCCGCTTGGCGATATCGTGCCTTCACATCCGGCATCAAGGGTGGAAGGCACTCCTGTGCCAGGTGCATTTGAAACAACCATGCGCATCACTATCGGAGGCAGCATACTGGAACTGACGAATCATGCGGATCCCGCGATGATCGGCAGTATCGTGCAAATGCTGGGAAGCCCATGTTAGGGGATATCTCCAGCGCATCCCATATCTACCTGGTGACAGGTTATACGGACATGCGCAAGAGCATTGACGGGCTAATGGCCATCGTACGAGATGCCTATTCACTGGATCCGTATAGCAATTCCGTATTTCTCTTCTGTGGTCGACGTGCAGATCGTATCAAAGCACTCCATTACGAAAAGGATGGCTTCTGTCTTTTGTACAAGCGCCTTGAGAAAGGGGCCAATGACACGTTCCGATTCCAATGGCCGCGACACGCAGCAGAGGTTCGGAACCTCACCAGACAGGAATTTCGGTGGCTGCTTGCCATTGGTGCCTGTCACCAATGGCAGGTAGCTACCATTAAGATAAGGGATGTGATATACTGAGGAAACC
>CAVGED010000173.1:0-2091 GCA_963628035.1 Paludibacteraceae bacterium
AGGTTCATCCGACTGATGAATCTTAGTCGGAAGGCTCAAGATTCCGAGAGCCTATAAATAGCAATTTTTCCCAATAAATCTTTATCTCAGTTTTCGCTCGGTTTTCTTATCCCATTTTCACTTCCGGCACTTGCATTCCTTATGGTTTTATGGTATAAATGACTATAAAACAGTCCTATCAATACATTTATTATACTCAAAATAACAGAGTGAGTAAATGGGATATTAATGCTAAAAAAATAGGACAGATTTGCTGGTAAAAGTTGGAAGTATCTATAAGAGAGACGAGGGAATCCATATGAATTACAGAAAAGACATATTCCTTGCAAACTATCATTTCATAGGCCATGATGAGCTTTTTGCCACACCACACCACGATGATTCGATCGAAATGCTTCAGTTCTGGTCAGATGGCGGCTACTTTATGGTAGGAAACCACATCCTTCCCATCAAGGCCGGAGGGACGCTGATCATTGACGCAATGGAAACTCATTACTCCAACCCTGCCGATCCGGATACCTACAATCGCAGTAAGCTGATCATCTCGAGGAGATTCTTTGAGAGCATCTGTGATGCCTGCGGCTTGGATTTTATTACAGATGATGGTTTTTTTAAAAACGGAGCCTCCTTTTATCAGCATAACAGCTCCGGCAATACCGTTATGGCTATTGATCATTGCTACAAGCTTGCAGCAGAACACTATCAGGATATAAATTCTCCCTTTGCACAGGCTCACATTGTCTCTTCCCTGATCTCCATACTTACTATTATCCTGCTGCAAATTCAAGATACAGGAACACTACAGGCAACTCATACCATTGATATGTTGGCAAATTATGTAAATGAGAGCGGAAACAACTGGGAAGCCCTCTCCATGGAACAGATCTGCAGTAATCTGCATATCAGCCCGTCGAGAGCTTCTCATCTGTTCAAGGAATTAACCGGGAAGACGTTAACGCAATACATTATGTTGCTTCGAATGGCAGAATCCAAGCGGCTGCTCTTGAATTCCAGTCTGAAGATTAAAGAAATTTCAACCATTTTAAAATTTGATGATCCAACTACCTTCTGTCGATATTTCAAAAAGAATGTAGGCTGTACGCCGAAGGAATACAGGGATTCCAAAGGTATCTCTATCTCTCTGCATAGTCACTAATGTTGGAAAAGTCCATATTTTATCGGCACCAAAAAGATTTTGGTGCCGATAAAATATTTTCATTGTATTTCCCTTCTATGGTCCATTGAATGCTGTACTGCCATTCTGACTGTTCGTATTTGCATCAATTCCGGCTTGAATCGTAATATCACTGCGGATCACACCTGTCACATAGGTACCGTCTGTCGTTGTCCAATAAGGTGTAACCGTAATCGGTTTATAAAGATTGCTTTGTACCGGAATATTGTATACCGTCACGGTTGCAAAATAGTTCGAATACTCGGAAAAGTGCGTCGGTTTATATGTGAACGGAATACCATCTTCACGTGCAACAATTTCTTTGCATACGCTTGTGGTTTTATAATCAATCTCTTTTCCACCGCCATTAATCTTCATTCCGGCATTTTGATAATCCAGGGAGTCTACTGTCGTTACAAATCGTATTGCCGTTGTCAAACTCCCTGTTGTCGTATCGTTCCTGAGCTGTGCCTTTACGCTTAATACGTCTTCATCCACCCACTTTGCATATCCCAGGCCTGTCATTGTAGTTGCATCCAAAGCTTCTGTACATCTTTCGTCCTTATACCACCCGCCAAATACATATCCGGCCTTAAACGGATGGAGCATGGTCTCTCTACCGGAACGATAAAAGCCTACCTCATAATAATCATTCTCCGTTACGCCCTCGTTGGGATATACCTTAATGTTGTCGAACTTCGCCTGCCGTCTCCCGGCATATAAGCCAATAGAACCGGAACTCAGCTTTGAAACATCCTCGTTCTCGTAGCTAAGCAACTCTTCGTCATTCATATAAACCGTTACCAGATCCCCGTTAACGACTATTTTGATATGATCCAGGTCACTTTTTCCTGCATAGTTCGCGAGGGTAGTTTGCACATTTGTAGAGACATCTCCTGCTGCATTAACGCCAGTTC
>CAVGED010000174.1:0-2068 GCA_963628035.1 Paludibacteraceae bacterium
GCTTGTATACTCTCTGCGCTCCATATCCACCTCGGAGAGCTTCTTCCAAAGCTCAGCCGGCTTGTGGTAGTGGAATCGGAGCAGGCTCCTGTCCTCGGCATATGCACCATAGAACATGGCATACTCTCCACGCAGTTCAGACAGAAAATCTTTATCCGTAAGCTGCTCGGCAAGTGCCGCCTGCGCGTCCGGATAACCGGAAGGAAGGTTTTCAAGGCAGGACAGATACCCCTGCTTTCTCGCTTCCTCACTCAGATCATGGTAGAGATAGAGAAGGGAAAGTGCTGTTTCAGAACGAACCAGGCCACCTGCTTCTGCAAGCTCCACATTTGTGGCAAAGCTGCCTTCCTCCAGCAGCTCTCCGATACGCTCCGCAGCAGACTCCCACGAAATGACCTGCGAATTGTTCTCATACCTTGCAGAGCGCCCTTTATGCAGATGAATGCCATCCTCTGCATACCATGTAGCGTAATCTCCAGTAAGTCCTTTGATGCCATAGCCGCCGTGATACTCATGCTGCAAAAGCTCTGCGATCTCAGCCGTCGTTTTCTGCTTCTGGAACGCATCCACGATATGCTCTCTGGCATGGGTCGTGTTACTACCTACAAGAAGCACATCGTCAATCTCCGCCTGGGTAAAAGAAAAAGCGGAAGGCACTGTTCTCATGCTTTCCGCTTCATCAATATGACTGATTTGTTCTATTTCCGTATTGAACAGATCCATGAGGGATAACTGCTCAAACTGTCCTGTCTGCTCATCTACGAACGGTGTGCTGTCGTTGCTTCCAAGAGGAAGCCAGCCGTCATCTACAGCCGCAATAGTTGGCTCAGATTGTTCAACCTCAGCAACCGATTCCTGCACCGGCTCATTCTTCTCTTCGGTTAATTGAACACCAGCTCGCTCAGAATGATTTCCTCCGCCTGTGCTTTCAGGCTGTTCATCAGCCCCGCCCAAGCCATCGGGTCTTTCTTTTTCAGTTCCTCGGTCACTCCTGCCTGCATCGCCATCTGCGGCAGCATCTCGTCCAACCTCCGGTGTGCTGTCTCGTCGATCTCCTGAAGATGTGAAAACAGCTGCTCCTTCAGAATCAATCTGTTCCACAGAATCGGACGATGCTCCTTCAGATACTGCTTTCTCATCTGCCCGTACTTCCCGATGGGCTTCGTCTCCTGGCTGCTCAGTCTGATGTCCGGAATCAGATAATCTCCCGCTTTCGTGTAAGTCATTTCCATGTGTGACGCTCCTTTCCGCGATTTTCTCGCGCTCATAATTTCGGATGGTTGCTCCGATTTCCCGCAGCACCTGCTGATTGATACTGCTCACTGCCGTGCCCAGCGCAGCCGCTGTATCCGGCGTATTGAAATCGAAGACGCTCATAAAGTCTTCATGCTCAAGATAGTCGTTCGGGTCAAGCCCGCAACGGTTCAACAGGGAATAGCTGATGCTGATCTGCGCAGCGTGCCGAAAGGCCACCTCGACGTTAAATTCATCATATTCTTCGAGGAAGGAATCCTCAAGGATGTCGAGAATGTCACGCTTATTGTTGTCCCAGTATTCCTGTGCAAGGCTTGTTGCCAGATCTTCAATCTGTACATTCAGCGGGTCGGAAGCCTCCGTGCCGTAGTAGGATGACAGCATGGCCGACACCGCCGGAAGATGCTCCTCACGCAGCTCCCACAGGTTCACATTCCTGGAATGCGGCCTTTCGCCGGTATCCGATACATCAAACACATAGCGGAGCCTGTCGCGGTCGCCTCTGGTGTCAATCAGGGCAATGCCCTTGGAGCCACGGCGTACAAAGCGTCCCATGGTATTGTTCCACACATCATACTCGGCACAGGCGGTCGCGTCCGGTCTCTGCGCATGAATCATGACCTGCTCATGATACGGATACTTATACAGCCGCGATGCTGTCTTTAGAAACGACTGCCAGCGTTCCAGACTGCCCGTCAGCTGGCGCTGCGCTTCCTCCGACATGCGGCGGTATTCCTGCAATTTACTTGCCATAGATTGGTTCTCCTTTCGCAAAATGGACATAAAAAGAGCACCAGTCCGTTAAGACCGATGC